>NZ_JBALNQ010000010.1:195871-301866 GCF_036961885.1 Neobacillus niacini | reverse complement strand
TGCCTCTATTACTTTTTTTTCAAAAGGATAAAAAGGAAAAAAAAGGCTAAACTAGTAGTGAAGAAGAATTAGATCTCTAAAAATAAGAGGTGATTATGCATGAGGTTCAATTGGGTAGCACAGTATCGGCTTGGTTTAGCCTTTGTTGCGGTTGTTCTCTTCATGTCTATCGGAAAGGTGCCGGGAATATTGTTATCTGGCTCCGCCGAACAAGTGGAAAACCATCAAGATCAGCAGAAGTTAGAACCTCAGCAATTGACGATTATTTTGGAAAGGATCTATCTCGATGGTGAAATAAGTGAGGAAGTTGTTCTCGATTCTTACTGGTCTATCGAAAATTTTTGGTCCAAGTATGATCAATGGCAGTTAGTTGAAATGGATGAATCAACAATGGTTTTTAGAAAATATGAGGATGACATTTCGCCATTACTTAAAACGAATGGCTATTTTGGAATTACCGAAGATGGCGTATTAACTATTTTTAATGGCCGACCCGACCGATCCCGAATTATCCAATCTTTTTTTCAGATAGATGTAAAAAAGCTCGAAAGTAATAAACAAGAAGAGCTTATTCAAGGAATACCAATAAAAACAAAAGATCGTTATGTAGAGGTTCTAGAAACCTTTAAACCGTATTCAAAGGAAGAATAACCATAATATTAGGATTTTGGGCTTCATGAACACTTCATGAGGCCGATTTTTGTTAGAACGAAGGATTTTGGGCTTCATGAACACTTCATGAGGTCCATTTTTGATTGAACGATAAGATTTTGGGATTCATGAACAATTCATGAGGCCTATTTTTGTTTGAACGATAGGATTTTGGGCTTCATGAATTGAATGGCAACCCAATTTATTTTTCTCATCCTAAAGTTGTAGATAAAGTTCAAGCTTTTTTCTGAGTGAGGAATTTCTAAAATCCTTTAAGCTAAAGACATCAAGTTAAACACTTAAAGGAGCGATTGACATGTTAAAAAGTAAAGTAGTTATGATAACAGGTGCATCAAAAGGTTTAGGTAGAGCATTAACACTAGCATTTGCAAAAGAGGGAACCCGCCTGGCAATCTGTTCTAGAACTTCAAAAGGGTTATTTGAAGTGAGGGACAAGGCAGTGGCATTAGGTGCTGAGGTGTTGGCTGTAACTGCAGACATTTCCCTTAATAGAGATGTCGAAAGGTTTGTAGCCATGACGGAGGAGGCGTTTGGGAAAATTGATATTCTTATCAATAATGCTTCGATCTTAGGACCAAGTCCAATGCCATTATTACTCGATTATCCTGAAGAGGATTTCGCTGAAGTGTTACGGGTTAATTCGATTTCACCGTTCTTAGTAACGGGAAGAGTCATACCAGGAATGCTGCAGCGCAATCAAGGCTCTATCATAAATGTGACCTCCGAAGCAGGCAATATTGGTTATGCAGGCTGGGGGGCGTATGGGATTTCTAAATTTGCTGTTGAGGGTCTCACCGAAACATGGGCAGATGAATTAAGCTCAACCAACGTTCGTGTCAATATGGTCGATCCAGGGGAAATGGCTACTGATATGCACCAACTTGCTGTACCTGACTGTGATTATCAGCTAGCAAAGCCGGAGGATGTTGTCGATGTGTTTTTGTATTTAGCTTCAGAAAAATCAAACGGAATTACGGGTCAACGCTTTGAAGCTCAAGAGTTACATGGGAGGGATGATGATGGTTGCCACTGCATTTGACTTCTATTTACCCTCTGAGCTAAATGCTTCACATCCACCCGAAAGACGGGGAATCAGAAGAGACCATGTTAAACTAATGGTTTTAAACAAAAAAACGGGTCATGTCAGCCATGATCAATTCTTTCACCTAACTGATTATCTGAACCCTGGAGACTTGGTTGTTATGAACAATAGTCGAACCGTACCTGCCATTCTACAAGGTGGGTTGTATAGAGGCACAAAACAAATTCAAAAAGCTGTTGAAATTCGTCTGGCGAGGCGGCTAAGTGAGGAGACATGGGATGTGTTAGTGGTAGCTGAGGGAGTTAAACTGGGTGACATCCTTATATTTTCACCAGATCTCACGGCTGTAGTTACGAATATGAAAGCAGGCTCACCACTAAAAACAATCCTTTTTTCAAAAAAGGGAACCGAGCTTTTTAATAGTATTTATGCACTTGGGGAACCAATCCGTTATGAATATATCTATGACAAATGGGGTCTTGATTATTATCAAACCGTGTTTGCCAGCCATCCTGGTTCCGTTGAAATGCCTTCAGCAGGAAGAGCGTTCAGCTGGGAGCTGCTATTCAAGCTTCAGCGCAAAGGGATAGAGCTTGATTTTATTCAGCTTCATACCGGTCTAAGCTACCTGCTGGATGAGGAATTGGAGACATCTCCAACTGATAATTATGAAGAATATCATCTTTCCGAAAAAACAATAGAAAAGATTCATAAGACAAAAGCTTCTGGAGGCAGAGTCATTGCAGTGGGGACAACAGTTGTTCGAGCACTAGAAAGTGCCGGGGTAACTGGCACGTTAAATGGAGTAACGAATCTCTATATTAATAAACAATTCCCATTGAAAATGGTAGATGGAATTATTACTGGTTTCCACGAACCAAAAGCAAGCCATCTCGATATGCTTACAGCGTTCGTTCCTCAGGATTTATTATGGAATGCATATGAGGAAGCGATTGACCATAAATACTTATGGCACGAGTTTGGTGATATGAATTTAATATTATAAAGGGGACTGGCTATGCACTTTCACCATTTTGCTATTGAAGTAGAGGATTTGGATACATCAATTGCTTTCTATCAGGAGTTTATAGGGTTAAGTGAAGAGGTGCGAATATCTTTCCAGGATGAGGAGATCGTCTTCTTAGCAAATGCTGATTTGAAGCTTGAACTCATTTCGGGTGGCCAACAGCAGGATTCCAAAGGTATTCATATATGTTTTGAAGTCGACCGTATACAAGAAGTCATCAATCATTTTAAAAATAAACGCATTCTAGCACTAGAAGGTCCTTATAAACTTAAAAATGGCTGGGAAACAGTTTTTTACAACGGACCGGACAATGAGGTAATTGAATTTTTACAGATTGAGAAGAAAGCTGACAAATGAGCCGTCAGCTTTTTACCTGCTTCATACTTGCCTTCAAGATTGTGATAAGACTATGATTTAATAAATAGATACAAAGGCTGGGAGAGGATTGAATGTCCAGAAATGAAGAGATTGCTATTCTAAAAGAAATAGCTGAACTATTGAATGAGGGTACAGATTCAAAGACCGTTCTCGCTGGGGTTTTAAAAAAACTCCTGAATATAACCGGACTTCAAACTGGCTGGATTTTTTTACTAGATGAGAACGGTGGCCATCAGCTGGCAGCAAATGAGGCGCTGCCTGAACCATTGGCCCGTAACCATAATCAAAGAATGTGTAACGGTGACTGCTGGTGCGTAAGTCGATATAATAGCGGAAAATTGAACAAGGCAGTAAACATCATAGAGTGTCAGCGAATTGAGAATGTCATCCTTGAGAAGGCAGGTGACACTGCCGGACTAACCCACCATGCCACCGTGCCGCTAAGGGCAGGGAACGAGAAATTCGGAATATTAAATGTCGGCTCACCTTTCAAGACACATTTTCAAAAAGATGAACTTGCTCTTCTAGAGGCGGTAGCTTTTCAAATTGGTACAGCTCTTAAAAGAATAAATTTAACCCAAAGAGAACAGGAGACTGCCCTTATCTCAGAGCGGAATCGACTCGCAAGGGATTTACATGATTCTGTTAATCAGTTGCTATTTTCGCTAAGTCTTACTGCTAGAGCAGGCAGGGAAATGACAGATGAAGAAGAGGTGAAGCAAACTTTTTCCTATATTCAGGATCTTGCACAAGACGCACTTGGGGAAATGAGAGCGCTGATTTGGCAGTTAAAACCACAGGGATTGGAAAATGGAATTATAAGTGCATTAACTGGCTATGCGGAGATGTTAGGATTAACGATTGAGGTAAAATTAACTGGCATCTCAAGCTTTCCTGAAAAAGTAGAGGAAGCACTGTGGCGAATTGGTCAAGAAGCGCTTGGAAATTGTAAAAAACACTCACAGACAACACATGTACGTTTATTTTTAAATAGAAGCAGTGATTTAGTGATAATGGAAGTTCAAGATCAAGGCTGTGGCTTCTATTATGATGAGAAACTGGAACTGCCATCGTTTGGATTGAAAAATATGAAGGCACGAACGCAAAGCCTAAATGGTACATTCTTAATTAGGAGCGAACCAGGAAAGGGAACGGAGATTAGAGTAAAGATTCCAGTTTAGGGGGAGGACCAATGGGAATTCGAATCATGATCGCAGATGATCATCATGTTGTCAGACGGGGTCTGGCATTTTTCCTAAAAACGCAACGTGATATTGAAATTATTGGAGAAGCGGCAAATGGCAAGGAAGCTGTGGGACAAGCAAGAACATTACAACCAGACCTTATTCTGATGGATCTTATCATGCCGGAGATGGACGGTATTCAGGCGACAAAAATAATAAAAAGTGAACTGCCGGAAATAAAAATTATCATGTTGACTAGTTTTTCCGACCAGGATCATGTCATTCCAGCATTAGAAGCAGGTGCGTCTGGATACCAGTTGAAAGACATTGAGCCAGACGAGTTAATTCATTGTATTAAAAAAGTCATTGCTGGCGAAAATCAGCTTCATCCAAAAGCTACCTCGCATTTACTTGCAAACCTATCCAATAAAAAAGAAAGTAGAAACTTAATTTCAGAGTTAACCAATAGAGAATTAGATGTTCTCAAGGAAATTGCAAAAGGAAAAAGTAATAAGGAAATTGCGTCGGCACTGTTTATTACTGAAAAAACAGTAAAGACACATGTATCAAACCTCTTGGCAAAGCTTGAAGTAGCTGATCGTACTCAAGCTGCTTTGTATGCAGTAAAGAATCGAGTAGTAGAATGACCTGGGAATCTTAAGGTACCATTGGGGGTGACCAATTTGACCGAAAAAGCGAAAAGGGAAATTTTCGGTCAAGTGGCGAGTCCCCATGTGACCGAAAAAGTAAAAAGTGAAAATTTCGGTCAAGTAGCGAGTCCTGATAGAGTATAGAATGGGCGCAAACCCGTCTAACTATTCAAATAATGGAAGCATGCCAATCGAATTCACTGAATATTTTTATTCTTCCCCTACACAGATAACTTTTACTAATCCGCTAAATTAATGTGATAGAATGGAGTACATGAGAAACTCGAGGGAGAGAAAGTAAATGTACGAATTTTTCAAAGGATCCGTTGAGTTTGTGGGTCCCGAATATATTGTAATTGAGAATAATGGAATTGGTTATCAAATCTCAACACCAAATCCGTTTATTTATTCTAGTAAAATGAATACGAATGTTACTGTGTATACATATCATTACGTCCGTGAAGATTTAATGGCGTTATATGGTTTTGAGTCACGTGAAGAAAAAAAGCTGTTTACAAAATTAATTAATGTTACAGGAATTGGACCAAAAGGGGCTCTGGCTATTCTTGCTTCCGGTGAAGTCCAACAGGTCGTTTCTGCGATAGAAAATGAGGATGAGAGCTTCTTAATCAAGTTCCCAGGAGTCGGCAAAAAAACTGCAAGACAGATGATCCTTGATTTAAAAGGGAAACTGCAGGACATTGTGCCAGATTATTTTCCAAATTTATTTAATGCAGATACCTTCCCAAATTCTGAACAGTCGACTAATAATGCGTTTGAAGAAGCGGTACTTGCCTTGAAAGTCCTTGGCTATTCTGATAAAGAAGTGAAAAGGATTTCGCCAGAGTTAAGAAAAGAACAATTATCAACCGACCAATATATTAAAAAAGCCCTGCAGCGGCTTTTGAAATAAGGTGATTATTCATGGATGAGAGAATTATTTCTAGTGAGGTTAATGATGAGAACGAAATCTCCTTAGAACAAAGCCTCAGGCCGCAAACGTTACAACAGTATATTGGGCAGGATCAAGTGAAACAAAGTCTTGAGATATTTATTGAGGCTGCAAGACTTCGCAAGGAAACATTGGATCATGTTCTTCTATATGGACCTCCTGGATTAGGAAAGACGACGCTTGCTGTTATTATTGCCAACGAAATGGGTGTAAACATCCGTACCACATCAGGACCTGCTATTGAAAGACCGGGCGATTTAGCTGCCATTTTAACGGCACTGGAACCTGGTGATGTTTTATTTATAGACGAAATCCACCGTCTGCCAAGACAGATTGAAGAGGTTCTTTATCCCGCGATGGAGGATTTTTGTCTCGATATCGTCATTGGTAAAGGTCCTAGTGCTCGATCGGTAAGATTGGATCTTCCACCATTTACTTTAGTAGGTGCAACGACCAGGGCAGGGTCCTTATCAGCACCGCTCCGCGATCGATTTGGAGTTTTGAGCAGACTCGAGTATTATAAGGAAGAACAATTGAAGGATATTGTCTTAAGAACAGCAGACTTATTTGAAACGAAAATAGACAAACAGTCTGCCGCTGAGATTGCAAGAAGAGCGCGGGGAACCCCTCGAATTGCCAACCGTTTACTCCGCAGGGTAAGAGACTTTGCGCAAGTGAAAGGAAATGGGGAAATTGATTTGGGAGTGGCGAGGGAGTCTTTAGAGCTTCTGCAAGTAGACAAACTTGGCCTTGACCATATCGACCATAAGCTGCTAAAAGGAATTATTGAAAGATTCCGCGGGGGTCCTGTTGGTCTAGATACCATTGCTGCGTCAATTGGGGAAGAGTCTGAAACGATTGAGGATGTTTACGAACCGTATCTACTGCAAATTGGATTCTTACAACGAACTCCTAGAGGTAGAATGGTAACAGAAATAGTCTATCATCATTTTGGCATGGAGCCTCCAAAACCGTAATTTTTTTAAGTTGGGTGTGTTTATATGAAAGTAGATTTATTTGATTTTCATTTACCTGAAGAATTAATCGCACAAGTTCCGCTTCAAAACAGGACTGATAGTCGGTTAATGGTAGTGAATAAGGAAACAGGCGAGTTAAAGCATGAAATTTTTAAAAATATTAGTGAATACTTGCGTGAAGGGGATTGCCTAGTATTAAATGATACTAAGGTATTGCCAGCACGCCTTTTTGGTGTAAAAAAAGATACAGGTGCGAAAATTGAGGTTTTACTGTTAAAGCAGGAAGATGGCGATCGATGGGAAACACTTGTAAAGCCAGCAAAGCGTGTAAAAGAGGGAACAGAAATTGATTTTGGTGATGGATTACTAACAGCGGTATGTACAGGAACTTCAGAGCATGGCGGCAGAGTGTTAGAGTTCAAATATGAGGGTATTTTTTATGAGATGCTTGATCGATTAGGTGAAATGCCTTTACCTCCCTATATTAAAGAACAGCTTGAAGATCGAGACCGTTATCAAACTGTGTTTGCCCGTGAACCAGGTTCGGCTGCTGCCCCAACAGCAGGACTTCATTTTACTGAAGAGCTTTTAAATGAAGTGAGAGAAAAAGGTGTCCATGTCGCTTTTATTACCCTTCATGTTGGGCTAGGGACGTTTAGACCCGTTAGTGTTGATGATGTGTTAGAACATGACATGCACTCTGAATTTTATATGATTACCGAAGGAACAGCGAGATTACTAAATGAAGTGCGGCATAATGGCGGAAGAATTATCACCGTTGGTACCACATCAACCCGGACTCTTGAAACGATTGCTGCTGTGAATAATGGAAGCTTCATTGAAAGCAGCGGCTGGACCAATATTTTTATTTATCCAGGGTACGATTTTAAGGCGATTGATGGGATGATTACGAATTTCCACTTGCCAAAATCGACGTTGATTATGCTTGTTAGCGCATTAGCGGGAAGAGATAATATTCTAAATGCCTATAATACTGCCGTGAACGAACGCTATCGCTTTTTCAGCTTTGGTGACGCGATGCTTATCATTTAGTAAAAAGTTAAGGAAGGAGAAAAACATTTGACTGCAATTCGATATGAATTTATCAAAACATGTAAGCAAACGGGTGCCCGTTTAGGAAGAGTTCATACACCGCATGGTTCCTTTGACACGCCTACATTTATGCCAGTAGGGACGCTTGCGACTGTAAAAACAATGTCTCCAGAGGATTTAAAAGAAATGGGTGCTGGTATTATTTTAAGTAATACCTATCACTTATGGCTTCGACCTGGAAATGAAATTATCAGGGAAGCTGGCGGCCTTCATAAGTTTATGAACTGGGATAGAGCGATTTTAACTGATTCTGGTGGATTCCAGGTTTTCAGTTTGAGTGAATTTCGTAAAATTGAAGAAGAAGGCGTACATTTCCGTAATCATATGAGTGGGGAGAAATTATTTTTATCTCCTGAAAAAGCAATGGAAATTCAAAATGACCTAGGTTCCGATATTATGATGGCATTTGATGAATGTCCGCCGTTCCCAGCTACTTATGAATATATGCAAAAATCAGTTGAGCGAACTTCTCGTTGGGCAGAGCGTTGTTTGAATGCTCACGCGCGGTCAAATGACCAAGGTCTTTTTGGAATTGTCCAAGGTGGAGAGTACGAAGAACTTCGTAAGCAAAGTGCAAAAGACCTGGTGTCGCTTGATTTCCCTGGCTATGCTATTGGTGGACTTTCAGTGGGTGAGCCTAAGGACGTTATGAATCGGGTTCTTGAATTCACTACACCGCTTTTACCAACAAACAAACCACGATACCTTATGGGGGTTGGATCACCTGATTCCTTGATTGATGGGGCAATTCGTGGGATTGATATGTTTGATTGTGTCCTGCCAACTCGAATTGCTAGAAATGGTACATTGATGACGAGTACTGGCCGATTAGTGGTTAAAAATGCTCAATTTGCAAAAGATTTTGGACCGCTAGACCCTGATTGCGATTGCTATACATGCCGAAATTATAGCCGTGCTTACATTCGTCACCTTATAAAATGTGACGAAACATTCGGAATACGATTAACATCTTATCATAATCTATATTTTCTGTTAAGATTGATGGAGAAGGTCAGACAAGCTATCCGTGAGGACCGGCTTGGTGATTTCCGCGAAGAGTTTTTTGAACGTTATGGTTTTAACAAACCGAACGCGAAAAATTTCTAATAGATACTCATTGAAAGGAGGGAACAACATGCAAGGATTAGGTTCAATCATTCCATTAATATTAATGTTTGTATTATTTTATTTCCTACTAATTCGTCCGCAGCAAAAACGTACAAAAGCTGTACAATCAATGCAAAACGAATTAAAAAAAGGTGATAAAATCGTCACGATTGGCGGTTTACACGGTTTTATTGATTCAATCGATGAAAATAAAGTCGTGATCAAATGTGGAGACGGAAGCCGTTTAACATATGACCGTAATGCCATTCGTGAAGTAACTGAATCTGCTAAAACTTCTACAACTGCAGAAGTTTCACTAGATAAGTAAAACACAAGCAAGTGCAAAAGGAAGCCATTTATTTGGCTTCCTTTTTGCTTTATACTGTTCTTGAGTTATTTGTTGCTATATTTACCCCTAAGATACCGCCCATCATTGCGATTAATGTATAGCATACGTGATAGATTACCTGCTCCACGTCAAAAATGCGGTCATAACCTAGAAATTGAGCCAAGAAGACAATGAAGCTATAAATTAAGCCAGTTAATCCCCCAATCAGCCAGCCCTTCTGCTTTCGCTTTCCGCCTGAAAGAAATCCGCCTCCAAATAATCCAATAAACGATACCGCCGTTATAATGTATTGAAGTGAAATTTCCCGAACGGAAGTAAATCTAAGAATTAATGAAAATATGAGGCTGCTGACAATTGCAAAAATGAAGATAAAAATTAACCCGTACAAAATAGCTGTAGTAAAGCTTTTTGATTCGATTTTACTCTCCCCCTTCAGTTGCCTTATCGTAGTGTTTTACCCCTAAGATAAACAGATTCTTACCTAGTACAAGCATATTCTTCAGGGAATAAAAGTAGAATTAAAATTTTAAAATGTTAATGGGATATTATTCCTTAAATGATTGAGTGAAAAAAAGCTAACACTATATTTGAATGGAAAAAAGGGGCGGACAGTAATGGAACAATACTTAATAATCATTTTGAGAACAATATTTTTTTATGTACTTATCCTCCTCATTTTTCGCTTAATGGGAAAACGAGAAATAGGCGAGTTAAGCATTCTTGATCTTGTCGTTTTTGTCATGATCGGTGAGATGGCGATCCTCTCAATTGAAAATCCCAAAAGACCGATTTTTGAAACAATCATTCCGATGACTTTATTAATGCTCATACAAATTTTCTTAGCAACCCTTTCCTTAAAGAGTAAACGATTTCGGGATCTTGTCGACGGAAAACCAACAATCATCATTAACCGCGGAAAAATTGATGAATATGCGATGAGAAAACAACGCTATAACTTTGACGATTTACTAACGCAATTAAGAGAAAAGGATATCAGGAGTATTGCCGACGTTGAGTTTGCGATTCTGGAGTCCTCGGGAAGTTTATCCGTAATTGAAAAAATGAATAACAGTGATGGCCAGCCCAAGGAAGGGGATATTACCATCCCGTTAATTATTGACGGCTCAGTTGAAGAAGAAAACTTAAAACGGATCAATAAAACCAATCTTTGGCTCCGTCAGGAATTGAAGAAGTTGGGGTATCGCGATGTTCGCGAAATCTCCTTTTGCAGCTATGAAAATGGAAAGTTTTTTGTCGACATTATCGACGAACAGTAAGAAGACACGCTGTTGTGCGTGTCTTCTTACTGTCTATCTAACTGATTGGTATTAAATGACGGATAATTGGGATTCTTTTAAGCTCATCTTTTTTTATTAAGCCCGCGATGATTAACAGAATGATATAAATTAATGACATCCCACTTGCAGAAGAAAGAACTCTGATTGCTAAATGCTCGCCCAATAGTATGTGATTGAACAGCCAATAACCTATCCATGCGGAGAAGGACATGATGATTGAGCCTTTTACGTAGTCACGTATATAAAAGCTAAAAGAAATTTTCTTTATGACAGTCGCAAAATGAAGCACAGTTACCAATACAAAGCCAACGATTATCCCTAACGCTACTCCTGTTATCCCGAAGGACGGCTGAGAAGCGAGCATAAATATGACGGCTGTCTTAACTACAGCACCAATTAAGCTATTGATCATTGCCGCTCTTGCTAAATTTAATGCCTGTAAAACTGCCTGCAAAGGTCCTTGATAATAATAAAACAAAAAGAAGGGTGCCATAATTCGAATAAAGTAAGATCCTTTTGTTGTGCCGTACATGAGCTGCATAAGAGGGTCAGCCAGAACATATAGAACGATAACAGATAATCCGCCTGTTAAAAAGGCAAATCGTAAAGCCTGCTGCAAACGATGTTCAATCAATTGATGGTTATTCTGTGAATTGGCTTCGCTTATGGCTGGGACAAGAGAAGTTGCCAATGAGTAAGTAATAAACGAAGGCAGCAATAATAATGGCATGGCAAAACCTGTTAGAGATCCGTATTGTTTCGTAGCTTCAACGGCAACCACCCCTGCAATCGCCAAACTGTGGGCAACAACAATCGGTTCAAAAAACCATGCTACAGACCCAATCATTCTGCTTCCCATTGTCGGTAAGGCAATTTCCATTAAATCTTTAAAGGTTTTCTTTCCTGAATGAACAAATTGAAAGAAATTCTTGCGGAGCTTGAATCTTTTCCTTAATTTAAAGGTTGTCATTAAATAGACTAAGGAAACGACTTCACCTATAATGGCCGCAACCATTGCTGCCGCTGCCGCATATTCTATTCCATATGGAAGAAACGCTTTCGTCATAACGGCAATTAAGGTAATCCTTACAAGCTGTTCCAAGATCTGTGATATTGCAGAAGGGCGCATGTTTTGTCTGCCTTGGAAATAGCCCCTCAGGACAGAGGAAACTGCAATAACGGGTACCACAGGTGCGATGGCAATTAAAGGATAATACGTTCTTGGATCGGTAAAAAGAGTGGTAGAGAGAATGGGAGCTAATAAAATTAATGCTGGTGTAAAAATAAGCGACAACGAGATGGTTATTGCAAGAGATACAACTAGTATTTTTTTTATTTCTTGATGATTTCCTTTTGCCTCTGCCTCGGCAATGTTCTTTGATATGGCGACAGGTAGTCCCATTTGTGTTAAGGTCACAACCAAGATAAAGGTAGGAAAGGCCATCATGTAGAGGCCAACACCTTCTTCACCAATACTTCGAGCTATGACAATTCTGTTAATAAATCCAAGTACTCTTGTAATAAATCCTGCAATTAACAGGATAAAAGTCCCTTTTAAAAATTTTGACATCCTACTTCCCACCTTCTCAAAAAAGAAGAATTCATATACAATTAATCTATATGCATAAGGGTGGACAAAGCATGACAAGGTGTTTTTTATTTTCAAGACAATTGAGATGGGCGTAAAAGTCCTCAGGAGGAAGCAGTAATGGAGAAAAGCCATTCTTACAATCATTTTCACACTCAGGTAAAGCCAGCCTTAATAAGTAAGTTAGAAGAATTTCGCTTGCTTGGCTACAAAGAAGTATCAGAAACTGTTCTTTGGGAGTTCTTACTAAGGAAAAAATGGAAGAAGGTAAAAGAGGATATCAGACTTTACGAGATTATTGATGACATTCTTTCCGTAAAGGTCAGTGATTACTTAAGCTTTACCACAATTGAAACATATAAAAACAATGATTTTAATTTGGAAGATGAAAATGAATGGAAAGAGTTATTGAAATAAACTATAATAGAAGAATGATTTTTATATAAGGCTTCGTTGCAGTGCTTTGGCTAGAGCCTAAGGAGGAACTATACATAATGGTGAAGCGCAGTAGAATTATCGCTTTCCTTCTAGTTATTCTACTACTAGGAAGTACAATGGGATTTACTACTACAGGTATTTTAAAAGACATTAAACTTGGTTTGGACCTTCAAGGCGGCTTTGAGGTTTTGTATGAAGTGACACCAGCGAAAAAAGGTCAAGTAATTAACCAAGATACGTTAGCAAGTACCGCAGAGGCGCTTGATAAGCGTATTAATGTTCTTGGAGTTAGTGAACCGACTATTCAAATCGAGGGGAAAAATCGGATTCGTGTCCAGCTTGCTGGGGTAACGGATCAAAATGAAGCTCGAGATATCCTTTCCACCCAAGCCAATTTAACCTTCCGAGATGCGAACGACCGTATCATGATGGATGGAACAGATTTAGCTGAAGGCGGAGCTAAACAGACTTTCGACGAAAATGGAGCACCAAGTGTTTCGTTAAAATTAAAGAGTGCTGAAAAGTTCAAAAATGTTACAGAAGAAATCGTTAAAATGGCACCGAATAATGTATTAGTTATTTGGCTTGATTTCGAGGAAGGAAAAGATTCCTTCAAGACTGAAATTACAAAAGTGAATCCTAAATTTTTATCAGCACCAACTGTAAAAGAAGTTTTTAATCAAAATACCGTTTCTATCGTTGGAAGCTTTACTGCCACTGAAGCTCAAGAGCTGTCTTCTCTCTTAAATGCTGGTGCACTTCCAGTTAAGCTGACAGAAGTATACTCTACATCTGTCGGTGCGAAATTTGGTGAACAGGCGTTAAACCAAACGATTCTAGCAGGTATTATCGGGATAGCCCTTATTTATATATTTATGTTAGTTTATTATCGTTTTCCTGGTTTCATCGCTACCGTTACATTATCGGTCTATATTTATCTAGTTTTATTAGTTTTTGATTGGATGAATGGTGTTCTAACTTTACCGGGTATCGCAGCTCTTATTCTTGGGGTGGGTATGGCCGTAGATGCCAACATTATCACAAACGAAAGAATCAGGGAAGAAATCAAGGTAGGAAAATCGATTAAATCGGCATTCCAAGCGGGTAGTAAAGGTGCATTTACCTCAATCCTTGACTCAAACCTAACGACAATCTTAACGGCAGCTGTTCTATTCTTCTATGGGACGAGCTCCATTAAAGGATTTGCCACCATGCTATTGGTGAGTATTATGCTAAGCTTTCTTACAGCTGTATTTGGATCACGTCTATTTTTAGGTATGTGGGTAAATAGCGGTTTCTTGAATAAAAAGGCTGGATGGTTTGGTGTGAAAAAATCGGCAATAAAAGATTTAGCTGAAAATTATGATGCAATTGATCTTCCAACTAGATGGGATCGCTATGATTTTGTGAAGGTAAGAAAATTATTTTTTATTGTCTCTGGTGTTCTCATTGCAGTTGGTTTAATCATAATCCTGATTTTACGTTTGAATCTGTCAATTGACTTTTCAAATGGCACGCGGATTGAAGTTTTATCTGACAAACCATTGACAACAGAACGGGTTGCAGAAGCCTTTGACAAACTTAATATTAGTGTTGATGATATTACGCTTTCTGGAGAAAACAAAGAAGTTGCTTCTGCTCGAACGAAAGACGTTTTATCGAAGGATGAAGTCTTAGAGTTAAAAACAACTTTCCATGATGAATTCGGCTCTGATCCGAGTGTAAGTACCGTTTCACCGACAGTGGGTAAAGAGTTGGCGAAAAACGGAATTATTGCCCTCATTATTGCTTCAATCGGAATCATTATTTATGTAACGGTCAGGTTTGAGTTTGCAATGGCAATTGGGGCTATTGTCTCACTATTGCACGATGCATTCTTTATGGTTGCCTTTTTCAGTATTACAAGACTTGAAGTGGATTTAACATTTATCGCTGCTGTGTTAACCATCATCGGTTACTCAATTAATGATACGATTGTTACCTTTGACAGAATGCGTGAGAACTTGCAGAAGAAGAAGCGTCTTAAAACTTTCGAGGACATAGCTGATGTCGTAAATGTAAGTGTTCGTCAAACGTTAACACGTTCAGTGAATACCGTATTTACGGTTTTAATCACTGTTCTTGCAATGACTATCTTTGGAAGTGAGTCCATCCGGAATTTCAATATTGCAATGTTAGTTGGTTTAGTAACAGGTGTGTACTCTTCAATCTTTATCGCTACCAATCTTTGGGTGGTATTAAAAGCTAGAGAATTGAAGAAGAAGGGTACCATTAAAACAGTCAAAGAAAAAAGAAAATATTCAGATGAGCCACAAGTGTAATGGAAAAAACCGCATTTTGCGGTTTTTTTTATGGATTGAACTGTGAAACATGCTCCTGTATAATAGTAAGGTCTGAGGGGTGAACGCATGTTAAAGTCGAAAACTAGATGGATTGTTCGTAAATCTGATCAACAACTAGTAAAAACTCTCGAAACCGAATTAAAAATTACGCCACTTGTTGCGTCGCTGCTTATCAACCGCGGATTAGATACCGTTGATTCTGCACGGTATTTTTTATTTGGAAAAGAGCAATTCCATGATCCTTATTTATTAAAAGGCATGGATATAGCTGTAAATAGAATTCGGGAAGCAATAGCTAAACAAGAACCTATTTTAATTTTTGGAGATTATGATGCGGATGGTGTGAGCAGTACAACCGTATTAATGGTTACCCTTAGAGAATTGGGAGCCAATGTACAATTTTATATCCCTAATCGTTTTACAGAAGGTTATGGACCAAATGAATCTGCCTTTCGTCGAGCAGCTGAGTCAGGAATTAAGTTAATTATAACTGTGGATACAGGGATTTCTGCTGTGAATGAAGCAGCTATAGCACAGGAAATAGGCCTTGACCTAATCATCACGGATCACCATGAACCAGGTCCAATCTTACCTGAAGCATTGGCCATTATTCATCCAAAACTACCCGATAGTATTTACCCGTTTCGGGAACTGGCTGGGGTAGGTGTTGCTTTCAAACTAGCCCATGCCCTGTACGGAAAGGTTCCGGAACATCTGTTGGAAATAGCCGTGATCGGCACAATTGCCGATTTAGTTTCATTAAAGGATGAAAATCGGCTGATTGCCAAAAAAGGTTTAGAAAGGCTTAAGGTTACAGCTAACAAAGGGTTAAAAGCTATACTTAAAGTCTCAGGAGTGGAGCAGCAATCCATAACGGAAGAAACCATTGGTTTCACACTCGCGCCTAGGATTAACGCTGTCGGCAGACTAGAAGATGCGGGTATGGCGGTCGAGCTGTTGCTTACAGACGACCCCTATGAAGCTGAAACCCTAGCGCAGGAAATGGATGAATTAAACAAAACGAGACAATCAATTGTTAATTCCATTACCCTCGAAGCGATTGAAGAGGTGGAAAAAAATTATCCGATTCAATCAAATTCCGTACTCGTCATCGGAAAAGAAGGTTGGAATGCAGGCGTAGTTGGGATAGTTGCTTCCAGGTTAGTCGAAAAGTTTTACCGTCCGACTATTGTTCTTAGTTTTGACCAGGAAAAGGGAATAGCGAAGGGTTCTGCTCGGAGTATTGCCGGGTTTGACTTGTTTAAAAATCTATCGACTTGCAAGGATATTCTTCCTCATTTTGGAGGGCATCCAATGGCAGCAGGGATGACGCTAAATCTTGAACATGTTTCAGAACTTCGATCAAGGTTAAATAATCTTGCGAATGAACAGTTGTTAGCGGAGGATTTTGTACCTGTTACGTTGCTTGATCATCAAATAAATATCGAAGAAATCAATTTGGATGCACTGGATGAATTAAACCTCCTTGCTCCATTTGGAATGGACAACCCTAAGCCAAAGGTTTTAATCAACAATGTCCAAATTTCTACTATGAGAAAAATTGGTTCTGAGCAAAATCATTTGAAAGTCTTGGTAAATGAAAATGGTGCCAACCTTGATGGGATTGGTTTTGGACTTGGAAAGTTATATGACCATATTTCACCAGCTTCAAAAATTTCGTTAATTGGTGAATTAGCCATCAATGAGTGGAATAATATCCGTAAACCACAAATTTTTATCCAGGATGTTGCGGTTGAATCGTGGCAGCTATTTGATCATCGTGGTGTCAAACGTATTCATTCGTTGGCTCATACCATTCCTATAGAAAATCGGAAATATATTATTTTTAACAAAGAGCAGCTTAATAAAATTGATCCTGCTCTTACGAATGAGACAATCCTCATTCAAGATGAGATGGATGCCAAGGCATTCGATTCACATCAAGCCAATGTCGTTCTCGTTGACTTCCCGCCATCAAAAAACATACTTTGTCACTTATTTAATGGGAAACAGCCTGCTCGAATTTATGCTTATTTTTACAAAGAATCGAGTGATTTTTTTAGTACAATGCCGACAAGGGATCATTTTAAGTGGTTTTATGCTTTTTTATTAAAAAAAGGACCTATTGATATCGCCCGCCATGGCGATGAAATTGCAAAACATCGCGGCTGGTCCACAGAAACAGTCACCTTTATGTCAAAGGTGTTTTCTGAACTAGGTTTTGTTACAATAAATAATGGATTTATTACATTGAATAAACAATCACAAAAGCATGACCTAACTGATTCAATTACTTATCAAACAAAACAAGCTCAATTTGCCCTTGAAAGAGATTTATTATTTTCATCCTTTCAGCAATTAAAGAGCTGGTTTGACCAAGTCATAGAGGAATCAGTTACAATTGAGGAGGCAATTAAGTAATGGACTTAGAGAAATTTATCGCAATTGTACCAGATTATCCAAAACCAGGAATATCGTTTAAGGATATTACTCCATTAATGAACAATGGGGAAGCATATAAGTATGCAACAGACCAAATTGTAGCTTATGCGAAAGATATGCAAATAGATTTAATTGTTGGTCCAGAAGCAAGAGGATTTATTATTGGCTGCCCTGTAGCATACTCACTTGGAATCGGCTTTGCTCCCGTTCGTAAAGATGGAAAACTACCTCGTGAAACGGTTAAAGTAAGCTATGGATTAGAATATGGAAGTGATGTCCTAACCATTCATAAGGATGCCATTCAGCCAGGACAACGTGTGCTAATAACTGATGACTTATTAGCAACAGGTGGAACAATTGAAGCTACCATCCAATTAGTTGAACAACTAGGTGGTGTGGTTGCTGGAATTGCCTTCTTAATTGAATTATCCTATCTTGAAGGTCGCAAGAAACTTGATGGCTACGACATCATGACGTTGTTGAATTACTAATAGTAATGGGGGCACTCGTAACTGAGTGCTCTCTTGTTATAATAAAAGCATATTATTTTTTAACGAATTCACTATATTTCGACACTTTTATTGCAAAATGCAGTAAAATAAGTATCAATCCCTTTACATCTAAGATTTTTTTTTCGATAATAATAACATTCATTAGTAACTAGTATAGATTGGAATACATTTAATAAAAAAATGAGACGAAAAATAAGGTGATTTTATGGCGAACGATCAAGTTCTAACCGCCGATCAAGTCATCGACAAGACGAGAGCCTATTTAAACGAGGAGCATGTTGAATTAGTTAAGCGAGCTTACGAATTCGCTAAACATTCTCATCGTGAACAATATAGAAAATCGGGAGAACCTTACATTATTCATCCCATTCAAGTGGCTGGAATTCTAGCGGATTTGGAGATGGATCCTGAAACGGTTGCCGCTGGTTTTCTTCATGACGTTGTTGAAGACACCGATGTTACGCTAAAGGACATCGAGACTGAATTTAATGACGAAGTGGCCATGCTTGTCGACGGGGTTACGAAATTAGGAAAAATTAAATATAAATCACACGAGGAACAGCAGGCAGAAAACCACAGGAAAATGTTTGTGGCTATGGCTCAAGATATCCGCGTTATTTTGATTAAGCTTGCCGATCGTTTGCATAATATGAGGACGCTTAAGCACCTTCCTGTAGAGAAGCAGCGCCGTATTTCAAATGAAACACTTGAAATCTTTGCACCTTTGGCCCATCGTCTTGGTATTTCTAAGATTAAGTGGGAGCTGGAGGATACTGCATTAAGGTACTTAAATCCACAGCAATATTACCGTATTGTTAACTTAATGAAAAAGAAGCGTGCAGAGCGGGAGCAATACTTAGTTGATGTAATGGACGAGGTCCGCACGAGGATGAAGGAAGTCTCCATTAACGCGGAGCTTAACGGAAGACCTAAACATATTTATAGCATTTACCGTAAAATGGTTCAGCAAAATAAACAGTTTACTGAGATTTATGACCTGCTTGCGGTTCGGATTGTCGTGAATAGTATTAAGGATTGCTATGCGGTATTAGGAATCATCCATACATGCTGGAAGCCAATGCCAGGTCGATTTAAGGACTATATTGCGATGCCGAAGCCTAATATGTATCAATCTCTTCATACAACAGTCATCGGACCTAAGGGTGACCCGTTAGAGGTTCAAATTCGGACATCTGAAATGCACAGGATTGCCGAATTCGGGATTGCAGCCCACTGGGCGTATAAAGAAGGTAAAGTACTAAGTGATACTACTTCTTATGAACAAAAACTAACATGGTTTAGGGAAATCCTTGAATTCCAAAATGACACAGCGAATGCAGAAGAGTTCATGGAATCGTTAAAAATAGATCTATTCTCCGATATGGTATTTGTTTTTACCCCAAAGGGAGATGTCATTGAATTACCGTCAGGTTCTGTTCCGATTGATTTTGCCTATCGAATTCACTCTGAAATTGGCAATAAAACGATTGGGGCAAAAGTCAACGGAAAAATGGTTACGCTTGATTACCGACTTAAAACAGGCGACATTATCGAAATACTTACATCAAAGCATTCATATGGACCAAGTCAAGACTGGTTAAAGCTTGCACAAACATCACAGGCCAAGAACAAAATCCGTGCCTTCTTTAAGAAGCAGCGCCGTGATGAAAATGTCGATAAGGGAAAAGAGCTTGTTGAAAAAGAAATCCGATCCATGGATTTCGATTTAAAAGAAATCTTAACTGCTGAAAACTTAAAAAAGGTAGCAGAAAAGTTTAATTTTACCAATGAAGACGATATGTATGCAGCGGTTGGCTATAATGGAGTAACAGCACTGCAGGTTGCCAATCGTTTAACTGAGAAATGGCGTAAAAAGAGAGACAAAGAACAATCAACGACAATTACAAATGCCATTTCAGAGATGAAGACTTTTCCTTCTACGAAAAAGAAGGAGTCGGGCGTTCGTGTTGCTGGGATTGATAATTTATTGATCCGATTATCGAGATGCTGTAATCCTGTTCCTGGTGATGAAATTGTCGGCTTCATTACGAAAGGACGCGGGGTTTCTGTACATCGTGCCGATTGTACAAATATCGATTCGAATGATGCACAAGCCAGGTTAATTCCAGTTGAGTGGGAATCCGCTTTAAATAATCGTAAAGAATACAATGTTGATATCGAAATTAATGGTTATGACCGCCGTGGCTTATTGAATGAGGTTTTACAGGCCGTAAATGAAACAAAAACCAATATTTCAGCCGTTTCTGGCCGATCTGACCGTAATAAAATGGCGACAATCAGTATGTCGATTGCCATTCACAATGTTAGTCATTTGCAAAAAGTGGTTGAGCGGATTAAACAGATTCCAGATATCTATTCGGTTCGCCGGATTATGAATTAGGGAGTTTTGGGAAAATGCGAATTGTTGTCCAGCGTAGTAAAAAGGCGAAGGTAACGGTTAATGGTGAAATTACAGGGAGTATTTCCAAAGGTCTAGTCCTCCTTGTTGGTGTAACACATCAAGATAAAGACGAGGACGCGGCCTTCCTAGCAGATAAAATTGCAAATCTACGGATTTTTGAAGATGATGCTGGGAAGATGAATTTATCTTTATTAGAGGTTGGCGGTGAAATCCTTTCTGTCTCTCAATTCACCTTGTATGGAGATACCAAGAAAGGAAGAAGGCCCAATTTCATGGATGCTGCAAAACCGGAACAGGCGAATCAACTATATGAACGTTTCAATGGTTTATTGCGCGAAAAAGGGATCAAGGTTGAAACGGGTATCTTCGGAGCGATGATGGATGTTGAACTAATCAATGACGGTCCTGTAACCCTTATTGTTGATAGTAAAATATAAAAAATGCTTGGCGCTTTTTAATAGCTGCCAAGCATTTTTTTGTCTAGCGACAGCGCCTAGGGGCTATAGCTTTTCTTTTTATTCTTTAAAGTACTTTGCTAATCCATTATAAATGCCAGTTGCGACGCTTTCTTGAAATTGACTCGACCTCATCGTCATTTCTTCTGCTGGATTACTTAGGTAGCCCAATTCCATCAGCACGGCTTGTCTTTGATTTTCTCGAACGACATGGTAATCACCCGAGCGCACACCACGGCTTTTTAGCTTTGTTTGCGCATTGGTTGAATAGTAAACAGATTCAGCTAGATCCTTTTGAAAAGAATGATAGTAATAACCGGTCATTCCCCGGACGCTGCGGTCTAGGTTGCTATCATAATGTAAGCTGATAAAGGCGTCAGACTGGTGTACACTTGCCATTCTTACCCTTGAAGGAAGTGGAAGAAACGAATCATTGCTTCTCGTTAGAAAGACATTGGCTCCAGATGCTTTTAGCTTATCGGATAAAAGCTGAGCAGTCCGTAGTGTCAATTCCTTTTCAAGTGTTCCACTTGAACCGGTGGCACCATTATCTATACCCCCATGCCCAGGATCAATGACAATGGTTTTGTAGCGCAGGTAACCTTCTGGCCCTTGTTTATCAATTTCCGGTCCTGAACCATTGGTTGTTACCAGCCATCCAGCGATATAACCATTCGTACCGTTAGGCAGGGTAATTTCATACCAATCCTGCTCGACACTTTTAATGGGAAAGGAGTCTCCCTCATTTGCCCGCTGCAGGACATTTGACTGGGTGTTTGGATCCTTTCTGATATTGGTTCCATTATGGAGGATCGTAACTTTGCTATCTTTGGCTAGCTGGCTTGGTCCAGTTTTATCCCTATTAAAGTACCAGCCCGCTGCCCAGCCTGTTTTTCCAGGTTGATATTCAATTTTGACCCAATTATTTACTTCCTCCAAAATAGAAAATTTCTGTCCCTTTGAAACGGACCCAATAATTTTTGAATTTAATGAAGAGCCACTGCGAACACTAAGATTGCTGGCAGTGACTGTACCAATGGATTCAGTATCACCTTTAGACGGCTGACTTTGTGTACCCATTTGAACAAAATCTGCACTAACCCATGCTTTTTGATCAGCGTACCGTATCTCTAGCCAAGTATCTTTTTTTGAATAAATACTAACAGTCGTTCCTTTTGCTAGTTTTCCAATAACCGTTCCAGTAGTGGAAGGTTCATTGCGTATATTCAATGTATCAATCACAATACCCTTACCGATGGAATCGTTTGTGCTTTCTTCTTTTGAAGGATTACTAGTATTCTTTAAATCTATGTATTCTCGTGCAACCCAGCCTTCTCCTAATGTCGCAGATACCTTTAACCAGTTTTCATTTTCATCAAGTACAGTAACAGCTTGTCCTTTATTTAAATAACCAATAATACGGAAGCTAGTTCCTGGACCAGAGCGTACTCTTAGTTGATCGGTATTGGCTTCAGCAGTGATCTTTTTTGAATTACTAGACTTGGTCGTTGTTTCGCCATTAGTGGATTTTGTAACTACCCAGTTGGCCACCCAACCTGTTTTCGTCGCTGAAAGTTGAATTTGAATCCAATCGTCCTTTTCTTTAATGATCGTAAACGTTTCATCCTTTTTTACTTGTTTCACAAGCTGATAACTTAAGCCCGAACCATTCCGAATATTAACGGTGTCCTCTGAAATAGTAACCGATTCGGTTGCTGCCCCTATATCTTTGGGAAGGAATACAGCAAAAATCAGCACGAAACATACTAAAAATAGTATAAATTTCCTCAATATCCACTCTCTCCCTTCGCAATATCTTCTATTTTATCGTAAATAGGAATGGAATTCATTCCTTATTTGTAAAAAAATCGGTTATTTTGTTTCTTATGTAAGTTTTTTGGTTTGATGGAAATAATAAGTTTATAGAAGAATATGATGGGGTGATGTGTTGAGAGCGAGCGATAAGGGAAATAGTATTCAATCAATGGATAGTCGGATTTTTGGTGTCGACTTCCATGATTTTATTCAAAAGGAACAGCATAATAATACGTTTGAGCTTGCATCAGAATTTGGACTGACGATCGCTGATGTTAGAAAGCTGAAAAAACATTTAGAAAGAAACTAAATCCTTCTTGACAATGGATTCAATGCTCCGTAATATTATATAAATAAATAAAATACATGAATATAACCAATGATGGAGCATAGTAGTTAAGCTAAAACATGACAAGAGAGGAAATGCCCAAGGCTGAAAGCATTTCTACATGGTACTTAATGAATGAACACTCCGTAGGCTTCTCTCTGAAAAAGACTTACTTAGGTGGAATGAATATAATCCACCTCTAGTTGGAATGAATGCATTCCACCTTTAGTAGGAGAAGAACGTGAGCAGGCGTTAACTGTAAAAGAGGAAGTGCATGATTATTGATGCCTTCAACTAGGGTGGCACCGCGGGAATATAACTCTCGTCCCTTGTATTTATACAAGTGACGGGAGTTTTTTGTTTTTTATACAATGTTTTACATAAAAAAGGAACCGTGAGGAGGAATTCTGTTATGTCTATTAGCATTCCAAGAGGAACACAGGACATTCTACCTGGAGAGGTAGAAAAATGGCAGCAGATTGAAGCAAAAGCCAGAGAACTTTGCGAGAAATATCAATATCAAGAAATACGGACTCCGATTTTTGAACATACTGATCTCTTTACACGAGGAGTAGGCGATACTACCGACATTGTCCAAAAAGAAATGTACACATTTGAAGACCGAGGCGGACGCAGTCTCACACTTAGACCAGAAGGCACAGCTTCTGTTGTAAGGTCCTTTGTTGAGAAAAAGATGTTTGGGTATCCAAATCAGCCGGTTAAGCTTTATTACATGGGACCGATGTTCCGATATGAACGTCCACAGGCAGGACGCTTCCGTCAATTTGTACAGTTTGGCATTGAAGCATTAGGCAGTAATGACCCTGCCATTGACGCAGAGGTAATTTCACTAGCGATGAATTTATACAAGGAAATGGGTTTGAGAAAACTAAAGCTCGTTATTAATAGTCTTGGTGATAAGGAGAGCAGGATTGCTCACCGTAATGCATTAGTTAACCATTTTCAACCGAGAATCGGTGAGTTTTGTCCAGACTGTCAAAACCGTCTAGAAAAAAATCCATTGCGGATTCTCGATTGTAAACAGGATCACAATCATGAATTAATGAAAACTGCACCTTCGATTATTGATTATTTAAATGATGATTCTAAGGCTTATTTTGAAAAATTACAGCAGTATTTAACACAATTAGATATTCCATTTGTTGTGGATCCGAACCTTGTACGCGGTTTAGATTATTATAATCACACTGCATTTGAAATTATGAGTGACGCCGAGGGCTTTGGAGCGATTACTACTCTTTGCGGCGGTGGTCGCTATAACGGTTTAGCCGAAGAAATGGGCGGCCCAGAAACACCGGGAATTGGTTTTGCTATGAGTATTGAACGTTTTATTGCGGCTCTAAATGCTGAAGGCATCGAACTAGAAGTGGCCAAAGGAATTGATTGCTATATTGCCTCCCTTGGTGAACAAGCAAAAGACTATACCGTAGGGCTTTTGCAAAAGCTCCGTCTTGCTGGTGTTTCTGCTGAGAGAGATTATTTAAATCGGAAAATTAAAGCGCAATTTAAGTCAGCGGATCGCCTGAACGCAAAATATGTTGCCGTTTTGGGTGATGAAGAACTGACGAATAATAAAATCAATCTAAAGAATATGGCAACTGGTGAGCAAGAGGAAATTGAATTAGCACGATTTGTCGAATATTTTCAAGAATTAAAGGGATAAGAGGAGAGGATCTTCATGTACGGGAGAACATATTTTTGTGGCGATGTTCCAGAATCAGCCATCGGTGAAAAAGTAACGCTTAAGGGATGGGTTGCAAAGCGCCGGGACTTAGGCGGATTAATCTTTATTGATTTACGCGACCGTTCAGGTCTTGTCCAGGTTGTTTTCAATCCGGATGTATCAAAAGAAGCACTTGAAATCGCTGAGAAGATCCGGAACGAGTATGTACTAGATATACAAGGAACGGTTATTGCTCGCGAGGAGGGAACAATTAACCCTAATTTAAAAACCGGGAAAATTGAAATTCTAGCTGATAATGTAACAATTATTAACGAAGCGAAAACACCTCCATTTGTGATTTCAGACAAAACGGATGCTTCTGAAGATATTCGTCTAAAATATCGTTATTTAGATTTCCGTCGGCCGGTTATTTTTGAAACATTAAAAATGCGTCATCAAGTAACGAAGCAAATCAGAGATTTCCTTGATTCGGAAGGATTTTTAGATATTGAAACTCCAATTTTAACAAAAAGTACACCAGAGGGAGCGCGGGACTATCTCGTACCAAGCCGTGTACATCCTGGTGAGTTCTATGCACTGCCGCAATCACCACAGTTATTCAAGCAGTTATTAATGGTTGGTGGGATTGAGCGTTACTACCAAATTGCTCGCTGTTTCCGTGATGAAGATTTACGTGCCGACCGTCAGCCAGAATTTACCCAAATTGATATTGAAACCAGTTTCCTTGGACAAGAGGATATCTTAGGGTTAATGGAAAAAATGATGACTGGATTGATGAAGGAAGTAAAAGGAATTGAAATTCCTGCTCCATTTCCACGGATGACTTATGACGAGGCCATGAGCAGATTTGGTTCAGATAAGCCTGATACCCGCTTTGGACTTGAACTCATCGACCTATCTGAGGTCGTTAAGGATTCAGGATTTAAAGTATTTGCGGGAGCGGTCGCGAATGGCGGTCAAGTAAAGGCAATTAATGTAACAGGAGCTGCGGAAAAATACTCCCGTAAAGATATTGACGCCTTAACAGAGTTTGTTTCCGTTTATGGTGCAAAAGGTCTTGCGTGGCTGAAAGTTGATGCAGATGGGTTAAAAGGTCCAATCGCGAAGTTTTTTGCAGATGAGGATGCTAAAGCTCTAAGAACTGTTTTGAATGCGGCAGAAGGCGATCTTCTCCTCTTCGTAGCAGACAAGAAAAATGTAGTTGCCGATGCATTAGGTGCACTTCGCTCAAAACTTGGAAAAGAATTAGGATTAATCGATCAAAGCAAGTTTAATTTCTTATGGGTTACAGATTGGCCATTGCTAGAATACGGTGAAGAAGAAGGCCGCTATTATGCTGCCCATCATCCATTCACAATGCCTGTTCGGGAAGACCTGCAGTACCTAGATACAGACCCTGCCAGAGTTCGAGCACAGGCCTATGACCTTGTTTTGAATGGTTATGAACTCGGAGGCGGTTCGTTACGGATATTCGAGCGTCCTGTACAAGAAAAAATGTTTCAAGTTCTTGGGTTTACACCTGAAGAAGCACAGGAACAATTTGGGTTCTTATTAAACGCTTTTGAATATGGAACACCGCCACATGGTGGAATTGCTCTTGGCTTAGACCGATTGGTTATGCTGCTTGCAGGCAGTACGAACCTGCGTGATACGATTGCTTTTCCAAAAACGGCAAGTGCAAGCGACCTGTTAACAAATGCACCGGGTGAAGTTTCTGAAGCTCAATTAAAAGAACTCCATTTGTCACTAAATGTTACCAATAAAAATGAATAAAACGCTTTCATTATCACTTGAATGGTTTTTCATTATATGATATTATAAAGTCAATCAAATAAGAGTCCTGAAATGTTCGTTGTATTACCTAACTTTTGACCAACATTATTTCTTCGGGAGTCTGCCGTTTTCAAGCTGCGTAAATGCCTCAACCTATACGGTAAAAAGGACTTACATAAACTTGGAACAGGACACCCACCTGCGAAAATAGCGGGATCAAAAGAAGGAACTAAGCGCGACGGCACCATTGGGACCCTTATAAAAATAGCCTCCTGCAACGCAGGGGGCTATTTTTATTTTTTGAGTGGGATTGTTTCCATAAATCATGAGTTGAAGAAACGGGTCTAGTGGTCCCATGAGGCCCAAAAATAGCTGTAATCAGGATATATGGGCCTCATAAAGCATTCATGAAGCCCAAAAAAATGTTTAATCAGGAAAAACGGGTCTCAGGAAGTGTTCATGAAGCCTAAAAATATGTGTAATCAGGAAAAATGGGTCTCATAAAGTGTTCATGAGGTCAGAAAACCGCCTCTTTAAAAAAACAAGCAACAAAAGAATTCCCATAGAGATACTTGAATTTATGAACGAGTATGTTATATTTTTTTAGGGTAAAAGATATTAATAAGTCGAATTTATATTTCTGGAGGATCATATGCTGCATCAATTTTCTCGTAATGAACTGGCAATTGGTAAAGAAGGCCTTGATATAATGAAAAACAGTACAGTTGCTATATTAGGCATTGGCGGTGTCGGAACATTTGCCGCTGAGGCGCTTGCACGTTCTGGTGTTGGTCGTTTGGTATTAGTTGATAAAGATGTTGTTGATATCACCAATGTCAACCGTCAACTGATTGCCCTTCTTTCTACGGTCGGCCAACCTAAAGCAGACCTGATGAAAGAGCGCATTAAAGATATTAATCCTGATTGTGAAGTCATCGCTTTAAAAATGTTTTATACAGAAGAGACGTATGAAGAGTTTTTTAAATACGGATTGGATTTTGTCGTAGACGCTTCAGATACGATTATTTATAAAATTCACTTGATGAAAGAATGTCTAAATAGAAATATTCCGATTATCTCTAGCATGGGTGCGGCTAACAAAATGGACCCAACTCGCTTCAAGATTGCAGATATTTCAAAAACGCATACGGATCCCATCGCAAAAGTAATCCGCACGAAGCTGCGCAAGGAAAGAATCCATAAAGGTATTCCAGTGGTTTTCTCTGATGAGAGCCCAATTGTCATTCGGGAGGATATCAAGAAAGAGGTTGGAAATGAGAATGCGCCCACTCGTAAGGGGCAAATGCCGCCATCCTCAAATGCCTTCGTTCCATCTGCCTGTGGATTAATCATGGCAAGCTATGTAGTTCGTGAGTTACTCTCGGATATCAAAATTACCCGTGTAGCTGACGAGAAATAGTACTAACCCCCCGAACCAATAGGTCGGGGTTATTTTTTATGTAGGCTCTTTTCTTAAACTTTGTTGCTTTTTATACTAGAAAATAATGAATGTACTGTGTTTTCGCCGAAAACAGCATAAATTTAGTAAGAAAAGAGCTTGTAGACTAAATTCAGCGCGCAAAATACTATTGCCACGTTAAAATCGGCTTTAAGATTTTAACAACAATCGTTACGAAAACAGCCTTTATGTAAAATTGGTAAGTTTTATCTAGAATACGGTACACTTGTTAAGAGAGGGGGAAATTACTTGGAATCTATCGTAGTTATTAAGGATGTAACGAAAGTCATTAAAGGAAGAACAATCATAGATAATATCAGTTTTGAAGTAAATAAAGGTGAAGTCTTTGGTTTTCTTGGCCCAAATGGGGCAGGTAAAACGACCACGATTCGGATGATTGTCGGTCTAATGGGAATTACTTCTGGAGATATAATAATCGGTGGAGCGAGTATCAAAACCAAGTTCGAAGACGCTGTTAAGCATGTCGGAGCCATTGTTGAAAATCCTGAAATGTACAAGTTTCTAAGTGGGTATCAAAATCTTATCCACTACGCTCGAATGGTAAAAGGGATAACGAAGGGGAAAATTGATGAGACCGTCAAGCTAGTGGGATTATCAGACCGGATTCACGATAAAGTAAAAACCTACTCATTAGGGATGCGGCAAAGATTAGGATTAGCTCAATGTCTTTTGCATGATCCGAAAGTGTTGATTTTGGATGAGCCGACAAATGGACTGGACCCCGCAGGGATAAGAGAAATCCGTGATTATATCCGTCTCCTAGCTCGGGAAAAAGGGATGGCAGTCATTGTATCAAGCCATATCCTTTCAGAGATGGAAATGATGTGTGACCGAATTGGAATTATTCAAGATGGCAGACTTATTGATGTCCAATTGGTCCAGGAATTGGTGCATGGAAATAGTGCTAGCTTTGAGTTTGAGATTATTCCCAGTGATAAGGCGATGACACTTTTGAAAACTAGGTATCCAACTATCACAGCAACCAATTCACGAAACGGGATTACCTTGGAAATTCCTAAAAACGAAGTGCCTGCAATGGTAAAGGGGTTCGTAGAAAATGATATTCAAGTGTTTGGTATTAAAGAAGTTTCCAAAACATTAGAGGATCGCTTCCTTGAATTGACATCGGATAAGGGGGCGCTAAATCATGATTAATTTGATCCGTAATGAATTAATGAAAATTTTCAGAAGACCTGGTACCTATGTGATGATTGCGATTTTATTGGTAATTGTCTCTATTACTGGTGTTTTTATGAAATATAATCTGGTTGATGACGAACCAAATGTAACGGAGGATTGGAAACCAGTTCTTCAACAGGAAAATGAAGCCTTGAAAAAGCAGTTAGAGTCTAGTCAATTTAAGACAGAACAAGATTATTATAAAAAACAGATTGAGATCAATGAATACAGAATTGAACATGATATTCCGTTTAGGGAAAAATATCATTTATGGTCTTTTGTCCAAGACAATTCAGAGCTTATTTTATTAGCTGGATTATTTACAATTGTCATCTCTGCAGGAATCGTTGCCAGCGAATTTTCATGGGGAACGATCAAACTGCTTCTTATTCGTCCTATTAATCGAAGTAAGATTCTATTATCCAAATACATAACCGTATTAGTATTTGCTTTGTTAATGGTAGGCATTCTATTTGTTTTTTCAGCGCTCCTTGGTGCCGTACTATTTGGGATGCCAGAGCAAGCGGTACCCTATTTGAATTACTTTAATGGAAAAATAACAGAGCAGCATATTGTCGTCCATCTGATCATTTATTATGGCTTAGGTTCAATTGAAATGATGATGCTCACAACCATGGCTTTTATGATTTCAACCGTTTTTAGAAATAGCTCACTGGCTATTGGTATATCGTTATTCTTGATGTTTACCGGCAGTCAATTCACGGCACTCATATCGATGAAGTTTGAATGGGCAAAATATATTTTGTTTGCTAATACAAATTTAATGCAATATATCGAAGGCACTCCGCTTCTAGAGGGGATGACCATGTCTTTCTCTATTATCATGCTAGTTTTATACTTTGTGTTATTTCAATTATTGGCTTTCTATGTGTTTAATAAGCGAGATGTTGCGGCATAAAAATAAACCTCTGGGAGGATCCCAGAGGTCATTTTTTCCGAGTTAATTTGTCATAAACAATCGCCAGAGCCTGTTCAAATTTACCGGTTTTCTTCGGCAGGTAGTACTGTTTGTTTTTTAATCTGTTCGGCAGATACTGTTGTGAAACCCACCCATTATCATAATCATGAGGATACAAATAACCAATTCCTCTTCCGAGTTCTTTTGCTCCCTTATAGTGGGCATCTCGCAGATGATCTGGAATCTCGCCAATGATTCCTTTTTGGATATCTGCAATGGCATCACCTATGGCGATGACAGCAGAATTCGATTTTGGTGATAAACAAAGCTCTATCACAGCATTTGCAAGTGGAATCCTTGCTTCAGGGAAACCGATTCTTTCCGAGGTTTCAATGGCGGCTAATGTCCTCGCACCTGCCTGCGGACTGGCAAGTCCAATATCCTCGTAGGCAATTACTAATAATCGTCGGCTGATACTTTGCAAATCACCAGCTTCAATTAATCTTCCTAGATAATGAAGTGCCGCATTCACATCACTGCCGCGTATCGACTTTTGGAAGGCGGATAAAACATCATAATGACCGTCACCATCTTTATCGGAACCAAAGCTTTTTTTCTGCATACATTCTTCTGCAGTTTCTAGACTAATCTGGATGACTTCTTCCTCATCTTTGTCAGTGGAAAGGACAGCGAGTTCTAGTGCATTTAATGAACTGCGGACATCACCATTTGAGGCGGTCGCGAAATGAGTCAGTGCCTCTTCAGAAATAGCAATCTTCAACTTTCCGAAACCACGCTCTGCATCTTCGATAGCACGGAGTAGTGCTAGTTTTATTTCTTCAGGAGATAAAGGTTTGAGTTCGAAAATTTGACACCTGCTGCGGATGGCCGGATTAATGGCATGATAAGGGTTGCTTGTTGTTGCTCCAATTAAGGTAATCAAACCATTTTCTAAAAATGGTAATAAAAAATCTTGTTTTCCTTTATCAAGCCGATGTACCTCATCTAAGAGTAAAATCACCTTACCGGACATTTTTGCCTCTGCAGCGACGATTTCCATGTCTTTTTTATTATTTGTGACAGCATTAAGGGTACGAAAGGCATATTTTGTACTTCCAGCAATCGCACTAGCAATGGACGTTTTTCCGATGCCAGGCGGTCCATATAATATCATTGATGTCAGCTGTTTAGCCTTAACCATTCGAGCAATAATTTTATCATCTGCCACTAGGTGCTGCTGTCCAACGACTTCATCTATTGTTCTAGGGCGCATTCGAAATGCCAGCGGTTTTTGTTGCATCATGCATCGCTCCAACTAAATAAATACGTTCTATTTAACTCTACCATTTTCTCATGGAAAAGCATATTAAAGTACAATATGATATAATTGCTAAAGCCTATCATATTACTTGTATATATTTAAAATTTATTATAGAGGTGTAAAAAAATGAGGATTTCAACAAAAGGACGCTACGGATTAACAATAATGATCGAACTTGCTAAAAATCAAGGTGAGGGACCGACATCCTTAAAATCAATTGCTCAAGCAAACGATTTATCTGAACATTATCTTGAGCAGCTCATCGCTCCATTAAGAAACGCAGGTTTGGTAAAAAGTATCAGAGGTGCTTACGGTGGATATATACTTGCGCATACACCTTCAAAAATCACTGCCGGTGATGTCATTCGGGTACTAGAAGGCCCGATTACACTCGTTGAGGGAATTGAGGATGAAGCACAAGCACAGCGGGAACTTTGGATTCGTATTCGGGATGCCATTAAGTCCGTCCTTGACAATACTACCCTAGAAGATCTTGCAAGTCATAGTGAAGATGCGGAAGTAGACGGTTATATGTTTTACATTTAAGGTTAAAAATAATAGAGAGAATTTTTTTGATTGAAGGTGGAATGATGGAAAGAATCTATCTCGACCATGCTGCAACAACTCCAATGCACCCCAGGGTAATTGAAAAAATGGTGGAAGTTATGAATACTAACTTTGGCAACCCATCAAGTATTCATTCATTTGGAAGAGAAGCACGACACTATATTGACTTAGCGAGAGAAACGATGGCTAGGAGTATTGGTGCAAAGGAAAATGAGATTATTTTTACAAGCGGTGGTACTGAGGCAGATAATATGGCATTATTTGGTGCGGCTGAAAGCAATCTGCATAAAGGAAAGCATATTATTACGACTATGGTAGAACACCATGCTGTTCTGCATGCAGGTCAGCGCTTAGAAAAAATGGGATATGAGGTAACCTATTTACCGGTGGATGAGAAAGGTGATATTTCTCTTGATGAACTTCAAAAGGCATTAAGAGAAGATACGATATTGGTTTCAATCATGTACGGCAATAATGAAGTCGGAACCATCCAGCCTATTAAGGAAATTGGCGAACTGCTCAAAGCGCACCAGGCAATATTTCATACTGACGCAGTCCAAGCTTATGGAATTGAAGCAATCAATGTGGATGAGCTCCAAGTGGATTTATTGTCTGTTTCCGCACATAAAATCAATGGACCAAAGGGGATTGGTTTTCTTTATATCCGTGACAAGGTTAAATTGGTACCTCGTGCCTTTGGCGGTGAGCAGGAGCGAAAAAGGCGGGCGGGAACGGAAAATGTGGCAGCCATTGTCGGTTTTGGGGAAGCTGTAAAAATAGCATCTGAAGATCGATCTGCAAAACGGAAAATGTATCAGGAATTTAAGGATACCTTTATTCAGCGCCTGTCCGAACATGATATTGAGTTTTCCATAAACGGAATGCTTGAAAATTCATTGCCTCATGTATTAAACTTAAGCTTTCCGGGAACGAACGTGGAGGCGATGCTGGTGAACCTTGATCTAGCTGGAATAGCCGTTTCAAGTGGATCTGCTTGCACCGCTGGTTCAATTGAACCTTCACACGTCCTGGTTGCTATGTTTGGCAAAGAATCAGAGCGGTTGATCAATTCTATCCGTTTCAGCTTTGGATTTAATACGACTGAAGACCAAATCATCAAAACAGCTGAAGAAACGGCAAGAATTGTGACACGTCTGAAAAAATAAATGTAGTGATTTTTTCGGTAAGGCTGTTTTCGTAACGAATCTAGAAAATAGTCTTCGGTATAGAGAGGTGAGAAACATGGAAAAAAAGGATCCAAAAAACACACGAGTGGTGGTCGGTATGTCTGGCGGTGTTGACTCCTCCGTTGCAGCGCTGCTATTAAAACAGCAGGGCTATGATGTCATCGGAATCTTTATGAAAAATTGGGATGATACGGACGATACTGGATTTTGTACGGCAACCGAGGATTACAACGACGTTATCCGTGTCTGCAATCAAATTGGTATTCCTTATTACGCTGTTAATTTTGAAAAGCAATATTGGGACAAGGTATTCACTTATTTCCTTGCTGAATATAAGGCGGGACGGACGCCGAACCCAGACGTTATGTGCAATAAAGAGATTAAATTTAAAGCTTTTCTTGAGCATGCGGTGAAGTTAGGGGCTGATTATCTAGCAACCGGTCATTATGCTCAAGTCGAATATCGTGACGGAGAATATAAAATGCTCCGTGGTAAAGATGAAAATAAGGATCAAACTTATTTTTTAAATCAATTATCTCAAGAACAGCTTAGCAAAGTCATGTTCCCAATTGGTAATCTTGAAAAGCCTAGAGTACGGGAGATTGCGAAGGAAGCAAACCTTGCTACTGCAGCGAAAAAAGATAGCACGGGGATTTGTTTTATTGGTGAGCGGAATTTTAAAGAGTTCCTTGGTGAATACCTGCCAGCTCAGCCTGGAAACATGGAAACCATGGATGGTGAAGTTAAAGGCAGGCATGACGGCTTGATGTACCATACCATCGGTCAGCGCCATGGGTTAGGAATCGGTGGTTCAGGCGAGCCATGGTTTGCGATTGGAAAGGATTTAAAAAGAAATATCCTTTATGTTGGTCAAGGTTTTCATAATGAAAAGCTTTATTCTGACTCCATTCTTGCTGATGATGTCAGTTGGGTTTCAAATCGGGAAAAGCCAGCGGAGTTTACGTGTACGGCAAAATTCCGATATCGACAAGATGACAGTAAAGTTACTGTACAGATTATCGGCGACAACAAGGTCAAGGTTATCTTTGATGAACCAATCCGTGCGGTTACTCCAGGGCAGGCAGTTGTTTTTTACAACGGTGATGAATGTCTTGGCGGAGGTACCATCGATGAAGTTTATAAAAATGGACAACGATTGACGTATGTTGGCTAAAAATTGACCCTGATTCCGGTTGGAATCGGGGTTTTTTTATAGGATTATAATGGTGATTTTGAGTTTTGGATGTTTTTTGTGGGGGTTTGGACACTTTTTCGATGGTTATGGACATTTTTCAGCTGCTTTTGGACATTTTTTGAAGGGTTTTGTACATTTAGCCAAAATATTCCAAAAAACAACTCGAAAATGGTACTCAATAATATTCCAAAACACACTGAAAATTTACTCGTATATGGTATACTCTAAAATTAGAACGGAGTGATTATTTACGATGGATAAAAACCAATTAGGTGTTCAATACATGCAAGAAGGCAAGTGGGAAGAGGCGGCGAAGATTTTTAATGAAGTCATTGAAGAAAACCCGTCTGACCCGATTGCGTACATAAACTTTGGTAACGTGCTATCCGCTGTCGGTGACGATGAAAAAGCATTGAAATTTTACGAAAAGGCCATTGAATTGGACGAAAATACGGCAGCTGCATACTACAGTGCAGGTAATATATATTTCAGTAATGATCAATTTGAACAAGCTAACAAAATGTTTGAAATGGCAATGAAAAAAGGTCTGCAGACTAGTGATAATTATTTCATGCTTGGTCTTACCCTCGTACAGCTTGATCAAGGGAAATTTGCTCTTCCTTATTTACAAAGAAGTGTCGAGCTCAATGAAGAGGATGTAGAAGCACGTTTTCAATATGGGTTATGCCTTGCTCAGTTAGAATTAATTGATGAAGCGATTGTTCAGCTCGAAAAATGCGTAGAGTTAGATCAACAACACGCTGATGCCTATTATAATTTAGGTGTGTCATATGCCTTTAAAGAAGATGCACCGAAAGCAATCGCGATGTTCGACAAGGCGCTAGAAATCCAGCCGGATCATCTTTTAGCTGGACATGCAAAAAAACTGATTGAATCAGCAAAATAACCATCATAAAAAATGGGGAAGGAGGAAGCACCCATGGATAAGCAAAGTTCACTGGATTTATTTGCCGAGCAAGGAAAGTTTGTAAAAGGGAAGCATCTGGTCACGATTTTTCATAATGAGCAGAATCTTTACACGGTACTAAGGATTCGCGTCGAAGAAACAAATCATGAATACGATGACAAGGAAGCCGTAATTACTGGCTATTTTCCAAAGATTCATGAACATGAAACTTATATATTCTTTGGTGAATTTAAGGATCATCCTAAGTTTGGCATGCAATTCCAGACGAAGCATTTTCGTAAAGATATTCCCCAAACAAAGCAAGGTGTTGCGGCTTATTTATCAGGTGAACTGTTCAAAGGGATTGGGAAGAAGACCGCAGAAAATATTGTGGAAACATTAGGAGAAAAGGCAATTACGAAAATTCTCAATCAGCCCTCATTACTTGAATCAATCCCAAGGCTTCCTCCGGATAAGGCGAAAATGCTGTACGACACCCTTATGGAGCACCAAGGGTTAGAGCAGGTTATGGTTGCTTTAAACCAATATGGCTTTGGACCGCAGCTTTCGATGAGAATGTATCAAACCTATAAGGATGATACCCTAGAAATAATCCAAAAGAACCCATATAAGCTTGTAGAGGATATCGAGGGAATTGGTTTTGGACGGGCAGATGAGCTTGGTTTTCAACTTGGGATTTCAGGCAGCCATCCCGAACGGATAAAAGCGGCTTGTCTATATACACTCGAGAATGAAAGCATGCAGAATGGCCATGTTTATGTACATGGTGAGGATTTACTTATCCAGGTTAAAAATTTGTTAGAAGAAAATAAGCGTGACCAAATAGAATTTACCGATATATCAACAGAGATCGTGAAACTAGAAGAAGAGGGTAAATTAATTGGTGAAGAGAAGAGAGTGTATTTGCCATCGTTATATTTTGCTGAAAAAGGACTGGTAACGAGTATAACGAACATCCTTGAACAAACAGAATATAACGAGCAGTTTCCTGAATCTGAATTTTTGCTTGCGTTAGGGAATCTTGAGGAAAGACTAAACGTTCAATATGCACCAACACAAAGAGAAGCCATTCAAACGGCCCTTATGCAGCCTATGTTGATTTTAACCGGGGGGCCAGGAACAGGTAAAACCACTGTTATAAAAGGAATTGTTGAGCTATATGCAGAATTGCATGGCTGTTCTTTGGAGCCTCAGGACTACCATAAAAAGGATGAGCCTTTTCCTTTTCTGCTTGCTGCTCCAACTGGTAGAGCTGCAAAAAGAATGAGTGAATCGACTGGATTACCTGCGGTCACGATCCACCGCTTGCTTGGCTTTAATGGAACTGAGAGTATTGATCATGACGAGGCAAACTCACTTGAAGGAAAAATCCTGATAGTAGATGAGACGTCGATGCTGGATATATGGCTTGCGAATCAGTTATTTAAAGCATTGCCTGATAAAATTCAGGTTATTCTCGTTGGCGATGAGGACCAGCTGCCTTCTGTTGGACCTGGTCAGGTGCTTAAGGATATGTTGAGATCAGAAACGATCCCAACGGTGAGATTAACAGATATCTATCGTCAGGCTGAGGGATCATCCATTATTGAATTGGCACATGACATAAAAAAGGGTTATTTGCCTGCAAATGTTACCTTGAAGCAGCCAGATCGTTCATTTATTAGGTGTTCAACTGCTCAGATTCCACAGGTGATTGAAAAGGTTGCCCTTAATGCCAAAAATAAGGGCTATTCCGCAAAAGATATTCAAGTTTTGGCACCTATGTACAGAGGTCCAGCAGGCATTGACCGCCTTAACGTATTGCTACAAGAAATATTTAATCCCAACCCTGATGGCACTCGGAAGGAAATTGCTTTTGGAGATGTGAAATATCGTATTGGTGATAAAGTGCTTCAGCTAATCAATAAGCCGGAAAATAATGTTTTTAATGGCGATATTGGAGAAATTATTTCGATTATTTATGCAAAGGAAAATACGGAAAAACAAGATATGGTATATGTTTCTTTTGAAGGGAATGAAGTTGCCTATACTCGGCAGGATTTAAATCAAATAACCCATGCCTATTGTTGTTCTGTACATAAATCTCAGGGCAGTGAATTTCCGATCGTCATTCTGCCAATTACGAGAAGCTATTATCGGATGTTACAAAGAAATCTCATTTATACTGCGATTACAAGGAGTAAAAGATCGTTGATCCTGTGTGGTGAAGAAGAAGCACTACGAATGGGGATAGAAAGGGCAGATGAACAAAGCCGACAAACGACCTTAACCCAAAAGCTTCAGGAGATGAAATCAACTAAGAATACCGACGACGATGAGGCACCTAATGAAGAAGAAACTACCCTATCAATAGCGGAAAAATTAATGCAAGTTAATCCAATGATTGGCATGGAAAACCTTACACCTTATGATTTCATGTGAATAAGTCGAAACTATAAATGTTCACAGGAGGTGGGACACTCTTTTGCGAACATTTTCTTTATTAAAAGGTCAGCCTGTCTTTGAATCGAAGACTGGCGCAAAAATCGGTGAAGTCACGGACTTGTGTATCACGAACGAAGGGGTCGTTAAAGGCCTAATGGTCAAGAAAGGCGTTTTCTTCAAGCAATCCTATTTTCTGGACATACAAGATGTGGCATCTTTTGGCGGGGATGGGGTTATCATTGAAGATCGTGATTTCCTGGTAAGACTAAAAACAAATCCAGAATATACCCTGTACCATCAACACTCACTTAATGGAAAAATGCTGCTATCAAAAAGCGGGGAGTCACTTGGCCTGTTGCAGGATGTATATTTTCATGAAGAATTGGGCACAATCGTAGGGTACGAAATTACGGATGGTTTCTTTTCGGACATTACAGAAGGGAAACAGATCATACAATCCGAGAAGCCCCCTGCGATCGGAAAGGATACCATCATCGTAGACGTAAACCATACGTGAGGTGTCTTTTCATGCTAAAGTGTCCCAATTGTCAGAGCAAGGATATCGGCAAAATCGGAATAAACCAATATTATTGCTGGAATTGTTTTATTGAGTTGACTCTTGCCAATGGCATAATTAATACCCATCAAGTCGAAGAGGATGGTACACTTAGTTCCCTAGATGACTTGTTTGAAGAAGAAAAACGTCGTTACACCATATAAAGCGCGAAGCACCTTAAAAGGGAAAAAAGCAGTTCATTTTTTCCTTGGGGCTGAAGCTAGAAGTAGTTAAAGTTTTAGAACTGTCAAACTACGCAAAGAGGTGAGACGTATGAATAAAATTATGACTTCCGTGGTTGCATTTGGAGTGGGTATGGCAGCATATAATGTTGCACAGAGAAACAACATGATGTCAGCCCGTCAAATGAAACGAATGCAAAGAAAAGTTAAGAGAGCTTTATTCTAAAAATGTATCCCCCTCTTTTTGGAGGGGGATTTTTGCAAATGTATAAATCCGGTATTTGTCTCTAAAAATAATATCAATAAGGAGGCATGTAACGGTGGATATTCGGGTTAAGTGGTTTTATCGTATTGGTTTTTTGCTCCTTTTACTCATTGCCATTTACATGTTCTTAAAAATTCGCTTTGTTTGGTTACCAATCGTAAACATGGCACTAATTATCATTCTTCCTTTCTTTATTGGTGGGTTTATCACATATTTGCTTCACCCAATTGTTGAAAAACTGCATGAAAAAGGTTTACATCGAGGACTTGCGGTTTTTTCTATCTATTTTCTTTTTTTCGGTGGGATCGGCTTTGGTCTATATAAAGGAATTCCCGCATTCATTTCACAAATACGAGAGCTAGCGGAAAGTGCTCCTATCTTAACAGAGCAATATCGAAAATGGATAATAATGCTCCAATCCCATACGCGTGAATGGCCAGATGGCCTCCAAGAGCAAATTAACGGAGGGATTATTGGATTTGAAAAAAAGTTAGATTCACTACTTACAACCATTGCTGATTCCTTACTACATATTTTGAATTTTGCATTTGCTATTATGATTATTCCTTTTATTGCCTTTTACATGTTAAAAGATTTCACGATTATGAAGCGAGCGGTTTGGTATATTACCCCTAAAAATTGGCGGAGAAAGGGAACGCGATTTCTTCGAGATATCGATGAATCGTTAGGAAGCTACATAAGAGGTCAACTGCTTGTCTGTCTCATTATTGGCAGTCTTTCATCGCTTTTGTTTTGGATATTTCATTTAAAATATCCCTTGCTTTTAGGCTTAATCATTGGTGTCACGAATGTTATTCCGTATTTTGGACCGATTATCGGCGCCATTCCAGCAGTGATTATTGCCGCAACAGGCTCGGTAAAATTAGTGATTATTACAATCGTAATCGTATTTGGATTACAATTTTTAGAAGGTAATATCCTGTCACCATATATCGTTGGAAAATCTCTGCATATGCACCCATTAATGATTATGCTTGCCTTAACCGCTGGAGGGGAAGTTGCTGGGATCATTGGAATGATTGTAGCGGTACCGGTACTCGTTGTCCTTAAAGTCAGCATTCTTCATGCTAAAAATCATTTCATGCGCGAAAAAGTAAAGGAACCCGCGCCATAATGCTTTTATCTAGATTGACAAACGTTTTTTGTGTGGCTATAATCCCTTTATAGAATATTTTGGATTAACATGTTGAAGGACCCAAGTATGTTGTAGTCCATCTTTAAGAGAGGAGCTTCCTTGGCTGTGAGAGGCTCTAGATGAAGGATGACTGAAAGCTAGTCCCGAGTGCAGCTAACCACTGCCGTCTTTGCCGCGTTAAGGCATTTTTTGAGAGATGAGCACATGCTTTTTTGTGTTCATAATCAGGGTGGTACCGCGAGTTCGTTCTCGTCCCTGCTATGGGATGAGGGCTTTTTTGTGTTCTTTTTTACTATTAAAAGGAGGTTAACTAGATATGAAATACTTAACAGGTTCAGAAATTCGTAAAATGTATTTAGATTTTTTTCAGGAAAAAGGCCATGCTGTTGAACCGAGTGCACCGCTTGTTCCACATGATGACCCAACTTTATTGTGGATTAATAGTGGGGTTGCAACACTGAAAAAATATTTTGATGGCCGGGTTATTCCAGATAATCCGAGGATTACCAATGCTCAAAAATCGATTCGTACGAACGATATCGAAAATGTTGGAAAAACAGCACGTCATCATACTTTTTTTGAAATGTTAGGGAATTTTTCGATTGGTGAATATTTTAAAGAAGAAGCAATTGATTGGGCTTGGGAGTTTTTAACTGATAAAAAATGGATCGGCTGGGATCCGGAACTTCTTTCCGTTACCGTTCACCCTGAAGACCATGAGGCATATGAACTATGGAATAAAAAAATCGGTATTCCCGAGGAACGTATTATCCGCCTTGAAGGGAACTTTTGGGATATTGGTGAAGGTCCAAGCGGTCCAAATACGGAGATTTTCTATGACCGTGGTCCAGAATATGGGGATGACCCATCAGATCCAGAACTTTATCCTGGCGGTGAGAATGAGCGTTATTTAGAAGTTTGGAATCTGGTGTTTTCTCAGTTTAACCATAACCCGGACGGGACCTATACACCACTGCCAAAGAAGAACATTGATACAGGTATGGGGCTAGAAAGAATGGCGTCAGTTGTTCAAAACGTTCCGACCAACTTTGATACGGATTTGTTCATTCCAATAATCAGAGCGACAGAAGAGATTTCTGGTGTGAAATATGGTGTTGATAAAGAAAAGGATACCGCATTTAAAGTAATCGCAGACCACATTCGTACCGTTGCCTTTGCTGTTGGAGATGGAGCATTGCCTTCGAACGAAGGACGTGGATATGTATTACGCCGCTTACTACGCAGGGCAGTCCGCTATGCAAAGCAAATCAATATCAACCGTCCATTCATGTATGAACTTGTTCCAGTGGTAGGAGAGATCATGCACGATTTCTACCCAGAGGTAAAAGATAAGACAGAGTTTATTCAAAAAGTCATAAAAACCGAAGAAGAACGGTTCCATGAAACATTACATGAAGGTTTATCGATACTAAGCAATGTTATTAAGAAAGAAAAGGAAAAAGGCAGCAATACAATTTCTGGAAGTGACGTCTTCCGTCTTTACGATACGTATGGCTTCCCGGTTGAATTAACAGAGGAGTATGCAGACGAAGAGGGCATGAAGCTGGATCACGCTGGTTTTGAAACAGAAATGGAATCTCAACGGGAGCGTGCTCGTGCTGCTCGTCACGACGTCGGCAGTATGCAGGTTCAAGGCGGAGTACTTGGGGATATTAAAGTTGAAAGCCAGTTTGTTGGTTATGAGCAGCTTCAAACCAGTTCAACGATTGTGGCCATCGTTAAAAATGGTGAACTAATCGAAGAAGCATTTAGTGGGGATGAGGTACAAATCATTCTTGATGTAACACCATTTTATGCAGAGAGCGGTGGACAGATTGCTGACCGTGGGATGATTTATGCTGAAGATGTTGCCGTTAGCGTATTGGATGTACAAAAAGCACCAAATGGTCAAAATCTCCATCGGGCAGTTGTCGAGTCTGGAATCTTAAAAAGTGATGCAAATGTGACTGCAACGGTTAATCAGGATAATCGCGTGCAAACGATCAAGAATCATACCGCTACTCATTTGCTTCATCAAGCATTGAAGGATGTACTAGGAACACATGTAAATCAAGCAGGGTCACTAGTAGAACCGGATCGTCTCCGTTTTGACTTTTCTCATTTTGGTCAAATAACACCAGAAGAATTAGAGGAAATTGAGAAAATAGTTAACGAGAAAATTTGGAAGAATATTGAAGTGGATATAAGCCAAAAGCCAATTGCAGAAGCAAAAGCAATGGGGGCAATGGCTCTCTTCGGTGAAAAATATGGTGATATTGTACGTGTTGTCAAAGTCGGTGATTATAGCTTAGAGCTTTGCGGCGGCTGTCACGTCCCTAATACGTCTGTTATCGGGTTATTTAAAATTGTTTCTGAAGGTGGAATTGGGGCTGGTACAAGAAGAATTGAAGCCGTTACCGGTGAGTCCGCATACCAATTAATGAATGATCAAGTCGGGTTATTAAAAGATGCGGCTAACAGATTAAAAACTAACCCTAAAGAAGTGGTTAACAGAATCGAAGTCTTGATGGCTGAGATCAAACAGCTTCAGCGTGAAAACGAATCACTAGCAGCTAAATTAGGAAATATTGAAGCTGGGAATCTTGTCTCAAAAGCAGTGCAAATTGACGGTGTTACGGTCTTGGCTGCACGGGTGCAAGCATCTGATATAAATAACCTGCGAAATATGGCAGATGATTTGAAACAAAAAATTGGCTCTGCTGTTATCCTTCTAGGAAGTGTAAATGAAGGAAAGGTCAATTTAATCGCTGCGGTAACGAAGGATTTAATTGACAAGGGTTACCATGCTGGTAAATTGATCAAAGAAGTCGCAACCCGCTGCGGTGGCGGTGGCGGCGGTCGTCCAGATATGGCTCAAGCTGGTGGTAAAGATCCAGAAAAACTCGACTTTGCATTGCAATTTGTAGAAGAATGGGTAAAATCAATTTGATAATAGGACAAAGTAGTGTAAAATGTAGTTAAAATAGGTAATATTGGTAGTTCTCTCCGCTACTAATAATGCGAGGTGCATGTAATGAGTTCATTTGATAAAACGATGAGGTTTAATTTTCCGGAAGAGCCTTTTGAACATGACGTGAACGATGTTCTCCTTCAAGTTTATGAAGCTTTACAGGAAAAAGGGTATAACCCCATTAATCAAATCGTTGGATATTTACTGTCAGGAGATCCTGCTTATATCCCCCGTCATCGGGACGCTAGGAATATCATTCGCAAGCTTGAGCGGGACGAAATTATTGAAGAATTGGTTAAATCCTATTTAAATCAACGACGTGAGGGTTAAGAAATGCGGATTATGGGATTGGATGTAGGCTCTAAGACAGTCGGTATCGCCATAAGTGATGAACTTGGCTGGACTGCGCAGGGCCTCAAAACCCTCAAAATCGACGAAGAAAAAAATAAGTTTGGTTTTGATGAAATTGGTCAATTAATAAAAGAGTATGGAATCAGCCAAGTTGTCATCGGTCTGCCAAAAAATATGAATGGTTCGATTGGACCCCGTGCAGAAGCTAGTAAGCGATACGCTGAACAAATTGAACAACAGTTTGCCGTTTCCACTACTTTATGGGACGAGCGTTTAACGACTATGGCAGCGGAACGGATTTTGCTTGAAGCGGATGTAAGCCGTAAAAAGCGAAAAAAAGTCATCGATAAAATGGCAGCAATGATGATTTTACAAGGCTATCTTGATAGTAAAAATTAATGAGGTGACGTAATGGAACACGGTGAAAATCAAATTACAATTGTAGATGAAAAAGGTAATGAACAATTATGTGAAGTGCTTTTTACATTTGAATCAGAGGACTTTGGAAAGTCTTACGTTTTGTTTCAACAAGTTGGTGGAGTAGAAGACGATGAAGAAGGACCAGAGATTCATGCCTATGCCTTTAATCCTAATGATGAGGATGGCGAAGGAGAATTAATCCCAATTGAAACAGAAGAAGAATGGGACATGGTTGAAGAAATGCTCAATACCTTCTACGATGAGCAAGAAGAAGACGAAGAATAAAACCTTAAAAACGATCCTGAAAAAGGGTCGTTTTTTTGTTATATTTCGAATGCGCTTTCATTTTATTGTCTAGTTCCAGTGTTTATGACCCCGAACCTCTGTTTGAAGCGCTTACACTTTTCGGTGAAAATTGACATTTTTCGCTGTGTATGCTGAAATATATTTGATATGCAAGTACATAATGTGGAAAAAAGAGTTTGAAAGATATATGTTTCACGGCTATATGGGAGGAGCAATTATATGTCGACAGAAGAGTCACATTCGAAAAAAGATGTAATCCGAAAAAAAATGCTTGAGCACCAAAGTGAAGCAAGAATTGTACGTAGAATTGTGTTAACCATTACAATCGTAACACTATTCATTCTCGTTTTTATTGGCGGAGGGAGTTACCTTTACATCAAGTCTGCGTTGCAACCGGTTGACAAGGACAGTAAAGCCCTGAAAAAGGTCGAAATTCCTATAGGATCATCCGTAACAGGGATTTCTATGAAATTACAGGAAAGTGGAATTATTAAAAATGCTAAAGTCTTTAAATACTATGTGAAATTTAAAAATGAAGCAGGTTTTATGGCAGGGGAATATGAATTGAGTCCTTCTATGGAAATTCCGGAAATTATCAATCGTTTAAAAACCGGAAAAGTCCTTCAGCAGGCAGCCTTTCAGTTAACGATTCCGGAAGGTAAGCAATTGAAGGAAATAGCCCAAATCATGGCTGCTGCAGTAAATAAGCCTGAAGAAGAAGTTTTTAATCAACTAAATGATAAAACATTTATTCAGGCGATGATGGGGAAATATCCTGATTTATTAACTACAGATATTTTGAATCCCAATATAAAATACCCGCTTGAAGGATATTTGTTTCCAGCAACCTATCCATTTTATAAGCAGGATCCTACAGTAGAAGAAATGGTAGATACGCTGCTTCAACAAACGAGGAAAGTAGTTGCTTCCTACATGGAGGAAACCGGTAATGAGGAACTTTCAGTCCACCAGTTATTAACGATGTCTTCTTTAATTGAGGAAGAGGCGACGGAAAAAGCAGACCGAAAAAAAATATCAAGCGTATTCTATAATCGAATCGAACAGGGGATGCCGTTGCAGACAGACCCAACTGTCCTTTACGCTCAAGGTAAACACAAGGAAAGAGTCTTATATGAGGATTTAGAAGTGAAATCCCCCTATAATACGTATAAACATAAAGGGCTTCCTCCTGGCCCGATTGCAAATGCAGGAAAAGAATCAATAGATGCTGCCATCCATCCTGAAGATACAAAGCATTTGTATTTCCTTGCAACTGGAGAAGGGGATGTCGTTTTTACCAATACTTTGGATGAACATAACGCTGCAAAAGCAAAATATATTACCAATAATAATTAGATGACGATAATGGGGGAATAGTTTTCTTTCCTCCTTATTTGTGTTAAAATAGTTCAAGTGTTTTATGAGCATGCAATAGCGTTTCTTAGAGCGCTATTTTTTCATGTCTAAAGAACAATACATTGGCAAAAGTGCTCTTAAAAGTTAGAGGCAGGTGATGGCAGCTTGTTAAATGGTGAGCTGCATTCTTATATTGAGGAACTACTTCCAGGACGTGAGCCATTGTTTATCGAAATGGAAACTTATGCAAAAGAAAACAAAGTCCCAATCATGGAACTCGTAGGAATTGAAGCATTGCTTCAACTCTTAAGAATTCAAAACTCAAAAAAGATTTTAGAGGTTGGTACAGCTATAGGTTATTCAGCCTTACGAATGGCGGCAACTCTTCCTCATTCGTCAATTGTTACGATTGAAAGAGACTTAGAAAGAATTAAAGTCGCTGAAGAATACATGGTTCGTTCAAAGCACGGAGGACAAATTCTTTTAATAAAAGGTGACGCGCTTGAAGTGGAAGAACTTGTAAGTGTACAAGCGCCATATGATGCCATTTTTGTGGATGCAGCAAAAGGCCAATATAAAAAATTCTTTGAGTTGTATGCAAAATATCTTAATGATGATGGAATCATCATTACGGATAATGTTTTATTTAAAGGATTGGTGGTCCAATCTGATTTTGAATCGAAACGGATTCGGAATCTTGTAAAGAAAATAGATGGTTTTAACCAATGGCTGATGAATAATGATGATTATCATACTGTCATTCTCCCCGTTGGAGATGGAATTGCCATTAGTAAAAAGAAGAGGTGAATGAGTTGAAAAAAACGGAATTATTAGTAACTCCTTTATCAATTGACGATATGTTGCCGCTGGCGGCTGCTGGTGCAGATGCGTTTGTCATTGGTGAACAGAGATATGGCTTACGTTTAGCTGGTGAGTTTAACCGAGAACAAGTAAGACAGGCTATTGAATTAGCCCATGAACAAGGTAAAAAGGTCTATGTTGCTATTAATGCTATTTTTCATAATGAAAAAGTTGCTGAATTAGATGACTATATTAAATTTGTAGCCGACGCGAACGCTGATGCCATTATTTTTGGTGATCCTGCCGTGTTGCTGACTGCTCGTGAAGTTGCACCAAATATGAAGCTTCATTGGAGCACAGAAACACTTGGAACAAATTGGTTTTCATGTAACTATTGGGGCAAAAAAGGAGCAAAAAGAGCTGTTCTAGCCCGTGAGATCAATATGGATGCGGTCGTGGAAATTAAAGAAAATGCTGAAGTTGAAATTGAAGTACAGGTACACGGCATGAGTTGTATGTTCCAATCAAAACGTTCACTTCTAGGAAATTATTATGAGTACCAAGGGAAAGTAATGGAAATCGAAAACCGCAAAATGGAAAAAAATATGTTTTTACATGATAAAGAAAGAGAAAATAAATATCCAATCTTTGAAGATGAGAACGGGACTCATATTATGAGTCCGAATGATATTTGCATGATCGATGAGCTCCAAGAAATGTTAGAGGCAGGAGTCGATTCATTCAAAATCGATGGGTTATTAAAGTCTTCTGATTATCTACTTACGGTTACAAAGGCATATCGTGAAGCGATTGATTTGTTTTTTGAAGATCCCGATTTATACGAGGATAAAAAGGATGAGCTTTTAGCAGCAATTGAGAAAGTTCAGCCAGAAAACCGTAACCTAGATACAGGATTCTTTTTCAAAGAGACAGTTTATTAAAAGGAGGAGTTCATTCGTGGATACAGTTAAAGACAAAATCTCTGAAATCATCGATGGAAAACGTGTGATTGTGAAAAAGCCAGAACTCCTTGCTCCAGCAGGAAATCTAGAAAAATTAAAAATTGCTGTTCAATATGGGGCAGATGCCGTTTTTATTGGCGGTCAGGAATATGGTCTGCGCTCTAACGCCGATAACTTCACATTTGAGGAAATGAAGGAAGGCGTCGAATTCGCAAAAAAATTCGGAGCAAAAATATATGTTACAACTAATATTTTTGCTCATAATGAGAATATTGACGGTTTAGAAGAATATATCCTTGGCTTAAAAGGAACGGGAATAGCTGGAATCATTGTTGCGGATCCATTAATTATTGAAAATTGCCGCAGGCTTGCACCAGAAATTGAAATTCATATTAGTACCCAGCAATCGATTTCAAACTGGAAAACAGCTCAGTTTTGGAAGGAAAGTGGTGCAGAACGTGTAGTTTTAGCCCGTGAAACAAGTGCAGAAGAAATTAGGGAAATGAAGGAAAAGGTGGATGTAGAGATTGAAATCTTTATCCATGGAGCAATGTGTATTGCCTATTCTGGACGTTGTACCCTAAGTAATCATATGACTGCAAGAGATTCCAACAGAGGAGGCTGCTGTCAGTCTTGTCGCTGGGATTATGACCTCTATAAACTGGAAGATAACACGACAGAAGTGCCGCTTTATGTAGAAAACGATGACCCCTTTGCCATGAGTCCAAAAGACCTTAACCTTATTCAAGCGATTCCTCAAATGATTGAGATTGGTATTGACAGCTTGAAAATAGAAGGTCGTATGAAGTCAATTCATTATATCGCAACAGTTGTTAGTGTATATCGAAAGGTTATCGATGCATATTGTGCAGATCCTGAAAACTTCGTTATTAAGCGTGAGTGGTTAGAAGAGCTGGACAAATGCGCAAACCGTGAGACGGCACCTGCGTTTTTTGAAGGAGTTCCGGGGTATAAAGAGCAAATGTTTGGTAATCATAGCAACAAGACAAAGTTTGAATTTGTCGGACTAGTGTTGGATTACAACGAAGAAACACAAATGGTTACACTTCAACAGCGAAACCACTTTAAACCAGGTCAGGAAGTAGAATTCTTTGGTCCGGAAATTCAAAACTTTACACATGTGATTGATAAAATCTGGGATGAAAAAGGTAATGAGTTGGATGCTGCTCGACATCCGCTTCAAATTGTACAATTTAAATTGGACAAACCAGTTTACCCTAACAACATGATGCGAAAGGAGAACTAGGTCCATGCGCAAACCTGTTGTTATTGGTGTTGCTGGAGGTTCCGGCTCGGGGAAAACAAGTGTCACAAAAGCAATATATAAAAGCTTTACAGGTCATTCTATCACGATGATTCAACAAGATTATTATTATAAAGACCAAAGTGAGTTACCGTTTGAGGAACGCTTAAAGACCAATTATGACCATCCTTTTGCATTTGACAATGATTTGCTCGTCGAACATCTTGAAAAGCTTCTGCGCTACGAGACGATCGAAAAACCCGTTTATGATTATTCAATTCATACTCGCTCAAAAGAAATCATTGAAGTTGAACCAAAAGATGTTATTATTTTAGAAGGTATCCTTGTTCTGGAAGATGAACGGTTAAGAAATCTGATGGATATTAAGCTTTTTGTTGATACAGACGCAGATATTCGAATTATTAGACGATTATCTCGTGATATTAAAGAGCGTGGTCGTACATTGGATTCCGTTATTGATCAATATACGAATGTTGTTCGTCCGATGCATAATCAATTTATTGAGCCAACAAAGCGCTATGCTGACGTCATTATTCCTGAAGGCGGTCAAAACCATGTGGCGATTGATTTAATGGTCACAAAAATTCAAACAATTCTTGAACAAAAGTCATTTTTATGAAACAATAGCGTAAAGATTAGTTACAATGATTCCAAAATGGATGAATACATGCCTGCGCGCCCTTCTAAGAGGACGCGCTACTATGTATTTATGTGATACCTACATAACATTATCAAACACAGTCTATGGGGGATTGTGAAGACTAGAAGGAGTGAGAAGTATTGGCGATTGACAAAGTATTTCCAATGACACAGGCGGGTAAGGATAAGCTTATCCAGGAACTTGACCATTTAAAATCTGTAAAGCGTAAAGAGGTTGTAGAAAGAATCAAAATAGCTAGAAGTTTCGGGGATTTATCTGAAAACTCTGAGTATGATTCTGCAAAAGAAGAACAAGCTTTTGTGGAGGGACGGATTACAACCTTAGAAAATATGATCCGCAATGCAAAAATTATCGAAGAAGGCGACATGTCCACTGATTCTGTTACTCTAGGCAGATCCGTTACATTTGTTGAACTTCCTAATGGCGACGAAGAAACATATACCATTGTTGGTAGTGCAGAGGCAGATCCGTTTGAAGGTAAAATTTCCAACGATTCTCCTATAGCGAAAAGCTTAATGGGCAAAAAAGTAGGCGATCAAGTATCTGTTCAAACACCAGGCGGTGAAATGAGCGTTCGTATTGTCTCAATTAAGTAATTGAATTATTTACTTTATGTTTGAAATGGGAACACCTCGTCAAAACTTTTGACGAGGTGTTTTTTTATGATAAAGAGAAGAATTAAAGGATTACTTGTCTTTTGTGTAGCTGGAATCTTAGTCCTCACAGCCAGGTTAATTCAGATTCAGTTAGTCCAATCTGAATCCTTTTCAAAGCATAATGTTAATTTATTGGAAGAAAGTGTCCAGCAACGAACACAAGAATTAGTCATTGATAATGGCCGCGGTAATTTTTTGGATCGAAATGGAGAGATGCTTACCCATAAAAAAGTATCTGTTCTTGTCCTTTTCCCCTTTTTAAAAAATATGACTTGGGATAGTGAAACAGTCGCAGCGATTTCTGGGATATCAGAAGTAAAGTTAAAAGACGCATTGGAACAGGCCAAAAAACCATTTGCATTTGGAGAGCCAGCGCCAATAGAGTTGACTTCTACGCAGATGGAGAAAATTAACAAACTGGAAATACCCGGTGTATTTGCGATTGAAAAGAAATTTGAACGTACAGAGATTCCAGCCGAACAATTACTTGGTCTAACTGGTGAAAATGTAGAGGAATTAAAAAAGCGCTATCCTAACAAGGAACTTTCGGAAAAAACACTCATTGGTGTTTCGGGTCTTGAAGAAAGTTTTGATGAGTTTTTACTTCCAGAGGGAAAATCAAAACTCGTCTATCACGTAGATGGTGACGGAGCTCCGTTATTTGGAATAAATGTGAAGTATGTGGACCCTGCTAATCCTTTTTATCCAGTGAATATTAGGACAACCATTGATAAAAGTTTACAGCAAAAGTCTGAGGAGCTAGTGGATCAGCATGGTATTAGGAAGGGAGGATTAATCCTTATTGATATTGAAACTAATAGTGTTTTAGCATCCGTTTCGCGACCAGCCATCAATCAAAAGGATCCGTATAGCGGGTCTGGCATCACCAATCGGATGCTTAAGCAAGAAATAATGGGTTCCATTTTTAAAACAGTGGTAGCCGCTGCTGCTATTGACCAAAATCTTGATGATCCCACACGGTTATTTAATTGTAGTCAAAAAATTAATGGGGAACCTGAATTAAAATATAACTATGGAATGCTGTCTTTTACTGAAAGCTTTGCGAGAAGCTGTAACCGAACTTTTGGAGAGTTGGCAAAAGAACTTCAAAAAAAAGATCAAGATATGCTGGCCGATTACGCTGAGAAATTATCATTAACTGGTACTGTAGGCTGGCAGGGTGAAGTCTACCATACAAACAATTTTAAGCAGCTATTGGATGAAGATAAAGGAAGAGTGTTTTTAACAGAAGAGGCAAAAAAGGACCCGAACTTTGCTGCAATGTCAGGGATTGGGCAGCATGAGGTTCGGGCTACACCCCTCGCTGTTGCCAATATGATGGCTACGATTGCCAAAGGGGGGAAAAAAGAAATGGTCAGAACCGCTTCGAAAATTGAGTATAAGAACGGGACGACGATGGTTACCTTTGAAAAAGAAGAGTTACCTGGTGACACGATTTCCCCTTACAGTGCGATGAAGCTTCAGAAATTATTAAGAGAAGTTGTTGTTAATCCAAATGGGACTGGAAAATGGTTTCAAAATCTACCTTACGAGGTTGCTGGAAAATCCGGAACTGCTGAGACAGGTAAGTATGAGAACAATCAACAACTTCATAATAAATGGTTCGCTGGTTACTTCCCATACCAAAACCCTAAATACGCGCTTGTTGCAGTTAATCTTGATGTAGTAGACACAGAAGGCGGCGTAAATTTACTTTTTGCAGATATGGTCAAAATGTTATTCGAAGCCGACAATGGAACTCAATAAGGGATATCCCTTCAGGTTTTTTTTCTTTCATGTTAGAATATTGAAGACCTTATTTTTGGGGAGTGAAATGTATGAGTAATGATTTCCAATCTGGCTCGCGTTCAAGTTACCGGGCAAAAAGAAAGAAAACGAATATTATATTGAATAGTCTAATTGTACTTGTACTTGCCCTTATTTTCTTTGTTGCCTACACGATTTTTTTATCTGGTGATGATAAAGCAGCAACTAAAAAAGTTGAGCCAAAAACAGAAAATCAAGCAGCAAATACAAAAGATAAAGATGTCGAAAAGAAAAAAGAAGATAAGGGAACAGCAGAAGAGACAGCTGGCGAGGAAAGCACTGAAGAAGATAGTGAAGAAGTTACAGCTCCCGAAAAGGAAGATGACTCACAGGCAGTTGTGACTGAAGGAGATGGAAGTTCAAACGTCCTAAAAACCATTGAAAATCCTTCATGGAAGCCTGTCGGAACAGTGCAAACCGGTGAGCATGCACCTAGTTATGATGAAGCCTCTGTAGATTGGCAGGAAATGCTAAAGGCTGTTTCATATGCTACTGGACTAGAAGAAAGCAATATGACGCTTTATTGGTTTGGGCGAGATAAAAAATCTGGAAGTGGCTACTTTAGTACCGTTGCATCTAAAGACAAAACTTTTAAATACAATGTTTTTCTGCAATGGGTCGACGGGAAAGGCTGGAAACCTGTCAAGGTGGAAGAGCTTTCTGAAATAGTAGTAGAATAGGATGGAATACCCCATCCTATTTTTTATCTAGCGGTAAGCCTTGGGGCTTCCGCTTTTCTACTTCCGTTTAAAGTGAACGACTGCGCTATAGAATCTTTGGCCTTTTTCACTAACATACATTTGATGGGAAACGGAATGTACACCTAAAAGAATCGCTTTATTTTCCTCAATTTTTCCTTCAATCTTCTTTTCTAAAACCTTAAGCTCAGTTTCTTCAAAAAATTCTACTTTATCCTCAATAAAATCGAGTTGAAAATTCATTAAAATCATCCTTTCCATAAGTTCATTTTAGTTAATTCCTTTCTTTGAATCAATTACATATTAATAACACTTTGGTGAGGGAAAAGTAAGAAGGAACCTATTGATATGGAAGAATTCTGTCGATTGATGGTAGAATAGGGTTTGCGGATACCAAGGTTGAATCTGAGGAAGATTATAAAAATGGATTCGTGTAAACAAAAAACCATCTTTCATAATCTGGCAATTAAGTCGTTTATGAAAGGAGTAAAAAGATCAGAAAGAGGTTTTAAAATGAAAATTGCCATCATTGGAGCAATGGAAGAAGAAGTAAAATTACTAAGAGACAATATTGAAGGGCAAACACAAGAGACAATAGCAGGTTGTGAGTTTACCTTTGGACAAATGAAAGGTGCAGAGGTGATTTTGCTGCGCTCAGGGATTGGAAAAGTAAATGCCGCGATGTCAACAACTATTTTGCTTGAAAAGTATAAGCCGGACTGCATTATAAATACAGGGTCAGCTGGTGGATATAATCCTGATTTAAACGTAGGGGATGCTGTTATTTCTACAGAAGTCCGGCATCATGATGTTGATGTCACTGCCTTCGGGTATGAATACGGTCAGGTTCCACAGTTGCCTGCTGCTTTTTTAGCAGATGAAAAGTTAATTACCGTAGCAGAAAAGGCTGCAAAAGAACTAAGTAAATTCCAAATTGTTAAGGGCTTAATCGCCACGGGAGATTCTTTCATGGAGGATCCAGAGCGTGTGGAGTTTGTTCGTTCTAAGTTTGAAAAATTGCAGGCTGTTGAAATGGAAGCAGCTGCGATTGCACAAGTTGCCCATCGATTTGGGGTGCCATTTGTGATCATCCGTTCATTATCAGATATTGCTGGTAAAGAATCGGAAATTTCCTTTGACCAATTTATCGACCAAGCAGCCACCCATTCAGCTACATTAGTCATGAAAATGGTTGAAGCTCTAGGGTAGTCAGCTTTAGATTAGTGTGGTGGGTCCGGCTGAAAAGCCGGATTATTTTTTTTCTCCAGTTATGCTAAAATTTACATCCACCTAAGTGCCCGCTTTTATGTTAAAGTAGTCTAGTAGATTTTAAGAAAAGCAGGTGACCAACAGTGGACAAACAAACAAAAAGTCTTAAAGATAAAATGATTGATTTTAAACAATTTGCTGTCGTATTACTCGCTGTCGGTGTATTTTTATATTTAGGTGTAATCATTCCATCAGACGCAAAAACTGAAATGGATATAAATATAATGATGATCTCTTCCACGTCCTTTTTAGCAGTATCAATCTTCCTCTTTATCCAATCAAAACAATGTCAGCTAAAACTTATGGACATGGAAAATAGCAGCAAATGATGAGCGTTCCTTAAGGAACGTTTATTTTTTTTGCACTAATTCCCTAATGTATAAAAAAAAGGCGATTTAATTATTTTTTTAAAAAATTTCAAATAAATGGTTTACAAAGGGGAGGTTGGTGGATATAATTACCGTAGTTAGTAAAAAATTCCGAAGGAGGTCGAAGTAAAATGATGATGAAGTTATGGGTTGCTGCCAACAGAAATGCCATTGGAATGACAACTGGATATATGAATAATTTGCATTCGACCAATAGGAATGGATTGCTTAACTAATTTTAGTTACCTTACATATCCATGCCGCAGGGTGAATGCTGCCCTGCGGTATTTTTGTGCCTAAAATTTGGCCGCAAGGGAGTAATTTCTTGCGGCCTTTTTGCGTCTACTTTTTGGATATATTTCACAATTTTACCAATGAAAGGATGTGATAGCATGACACTCAATATATTTTTTATCTCCATTACATTCAAAAAACGTCAAGAAAGTCTTCAACAAGCAACTCGAAATGAAATGGTTGAAAAGCTTTATGAGCAGCACAAAGATCGTCAAGTTTCTATGTATCATTTAATGTAAAACCCTTTACGGGAGGTGAAAGTCATGACCTTAAATATTTTATTTTTATCCATTACTATCAAAAAACGTGAGATGAATTTCGAAGAAGCAGCGCATCAAGCCCAAATTAAGAAAATATTTGAAGAAACGAAGGATCGTCAAATATCCGTTCATCGCATTATGTATTAAGATTTTAACATGACAAAAAAGAAAGGTGGTTTTACAAATGATATTTTTAATTCAAAGACGTGGAGCAAGCCTATGGAGTATGAAAGATACCACCTAGTCAGCCTTAAAAAGGAGGTAGTCGAAGTGCCAGTGTATAATTTTTTATTGTTTCTTTTCGTTAAGAAAAAAGGAAAATCCAGGATAATATCAAAACTCAACTAAAAGGTAAAATCGATAAATGTTTGTTAACAAAATGTTCACATCCCCCTAAGTTAGATACTGTGAAAATATGATAAATTCGAAGTAGATAAAAGGATCTATCTTAAGGGGTGGAGAATATGTTCATGGTTGTGATGGCTTTGGTCATTACTGGAGCGATTGCCAGTGTGATAACAGCAGAATTGAGTGTTGAGTAATCAACTCAAAAGCGTTGATCTTTTTTTAGGTCAATGCTTTTTTTGTATATGATAAAAGGCATTAATTTTCTTGGACAGACACAATCCCCCTGCTTCTAACATAGGAATTAGTTATAGGCAAAGCCCAAAAAAGCACGGGGGTGGATGTGCATGGCAGGGATTTTCACAGCACTTGGTTATCTCATTAAAGAATTTTTATTTCTTGTCTCTTATGTAAAAAACAATGCTTTTCCGCAGCCCCTATCTGCTGCCGATGAAAGGAAATACCTACGGTTGATGGCGGAAGGGGACTCACATGCCCGTAATATGTTAATCGAACATAATTTACGGCTTGTCGCACATATTGTCAAAAAATTCGAAAATACTGGGGAAGATTCAGAGGATTTAATTTCAATAGGAACGATCGGTTTAATTAAAGCGATTGAGAGTTATTCTGAGGGCAAAGGTACAAAGCTGGCTACCTATGCCGCGCGTTGTATTGAAAACGAGATACTCATGCACCTAAGGGCACTGAAGAAGACAAAAAAGGACGTCTCTTTGCATGACCCAATTGGACAGGATAAAGAAGGGAATGAAATCTCACTCATTGATGTTCTGAAGTCGGAATCTGAGGATGTCATCGATACCATCCAATTAAACATGGAACTCGAGAAAATTCGCAAATATATTGATGTCCTTGATGACAGAGAAAAAGAAGTAATCGTTGGTCGTTTTGGTCTTGACCTTCAAAAAGAAAAGACTCAGCGAGAAATTGCCAAAGAATTAGGGATTTCGAGAAGCTATGTCTCTAGGATAGAAAAAAGAGCATTAATGAAAATGTTTCATGAATTTTATCGTGCTGAAAAAGAGCGGAAGAAAAAGAACTAGCAGAGTCGGAAATATTTCCGTCTCTGTTTTTCATTCTAATCATTTATTAATCGATACTCATAAATAGAATTTTTAAAATTAAGTATTATAATGTAAAGGTACATAGAAAAGGGGGTAACAAAATGACATCGTCTACATATTCTGATGTTTGGAATCTTGAAGTGTTTTTTAAAGGTGGGAGTGATTCAGCAGAATTAGATACCCATTTGAAGGATACGAAGGATTTGATTGAGCTTTTTGAAGCAAAAGTAAAAGATTGGATCCCTCTCAATACCGTTGAAGATAGGATCTATCTTAAGGAATTACTATTAGACTTTGAACGAGCCGGTAAAAAGCTTCGTCAGGCAAGCGCATTTGTGGGCTGCCTGCAGGCGCAAAATACTGAGGATAAAAAGGCTTATGCGCTTGAGGCAACTGTAACGGGTCTAAGCGCCACCTTTCAATCTGCGCTAAGTGCATTTGACAACCTTTTAACGTCTATCCTTGATGAGACTTGGAAACAAGTGTTAGAGGATGATTATCTTGCAGAGTTGACATTCTCGCTTTCCGAAAGGCGTGAACGGGCTAAAGATAAGTTATCGATTGAGGAAGAAGCATTAATAAGTGCACTTGGTGTCGATGGCTACCATAGCTGGGGGCAATTGTATGATTTGATTGTAAGTAAAATAAAGATTCCTGTAGAGGAAAATGGTGAGGTAAAGAAGCTTTCCGTTGGTCAGGCATCCAATAAATTTTCCAGCTCGGACAGAGAAGTTAGAAAAGCCGTTTTTAAAAGCTGGGAAAATTCATGGAATGAACAGGCCGATTACTTATCGAAAACTTTAAATCATCTCTCAGGGTTCCGTTTAAATGTCTATAAAAAACGTGGCTGGGAAGATGTATTAAAAGAACCATTAAGCATCAATAGAATGAAAAAAGAAACATTAGAAACCATGTGGGCTGTGATTTCTGAAAATAAGCAGCCACTCGTTGAGTATTTGAATCGTAAAGCAAAACTTTTAGGTCTTAAAAAATTAAGCTGGTACGACTTAGATGCACCATATGGAAAAACAGAGTCGAAAGTTTCCTACCAAGAAGGTGCTGAGTTTATCGAAGAAAACTTTGCTCTTTTTGGTGAAAAGATGTCTGGATTTGCCAAAAAAGCATTTGAAAATCAATGGATTGAAGCGGAAGATCGTCCCGGAAAAGCACCTGGTGGTTTCTGTACAGGGTTTCCTGAAAGTGAAGAATCTCGTATTTTCATGACTTATTCTGGTACACCATCCAATGTTTCAACACTGGCTCACGAGCTAGGTCATGGCTTCCATTCCTATGCCATGAGAGGGGTACATTATCTCAATCGCGGGTATGCCATGAATGTCGCAGAAACGGCATCGACTTTTGCAGAAATGATTGTTGCTGATGCAGCTGTAAAGAATGCTAAGGGTGAAGAAGAAAAGCTTGCATTACTAGATGATAAAATCCAGAGAACAGTTGCATTATTAATGAATATTCATGCTCGATTCCTATTTGAAACACGTTTTTATGAGGAAAGAAAGCGCGGTCCAGTGTCAGTTGAAACATTAAATCAATTAATGCTAGGTGCTCAGAAAGAAGCATATTGTGAAGCGTTGGACGAATATCATCCTTTATTTTGGGCATCCAAGCTCCATTTCTTTATTACTGGCGTGCCGTTTTATAACTTCCCCTATACTTTTGGTTATTTGTTTTCACTTGGAATATACGCTCAAGCACTTGAGGAAGGTAAAGGATACGAAGAAAAATATATCTCTTTATTAAGAGATACTGCTTCGATGACTGTTGAGGATTTGGCGGCTAAGCATTTACAAGTGGACCTAGATCAAAAAGATTTCTGGGAAAAAGCAGTACGTATATGCATAGACGACATCGATGAGTTCTTGAAACTAACAGAAAATAAATAAAAAATAAATAAAAAATAAACCCAGCAGATTCTTTCTGCTGGGTTTTTGCGTTATACTTTTCTAAGTTTAAATGGGCTAACCATCAGGAATGATAAAATGATGATAATAAACAAAAACGTCTGTGAAGGCAGGTAGGGGATAGCTAAAAAGCTTAAGGTTGCTAAGCACCCTGCTGCTGTAATTGGTAAGCCTGTAAAATACCCATTACTCTCAGTAATATTAAAGCGGGCTAGTCTAAAAGCGCCACAGCCAATGTAGAAAACCGTAAAAAATGATCCAGGTCCGCCAAATTCATTTAAAATTCCCTGATATAGTAATAGTGCAGGGGCCACACCAAATGATATAATATCACTCATGGAATCTAATTGTTTTCCTAGTTCAGATTCGATATTAAACTTTCTTGCAGCCATCCCATCAAAGCGATCAGCCAATGCTGCGATAAAAATTAATAACAAACTTAATCTTAAATTACCCTCCATGGCAAAAATTATTGCAAAACCACCAAAAGATAGATTTGTTAAAGTGATGACATTTGCAGTTTGGGACTTAAGTTTCTTAACGGTAGAATCAAAAACGTCTAGTAAAAACATTTTGCTCCACACTCCTTTTCAACAAGCCAGAAGAGAACTTTTTATTTTGTTTATCTATATTATCTAATTCTAAGCCTTTTAAGCAATTTCGTAAAGAGTATTTTTACACTTTTTGGAGGTTATGTAATGTTAAAGCATGCATATCGATTAATGATAGAACTAACCAATGGAAAATGGACATCTGTTATTTTACAGCGATTTGCTCGTTCGCGAGTAAGTAAATTAGTTGTCCCGTCATTTGCTAAAATTTATAACATAAATCTGGATGAAATGGAAAAGGCTTTACATGAATATCCTACTTTACATGATTTATTTATTCGAACACTTAAAAAAGAAGTACGATTGGTTGACCAAAGTGAAAATACAGTGGTTAGCCCTGTTGATGCCGTCATCGAGGATGTAGGAGCCATTAACGAAACGAGTGAAATCATTGTCAAAGGTAAGACCTATTCAATTGAAGAGATGTTAGGAAGCCATGAGACAGCAAATAAGTATTTACATGGTACATATATGATTCTATATTTAAGCCCAAGTCATTATCATCGTATTCACAGTCCTGTTGAAGGTACGATTGTTAAACAGTGGAGTCTTGGCTCTAAATCATATCCAGTTAATAAAATCGGTTTAAAATATGGGGTAAGAACCTTAGCTAAAAATTACCGTGTGGTTACTGAAGTGAACACCCTATTTGGTAATGCTGCAATCGTTAAAGTCGGGGCGATGTTTGTAAATTCAATCGAAACAACTCATACAGGTTCAAAACTTAAAAAAGGCGGGGAAATGGCTTACTTTAGTTTTGGATCCACGGTTGTATTGTTGTTTGAAAAAGGAATTTTTCAACTTGACTCCTCTATTCAAACACCAAAGGATATTAGAATTGGTGAAAAAATAGGAGTCTTTCTTAGGACAAAAGAAAAAGCCCTCTAAGGGGCAAAATTCTTAAGAAAACATTATCATTTTATTCATTAATGAACGGCGATGAATTTCTGTTTCAATAAGCTCAATAAACTCGGGACATAGTTTTAATTCTCTTGCTTTATAGTAGGATTCGATTAATAATTCATCTGACAGTTTACGCAAGCCAGAATGCACCTCCATATTAAAAATATATGGTACTAAAAAAGAAAAATGAAGCATAAAATGGTAGGTTCAATTGGTGTACCCTAAATCTACCAAATTAACTGGAATTGGACAACCTTACCAATTATTCACAATTAACGGTGGATAACTTGTGATTAATTTGTTTATAAAGTTTTTAAAAGTGACTGAAACAATGTGTATAATGTTAATAACTTTATCCACAGGTGTGTAAAATCAAGGATTTTGTCGAAAAATATTTATAAAGTATTTATATTTTTGTAAAATGAGGAACTTAGTAAATGATTAAACCTACCTACTTTTATAGTTTTATTTTGATACTAAAGCTAAAATTGGGTATGATGGTACAGATAAATAGATGTTAATTAATGAGGTGTAAGCTGAGTGTTAAAGAATTTTTTACCTGATGAACATGTAAAAAGCATATTAGATATTCATCCCGAAGTTTTGAAAAAAAGAGGAATTAAGGGAATTATTACTGATTTGGATAATACGCTTGTGGAATGGGACCGTCCCAATGCAACACCTGAGCTAATAAATTGGTTCGAACAAATTAGAAACCACGATATACTCGTAACAATTGTTTCCAACAATAACGAAAACCGTGTAAAGGAATTCTCGGATCCACTACAAATACCGTTTATTTTTCGAGCCCGCAAACCAATGGTGCGTGCATTTTATAGTGCTCTTTCCAAAATGGGAATTAAAAAGGAAGAAGCTGTTGTTATCGGTGATCAATTATTAACGGATGTTCTCGGTGGCAATCGAAGCGGATTTCATACGATTCTTGTGGTTCCTGTGGCGCAAACAGATGGTTTTTTTACTAAATTTAACCGGTTTACGGAGCGAAGAATTTTGAATTGGTTCAGGAAAAAAGGCATGATTCAGTGGGAGGATTAAAGGGTGAGTGAACAAGAGCAATATTTATGTATGGGCTGTGGGGTAAAGGTTCAAACTGAAAACCCAGAGGAATTAGGATATGCACCGTCATCAGCACTCGAAAAGGAAGCGATTATTTGTCAACGCTGTTTTCGACTAAAGCATTATAATGAGGTTCAGGATGTTAGCTTAACTGATGATGATTTCTTAAAAATTTTAAATGGCATTGGCCAAACGGATGCATTAATTGTTCTGATTGTAGATATTTTTGACTTTAATGGCAGCTGGCTTCCTGGTTTACACCGATTTGTAGGCAGCAATAAAATCGTCCTCGTTGGAAATAAGGTAGACTTATTGCCTAAATCAGTGAAACATAATAAATTGATAAATTGGATGAAACAACAATCTAAAGAGCTAGGGCTTAAACCAGAAGAAGTTTTCTTAGTCAGTGCTGAAAAAGGTAAGTTCATCAAAGAAACGGCGGCAGCGATTGACGAAATGAGAAATGGAAAAGATGTCTATGTCGTAGGATGTACAAATGTAGGGAAATCTACTTTTATTAATAGGATTATTAAAGATGTTACTGGCGAAGGTGACATCATTACTACATCACACTTTCCTGGAACCACTTTAGATATTATTAAAATTCCACTTGAGGATGGCAAAGCATTGATTGATTCACCTGGAATTATCAATCACCATCAAATGGCACACTTTGTAGACAAAAAGGATTTAAAAGTGATTACGCCCAAAAGGGAAATAAAGCCAAAAGTGTTTCAACTGAATGAGGGTCAAACACTATTTTTTGGAGGATTAGCGAGGTTCGACTTTATCAGCGGGGGCAGAAACTCATTTGTTTGCCATGTTTCTAATGACATAAACATTCATCGAACAAAAACAGAAAATGCCGATGAGCTGTATAAAAACCACGTTGGAGAAATGCTAACTCCGCCTCGAAAAGATGGATTAGATGAATTTCCAGAGCTAGTAAAACAAGAATTTATGATCAAGGATGCAAAAACGGATGTAGTGTTTTCTGGACTTGGCTGGGTAACGATTAACGAGCCCGGGATAAAAGTTGCAGCATACGTGCCAAAGGGTGTCCAAACTTTGTTGCGGAAATCTTTAATCTAGAGATATGGTAAATGGGGGAGAAACAAGGTGAAAAAACTTTTTGCGGTTTTGGGAGATCCAATCGGTCATTCAATGTCACCGATTATGCATAATGCTTTATTATCATATTATGAAATCGATGCCCATTATCTTCCCTTTAAAGTGAAAACTGAGGATTTATCAGCAGCTATTAAGGGGTTAAAGGCGATTGGCATTTCAGGTTTCAATGTGACAGTACCCCATAAAAGCTCGATCATTCCATTTTTAGATGATGTTGATCCATTAGCTTTAAGCATTGGTGCAGTAAATACTGTGGTCAATGAAAATGGAAATTTAATTGGCTATAATACAGATGGGCTAGGATTCATAAAGGGATTAGAACCATTTATTACATCATTTACGGACAAAAAACTTCTCATTATTGGTGCAGGCGGGGGAGCGAGAGCTATTTATTTTACACTAGCGAAAATGAAACCCCTAGTGGTTGACATCGCTAACCGCACCATTAATAAAGCCGTAGAACTAATTGAAGCTTGCCCGTTTGATACCACTTCAAAAGCATTATCTTTGGAAGAGGCAGGGCAACAATTGGCGGAATATGATATTGTTATTCAGACAACCATGATAGGAATGTATCCAAATATTTCAGAACTACCGCTGAGTCTTGAAAATCTAAGAGCCCAATCTTTGGTTTGTGACATCATATACAACCCATTAGAAACACAGTTTTTAAAGGAAGCTAAGCAAAAAGATGCAACGATTCAAAATGGAATAGATATGTTTGTTTATCAAGGAGCGCTTGCTTTTGAAAAATGGACAGGAATTTTCCCTGATGTAAACAGAATGAAAGAAAATGTACTAAGACAGTTGGAGGCGTAAAATGTTAACAGGTAAGCAAAAAAGGTTTTTAAGGTCAAAAGCACATCATTTAGACCCGATTTTTCAAGTAGGAAAAGGCGGAGTAAATGAAAACATGATTAAACAAGTGGCGGAAGCTTTAGAAGCAAGAGAACTATTTAAAATAAGTGTATTGCAAAATTGTGAAGAAGATAAAACCGTGGTGGCTCAGCAGCTAGCTGAAGGAGCTGGCGCGGACATTGTCCAAATCATTGGAAATACGATTGTTCTTTACAAAGAATCGGTGGAAAAGAAACAAATTTCACTTCCATAAAAAGGAGGTTTCATCATGACGAAGGTGGGGATTTTAGGAGGGACTTTTGACCCGCCTCATTACGGACATTTATTAATTGCCAATGAGGTACTCTCTGAGCTTAATCTTGATGAAATTTGGTTTATGCCAAACCAAGAGCCTCCTCATAAGAAAAAATCAGAATCCGTTGAAAATAATGACCGTTTGCAAATGCTTGAACTCTCGATCGAAGGAAATCCAGCGTTTAAGATCGAAAAGATTGAGCTTGAAAGAACAGGTCCTTCCTTTACGGTTGACACGATGAAGATTTTAAACGAGCGATTTTCTGACCATCAGTTTTTTTTTATCATTGGTGCAGACATGATAGAATATTTGCCAAAATGGCATAAAATAGACGAACTGATTGAACTTGTACAATTTGTTGGCGTAGAAAGACCAGAATACAGCTCGAAAACAGATTATCCCATTGTATATGTGGACATACCTGCATTCGAGGTTTCGTCAAGTATGATTAGAAACAGAGTGCAACATGGCAAGACAGTTCGTTATTTATTACCTGAACGGGTCATTGAATTTATTAGGGAGAAGCATTTATATGGAACGTGAAGATGCATTAAAGATTGTACGGGAACAGTTGACTGACCATCGCTATCAGCACACTTTAGGTGTAATGGAAACGGCTATTGCCTTAGCAAAACAATACGGTGCTGATGAAAAAAAAGCAGAATTAGCTGCAATCTTTCATGACTATGCGAAATTTCGTCCAAAAGATGAAATGAGGAATATTATTGAATCACAAAAATTTTCTCAGGATTTACTTCACTATAATTCTGAGTTGTGGCATGCACCAACAGGAGCCTATCTAGTTGAAAAGGAAGCAGGTTTAATGGATAAGGAAATCCTGGATGCTATTCGCTATCATACAGCAGGAAGACCGAACATGACCTTGCTTGAAAAAATCATTTATTTAGCGGATTATATCGAACCAGGACGTCATTTCCCGGGTGTCGATGAGGTAAGAGATTTAGCAAAACAAAATTTGGACACTGCATTAATACAAGCTGTCAAAAATACCATACTATTCTTAATGAAGAAGAATCAACCGGTTTACCCAGAAAGCTTTCAAACATATAATGATCTCGTCAAGAGACAGGAGGATTGATTTATGTCTAATCAAGAGTTATTAAAAATTGCTGTAAAGGCAGCAGATGATAAAAGAGCAGAAGATATTTTAGCCCTAAATATGCAGGGGATCTCGCTAATTGCTGATTATTTTATTATTTGTCATGGGAATTCTGACAAACAAGTACAGGCAATTGCAAGGGAAATTAAAGGTAAAGCAGAAGAACACGGATATAATGTAAGAAGAATGGAAGGTTTCGATGAAGCTACATGGATCTTAATTGACCTTGGTGATGTGGTAGCACATGTATTCCACCGCGATGAAAGAAGTTACTACAAGTTAGAACGCTTATGGGGCGATGCACCGTTAGAGGATATTCGCAGTGAGCTAACAACATGAGCTATGAGCAATTTGCCTATCTTTATGACGAGCTCATGCAGGACGCTCCATATGATGAATGGGTCAGATTTGTAAAAGAAAAATTGGATAAATATCAAGTAGATGGTAAAAGTCTACTTGATTTGGCCTGTGGTACTGGAGAACTCTCCGTTCGTTTTGCAAAGGAGGGTTTTTCGGTTACGGGAGTAGATTTATCTGCTGATATGCTTGCGGTTGCACAGGCAAAAGCACAGGAGGAAGGACTGAATATTCCTTTTTTTGAGCAGGATATGGCAAATTTAGAGGGTCATGGAGAATTTGATATTATCGGGATTTTTTGTGATTCTTTAAATTATTTGAAATCAGATTTAGACGTTATACATACATTTTCTTGTGCTTTGGAGCATCTAAAGGATTCTGGGATATTGTTTTTTGATGTCCATTCAACTTATAAAATTTCACAGCTGTTTATCGATCAAACCTTCACGATGGCGGAAGATCATTTATCATATATTTGGAATAGCTTTGCTGGTGAATTACCAAATAGTGTTGAACATGAGCTGAGTTTTTTTGTCTTAGACGAGCAGACTGGAAAATATGATCGTTTTGATGAACTTCATTACCAAAGAACCTATTCTGTTCAACAGTATTCTGCTTGGCTGGAACAAGCTGGTTTTGAAATCCTTGAAGTCAGTGCAGATTTCCAACCAACAGATCCACAGCCAAATTCCGAAAGAATCTTTTTTATAGCAAGGAAAAAGCCATCATAAAAAATATGATGGCTTTTTTTAAAATAAATAAAGGAATTTGACTAATTTTGGCGAATTATTGTTTATAGAATTGCAGATTTACTTTTTCTAGGTCTTCATTAAACTTTGCATGTGTTGCTTGGAAGATATGTTCAAAGACATCACCAAGCTCCTCCTCCATCACCTTAATTCCCTCACCTGTGATACCGCCCTTAACACAAACTTTTTCTTGTAATGAAGGTAATGTATAATGTCCCTGCTTTATTAGCTCCCCAAGCCCAATAATCATTTCACTTGCCATTACGGTAGCTGTTTCTTGATCAATATCAGTCTCTTTCACCGCTGCTAGAATAAATCGCTGCAGCAGGTAACTGAAAAATGCTGGACCGCAGCTTACAATATCTGAGGCAACCCTTGTTATCTTCTCATCAATCGTTACTGGTACCGATATCTTCGCAAATAGACTCTCCACGCTTGTTTTCCAATTTTCCCTGCAATGTTGACCATACGTTAAAAGAGAAACTCCTGCTAACGCCCTATTTGTAATACTAGGAATAGCTCTGATCACCGAACATGCTGTTTTGACTTCAAGTGTATTTGTGGCGATCGGACTCGTGATGGAGATGATACATTTTCTATTATTTATATGTGGATTAATCTCATTGAGAATGGTGTAAACATCCAAAGGTTTAACACAAATAAATACTAAATCGGATTGAGATGCCACTTCTGCCGCATTTTCCCCAACCCTTAAATTCTTATATTTATCTTTAAGCATCATTGCTTTAATTTTTGTCCTATTAGTTATTACCATAGAAGAAGGGGAAACAGCTTTTCCGTCGATCAAAGCTTCGACCAAAATTGTCCCCATATTACCGGTACCAATGATACCAATTTTCATATTGCGACCCTCCTTCGCATGCAGATTCTCTAATTACAATATGAAATTTGATAGTGAAATATACCAATTGAAAGGATGGATTATATTGAAGGACTGGGTGAGTGAGCATAAGTTCTATGTCATGATTGCTGTCGTTATCGCTTTTGCGGCCATTTTTTATTTTTTAGAGGACAGAAAAACTACAGATGGCACGGTAGAAAATTTTATCCCCACAGATATAAAGGAAGAAAAGGAGGGTGAACCACAACAAAGCCAAGTGGAGGAACCTGAAAACATCATTGTAGATGTTAAGGGTCAAGTGAAAATCCCTGGTGTCTATTCATCGTCTCAGGGTGAGAGGGTGATAGATGTAATTAATCGTGCGGGTGGATTAACCGAAAATGCGGATGAAACGCAGGTAAACTTCGCTGAGCATGTGCAGGATGCCATGGTTATATATATTCCTGCGAAAGGGGAGGAAGGGATTGAACCAGTTGGAACCACTGGTATTGTGAATACTGGGGGTGATAAACAAGCGAAAATTAATTTGAATAAAGCTGATGAAACACAGTTGCAAAACATTCCAGGAATAGGTCCTGCAAAAGCCGCAGCCATAATAGAATACCGTGAATCCATCGGCTTGTTTAAAAGTGTGGAAGATTTGAAAAATGTAAACGGAATTGGTGATAAAACATTTGAAAAGCTTAAAGATAGTATAACCTTGCAATAAAGTTCAAATTTTATTGACCAATTAAAGTCCTCACTATTACACTGAAGATAGAAATATATCGAAATTTGGAGGAGTGAAGAAAGTGGAGCGCATTTCGTGGGATCAGTATTTTATGGCACAAAGCCATTTGTTAGCATTAAGAAGTACCTGTACGCGGCTTACGGTTGGAGCAACAATCGTCAGAGATAAGCGAATCATAGCAGGTGGTTACAACGGTTCAATTGCAGGAGGAGATCATTGTATCGACAAAGGTTGCTATGTAATTGATAACCATTGCATAAGAACGATTCATGCTGAAATGAATGCACTTTTACAATGTGCAAAATTTGGCGTACCCACAGCTGAAGCTGAGATTTATGTTACTCATTTTCCGTGTCTCCAATGCTGTAAAGCTATAATCCAGGCAGGGATTAAAACGGTTTATTATGCAGAGGATTATAAAAATCATCCTCATGCAGTTGAATTATTCCAACAAGCAAACGTAAGAACTGAAAAGGTTGAATTGAAGGAATCAGTCATTGATTTTCGGAAAGTAAGCCAGTAACTCAAAAAAAAATAACGCCGGCAGTTCCGGCGTTAATACTCTCTAATAGATGGAGAAAACTCATGAATGGTAAATATTTTTATTTTGCAATTGCTGCTTTATTAGGGATTTCAACCGCTCTTTTCTATCATTGGACTTTCTTCCCGCTTTTCATCATTTATCTATCCCTCCTCTACAAATATAAGAAGTATACAAAACTCCAATTAGTAATCGTATTCTGCCTCTTTATCATTTTTTTTCTCACCAGTCAACATGCAGTAATAAATAATAAAACGATCCTGTCAGATTCCGATGAGAATTTCTATGTAGAATTTACGGAGAACACGAAAGTGGATGGCGATTTACTCCAAGTCACTGCACTTGAAATAAATCATAAAGAAAAGCTGATAATCCGCTATAAAATTAAATCTGAGGCAGAGAAAATGGCTTTAAAAAACACCAATTTTTACGGCCGTATATGCCATATATCTGGACAAATAAGTGATCCTTCCATAGCAAAAAATCCAAATGCATTTGATTACCGCAACTATTTAGCCAGTAAACAAATATTTAAAGTTATTGAATCGGAGGGAAATCCACTTAATAGATGTTCTGCGGTAAAATCTACACCCTTAACAATAATAAAAGAATTACGTTTTAATGGTATTCACTACTTAGAAAAGCATTTCCCACCCGAAATAGCCGCCCTTTCAGCCACTTTACTATTTGGGGATAGAAGTATGTTTGACCCGGAAGTTTTAATGGATTATCAAAAGACAGGAATTGTTCATTTACTAGCAATATCGGGACTTCATGTTTCTTTATTAATCGGGATGGTATTTTTTTTAGGGATTAGATTTGGGGCGACGAGGGAGTTCATGATGAATTTTCTTCTCGCGCTGTTGCCGATATATGCGATTCTAACAGGTGCCTCTCCATCGGTCATTCGAGCGGTGTTAATGATCTTTCTAGTATTACTTATACTAAAATGGAACAAGCAGCTAAAAATGTCACCAATTGATGCGATTAGTCTTACACTTATGATTTATGTGTTTTTTACTCCGCTCATTATTTTAGATGCAGGTTTCCAGCTTTCCTTTACCGTTAGCTTTGCAATTATTTTATCTGCATCCAGTCTGCTGCCTCGGCATCAACAAATGATTTCGACAATGATTGTCACATCTGTAATTGCTCAATTAGCAGCACTGCCGATTTTACTGTACCATTTTTTTGAAGTTTCTTTTATCAGCATTGCTGCCAATCTCCTCTATATTCCACTCTTCTCGTTTGTCTTTTTGCCGGGATTATATTTATTATTTCTATTTCAGATTACGTTTGGTGATACCCCATTGATTTTTATAGATTTATTTATGAAAATCATTACCTTAGCAAATGGTCTAATTGGCCAGCTTGCAGAATTATCTTTTGCCCAATTCGTAACAGGAAGACCCAATTTGCTTACCTTCATTATTTATGTGATCATTCTTCTCACCATTTTTTTATTATGGGAAGTCGGTTTACAGCAAAAGAGAAAACAAGCGGTTATTCTTTTAACATTTTTCTTGTTTACTTTTCACAACGTTTGGAATTGGATTTATCCATTTGGAGAGGTCACCATGATTGATGTTGGGCAGGGGGATAGCATTTTAATTCATTTTCCATTTGGAAATGGTACTTATTTAATAGATACAGGTGGAACCATTCCATTTGAAGAGGAAGAATGGAAAAAACATGCAAAGCCTTTTGAAGTGGGCCGGGATGTAGTGGTTCCATTTTTAAAAGGAAAGGGAATCACAAAAATCGATAAGCTCATCCTTACACATGGTGATGCTGATCATACTGGCGGTGCTCTTGCTGTTTTGAAGGAAATAAAAGTAAAACAAATCATCGTACCTGATGTAGCAGATCCATCAATTTCGGAAATACAAATTATGCAGGAAGCCCATAAAAGAGGAAGTCAAGTGGTTAAGGTTGCATCCGGGAGTCAATGGAAAATTGAAAATAGCCTATTTTATGTATTAAGTCCTGAAAAAAGGTATCAAGGAGAGCGGAATAGTGGTTCGATTGCCATTATGGCGAACATCGGAGGGCTCAATTGGTTTTTTGGCGGTGATCTCGATCAAGAGGGGGAGGAAAGGATTTTAAAGAAATATCCAAGATTAAAAATAGATGTACTAAAGGCAGGACATCATGGCAGTAAAACCTCCAGCAGTGAAATTTTTATCCATAACATTTCCCCAGCCATTGCATGGATATCAGTCGGTGAAAAAAATCGTTATGGGCATCCTCATAATGAGGTGTTGACGAGATTATCTAAGACAAGAATATACCGAACTGATCAAGATGGTGCGATCACGTACAGATTTAATCAGGACAGTGGAACCTTTTCAGCCTTTTTACGTAAGATAAAGCAATAACTCTTCAGAAAAGAAAAAGACTGCATAGATGCAGTCTCGAAAGAACTCATTATGTAGCGGTACATTAGGATCCGATAATCTTAATAACGGTTGCAACAATAAACATTGTAGCAAAAAAGCCAAAAGAAACGATAAAGCCTACCCCAGAATCAATTGCGTCATTGCGTTTAGTTTGCACATTCTTTTCGAATTCGTTCACAATATACCCCTCCTATTTCACATTATAGTATAAGCTTTTTTATTAAAAAAATCCAGCATACATTGAATATCTAATCCCTATATTGACAAGAGTTGACACAAATACTTTACCCCAAAAAGGTGACACTAAATTTACACAAGGAACTCCGCCAAGCAATTAAAAATCCTAGGGCTTTAATTGCAGGCGTTCATTATAGATCGGGAATTGGCGCTTTTTTAGAAAGCCGTCAATTCCCTTTAAACACTTGTCAAATTGTCCAAGCTTCTTTACGATAGATAATGGAACGTGAATCGAGGGGGAGCTTGGATAATGGTATTAGATATTTGGAAACAAATCAAACAACGGGAAATTGCTCCCATTTATTTATTATATGGTACAGAGGCCTTTTTAATCAATGAAACAAAACAATTGCTGCTTAATCAGGTATTAGACGAAGAAGAAAAGGATTTTAACTTTACTGCGTATGATCTAGAAGAAACACCAATTGAAACGGCGATAGAAGATGCTGAAACCTATCCTTTTTTAGGCGAGACGAAAGTGATCTTTTTACATAATCCTAAGTTCCTAACAGCTGAAAAAACAAAAGAAAAAATCGACCATAATATCGCAAGGTTTGAGGCGTATATAAAAGAACCTGCACCCTATACAGTGTTAGTCATTTCAGCACCATATGAAAAGCTCGACGAACGGAAGAAAATAACCAAAGAACTAAAAAGAACAGCAGTCATGGTTGAAGCCAAAAAGCTGAATGAACATGATTTGAAAAATTGGGTAAAAGAAAGAGCAAAAAGAAATGGAATTGTGTTTGATCCGGAAGCACTTGAACTTTTGATAACACTTGTGGGAACGAATATGTTTATGATTACCAGTGAAGTGGATAAATTAGCATTGTATGCTTCGGGGGAAAAACAAATTGATGCATCTATGGTAGAAAAATTAGTTTCGAGATCACTGGAGCAAAATATTTTCGCCTTAATTGAGAAAGTGGTGCAGCGAAAACCGGAGCAGGCCCTTAGAATATATTATGATTTATTGAAACAAAATGAGGAGCCTATAAAGATATTGGCCTTACTAGCGGGCCAATTCAGATTAATTTACCAGGTTAAAGAACTTTCGAGAAGAGGATATGGCCAACAGCAAATGGCTGGATACTTGAAAACTCACCCTTTTCGAGTAAAGCTTGCAGCCGGACAAGCCAACCAATTTACTGATGAAGAATTGACCAACCTGATGATGATGCTGGCAAATGCTGACCTTCAGATGAAAACGGGTGGAATGAATAAGTCTTTACTAATTGAAATGCTATTATTTAAAATAAATCGTTGAAGCATAAAAAAACGATTCCCTGTAGGAATCGTTTTTTTATACACTCTATTATAGAGCGTTAGCTTTTTTAGCAAGACGTGATTTTTTACGAGCAGCAGCATTTTTATGGATAAGTCCTTTTGCAGCAGCCTTATCTAATTTACTAGAAGCAACAGCTAATACTTCTTTAGCATCAGTATCGTTGTTTGCAATAGCAGCTTCTACTTTTTTCACAGCAGTACGCATTGCAGACTTTGCATTTGTATTTTGAGCATTTTTAGCTTCGTTTGTTTTTACACGCTTGATCGCAGATTTAATGTTAGGCATTCCATTCACCTCCTACAAAGAATCGAGACTATATGAACTCGACTATACCTTCATTCACAATTAATCAGAACAAGAGATATTTTATCAAACCAAACCCTAATTTGCAATACTAGATTATTTACATATAAGAATAAACTTGAATGTTTTAGCGGAAAAGGGGCAAAAATAGGAAATAGTTTCTAATCAGATATTTCGGAAGGGAGAAATAAACATTGGATAACAACATTGACTTAAGCCAGTACTCAATTCGAACGGATTTAGCCATTGAGTCAAGAGAAATGGTGATTGCCGGTAGGGAAGGAACAGTGGGACAAGAGGAGAACCTATCCCATATTGAAGGTGTCATCATTAAAGAAAAAGATGTTGATGATATAAAAATCTCATTAGTTGAGGTTACAGAAGAAGGTGCAAAACAGTTAGGTAAAAAACCAGGGCGTTACTTAACCCTTGAAGTACAAGGGATTAGACAGCAGGATACTCCATTACAACAACAGGTAGAGGAAATTTTCGCTAAGGAATTTGCCCACTTTTTAGAAGGCACTGGGATTAAAAAGGGTGCATCCTGCCTTGTGGTTGGTCTGGGTAATTGGAATGTTACTCCTGATGCGCTTGGACCAATGGTTTGTGAAAACCTTTTAATCACCAGGCATCTATTCCAATTACAGCCAGAAAACGTAGAAGAAGGTTACCGTCCAGTTAGCTCCTTAGTTCCTGGTGTAATGGGTTTAACAGGAATAGAAACCAGCGACATTATTTTTGGAGTAGTGGAAAAAACAAAACCTGATTTTGTTATTGCTATTGACGCCTTAGCAGCAAGATCCATTGAAAGAGTTAATTCTACTATCCAAGTTTCAGATACAGGTATACATCCAGGGTCTGGAGTGGGTAATAAAAGAAAAGAATTGAGTAAAGAAACGTTAGGCGTTCCGGTAATCGCAATTGGGTGTCCTACAGTTGTGGATGCTGTTTCCATTACGAGTGATACGATAGATTATATCCTTAAGCATTTTGGCAAGGAACTTAAGGAAGGGAATCGTCCTTCAAGAGCTCTGGCGCCAGCAGGGATGACTTTTGGAAAACGAAAAAAGCTTACCGAAGAAGACCTTCCTGAAGAAAAGCATCGTCAGACCTTCCTGGGTATAGTTGGTACTTTAGAAGAGGAAGAAAAACGTAAATTAATCTCCGAAGTGTTATCCCCTTTGGGCCATAATTTAATGGTGACGCCAAAGGAAGTGGATGTATTTATTGAAGATATGGCCAACCTGATTGCGAGCGGATTGAATGCTGCTCTCCACAGTAATGTTGACCAAACAAATGCAGGCTACTATACCAGATAATGTCCTTAATCCATCTCACAATTAAGATTAATGGTTCTAGTAATTCTTATGGAGTCATAAGTATTTACTAGAATCAAATTGAGAGGTGGAACCATGAAATCTACTAAAAATTCCGGATTGTTTTTGGTCGTGCAAGGGACGAATCTAATTAAAGTAACCTCTATTATCTTATTGTTTATGTTGCTTGTTTTTTCTATCAGTGGGCTGTTAACATCGTTAAAGCCCCAATATAGACCTATGTCGAACTCTGTTAATGCAGCTGCCAATCAAATAAATGGGAAAATGCTCTATCAACTGATGGCTTGGGAGAATCATCATTTTTTAACGATTGAGGATAATTTAACAGCCAGTCCCAAATTAACCAATGTAATTTTTAAGCTTACAAACAATATTAATCTTAATGACCCAAGAAGTCTTTTAGGAAGAGAACTGCCTGGATTTTATCAGTTTGACGGGGAAATCGTTGTCGCTGGTGAAGGTTCAAACTATACGAATATGCCGATGGAGTCTGCACCGCCAATAGAGATCATGTTGGCTGAGCGGGAGGCTTCCCTGCAAAATCTAGAGGGAATAGATGAAGGCAACAGCGGTGGTGAAAAGCCATCACCGTCACTTACAACAGGTGATAAGAAGGTCGTACATCTCTACTTTACACATAATCGCGAATCCTATTTGCCTTATTTACAAGGGGTTACCGATCCTAATCTTGCCTATCATTCCCAGTTAAATGTCACAAAAATTGGCGATCAATTAAAGGCAGGCTTAGAGGCAAGGGGGATTGGAACATCAATTGATAAGTCTGATGTAATGGGGTCTGTGAAGATGGCTAGTACGTATTCCAAATCAGGTGAACTAGTACGGACTGCTATGGCCACAAATCGTGATTTACAGTATTTCATAGATATCCATCGTGATGCTCGACGAAAAGAGTTAACGACCCCGATTGTAAAGGGACAACCCTATGCACAGCTTGTTTTTGTTATAGGTGGTAAAAATCCAAATTATGAAAAAAATCTAAAGTTGGCGACCGACCTTCATACTCTTTTAGAAAAAAAATATAAAGGTTTAAGCTATGGAGTTATGAAAAACCAAGGTGCTGGTCAGAATGGGGTTTACAATCAAAATTTATCTGAAAATGCTTTGTTAATTGAATTTGGTGGTGTCGATAATACATTAGAAGAGCTGAATCGTTCCGCAGAAGCACTTGCGGATGTCTTTAGTGAATATTTTTGGCAGGCAGAAAAAGTAAATCAAAATGTGGAAGAACCTATGGATAAACAATAGAAGTAAAGGAGCATGTGCCATGAAGATGTTCATGCTGAAATTTTTCTGTATTGTGGCGCTTATGTTTATTTCAGTGTTAGCTGGGATGCAATTGGCCAATGACGGTATTCATAAGATGAAGGGCTACGATGATCCGAATTTTCAAAATGCGGTGGCAATAAATGATAATGGTCAGCAAGTAAAGGCAACTTTTCTGGGAAATGAAATATCGAGTCATGATTTAGATGAAAAGAAAAAGAAGCTTGAGGAAATAAGTGCATTTAATGTATTTTCCTCGATGGGAAAGAAGATCTCAGAGGGTGTCTCCCATGCATCTGAAACACTAATTAATCTTATAACCGAATAATAACTCCTAGCGGTTCCGATCTTGGAAACCGCTAGTTTTGTGTCTAGCTTCAGTGACTTGCCCAGGGAAAAAATGAACAGCTTTTTTCCCTAGGCAAGTCACTTCCGCATTTCAGTTTTGATTGAATCTTATTTCCCGTACTGATATAATCAAAAATAGTCTAATTGTGCGAGTTATAGTAGGAGTGAAACACATGAACAGAGAAGAAAAACTCAAAAGACAATCAAATATAAGAAATTTCTCGATTATTGCCCATATTGACCATGGGAAATCAACATTAGCAGACCGTATTTTAGAAAAAACCAATGCATTAACTTCCCGTGAAATGAAGGCTCAACTTTTAGATTCAATGGATTTAGAAAGAGAGCGCGGGATTACGATAAAGTTAAATGCTGTCCAATTAAAATATAAAGCAAAAGATGGTGAAGAGTATACTTTCCATCTGATTGATACACCTGGACACGTCGATTTTACCTATGAGGTTTCCCGAAGCCTTGCTGCTTGTGAAGGTGCTGTTTTAGTCGTTGACGCCGCACAGGGGATTGAAGCACAAACCTTGGCGAACGTTTATCTTGCATTGGATAATAATCTTGAAATTATACCGGTTATTAATAAAATTGACTTACCAAGTGCTGAGCCTGAAAGAGTCCGTAATGAAATTGAAGAAGTTATTGGACTTGATGCCTCTGAAGCGGTTTTAGCGTCTGCCAAAGCGGGAATAGGGATTGAAGATATCCTCGAACAGGTGGTAAAAACTGTCCCTGCACCAACTGGTGACCCTGATGCTCCATTAAAAGCACTAATTTTTGATTCTCTTTATGATGCTTATCGTGGTGTAGTGGCCTACATCCGAGTTGTTGAAGGCAGCGTCAAAGTAGGAGATAAAATTAAAATGATGGCAACCGGTGCTGAATTTGAAGTAAATGAAGTAGGTGTATTTACACCAAAACCGACGATGGTTGATGAGCTAACCGTTGGGGACGTTGGATTCCTTTCAGCTTCAATTAAAAATGTTGGGGATACAAGGGTTGGGGATACCATTACAAATGCTAAAAATGGATCAACAGAACCCCTTCCAGGTTACCGTAAATTAAATCCTATGGTGTATTGTGGTTTGTATCCAATCGATACGGCAAAATTTAATGATTTACGTGAAGCATTAGAGAAGCTGCAGTTAAATGATTCTGCGCTTCAATTTGAGCCGGAAACTTCTCAAGCCCTAGGCTTTGGTTTTCGCTGTGGGTTCTTAGGTCTTCTTCATATGGAGATTATTCAAGAACGGATTGAGCGTGAATTCAAAATTGATTTGATTACAACAGCTCCAAGTGTTATCTATGATGTACACATGACAAATGGCACTCAATTAAAAGTGGATAATCCTTCAAATCTTCCGGATCCACAGAAAATTGACCGTGTTGAAGAGCCTTACGTAAAAGCCACGATGATGGCTCCAAATGAATATGTCGGGGCGATAATGGAGCTGTGTCAGCAAAAGCGTGGTATTTTTATTAATATGCAATATCAAGGTGAAAACCGTGTAAACATCATTTATGAAATTCCGTTAGCAGAAATTGTTTATGATTTCTTTGATCAGCTTAAATCTAGCACCCGAGGCTATGCATCATTTGATTATGAATTAATTGGCTACAAACCGTCTAGTTTGGTTAAGATGGATATATTGTTAAACGCTGAAAAGGTGGATGCGTTAAGCTTTATCGTTCATAAAGATTTTGCCTACGAACGCGGCAAAGTCATTGTTGAGAAGCTAAAGGAATTAATCCCAAGGCAGCAATTCGAAGTTCCTGTCCAAGCCGCTATTGGTCAAAAAATTGTTGCTCGTTCAACTATTAAATCCATGGGTAAAAACGTACTGGCTAAATGTTATGGGGGAGATATCTCCCGTAAACGAAAGCTGCTCGAGAAACAAAAAGAAGGTAAAAAACGGATGAAACAGGTTGGTTCTGTTGAGGTTCCGCAGGAAGCCTTCATGGCAGTCCTTAAAATGGACGATAACAATACAAAAAAATAAAAAATCAAAAGGGAGGTTGGGAAAGTCTATTTTTAGGCGAAATCCAGCCTCTTTTTCTTTCATGAACCCAAAACCGAATAAGAAGGTGAAAGTATGATCAAAGCTGCCTATCTCCATATACCCTTTTGTGAACATATTTGCCATTACTGCGATTTCAATAAAGTATTTCTTAAAGGGCAGCCTGTTGATGAATATTTACAGGCACTTGAGCAGGAAATGATCCTAACATTAAACAAATATCCAACTGACAAACTGCAAACCATTTTTGTGGGCGGCGGGACACCGACCTCCCTAAATGAAAAGCAGCTTGAACGGTTTTGCAAAAGTATAACCCGGAACTTACCGATAAGCGGAACTGGTGAATTTACTTTTGAAGCAAATCCAGGTGATTTGACAAAAGAAAAGTTACAAATATTAAAAGATGCAGGTGTAAACCGACTTAGTCTTGGTGTTCAAACCTTTAATGATGAATTATTAAAGAAAATTGGTCGTGTCCATCGTGCTAAAGATGTTTACCAAACAGTAGAGGCTGCAAAGTCAATTGGCTTCAAAAATATTAGCATTGACTTAATCTTCAGCCTGCCGACCCAAACCATTACTGACTTTAAAGAATCATTGACTCAAGCTTTTACACTAGACATTCAACATTATTCGGCCTATTCGTTAATTATTGAACCAAAGACAGTTTTTTACAACCTTATGCAAAAAGGCAAACTCCCTACACCGGGAGAGGATGCGGAAGCAGCAATGTATGAGCTGGTTATGGAGCAAATGGAAAAGCACGGCTTTAATCAGTATGAAATTAGTAATTTTTCAAAGCCTGGCTATGAAAGCGAACATAACCTAACATACTGGAATAACGATTACTATTATGGGTTCGGTGCAGGTGCTCACAGCTATGTGAATGGCTGGAGACGCTCGAATGCAGGACCATTGAAGAAGTATATGGAACTAATTGATAACGGGAACCTTCCTATCTTTCAGGAACACCAAACATCAAAAGCAGAGCAAATAGAAGAAGAAATGTTTTTAGGTCTGCGAAAAACAGATGGAGTATCTATATCCCGTTTCATCGGGAAATTTGATAATAACCCACTGGAAATATTTGAAAATGAGATTTCTGATTTGCTTGCAAAAAAATGGATAGAAGTAAAAAAAGATAATATATATTTAACAAAAACAGGGCGTCTATTAGGCAATGAGGTTTTTCAATCATTTTTAGGGGTCACAAACTAACTTATTTTAACGTGGATTTCATTTTCTTAGTATCAAATGATTGACACCATCCCCCTATTTTTGATAATTTATTAATAGAATTAGCACTCGACCTTAATGAGTGCTAACAGAGGTGATGAATGTGTTAACAGATCGTCAATTATTGATTCTTCAGGTTATTGTTGATGATTTTATTCGGTCTGCACAACCTGTCGGCTCGAGGAGTTTGTCGAAAAAAGATGAAATATCATTTAGTTCAGCTACGATCCGAAATGAAATGGCTGACCTTGAAGAGTTAGGCTATATTGAAAAAACCCATACTTCGTCAGGTCGAGTTCCTTCCGAAAAAGGATATCGTTACTATGTGGATCATTTGGTGTCACCGCAAGCTCTAGATAAGAAGGACATATCGATTATTCAATCGATTTTTGCTGAAAGGATTTTTGAATTTGAAAAAATCATTCAAAGGTCTGCCAAAATTTTATCAGAACTAACCAATTATACTTCTATCGTTTTAGGTCCTGCTGCGAGCTTCAATAAACTAAAAAGAATTCAAATCATCCCGTTAAACAAGGAAACAGCTGTAGCAATCTTTGTAACGGATTCAGGTCATGTAGAAAACCGAACATTCTATTTGCCGCCAACCGTGGATGCGAGCGATTTGGAAAAAACAGTTAATATCTTAAACGAGCGGTTGACTGGGGTTGCACTTGAAGATTTAAACGATAAAATCTACAAGGAAGTTGCAGTGTTACTAAGGCAGCATATTCGTAATTATGATCTAATGCTGCATACTGTTGCTGATTCATTAAAGATGCCTGTTAACGAAAAACTTTTTTTTGGCGGGAAAACAAATATGTTAAGTCAGCCAGAGTTTCATGATATCAGCAAAATTCGTAGTCTCTTGCAAATGATTGACCACGAAGAATGGATTTATCCTTTAATCAAACATGACTCAGCTGGTATTTACGTGAAAATCGGCAGGGAAAATAATAATAGTGCTATGGAAAATTGCAGCCTGATTACCGCAACCTATTCAGTTGGTGCGGAAAAATTGGGAACCATTGCAATTCTTGGTCCAACTAGAATGGAATATTCCCGAGTTATAAGCTTGCTGCAGTTTTTGAGTCAGGATTTAACATCGGTTTTAACAAAGCTGTATCAAAAATAGTAGGGCTGGAAATATTGAGTAGGGATGAAACGCAATGAACTCTTTATTCAATATAACCAACCATGCCTTTTAAGGAGGTGAGTAAGTTGACAACAGAAAAAAATAATACACTTAATGAAGAAGTTGAATCTCAAACGAATGATCATGTTGAGCTTACCAATGAGGAAGTTGAAACAGTTTTTGCAGAAGCAGCTGGTGAAGAAGAGTCTACAACTGTTGACTATGGGGCTGAGATTCAAGGGCTCACCAATAAATTAGAAGAAGCAGATAATCGTTACTTGCGTCTTCAAGCAGATTTTGACAATTTCCGCCGTCGTACTCGATTAGATATTGAGGCTGGTGAAAAATATAAAGCACAAAAATTGGTCACTGAATTGCTTCCAGTTCTAGATAACTTTGAAAGAGGCTTAAAAATAGAAGCCGATAACGAACAAACCAAATCCTTGCTTCAAGGAATGGAAATGGTTTACCGCAGTTTAGTTGATGCCTTGAAAAAAGAAGGTGTCGAGTCCATTGATGCGGTTGGTAAAGAATTCGATCCAAACTTCCATCAAGCCGTTATGCAAGGGGAAGATGAGGGCTTCGGTTCAAATATTGTGACAGAAGAATTTCAAAAAGGGTATATGTTGAAAGATCGTTTGATCCGTCCATCTATGGTTAAGGTAAACCAATAAAACCTACATATTATGTTCTAGGAGGAAAAGGCTATGAGTAAAATTATCGGTATTGACCTTGGTACAACAAACTCATGCGTTGCTGTTCTTGAAGGCGGCGAACCAAAGGTTATTCCAAATCCAGAAGGAAACCGGACAACACCATCTGTTGTCGCATTTAAAAATGGCGAACGCCAAATAGGGGAAGTGGCTAAGCGTCAGGCTGTTACAAACCCAAATACCATCATGTCCATTAAGCGTCATATGGGAACAGATTACAAGGTAGAAGCAGAGGGTAAAAACTATACTCCACAAGAAATGTCAGCTATTATCCTTCAATATTTAAAATCTTATGCTGAAGATTATCTAGGTGAGCCAGTTACGAAAGCGGTTATTACGGTACCAGCTTATTTCAATGATGCAGAACGTCAAGCAACAAAGGATGCCGGCAGGATTGCTGGTCTAGAAGTTGAGCGTATTATTAATGAGCCGACTGCTGCAGCACTTGCATTTGGACTAGATAAAACAGACCAAGATCAAACGGTTCTTGTTTACGACTTAGGTGGCGGTACATTTGACGTATCGATTCTTGAACTTGGTGATGGAGTATTTGAAGTAAAATCAACTGCAGGGGACAATCGTCTTGGCGGTGATGATTTTGACCAAGTAATAATTGATTTCTTAGTAGAACAATTCAAAAAAGAAAATGGTATTGACCTTTCTAAAGATAAAATGGCATTACAACGTTTAAAAGATGCAGCTGAAAAAGCGAAAAAGGATCTATCAGGTGTAACTTCTACACAAATTTCCTTACCGTTTATCACTGCTGGAGCAGCTGGTCCACTTCACCTTGAAGTAACGATGACACGTGCTAAATTTGACGAGCTATCTGCTCATCTTGTAGAACGTACAATGGGACCAACTCGTCAAGCATTAAGTGACGCTGGTCTTTCACCATCACAGCTTGATAAGGTTATTCTTGTTGGTGGGTCAACTCGTATTCCTGCTGTTCAAGAAGCAATCAAAAAGGCAACTGGTCAAGAGCCACACCGTGGAGTTAACCCAGATGAAGTAGTAGCGATGGGTGCGGCTATTCAAGGTGGCGTTATCACAGGTGATGTTAAAGATGTAGTATTACTTGACGTTACACCACTATCACTTGGAATTGAAACAATGGGCGGAGTATTCACAAAGTTAATTGACCGTAATACAACAATCCCAACATCTAAATCTCAAGTATTCTCTACTGCTGCTGATAACCAAACAGCTGTTGATATCCATGTACTTCAAGGGGAACGTCCAATGGCGAACCTAAATAAAACATTAGGCCGTTTCCAATTATCAGATATTCCACCAGCACCACGTGGAATTCCGCAAGTAGAAGTAACTTTTGATATTGATAAGAACGGAATAGTAAATGTTCGAGCAAAAGATCTTGGAACAAATAAAGAGCAACAAATCACAATCAAATCTTCTACAGGTCTTTCTGATGAAGAAATTCAAAAAATGGTCAGAGAAGCAGAAGAAAATGCTGAAGCTGACAAGCAACGTAAAGAAGAGGTTGAACTTCGTAATGAAGCAGACCAACTAGTGTTTACAACCGAAAAAACATTAAAAGATTTAGAAGGAAAAGTTGACGCTGATGAGGTTGCAAAAGCCAATGAAGCTAAAGATGCGTTAAAAGAAGCAATTGAGAAAAATGAGCTTGAAGAAATCCGTGCTAAAAAAGACGCGTTACAAGAAATTGTGCAGGCGTTAACTGTTAAACTGTATGAACAAGCTGCACAGCAGGCCCAAGGTGCACAAGGACCAGAAGGCGGTTCAGCTCCAAAAGATGATAATGTAGTCGACGCTGAATTTGAAGAAATTAAGGAAGACAAGTAAAGACGACTTACTAACTTACGAAAAAGTCAAAGTCAGCATCGACTTTGGCTTTTTCTTTGTTAATTGTGTTTTTATGTCCAGCTCCAGGCGCTATCGGCTCGAGGCATAAGCTTGTCTAGTTGCGGCTCCTTGGGACTCGAGTCATAAGCCATCCCCTGAAGAAGGCAAAAAGCGCCTTCTTTCATGGTTTGTCTTATGCCTTCGTCCCAGAGCAGTCGCCTCCACATTTCAGACAATCCGTCAAGAAGGTTAAAGAGCAACCTTCATGCCGTCTCGTCTTATGCTGGTCGCCGATGTGCAAGCGCCTTGCGCTTTTCTTGTTGCATTCACCTTTATACAGATGTTAAAATAATCTTTATGTGAAAGATTCGGGAGTGGTAATCATGAGTAAACGAGATTACTATGAGGTGCTTGGTGTTAGTAAGAGCGCTTCTAAGGATGAAATTAAAAAAGCATATCGAAAGCTCTCTAAACAATATCATCCAGATATTAATAAAGAAGCTGATGCTGCAGATAAATTTAAAGAAATCGCTGAAGCTTATGAGGTTTTAAGCGATGAACAAAAAAAGGCACACTATGATCAATTTGGTCACACTGATCCAAATCAAGGCTTTGGTGGCGGTTCCGATTTTGGTGGTGGTTTTGGTGGCTTTGAAGATATTTTTAATACCTTCTTTGGCGGCGGCGGGGGATCGCGCCGGCGTGATCCGAATGCTCCAAGACAGGGTGCAGACCTGCAATACACGATGACGATTTCCTTCGAGGAAGCAGCGTTTGGAAAAGAAACAGATATAGAAATTCCTCGTGAAGAAACGTGCAGTACATGTAGTGGTTCTGGAGCTAAAAAGGGAACAAAGCCTGAAACCTGTCAGCACTGTCATGGAACTGGTCAAATAAATATTGAACAAAATACTCCATTTGGCAGAGTCGTCAATCGCCGTGCCTGTCACCACTGTAATGGCACAGGTAAAGAAATTAAACACAAATGTTCAACCTGCGGTGGCGCTGGAAAAGTGAAAAAACGCAAAAAAATCCATGTGAAAATTCCTGCTGGTATTGATGATGGTCAACAATTAAGGGTTTCAGGACAAGGTGAGGCTGGATTTAATGGAGGTCCATCTGGGGATTTATATATTGTTTTCCACGTAAGAGAGCATGAGTTTTTTGAAAGAGATGGCGATGATGTTTATTGTGAAATGCCAATCACCTTTGTTCAAGCATCACTAGGTGCTGAAATTGAGGTGCCAACTCTGCATGGTAAAGTGAAACTTAAGGTTCCTGCTGGTACGCAAACCGGAACAAAATTCCGACTCAAAGGAAAAGGGATTCCAAATGTTCGTGGGTATGGAGTAGGCGATCAGCATATCATCGTCCGCATTATTACACCTACAAAATTAACAGATAAACAAAAGCAGCTTCTTCGGGAATTTGCAGACCTTAGTGGGAACTCACCAATTGGTGAACATGAAGAAGGCTTTTTCTCAAAAGTAAAACGAGCCTTTAAGGGCGAGTAAGGATTGGAGTTGGTAGAATGAAGTGGTCTGAACTTAGCATTCACACTACAAACGAAGCGATTGAACCAATATCGCATATTTTACACGAGGCCGGTGCAAGTGGCGTAGTTATTGAGGATCCTTTTGAACTAACAAAGGAAAGGGAGGATCAATTCGGGGAAATCTACCAACTCAATCCAGATGATTACCCTGAAGAAGGTGTTATCGTTAAAGCCTATTTACCTGTTAACAGTTTTTTAGGTGAAACGGTAGATGCGATAAAGGAATCAGTAAATAACCTTATCATTCACAATATCGATATTGGATTAAATAAAGTTACCATTAGTGAAGTGAACGAAGAAGAGTGGGCAACAGCATGGAAGAAATATTATCATCCTGTTAAAATCTCAGAGAAGTTTACCATCGTTCCTACTTGGGAGATATACACTCCGGTTAGCAGTGACGAATTAATTATTGAGTTGGATCCTGGAATGGCTTTCGGAACCGGAACACATCCGACTACGGTAATGTGTATTCAAGCGCTAGAAAGATCAGTACGACCAGGCGATAGGGTAATCGATGTTGGAACAGGGTCTGGTGTTCTTAGTATTGCTGCTGCCATGTTAGGGGCGGAGGATGTCCGTGCCTATGATTTAGATGAAGTAGCTGTAACCTCAGCGAAAATCAACATAAAGCTTAATAAAGTAAATGACAAAGTAACCACCTCGCAAAATAATCTTTTAGATGGTGTAGAAGAAAATTCGGCTGATGTTGTCGTTGCTAATATTCTCGCCGAGGTTATTTTACGATTTACAGATGATGTAGCACGTGTTGTTAAACCTGGCGGATCTTTTATTGCTTCTGGAATTATTCAGCAGAAGAAAGATCAAGTAAAAGAAGGCCTCATTCAATCCGGTTTTGAAATCACGGAAACCATTTTAATGGAAGATTGGGTTGCCATTATTGCTAAGAGGGTATAATTATTAGAAAAGCGTAAGCGCCTTGCACAGGGGCGACAGGCATAAGACGAGCCGTCAAGAAGGTTGGTATTTACCTTCTTGACGGATTGACTTATGACCCCGAGACCCTAGGCGCTGAAGCTGGACAATTCTCAAAGTTGAAATTAATAACTTTATATCAATAAAAGGGGATAAAGCCCCTTTTTTCTTCGTCTAGGAAGGGGTGCATCGAATGCAACGCTACTTTGTTAAACAACGAACAAATGAAAATAGTTTTGTGATTGATGAGGATGACCGCCATCACATGATAAAGGTCATGCGCATGGAGCTTGGGGACAAAATCATTTGTGTCGATCCTACTGGTAACACGGCTGTCTGCGAAATTGCAAAAATTACCGATGAACATGTCGTTGTAGACGTTGTACAATGGATAGATGAAAGATCTGAGCTTCCTATTTTCGTTACCATTGCAAGTGGACTACCTAAGGGGGACAAGCTTGAATGGATTATTCAAAAAGGTACAGAGCTTGGTGCCCATGAATTCATTCCATTCTCTGCCCGCCGTTCGGTTGTAAAATGGGATGAGAAAAAGTCAGCCAAAAAAGTTGAGAGATGGCAAAAGATCGCAAAAGAAGCTTCGGAACAATCCCACCGTGGAATGGTACCTGAAATCAGTCAGCCCATGAATTTAAAAGCTTTAATAGAAAAAAGCAAAGATTATCATTATAAATTAGCTGCTTTTGAGGATGAGAGCAGGAGTGGTGAAACATCGATTTTCTCAGCAACATTACAAAAAATGAAACAAGATGAATCACTTTTTATCGTCTTTGGTCCCGAGGGCGGATTAGCGGAAGAAGAAGTTCAAGTTTTACAGGAAAATGATTTTTCCCTGTGCGGTTTAGGACCACGTATTTTAAGAACGGAAACAGCGCCCTTGTATGCTCTAGCGGCGATTTCCTACCATTTTGAATTAATGAGGAGATGAATAAAATGCCAACAGTCGCTTTTCATACACTAGGATGTAAGGTAAATCATTATGAGACTGAAGCAATCTGGCAATTGTTCAAGCAAGAAGGCTATGATCGAGTTGAATTTGAATCCATTTCTGATGTTTATATTATTAATACATGCACAGTAACCAATACCGGGGATAAGAAAAGCCGCCAAGTTATTCGACGTGCAGTTCGTAAAAATCCTGATGCTGTTATTTGTGTAACAGGATGTTACGCGCAAACATCTCCTGCAGAGATTATGGCGATACCTGGTGTTGATATTGTAGTTGGAACCCAGGATCGGGTAAAAATGCTTGAATACATTGAACAGTATAAAACAGAACGCCAGCCGATTAATGGTGTCGGCAATATCATGAAAAACCGTGTCTACGAAGAGCTTGATGTTCCGGCCTTTACCGATCGAACACGTGCGTCGTTAAAAATTCAAGAGGGTTGTAACAATTTTTGTACTTTCTGTATTATTCCTTGGGCACGTGGATTAATGAGATCTCGTGATCCAAAGGAAGTCATTCGCCAAGCACAGCAGCTTGTGGATGCAGGATATAAAGAAATTGTATTAACGGGCATTCACACAGGTGGCTATGGTGAGGATATGAAGGATTATAATTTAGCCTTGTTGCTTCGTGATTTAGAAGCCCAGGTTAAAGGATTAGCACGCCTACGAATTTCTTCGATAGAGGCAAGCCAAATTACAGATGAAGTAATTGAAGTAATCAAACATTCAAATATTATTGTACGTCATTTGCATATCCCGATTCAGTCTGGTTCTAATACCGTTTTAAAAAGAATGCGCCGAAAATATACGATGGAATTCTTCGGTGAAAGATTAGACCGTCTAAAAGAAGTACTTCCTGGACTTGCCGTTACATCTGATGTAATTGTAGGTTTTCCAGGTGAGACAGAAGAAGAATTTATGGAGACCTATCATTTTATAAAGGAACATAAATTCTCCGAGCTTCATGTGTTCCCTTATTCTAAGCGTACTGGCACGCCTGCAGCCCGTATGGAGGACCAAGTTGATGAAGAGGTTAAGAATGAGCGTGTTCACCGCTTAATTACGCTTTCTGATCAATTAGCAAAGGAATATTCTTCTCGTTTTGAAAATGATGTTTTAGAAGTTATTCCTGAAGAAGAGTTTAGCACAGGAATGTATGTTGGTTATACTGACAACTATTTAAAAGTGGTGTTCCCTGCAACAGAAGATATGATTGGGAAACTTGTTAAAGTGAAGATTACTAAAGCAGGTTATCCATACAATGATGGCCAATTCATTCGTGTTGTTGAAGATGATCATGTAAAATCAGATGTATTTGCAGAAGAAGAAGCTGCCATTTAAAGGACCTATTTTGGTCCTTTTTTTTATGATTTTTGGGTAATCTATTATTAGAAGGATCCAGAATTGAAAGGAGTCATAGAATGTCCATTACAAACATTGCTTCAATGATTGATCATACGCTTTTAAAAGCGGATGCTACCCGCAAACAAATTGAAATTCTTTGTCAGGAGGCAAAGGAACATAAATTCTTTTCCGTTTGTGTGAATCCTACTTGGGTAAGTACTGCTAGAGAATTATTAAGTGGCAGTGGCGTGAAGGTTTGTACTGTTATCGGATTTCCATTAGGTGCAACAACATCCGAAACAAAGGTATTTGAGACAAACAATGCGATTGAAAATGGTGCCGATGAAGTTGATATGGTAATCAACATCGGGGCTTTGAAGGACCAAAATGATGAGTTTGTTGAAAAAGATATCCGTGCGGTTGTTGAAGCTGCAAAAGGCAGAGCATTAACAAAGGTCATTATTGAAACTAGCTTATTAACGCGGGAAGAAAAAATTCGTGCTTGTGAGCTTGCGGTAAAGGCAGGTACAGACTTTGTGAAAACCTCCACTGGTTTCTCTACAGGAGGTGCTACTGTAGAAGACATCAAGCTAATGAGGGAAACGGTAGGACCGAATATTGGGGTGAAAGCTTCCGGAGGAGTCCGAAATACAGAAGATACAGAAAAAATGATTCAAGCAGGAGCAACGAGAATTGGTGCGAGTGCCGGAGTAGCGATCCTGCAAGGCTTAACAGCAACTACAGACTATTAGAAAGACGGCCTCGGCCGTCTTCTATTTTGCTTTCCCACCATGCACTCTTAGTATCATTTCACCAAATTTCGTGGCAAACGGCAACACCATTATTGATGAAACCACATTAAATATGACACTAATATGTGCTAATTGAATCATTTTTTCATCCGCTAATAGATGTGCATTCTCAGATAACGCCGGAATAAACGGAGTAAAAAGTAAAACGCCAGCTACATTGAGCCAAACGTGTGCAAATGCGGCCAATCTTGATTCCTTTCCGCCTCCTATTGAAGCAATCAAGGCTGTTATACATGTTCCAATATTGGCTCCAAAAACGATGGCAATCCCTGCATCAAGATGGAGGAGACCTGCAGTTAAAAAACCCATCGTGATCCCAGTCATAGCGGTACTCGATTGAATAATAGCAGTAATAACAGCACCTGTTAGAATACTTAATAAAATATTATCGTTTATGGATAGGATAAAATTATTGATAAATGGAAGTGCAGTAAGCGGCTTAGCTAGAAGCTCAAAACCTTTCATGGCTGTAAAGACTGAGGCGATTCCAAAGATGACCATTCCAATGCTTCTTACCTTTATAGGTTTAAAGAAGGTTAGTAGTGCACCAATAATTGCTAATGGCATCAAAACTTTATCAAGGTCGAATGTAATTAACTCCGTTTTAAAGGTTGTTCCGATATTTGTACCTAGAATGATCCCGATAGATTGAGGGAAAGTCATAATCTTTGCCGAAATTAATCCAATCGTGATCACCATTACAGCCGAACTGCTCTGTAATAGTGCAGTGACAAACGTTCCTGTCAACATCCCTTTAAGTGGTGTACTCGTAAGTTTGGTTAGCCATCCCTTAAGTTTATTCCCCGATAAATTAAATAATCCAAACCTAATAATGGTCATGCCAAAGATAAATAAAAGTATAAATAAAATAAATAATACTAGGTATAGCATGTCTTTCACCTCTCCTTTAATTGTATGTCTGTAGGAGGAGGACATGCTAGATTTATGGGGAAGTTCAAAAAAATATGGGTGATGAATAAAAATTTTAAAAGCTTGTTTCAAGTCAAGAAATACAGTTGACCTTGTTTACAGGTTATATTATAATTACAAGGTACATGGATTGAATGTAAGTGTGTTGTGTTTCGGAGGGAGGGAAAGAGAATGTCTAAAACCGTCGTTAAGAAAAACGAATCGCTTGAAGATGCTCTTCGTCGCTTCAAACGTACAGTATCAAAAACTGGTACTTTGCAAGAGGCAAGAAAGCGCGAATTCTACGAAAAGCCGAGTGTAAAGCGTAAGAAAAAGTCTGAAGCAGCAAGAAAACGTAAGTTCTAAGAGAGGGTGTAATTTATGAGTCTTCTCGAGCGTTTAAATACTGACATGAAACAAGCGATGAAAAATAAGGAAAAAGACAAACTCACAACGATTCGGATGGTAAAAGCTTCATTGCAAAATGAAGCGATTAAGCTTGGAACAAAAGATCTTTCCGAAGATGTAGAGTTAACAATCCTTTCTCGCGAAGTTAAGCAACGCAAAGAATCCCTCCATGAATTTGATAAAGCAGGTCGTCAAGACCTTGTTGATAAATTGCGTGCAGAATTGGCTATCGTCGAACTGTATTTACCGAAGCAGCTTTCCGAAGAAGAGTTGTCAGAAATTGTTAACGAAACAATCTCTGAAGTCGGTGCAAGATCAAAAGCGGATATGGGAAAAGTGATGGCTGCGATTATGCCTAAAGTAAAGGGTAAAGCAGATGGTTCACTTGTTAATAAATACGTACAACAACACCTTTCATAATTATTCTGACAACCAAAACCGCAAGCTGGTGCTTGCGGTTTTTAATTTTATGTAAATTGAATCTTAATATGACTTGGAACGTATTACAGTTGTCGGCATGAAGGGAGGGTTAATATGATTGAATTTCTTACAAATCCCATTGTGGTAACATTGTTACTTACCATTGCAGGGGCAGCTATCGTTTACGAGCTTTTTTCATCAAGGTTTGGAGTATCGGGATTCATCGGTTTATTTGCATTACTTCTTTTCTTTTATGGACATTTTCAAGCTGGTCTTGCTGGTTTTGGAACGATTGCATTATTTGCGATTGGGATTTTGCTCATTTTCTTGGAATTTTTCCTTCCAGGAGCCATATCGGGCACACTGGGATTAGCCGCATTGATTGCCAGTCTCTTTTTGGCAGGAGAAAATCCTTTGAGTATTGGAATCTCTATTTTCATTTCTATTTGCATTTCCGTTGCCTTATTATTCCTTATGATAAAGGTATTAGGCAAAAAAATGGTCTTATTTAATCGAATGATTCTGTTTGATACCGCTAAAAAAGAGGATGGCTATGTGTCTAATGTAAATCGTACAGATTTATTGGGGAAAGAAGGTATTGCATTGACAGTATTAAGGCCATCTGGAACAGCGGTAATCAATAATGAAAGACTCGATGTTGTAACCGAAGGCGATTTCATCGATCAAAATACAAAGATTTCGGTCATCAAGGTTGAAGGAGTACGTATCGTTGTTAGGAAAATATAGTTAGTTATTACAAGGAGGTAAAGGCTGTGGAATTGACGAGCGCAAGTCTTTTTATGATAGGGATTGTTGTTGTTGCAATTATTTTTTTAGGAATATTATTATCATTTGTTCCAGTAATGCTATGGATTTCTGCTCTTGCTGCAGGAGTTAAAATTAGTATCTTTACATTAGTAGGGATGAGACTTAGACGGGTTACACCGAGCAGGGTAGTTAATCCGCTGATTAAAGCACATAAGGCTGGAATAAATGTAACCACGAACCAGCTTGAAAGTCATTATCTTGCAGGAGGAAACGTCGATAGAGTTGTAAATGCATTAATTGCAGCCCATCGAGCTAACATTGAGTTATCGTTTGAACGCTGTGCTGCGATTGATTTGGCAGGACGTGATGTATTAGAAGCAGTACAAATGAGTGTTAACCCTAAAGTAATTGAAACTCCGTTTATTGCAGGTGTTGCCATGAACGGGATTGAAGTTAAAGCAAAAGCGAGGATTACCGTACGTGCTAATATCGACCGCCTAGTCGGTGGTGCGGGTGAAGATACTGTGGTAGCTCGTGTAGGTGAAGGCGTCATTTCGACGATTGGTTCTTCAGTCGACCATAGTAAAGTACTTGAAAGTCCAGAACTGATTTCTCAAACAGTCTTAGCTAAGGGATTAGATTCTGGTACCGCTTTTGAAATTCTATCCATTGATATTGCTGATGTTGATTTAGGCCGGAACATTGGCGCTGAGCTTCAAACAGAGCAAGCGGAAGCCGATAAGAAAATTGCCCAAGCAAAAGCAGAAGAGCGCAGAGCGATGGCTGTCGCTACAGAGCAGGAAATGAAGGCTAGAGTCGAGGAAATGAGAGCGAAGGTTGTCGAGGCAGAGGCAGAGGTGCCACTGGCTATGGCAGAAGCATTAAAATCTGGAAATATCAGTGTTATGGAATATATGAATTATAAAAATATTTCGGCCGATACAGATATGCGCGGATCTATCGGAAAAATGACCGGTGATAAAAAAGACGACCAGTAATATCTAAGGAGGTCGGGGCATGGAAACAATATTATTTTTAATCATCGCCGGAATTCTTTCAACAATCTTCGGAAAATCAAAGGGTAAAAGTACTTCAGGCAGAACGAAACCTTTTGCCCCAAAAGGCCTTGATGACTTCCGGACAATGGTGGACCAACAAATTGGGAGATATCCGAGAAAGACAGGATCAATCTCTATGGGACAGCCAGTTGAGGAGAAGTTCGATGATATAGGTGTAGATGATCAACAACTCAATTCCGTTTCCCCAAGGATGCCTTTAGTGCCTGCAAAGCCTGAGGTGTCATCGAGAATAGAAGTTGAAACGGTTGATACTCAATTCGAAAAACCAGATGCCAAAACCATTATTAATGGGATTATATGGGCGGAAATCCTTGGAGAACCACGGGCTAAAAGACCATATACTACAAAAAATAGGTAATGGTAAATTTTTTGTATCTCTCTCCATAAATAGAAAAATATGTGCTAGAACCCCCTTTCATTTCATAATATGAGGTGAAAGGGGGTTCTTTTTTTATGGCAAAAAAATGGGGCCAGCGTGTCCGGAACTGGATGGCACAAAAAATGGATCTTCCTCAAGATGTCATGATGGATTTACCCCGGATTACGATGATAGGGCAAATTCATATTTACATTGAGAATCATAGAGGTTTGATTACCTTTACCGATAGAGAATTGCGTCTCTTGTTAAAACAGGGGCAATTGCAAATAAAAGGGAAGTCTTTCGTGATTAAGACTATATTACCTGAAGAAATTTTGCTTGAGGGGAAAATTGATCAGGTCCTTTATATAAATGAAAATCCAGGAGGAACAAAATGAAAAACCAATGGATCGAATTTTTATCTGGAAGAGTAACCGTAAAAGTATCGGGGCGAGGTATAGAAAGATTCCTAAATGTCTTAATCCGAAACGGACTGATGGTATGGAATGTAAAGCGACATGGAACGGAAACCATTACTTTTACAATGAGGTTGAAAGATGCATTGAAAATTAGGCACTATGCAAGAGACAGAGATTGCTCCATTTCGTTTTTAAAAAGGGCAGGGATGCCTTTTTTATTTAAACGATTATTAAAAAATAGCGGGTTTGCTGTTGGAGCACTTTTATTCTTAATGATCATTCTCTTGTTATCAAATGTCATTTGGGGGATCGAAATTAAAGGAGCAAAGCCTGCAACCGAGTATCAGATTCGCAAAGAATTAGACAAGCTGGGGGTAAAAATAGGAAAAATTCAATTTTTTGTGGATAACGTTGAGGGGATCCAAAGGAAATTAACAAATAATGTTGGTAACCTCACTTGGGTGGGTGTGGAGTTAAAGGGGACAACCTATCAACTTCAAGTGGTTGAAAAGAAAGAGCCTGAAAAGCCTGAACAATTAGCACCGAGAAATCTTGTAGCGAAGAAAAAGGCTATTATTGCTAACATGTACGTTGAAACTGGACAGAAAATGGTCGATATTCATGACCATGTGGAAGCCGGACAAGTCCTTGTATCTGGCATTATTGGAAGAGAAGGACAGCAGGTCGCTGCAGTCGGAGAAGTTTGGGGGGAAACGTGGTATAGAAGCCATGTTGAGCTGCCATTAAAAACGAATTTCTTTGTGTTCAACGGTAAAGAAAAGCGTAAACATACTCTCGTCATAGGAAGTTTAGTAATTCCAATATGGGGATTTGGCCAACCGGAGTTCAAGGAATATGAATCGGAAATCAATCTGAAAAAAATCAAGTTTCTTAAATGGGAACTGCCCATTTCGATTGGGAATGAAACATTAAGAGCTCGTGAAGAAACGACCCGCACGTATACGAAAGAGGAAGCAGAAAAAATCGCTGTTGAATTAGCAAAAAATAAAATAAAAACTGGGATGGATGAAGAAGCTATCATTAAAGATGAAAAAATTTTACACAAAGAGTTGAAAGATGATAAAGTTATCCTAGATATTCACTTTAAGATTATCGAAAATATTGCGGTTGGACAACCAATACCCAAGGAGACTCCTGAATGACAGTAAAGCTAAAAACCATTAATGTACAGCTAGAAAATCCATCAGAAGCAATTGCCCTCCTAGGGAATGCTGATTCTAATTTAAAAATAATCGAAGAAGAACTTGAAGTTTCCATTGTAACAAGAGGTGAATCGGTCGGGTTATCTGGCGACGAAGAAAGAGTTGACCTTGCCAGTCAAATCCTGGATAAGCTTATTTTTATCATTAGAAAGGGTGTTACTATTAGCCAAAGGGATGTCTTGTCTGCCATCCAAATGGCGCAAAAAGGAACACTTGATTACTTTGACAATCTCTATGATGAGGAAATCGCAAAAAATGTTAAAGGAAAGTCAATACGTATAAAAACGCTCGGTCAACGGCAATATGTAATGGCGATAAGACAAAATGACCTCGTTTTTGGTATTGGACCAGCTGGAACAGGAAAAACCTATTTAGCCGTTGTAATGGCGGTCAATGCGTTGAAAAATGGAAAGGTAAATAAAATCATCCTTACAAGACCTGCAGTTGAAGCTGGAGAAAGCCTTGGATTTTTGCCTGGTGATTTAAAAGAGAAGGTTGATCCCTATTTACGACCATTATACGACGCCCTGAATGACATTTTAGGGGCAGAGCATACCCAAAGGTTGATTGAGCGTGGAACTATTGAAATTGCCCCGTTAGCGTACATGAGAGGGCGGACGTTGGACGATGCCTTTGTGATACTAGATGAGGCTCAAAATACGACTCATGCACAAATGAAGATGTTCTTAACACGTCTAGGCTTTGGTTCAAAAATGGTTATTACGGGTGATCAAACACAAATTGATTTACCAAAGGGTGCCAAATCAGGACTAATAGCTGCGGAAAAAATCTTATTAGGTGTTAATGGAATCTCCTTTGTTTTCTTAGAGCAAAGTGATGTTGTACGTCATCCGCTGGTTGGCAGAATCATTGAGGCGTATGAAAAGAAACCCATTCAAAATTAAAGCATAAAAAAATTCAGGGATAAACCGATCAACGGTTTATCCCTTTTTCTGTAAAAAAAGTACTTATTTGAATAGAAGGTGAAAATTCGCAGGAAAACTGTTATCATTTTACATATGGCTGATTTAGTAACAAGGATATGGTGATTTTAGGTGTTTTTGGGGGTAGAGAGTTGAAAAAAATCCAGGATTACTTAATACAAATAAAAAAGCTTCTTGACTATACCTTCTTCAGAGTGTCACTTTTTGTTATTCTAGGAGTGATTTTATTTACCTCTTTGTATGGGAACGTGAAGCCAGAGAAACTCGATATTAGTCTGTTAACGGTCGCAGAGAAAACCATCAGGTCACCGGCAACTGTAGAGGATAAAATACATACTGAAAAAAAACGTCAAGAAGCATTGGATCAAGTTCAGGACGTTTATACATTAAAAAAAGAATATTCCTCTAACCAGGTTGATTTAATTACATCCATTTTTGATGCAGCCTCAGAGGTAAATGATGAAATTAAAGATGAAGCAAAAAATCAGAATGTGAATGATGAAGCCCCTTTACCTTTGATCGAACCAACAGTTGAAGATAAAGTAACCTTACTTAAAGGAAAACTAACAGATAGAGTGATAAAGGATCTTTCAGAGCGGGTGTTTACTGCACTTGTACAAGCAAGCAACGATGAATTATCCATTGCAAAAGACTTAACCGTAACAGCGATTAACCATGTAATGAATAAACGAATTTCCGCAGATGACGTGGAAAATGCAAAAAAAAGTTTGGAAGAAGAATTAAAATTTACTACTTTGAATGGCGACTTAAAGAATGCAGCAATTGAATTAGGCAGATACGCGGTTATTCAAAATGAGTTCTATGATCCAGAAGCAACGGAAGAGCTGCGTAAACAAGCAGCACAATCTGTTGAGCCTGTGAAAATCCTCCAAGGACAAATTATTATTGAAGAGGGCAAATTAGTTAGGCAGGAAGAATTTCGCCAGTTAGGGCTAGTAGGTCTTTTGGATAACAAACAATCGTATAAGCCGTTTATTGGTTTGATGATCCTAATTATGATTATCCTGTCTTCCATCTATTATCATTTTTATCAGATGAAGGAGCAGCACGAAAAGCGGCAGACACATCTACTTTTGTTTGGAATCGTCTTTATCTTGACGTTTTTTATTTTGAAAATTATTAGTATGCTGCAAATTTTTAATTATTCGGGCATAGGCTATTTATTCCCCGCTGCTATGGGCGGGATGTTAATCAAAATATTAATTGATGAGAAACTTGCCATTCTTTCATCAATCATCTTTTCAATCTTTGGAAGTGTGTTGTTTAATGAAGGAGTTTCTGGCACACTTAATTTTTCAGTGGGAATTTACATTTTGTTTAGCGGCCTTGCTGGTGTATTATTTTTAAGTGAGCAGAATCAACGTTCAAAAATCCTTCAAGCTGGTTCTTTTGCGGCTATAGTTAATCTTTTTACCATTTGGGCACTAATGTTTTTACCTAATGGACAATTTTCAGGATTGGAATATGGTTATTATATAGTAACAGGGATTATTTCAGGAATTGGTTCCGCGGTGCTGACAATGGGACTATTACCACTTCTTGAAACGAGCTTTGGTATTCTATCAACAATGAAGTTGATTGAGCTTTCTAATCCCAATCATCCACTGCTTAGAAAAATCTTAATGGAAGCACCAGGAACCTACCATCATAGTGTGATGGTTGCCAATTTAGCTGATGCTGCTTGTGAAGCAATCGGTGCAAATGGGCTAATAGCAAGGGTAGGGTGTTATTATCATGATATTGGTAAAACGAAACGGCCAAACTTTTTCATTGAAAACCAAATGCATCTTGATAATCCGCATGACCGATTGCCGCCTGATAAAAGTGCAAGTATTATCCTTTCACATGTATCAGATGGGTCTGATATTTTAAAAAAGTACAACATGCCAAAGGAGATCATCCAAATTGCCGAACAGCATCATGGAACAACCTTATTGAAATTCTTTTATCATAAGGCGATGCAAAGTGGAGAAAATGTGCTGGAAGAGGATTATCGTTATCCTGGACCAAAGGCACAGACAAAAGAATCAGCCATCATTGGCATTGCCGATAGTGTGGAGGCTGCCGTTAGGTCCCTAAGCCAGCCTACCCCTGAAACAATTGAATCGCTTGTTAAGAAGATTGTAACAGACAGGCTTCAGGATGGGCAGTTAAACGAATGTGACTTAACATTAAAAGAGTTGGAAATAGTAACACATTCCTTTTGTGAAACATTAAAGGGAATCTTCCACTCTAGAATAGAATATCCAGACATGACAAAGAAGGTGATTCAAGTATGAACAAGTTGATGATTGATTTAGTCGATGAAACCAATCTATTGCCGAAAGAGGATTTAGAAGAAATTGAAAAACTGTTAAATTTTGCTGCCGAAAAAGAAGGTGTTGATGAAAATAGTGAAGTATCTGTTACCTTCGTATCGAATGAAAGAATTCACGAAATTAACCGTGAATACAGAGATAAAGATGCCCCTACTGATGTCATTTCATTTGCAATGGAAGAACTTGGAGAAGGTGAAATAGAGTTAATTGGTGCCGAGATTCCTAGGGTATTAGGGGATATCATTATATCGATTCCTAAGGCAGAAGAACAGGCAAAGGAGTATGGACATTCATTCATTCGTGAACTTGGCTTTTTGTCCGTCCATGGTTTTCTCCACCTTTTAGGTTATGACCATTTAGAGAAGGCAGAGGAAGAAAAAATGTTTACTCGACAAAAGGAAATTTTAGATAATTATGGACTCACGAGATAAACCTGTACGTTTATGGAAATCTTTTTCTTTTGCTATAACAGGTATAAAGACAGCTCTTTGGTCAGAAAGAAATATGCGTATCCATTTTCTAGTTTCTTTATTGGTCATTGGGTGTGCGCTGTTCTTTTCAATAAGTCAATTGGAATGGTTATTTGTTATTTTTGCCATAGGGGGAATCTTTTCATTAGAACTAATCAACACTGCCATCGAGCGTGTAGTCGATTTGATTACAAAGGAGTATCATCCGCTTGCTAAACAGGCAAAAGATATCGCAGCTGGTGCAGTTTTTATTTATGCAATCACTGTGGTAGTGATTGGGATTATCATATTTTTACCCTATGTACTTAGAGGCCTAAGACTTTAGGTTGGTGGGATTTGAAAAGAAAAAGCGTATTCGGTACAATAATTAACAGACTTGAAGTGGAATGGGTAAATCGGCTGACTTTTTGGAAAATTCAAATTTTCATATTACTTTTTCGCTACAAGTGATGATTTTGTGACAATTTTAGGGTAAAATAAAGACAGCGGCAGATAACTGCTGGAAGGGAAGATTGAAGTTTGAACATCGAGAAATTAATTGAAGAATCAAAGAAAGCAAGAGAAAAAGCGTATGTCCCATATTCAAAGTTTGCAGTAGGGGCGGCCGTTTTAACATCAGATGGAAAATTATATCATGGATGTAATATTGAGAATGCAGCTTATAGCATGTGCAATTGTGCTGAACGTACTGCATTGTTTAGCGCCTATGCACAGGGTGATCGAGATTTTAAAGTATTAGCAGTTGTTGCGGATACAGATCGACCATGCTCACCATGTGGAGCCTGCAGGCAGGTAATCTCAGAGCTTTGTCCACAGGATATGAAGGTCATATTAACGAACCTTAAAGGTGATGTTCATGAAATTACCGTAGCTGAATTACTTCCAGGTGCGTTTTCTTCGGAGGATTTAGATGCTAAGTAATGAAAATAAAGGGTACAAATCAGGTTTTATTTCAATTATCGGTCGTCCAAATGTAGGAAAGTCTACATTCCTTAACCGAGTTATAGGTCAGAAAATTGCTATTATGAGCGATAAACCTCAGACAACTCGTAATAAAATTCAGGGTGTATTAACGTTAGACGATACCCAAATGGTTTTTATAGATACACCAGGGATTCATAAGCCAAAGCATAAACTAGGCGACTTTATGATGAAGGTGGCACAAAACACATTAAAAGAAGTTGATTTAATCCTATTTATGGTAAATGCTGAGGAAGGGTTTGGACGTGGGGAAGAATTTATTCTTGAAAAGTTTGAAACCGTCAACACACCTATCTTCCTTGTTATCAATAAAATTGATCAAATACACCCAGATGACTTACTGCCACTAATTGAATCCTATAAAGAAAAGTATTCATTTAAAGAAATTGTTCCTATTTCAGCACTTGAAGGAAATAATGTGGAACGTTTACTTGAACAAATTAAAGTTTATTTGCCTGAAGGCCCTCAGTATTATCCGGCAGATCAGGTAACCGATCACCCAGAAAGATTTATTATCACAGAATTAATCCGAGAAAAAGCATTACACTTAACACGTGAAGAAATTCCTCATTCCCTTGCTGTTGTTCTTGATAAGATGGAACGTCAACATGGAGGTAAGGATATCATTCATGTAATGGCAACAGTTATAGTCGAGCGGGACTCTCAAAAAGGTATCATTATTGGGAAACAAGGAAGTATGCTCAAAGAAATTGGAAAACGTGCCCGCGTGGATATTGAGAATCTTTTAGGATCGAAGGTTTTCTTAGAGCTTTGGGTTAAAGTTCAAAAGGATTGGCGTAATAAAATGTCCCAGCTTCGCGATTTTGGCTTCAATGAAGATGAATATTGATACTACACATCCTAAAATATTTAAAGTCTTGTAAAATTATGCACGAACAAATTAACAATATTTTCGTCTTATGAATTTTGCGTAGGCAGGCTATGATAATTGTAAGGTTTGGGATTCTTATAAAGGCTAGTCTAAATCATGAAAGGTGGGGTTTTCGATGATGGATTTTACGTGGAAAGTATTCCTCCAGACAGGCAATATTGACACATATCTTCTCTTTAAAGAGCTTGAGAAGGAAAACCAAGAAATACCCGGAAATCAGAATGAAGATCTAGCGCAAATGGATTTTCCCGTTTCATAAGTTTGTCTAATGTATCGGGATGGTGACAACTATGCTTCAAAAATGTGAAGGCATCGTCATTAGAACTACAGATTATGGTGAAACCAATAAAATTATTACCCTGTATACAAGGGAATGGGGAAAGATAGGTGTAATGGCAAGAGGAGCAAAAAAGCCTATCAGCCGACTTTCCTCGATAACCCAGCTATTTACACACGGTTACTTTCTAGTTCAAAGAGGAACTGGATTAGGAACTGTTCAACAGGGAGAAATGATTACTAGCTTTCGAGCTATTGGTGAAGATATATTTCTTACTGCTTATGCCAGTTATATTATTGAATTAACAGATAAATCTACAGATGATAAAAAACCAAACCCATTTCATTTCGAACTTCTCTTCCAAACCCTTAATTATTTGAATGAAGGATATGATCCAGACATTCTTATGAATATCTATGAAATGAAAATGTTGACTGTATTGGGTTTACATCCAATTTTAAATCAATGTTCCGTTTGCGGCAGCACAGACGGACTTTTTTCTTTTTCCATACGGGAAGGCGGGTTTATATGTCACCGCTGTTTGGAGAAGGATCCATACCATTTTAAATTATCGCCATCATCTGTAAAATTATTACGATTATTTTATTTTTTTGATCTTTCAAGATTAGGAAACATCTCAGTTAAGCAGGAAACAAAGAATGAATTAAAAGAAATCATTTCTGCCTATTACGAGGAATATTCGGGTCTTTATCTTAAGTCCAAAAAATTTCTTCAATCGATGGAAAAATTTCGAAATCAATTATAGTGGTTTATTGACTTTTAGTATAGATTTCGATATCATTTGTTTTAATAATGAATAGTTGCAATGAGAGAAAAGAGTACTTAGCAATCTTAATAAAAGCGAACCTAGGGTGGTGTGAGCTAGGATATTGGGACCTAAGGAAGGCGTTCTTGAGCAAATCTTGTGTATAACACATAAAAGAGGCTGCTTTTACAGCAGCAATTAGGGTGGAACCGCGGGTAACTCTCGTCCCTATGCTTTTTATAAGCATAGTGACGGGAGTTTTTTAGTTTATTAAGGAGGAGTAATGAAAATGAAAGTATCAATGGAGCAAATTGTTTCTCACGCGAAACATAGAGGTTTTATTTTTCCGGGGTCTGAAATCTATGGAGGACTTGCAAATACATGGGATTACGGACCACTAGGAGTCGAATTTAAAAACAATATTAAACAAGCATGGTGGAAAAAGTTTGTGCAAGAATCTCCATACAATGTCGGATTAGATGCAAGCATATTGATGAACCCAAGAACATGGGAGGCTTCAGGACATATCGGCAACTTCAATGACCCGATGATGGATTGTAAAAACTGTAAGGCAAGACATCGTGCGGATAAGTTAATTGAAAATGCGCTTGATGAAAAAGGAATGGAAATGGTGGTTGACGGACTTCCTTTTGATAAAATGGAGGAACTTGTCAAGGAACATAATATTGCCTGCCCTGACTGTGGTAGTCATGATTTTACGAATATTCGCCAATTTAATTTAATGTTTAAGACCTTCCAAGGGGTAACAGAGTCTAGTGCGAATGAAATATTCCTTCGTCCTGAAACGGCACAAGGGATCTTTGTGAATTTTAAAAATGTCCAGCGTACAATGAGAAAGAAATTGCCTTTTGGGATTGCCCAAATAGGAAAAAGTTTCCGAAATGAGATTACTCCTGGAAACTTCACATTCCGCACTCGAGAGTTTGAGCAAATGGAGCTTGAGTTCTTTTGCAAGCCTGGTGAAGAGTTAACATGGTTTGACTATTGGAAGAATTTTGCTGAACAATGGCTTCACTCATTGGGGTTAAATAAAGAAAATTTAAGACTTCGTGACCATTCAGACGATGAACTTTCTCACTATAGTAATGCAACTACAGACTTTGAATATAAGTTTCCATTTGGTTGGGGAGAGCTTTGGGGTGTAGCTTCAAGGACAGATTATGATTTGAAGCAGCACATGCAATTCTCAGGTGAAGATTTCAATTATATCGACCCAGAAACGAACGAAAGGTATGTTCCATTCTGTATCGAGCCTTCACTAGGTGCGGACCGGGTAACATTAGCATTTTTGATCGATGCTTATGATGAAGAACAGCTTGAAGATGGAACATCTAGAACTGTTATGCATTTTCATCCTGCCCTGGCACCATTTAAAGCAGCAGTGCTTCCATTGTCTAAAAAACTTTCTGATGAAGCTAAAGAAGTCTTTGAAACACTAGCAAAGCATTTTTCCGTCGACTATGATGAAGCAGGTTCAATTGGAAAACGCTACCGCAGGCATGATGAAATTGGTACGCCATTCTGTATCACCTTTGATTTTGATTCAAAAGAAGATAACATGGTCACAATTAGACATCGCGACACCATGGAACAAACCCGGGTACCAATTGCAGACCTAGTTACATTTATACAAGAAAAGCTTATGTTTTAACTTCTGATGGTGCGGTTCAAAACCGCACCTCTACATAATGGATCCCAATAGGGTGGTGAGAAAAATAGAACTGACCAAACGCCAAGAACATATCGTTCAGATTGTAAAGGAAAATGGACCGATTACAGGGGAGAACATTGCAGAACAACTAAACTTAACGAGAGCAACATTAAGACCAGATTTATCGATTCTAACAATGGCTGGCTATCTAGATGCACGACCCCGTGTTGGATATTTTTATACAGGTAAATCAGGCAATCAGCTTCTGACTGAAAATCTTCAAAAAATTTTTGTGAGAGATTATAACTCTATTCCTGTCATCGTGAAGGAAAATGTTTCGGCATACGATGCAATTTGTACAATGTTCCTTGAGGATGTGGGTACATTATTTGTTGTAGACCAAAACTCTTTATTAGTAGGTGTATTATCAAGAAAGGATCTGCTAAGGGCGAGTATAGGTAAACAAGAGCTGACAGCACTTCCAATCAACATCATTATGACGAGAATGCCAAATATTACCACGTGTGAAATGGACGACACTTTGATTGATGTGGCGAAATTATTAATTGAAAAGCAAATCGATGCTTTACCTGTAGTAAAACCATCAGAAAAGGGCTTTGAGGTAGTTGGAAGAATTACCAAAACGAATATTACAAAGGCCTTCGTTGCCTTGGGGAACGATGAGTAACTAGCATAACAATGGACGTAGATATCAATTAAAAAGTATTCCAGAGGAGCTGTTGAGGAAGAATGATGATTACTCCTGTCATATATGTTGTATCTGATTCAGTGGGGGAAACAGCTGAATTAGTTACAAAAGCGGCAATCAGCCAGTTTAACGGATCAGGAATGACGTTGAAAAGATTTCCCTATGTAGAGGATATGGAGCATATTGATGAAGTCATTTCGCTGGTTGCGATGGACCATGCAATGATTGCTTTTACTCTAGTAAAGCCAGAAATGCGTGTGTATATAAAGGCGAAAGCAGACGAAGCAGGCATTCATGCTGTTGACTTAATGGGCCCAATTATGGATCAAATCCAAATCTTTACCGGGAAAACTCCGCTGTGTGAACCTGGACTGGTAAGAAAACTGGATGAAGAATATTTTAAAAAAGTGGAGGCCATTGAGTTTGCAGTTAAATATGATGATGGCCGTGACCCAAGAGGAATATTAAAAGCGGATATTGTCTTAATTGGGGTATCTCGGACATCTAAAACTCCGTTATCGCAATATCTTGCTTTAAAACGTTTAAAAGTTGCCAATGTACCACTCGTTCCAGAAGTGGACCCTCCAGAGGAATTGTACAAAGTTCCACCAGAGAAGTGTTTTGGACTGAAAATCAGCCCGCAAAAACTAAATAATATTCGACGGGAACGCTTAATCTCCTTAGGCCTAAATGATCAGGCGAGCTATGCAAATATAGAAAGAATTCGTGATGAATTAACCTTCTTTGAAAAAATAGTAAATAGAATTAATTGTCCTGTTATTGAGGTAACCAATAAGGCTGTCGAAGAAACAGCAAATGTAATTTTAAATTACGTTCATAAAAGAAGTCAGTAGCACATAATCTTAAGATTATGTGTTTTTCAATGAATGATAGAAAAGTGTGGAAAAGTACAAAAAAATGTACTATAATAAAAAATTGTGATAAAAATGAATCTTTTAGGTTTAGACTTGCATGGATACGAATAAACTATTTATTGTTAGATGTCAAGGAAACCTACAGAAAAAAATTCGACAATAAAAAGTTAGCTTCTTAAAGAAGGAATATACGGAGTAATGTAGAATTAGTACTAATACAAAAGGGATTCCAACTATTTTTGTCGATGCAGGTTCATGCCCGGTGAAAGAGGAAATTGTCGAAATAGCTTTAACATTTCCCGTGAAAGTGCTTCTTTTTATTGCTTCTTTATTATCACCATGGAAACAATACATAAACACCATGGAAATATTGATTCCAGAGAAGAAGCTACGGACTTATTCATCATGTATCATACTGCAAAGGGGGATATTACTGTTAAGCAGGATATTGGACTTGCTATACTGATGATCGAACAGAATTTGTGAAGTAACTTTTAAAAATTTTGTCGAAATATGCAGGAATTTAGATTTCTTTTGGAGAATAAGTACAAATGGAGATGTTTTCATGGCAGAACGGATTGCCGAAGAAAAAATCAATCAAATTCGCCAGTCTGTTGATATTGTTGAATTAATTAGCGAATATGTTCAACTGAAGAAACAAGGGCGAAATTACTTCGGATTATGTCCTTTCCATGGAGAAAACTCCCCATCCTTTTCCGTTTCAACCGATAAACAAATATACCATTGCTTCGGTTGTGGTGCGGGAGGAAATGTTTTTTCATTTTTAATGGAGCTAGAGGGTGTTACCTTTTTAGAAGCTGCTGTTAAATTAGCTGAAAAGGCTGATATTGACTTACAAGTAAACCTCTCCGTAAATGGGAAGGGGAAAAGTGTTTCTCCAGAAATTCAGTCTATGCTGGACGCGCATGAGCTTTTGCAAAAATTTTACCATCACTTATTGGTAAATACAAAGGACGGTCAACATGCTCTCGAGTATTTGCTGCAGAGAGGATTTACCCGAGAATCGATTGATAAATTTCAAATTGGTTATTCATTAAATTCATGGGATTTTGTAAACAAATTTCTTACCAAAAGAGATTTTTCTCCTGAATTGATGGAAAAAGCCGGACTGATTATCAAAAGAGAAAGGGATGGGACATATTTTGATCGATTTAGAGATCGAATTATGTTTCCGATTTTCGACCGCAATGGAAATACGATTGCTTTTTCTGGGAGATCATTAGGGGCGGATGAGCCCAAATATTTAAATAGTCCCGAAACAGCAATCTTTAATAAAAGTAAAATTTTATATAATTTTCATTTGGCCAAACCAAGTATTCGAAAATTGCAGCAAGCCATTCTTTTTGAGGGATTTGCGGATGTCATTGCTGCTGACAAGTCTGGTGTGGAAAATGGCATTGCTACAATGGGTACTTCCTTGACCGATGAGCATATTAACATTATCAAGCAGAATACCCAGTCCATCACGATTTGTTATGATTCAGATAAAGCAGGAATTGAAGCTGCTTTTCGAGCTGGTAATATGCTCATTGACGCTGGTTGTACGATTAAAGTTGCTATGATGTCTGATGGACTTGATCCAGATGATTATATTAAAAAAAATGGTCCAGAAAAGTTTCGTAATGAGGTCATTGGTGCAAGCCTAACCTGGATGGGATTTAAATTTCTTTACTTCCGGAGAGGAAAAAAACTTCAAATTGAAGGAGAACGGCTTGCCTATATCGAAACAATACTTAAAGAAATAAGTAAATTGACAAAAGCTGTTGAAAAAGATCATTATTTGCGACAGCTCGCGTCAGAGTTTTCCATTTCTTTAGAGGCTTTACAGCAACAGTTAAAACAAATTTTCTTTACTGAAAAAAGAAAATCAAACGGGCAAACTCCGTTAGTCAATCAGCCTCGTGTAATTGTAAAACAGGATAAGAAATTACCTAAGGCACATTTTACGGCTGAAAGGCGATTAATTGCTCATATGTTAAGAAATCGGGATATAGCCTATAAGGTTCAAGATTTATTGCAGGGTAACACGTTTAACACGGATGAACATCAAGCAATAATAACTTATCTTATTGGTTTCTACGAAGAACATATGAATCCAGATTCTAGTGCATTTTTAACTTATATTCAAGATGAAAATCTTCGAAGGATCATCGCTGACATTGAAATGATGTCAGTGAATGAGGAATTAACAAATCAAGAATTAACTGATTATATCAAACAGGTGTTGAATTATCAAAAAATGTTAAAGATAAAAGAAAAAGAAGTGGAACTGAAAGAAGCAGAGCGGCAAAGTGATTATGGGAAAGCAGCTGCAATTGCTACTGAAATCAATCAATTGCGTAAATCGCTATAGATTCCATTTTTAATGTCTTTGATTCTGGAAGGAGGGGGACATATGGCTGAAAAATCAGCCCGTTCAAAAGAGGCCGAGAATGAATTGACCTTCGAACAAGTAAAAGACCAGTTAACGGTACTGGGAAAGAAAACCGGCGTCCTTGCCTACGATGATATTGCGGAAAGAATGGCAAATTTTGAGTTAGAATCCGAACAAATGGATGAATTTCTTGAATTTTTAGGTGATCAAGGTATCGAATTAGTAGGAGAAAGTGATGAGGAAGATCCAAACCCTAAGCAATTAGCAAAAGGTGACGACGATGAGTTTGATTTAAATGACCTTAGCGTTCCTCCTGGTGTTAAGATAAACGATCCTGTTCGTATGTACTTAAAAGAAATAGGCCGCGTAAATTTACTTTCTGCGGAAGATGAGATTAAGCTTGCAAACCGTATTGAGGGAGGCGACGAAGAAGCGAAACGACGCCTTGCTGAAGCAAACCTTCGCTTAGTTGTTAGTATTGCGAAGCGCTATGTTGGACGCGGTATGCTATTTCTTGACCTTATTCAAGAAGGCAATATGGGACTCATAAAAGCAGTTGAAAAATTTGATTATCGCAAAGGCTTTAAATTTAGTACGTATGCAACTTGGTGGATACGTCAAGCGATCACGAGAGCCATTGCAGACCAGGCTAGGACCATTCGAATTCCTGTTCATATGGTCGAAACCATTAATAAACTTATCCGTGTACAAAGACAATTACTTCAGGACCTTGGCCGCGAACCAACTCCAGAAGAAATTGGAGAAGATATGGATTTAACACCTGATAAGGTTAGAGAAATCTTAAAAATTGCTCAAGAGCCTGTCTCACTTGAAACTCCTATAGGTGAAGAGGATGATTCACACTTGGGTGATTTCATTGAAGACCAAGATGCCACCTCTCCTTCAGAGCATGCTGCTTACGAATTATTAAAAGAACAGCTTGAAGATGTACTTGATACATTAACAGACCGAGAAGAAAATGTACTTCGTTTACGTTTTGGTTTGGATGATGGACGTACCCGTACTCTAGAAGAGGTTGGAAAAGTTTTCGGTGTTACCCGTGAACGTATCAGACAAATTGAAGCAAAGGCACTTAGGAAATTACGCCATCCAAGTCGTAGTAAGCGCCTAAAAGACTTCTTAGAATAAAAAAATTACAGATAGTTTACTTCTTGAAAAAGGAGTAAACTATTTTTTTTAGAATGGCTACGTTAAAGAATGATTCTAAAACCTGTTCTTTGAGCGGAAGGCGCTCATAACTCCTCGAAAATGCTATCGCATTTCCTTCGTGCGGTGATAATTCACGGAAGCTTATTCAATGTCCTGCGGGAAGAACGAGCTGAGTGAGACC
>NZ_JBALNQ010000010.1:194170-195802 GCF_036961885.1 Neobacillus niacini | reverse complement strand
GCGGAAAGCGTAGCGCCTGGAGCTCAAATCAGCAGTCAAGTTTAAATAGCCTTGGAAATGAAAGCACTTACTGTATTGGTATTTATTTTACTGAATTGTTTTACACTTTGCAAATAGGTAAAAGTAATCTTTTTCTTTTCAATCATTAATCACTTTTGTAATAAAGGTTTTCATGGATGAATTCCTTACTCCTTGATTATAATTAGCAATATAAACCTATCCGGAAATAATTTTAAATATTTATAAATTTTTAAATCTTGAGAATGTTATTGAACCCCATTTATAATATTAGTAAGCGCATACATTTCTTTTATAAAGGGGGATGGATATGAATTTTGATTTAACATCGGAACAAGAAATGATAAAAAAGACAATCCGCGAGTTTTCCGACGAAGTCGTTGCACCTGGTTCGATTGAGAGGGACAGAAATAAACAATTTCCGTTAGATGTCTTTAAACAGTTATCGGAAATGGGAATAATGGGTCTGCCATTTCCTGAAGAATATGGAGGTGGAGGAGCGGATACTGTTAGTTTTGCGATTGTTACCGAAGAACTAAGCCGAGCATGTGCTTCAACTGGAATTACCTATTCAGCACATATTTCATTAGGTGGAGCACCATTATATTTATTTGGTACAGAAGAGCAGAAACAAAAATATTTAACACCTATTTGCACGGGAGCATCATTTGGTGCTTTTGGATTGACGGAACCTAATGCAGGTTCTGACGCTGGTGGAACTAGAACTACAGCCAAAACAAACAGTGGTGAATTTATCATTGACGGGAATAAATGTTTTATTACAAATGCAAGTTATGCAAAACAATTAGCTATTACGGCTATAACCGGCATGGATGCAGGCAGAAAGGAAATAAGTGCTATCATCGTACCAACTGATGTAAAAGGATTCTCAATCATTGATAATTACGAAAAGATGGGTCTTAATGCTTCAAATACAACTGAACTTGTCCTAGAAGATGTAAGAGTTCCAGAAGAGAACTTACTAGGTAAAAAAGGAGAAGGCTTTAAACAATTTTTGATTACACTTGATGGTGGGCGTATTGGAATTGGTGCCATGGCTGTAGGAATTGCTCAAGGGGCGTTTGAAAAATCTTTAAAGTACACAAAAGAGCGAAAACAGTTTGGAAAGTCAATTTCCTCCTTCCAAGCCGTTCAGTTTAAGCTGGCAGATATGGCGATGAAAATTGAGTTAGCGCGAAATATGGTTTATAAGGCTGCTTGGTTAAAGGATCAAGGCAGATCATTTAGTAAAGAAGCTTCGATGTGTAAACTTTATGCATCTGAAATATGTATGGAGGTAACCAATCAAGCGGTTCAATTACATGGCGGATATGGCTACATGAAAGAATATCATGTTGAGAGAATGATGCGTGACGCTAAGCTGCTAGAAATTGGCGAAGGGACCTCAGAGATTCAAAGAACCGTTATTGCTCGATTAATTGGTTGTTAAATGGAAGAATAGGGAAGATTAAAAAGGCTGACTTTCTAAAGGCTGTGTAAGGAAAACTGTTGATTTTAGAACCTGTTGATTGGAGCGAAAGGGGCTCGACTCCTCGAAAATGCTAACGCATTTTCTTCGTGCGTGGGCAGACTCAAGGAAGTAATTCCAATGTC
>NZ_JBALNQ010000010.1:120439-194128 GCF_036961885.1 Neobacillus niacini | reverse complement strand
AAGCGTAGCCCCTGTAGCGCAAATCAACAGCCCAGTTTTTACACAGCCTTTCTTCAAGAATTCAGCCTTTTTCGGCTTTTTACTAAATATTATCGTGACAAAGTAAGTTTAGGGCTTTTCCTTCTTACGTTTTTAAAGTAAAATAGTAGTTGTTTGTAGAAGGATATTTATTTACAGTTGTACGTACATAAGGGAGGTTATATGATGAATCGAAATCCGGTAATTCCTTACATCCTGATATTTGTATTTGGAATCGGACTAATGTTCTTATTGTCTTTCAAAGGCCTCGGGGATATGGATGAGCTTGCCAAGGAAAAGGAAGGCGGAACAGAAACAGAACAGGTTGCAAAAGCACCTGAAGACATTTATAAGTCATGTATAGGTTGTCACGGTGACGCTTACCAAGGGGGAATGGGTCCTGCTCTAACAGGTGTTGGCGACAGGTTATCCAAAGATGAAATTAAAGAAGTGATCACCAAAGGCAGAGGAAACATGCCAGGCGGTATGGTTAAACCAGAAGAAGCCGATGCAATGGCTGAATGGTTAGCTGCTATTAAATAATTTAAAACGAAATGGTCCTTTGCTAATGTAAAGGACTTTTTTTATACTAGAAGGTAATATACATAAAAAAGTGGTGAATGATTTGAATACGGATAAATTATCAGTTCGGTTAGAAACGGTCGCTAAATATGTTCCAATAGAATCAAGGCTAGCGGATATTGGTTCGGATCATGCTTATTTACCAAGTTATCTTGTTAAGAATGGGCAAATATCCTTTGGCATTGCAGGTGAAGTTGCAAAAGGTCCATATCAGTCTGCTGAAAAAAATGTAATGGCAGAAGGACTTTCTGAAAAGATAGTCGTACGGCTGGGGGATGGGCTGGAAGTTATTCGGCCTGGCGAGGTAGACTGTATTACCATTGCAGGAATGGGCGGCAGCCTGATTGCAAGTATTTTAGAAACGGGTAAAGAAAAACTAGATTCTGTAAACCGTCTTGTGCTACAGCCCAATATTAATGCATTTGCGATTCGAAGCTGGTTAGTCGAAAATAATTGGGAACTGATTGCGGAAGAGATTATTGAAGAGGATGGTAAGATTTACGAAATCCTAGTAGCTGAAAAAGGAGAGCCTTTAAAGCCCTACCATGACGTGCAAGAAGAAACGGGACTATTAGTAGGACCATTCCTTCTTCAACGAAAAGAAATAGCGTTTCAAAAGAAATGGAGCTTAGAAAAGAAGAATTGGAATCGTATTTATAAACAGCTTGAAGAGGCAGCGCCTTCTTCTGAAACAGAAGAGAAAAAAAAGGAACTAGTGAAGAAAATTTCTCTGATCGAGGGGGTATTAAGCAATGAAGACAGCGAATGGTCATGAAATTATCCAACTTTTTGAACAGTTTTCTCCTAAGGTATATGCGATGGAAGATGATAAAATTGGTTTACAGATTGGTCGCTTGAATAAGAAAATTGATAAGGTCATGATTGCCCTTGATGTGCTTGAAGAGGTAATTGACGAAGCTATTGCAAAGGGTGTCCAGCTTATTATTGCCCATCATCCACCAATCTTTCGACCGCTCAAGAATGTCATAACAGATACTGTACAGGGGAGAATGATTGAAAAATTGTTAAAGCATGATATCGCTGTCTATGCAGCCCATACAAACCTTGATGTGGCAAACGGAGGGGTAAATGACTTGCTTGCAACAGCACTTGGTTTGAAGAATCCTGAGGTGCTCGTACCTACATATGTAACCAAGCTTAAGAAAATAGTTGTCTTCGTGCCTTCGAGTCATGCTGAAGAAATTAGAAAGGTACTAGGGATTACAGGCGCTGGCTTCATCGGTAATTACAGCCATTGTTCTTTTTCATCAGAAGGTACAGGAAGGTTTTTACCAGGGGAAAATACAAATCCTCATATCGGACATCAAGGTCGTTTAGAATCGGTAAATGAAGTGAGAATTGAAACGATAGTACCAGAGCAGCTGTTAAAGCGGGTAGTTACAGCGATGGTAAAAGCTCACCCCTATGAAGAGGTCGCCTATGATGTTTACCCTGTTGAAAATAAAGGTGAGGTCCTCGGACTTGGCCGAATTGGAACGATAGATGAAATGACTCTAGGAGAATTTGCGGAGAGAGTGAAAACAGGACTTGAAGTTGATAAAGTCCGAGTTGTCGGTGATTTATCTTCCCCTGTCAAGAAAGTTGCTATTTTGGGTGGAGATGGAAATAAATATTTCAAGCACGCGAAATTCAAGGGAGCGGATGTTTATATTACCGGGGATATTTATTATCACACAGCTCATGATGCGATGATGGAGGGATTAAACATGATTGATCCCGGGCATAATGTCGAAAAGATTATGAAAAAGGGTGTTACAGAAACCCTTTCTAAAATGTGCGAGGAATCTGGCTATGAAGTCGATATCTTCGCTTCAGAAATAAACACAGACCCATTTAAATATATATAAAAAACCGGTCAAAGCGACCGGTTATTTTTTTACCTTTGGTAATATTTTATTTAATGGAACATTTTTACTACGTTCCCAAGTAGCTTCGTTATTTGGATCAAATTGCTCTAAGAAGGTAATCACTTCTTTTGTGATTGGTGTTGGAGTTGAGGCACCAGACGTGACTGCCACATTTTTTGCACCCTTAATCCAGTCAATGTTTAACTCTGAAATATCTGCAATACGATACGCTTTTGTACCGGCAATTTCCTCTGAAACCTGTGCAAGTCGATTGGAGTTGTTACTCATTGGGTCGCCAACCACGATCGTTACGTCAGCCTCGGTTGCTTGCCCAGCTACAGCCTCCTGGCGCACTTGTGTTGCCATACAAATCTCATTATAAGCTACAGCGTGAGGATATTTTTCCTGTACCTTTTTCATCGTATCAGCAACATCCCACTGACTCATCGTTGTTTGATTGGTCACAATTAATTTTTCACTATTGATGGTTAATGCTTCCACATCGCTGGGTGTTTCTACTAAATGTACGGCACTAGGAGCTACACCTACGGCACCTTCAGGCTCAGGATGTCCCTTTTTTCCGATGTAAATAACTTGAAAGCCCTGTTTTGTTTTTTCTTCAATCAGGTCATGTGTTTTGGTTACATCTGGACATGTAGCATCAATCGTAACAAGCCCTTTCTTTTTCGCAAGCTCCCTAACTTCTGGAGAAATACCGTGGGCTGTAAAAATAACAGTTCCTGAATCTACTTTATCAAGGATGTCCTTACGATTTTTACCATCGAGTGTAATAATGCCTTCTTCAGCAAAAGCATCTGTAACGTGTTTATTATGAACAATCATCCCTAAAATGTAGATAGGGCGTGGTAATGATTTATCTAAAGCAGCGTTTCTTGCGATAACCATCGCATCAACAACACCATAGCAGTATCCACGTGGTGAAATTTTAATGATTTGCATATAAAAAGTCCTCCTAAGGAACATTTGACTTTGAATCTATGTATTTATTATATAAAACTAATAGAAATAATACAAAGATACAATTTTCCTATGAAATATTTGTAAAAATAGGCTATGTTAAACTAGGCTGTTGATTTGCGCTACAGGTGCTAAGCTTTCCGCGGGCTCGCCCGTGAGCCTCCTTGCTGCTTCGCAACTGCGGGGTCTCACTCAGCTCGTACATCCCGCAGGAGTCGAGCACCTTTCGCTCCAATCAACAGGTTCTTAAATCAACAAATTCTATTAACACAGCCAAAAAAAGATGCTGTAATTCAGCATCTCTTCAAATGTACAATTTTGGTATCGAAGACCTATTGTCGCGTTTTTTTTCTTCAACTCTTTCAGGTTCACTATCAATTACCTTTTTTGTCCTTTTTACTGGCTTGGATGCTGTTACAGAATCTTTCGCAATTTTAGGTGTCTCTGTTGTGTTTTCATCCTGGTTTTCTTCTGATGGCAGGTCTTTAAAGCCCTTATACAATCTCCACATCATAGGAATATTCTTTACCATTGGTCCATATTGCTGAATCATTGGCCCAAACGATTGAGCGGTCTTCAAAACCTGTTGAGTATTGTTTAGAAATCCAGTAAGACCATCAGGATTACTTAACGTTTGTAGGATGGAGCCAACTCCTCCTGATCCACTTGGAGCAGCACGACCCGCCGTCAGCATACCTCTTAAACCACCAGATTGAGTGCCTTGCTTTTTCCCGCCTAAAATTTTAGATAGAAGCCCGCCGCCGTTTCTTCTTCCTTGACCTTGTCCTCTTACCATGCCTTGACCCATCATAGGTCTGCCACCGTAACTTGGCTGGTTTAATCCCATCATCGGTCCTCCATAAGGATTCATCCTTTGCTGTGGATGACCTCCAAATGGTCCAGGTCCCATCATCATTTGAGGACCCATTTGTCGATGTTGGGGATATCTCTGTCTTGTATACATACGTATGTTCTCCTCTCAAAAGAAGCCTTATAATTCATGGTATGCAATACGGTAAAATTTGGTTTAGGTTAAAACCTTAAGATAAACAGTTAATTTTCATGATTAAAAGTAGTTGAAAGGTAAAAGATGATAATAACTGGTTATTTTAATGAAACTTGACTATAATTACATGATGGAAATAAAAGTGGAAGCTCTTGCTATTGTAAGAAAACTACTCCATAAACGGTAATTTATTAATATATGAGGAGCAATAATTATGAAGGAAAATCGTTTTGAACGTTTTAATTTTCAACCTTTTATTATAGAAGCGGTAAAGGAACTAGGATTTTTTGAACCGACTGAAATTCAAGAACGGATGATTCCGTTGGTTTTAAAAAATGAAAGTGCGATTGGTCAATCACAGACCGGTACTGGAAAGACTTTAGCTTTTGTCTTGCCAATCCTGGAAAAGATTAATCCAGAGCGCCAAGAGGTACAAGCTGTAATTACTGCGCCAACGAGAGAACTTGCTTCGCAAATTTATCATCAAATTTTAAAAGTAACAGAGCATTGTAGTCCAGAGAAGGCAATCATGACTAGGTGCTATATTGGTGGGACTGATAAACAAAGAACCATTGATAAATTAAAAGTGCAGCCACATATCGTTGTTGGAACTCCAGGTAGAATTAAAGACCTAATGGTTGAAAAAGCACTTTTTGTTCATACTTCAGACGTTCTTGTCGTCGACGAAGCAGATATGATGCTGGATATGGGCTTTATCGAGGATTTAGATCAAGTAGCTGCAAAAATGCCAGAGAAATTGCAAATGCTTGTATTCTCTGCAACCATTCCAGAGAAGCTTAAACCTTTTCTTAAAAAGTATATGGAAAATCCAAAAACCATCCAAATTGATGCGAAAAGAAAAACAGCAGAGAATTTAACGCATTATCTTTTGCCATCAAGGCACAGAAATAAAAAACAGCTTGTGCACGACATGCTTATTCATTACAACCCTTATTTAGCCATTGTGTTTACCAATACAAAAAAAATGGCTGAAGAAGTAGCAAACTTTTTAATCGAAAAGGGATTAAAGGTAGCTCGTGTCCATGGAGACCTAAGCCCGCGTGAACGAAAAAAAATGATGAAGCAAATCCAAGATTTAGAATTCCAATATATTGTTGCAACTGACCTTGCTTCAAGAGGGATCGATATTGAAGGGATAAGTCATATTATTAACTATGAATTACCAACAGACTTAGACTTTTACGTTCACAGAGTGGGGCGTACTGCAAGAGCGGGGAATTCTGGAATTGCGCTCACGATTTATGATACTTCTGATGAAGATGCATTAAATCGCCTTGAAAAAATGGGGATTCAATTTAAATATGTGGATATTAAAAAAGAGGAATTTGTTGAATTAGATGATCGAAATAAAAGGAAGACGCGTGTTAGAAAAGAGGATGAAGCAGAAAAAACTGCTAAATCATTGGTGAAAAAACCTCAAAAGGTAAAGCCGGGCTATAAAAAGAAAATGCAATGGGAAATGGACAAAATAAAAAAACGTCAACGAAGAATAAACAAGAAATAAGAATCGAAGGGAGAGAGAAGGTTTGTTGAAAATTGGTTCACATGTGTCAATGAGCGGTGCGAAAATGCTTTTAGCCGCAAGTGAGGAAGCCGTTTCATATGGTGCGAATACTTTTATGGTTTATACTGGGGCACCTCAAAACACTCGAAGGAAAAAAATAGAAGATTTAAATATTGAAGCGGGAAAAAAACATATGGAGGAGCACGGAATCTCTGAAATTGTTGTCCATGCCCCATATATTATCAATATCGGAAATACTACAAATCCCGATACGTTTGAATTAGGTGTAAGGTTCCTTCGTACTGAAATTGAAAGAACGGAGGCAATTGGGGCGACGCAAATTGTTCTGCACCCAGGTGCGCATGTTGGGGCGGGGACAGAAGCTGGAATCAAGAAAATCATTGAAGGCTTGAATGAAGTATTAACCGGAAAAGAGCGGGTCCAAATTGCATTAGAAACAATGGCAGGTAAGGGATCGGAATGTGGTAAGTCGTTTGAAGAGCTGGCAATGATTATGGATGGTGTAAACTACAGTGATAAGCTGTCTGTTTGTTTTGATACTTGTCACACTCATGATGCTGGATACAATATTGTTGAAGATTTTGATGGTGTGTTAAATGATTTTGATAAAATTGTTGGCTTAGATAAATTAAAAGTCCTTCATATTAATGATAGTAAAAATGCAGTAGGGATGAGAAAGGACCGTCACGAGAATATCGGTTTTGGTCATATCGGCTTTCAGGCACTTAATTATATCGTTCATCATCCACAGTTGTCTGATATACCGAAAATTCTTGAGACACCCTATGTTGGTGAAGATAAGAATAATAAAAAATCGCCCTATTTATTTGAAATTGAAATGCTTCGAGAAAAGAAGTTTAATGAGAACCTGCTTGATAAAATTTTACAAGGTTAAAAAAGCTGTGCCTCGGCACAGCTTTTTTTAAAAGATAAGAAAGTAAAAGGCTTTGAACTTAGTTTACTGTCCAGCTCCAGCGCCCTAGCGGCTAGTGTCCTTCGCTCTCCGCCCTACGATAAGTCAACATCGAATCGCCTCCGGCTCTTCGTGTTTCCTTTATCTCAGTTGGAGCGCTCCAGGCCATACGCCGCTGAACAGGGCGCTTGCGCTTTTCTTATTATTTTGTAAACTGAACAAATAGCTTATTTACTTCTCTTGCTGTTTCCGGTCCTGCAATTTTAGCAATTTGTTTAATTAATGCCGCTCTTTCACGATCATCAAAGATATTGACGTTTTTCCCTCTTAAGTATTGCGCTACCTTATAGGCTTGCTGCCGATTCACATTTATATTAAATTGTTCTGCATATTTGAATAGTTCATCACCAGTAATGGTATTAATCTTATGGTTAATGACATTCTCAAAAATCTTCACACTCATCACTCCTTCATCTACTGTATGAAGGGAGAAATAAGAGTGTTACAAAATGAAAACTAAACTAGTGTAAAGGTAAAAGCTTTACATTAGGAAATTCATATTGTATACTACTTTAAGTTAAATCGGAATGATTCTTAAAATTAAAGGTGAGATCAATATGTTATCACAATCAATTATTGACATTAAGCAACTTTTTTATCGATATGAAAAGGATACTGTCCTTGATAATATTACTCTAACGGTTCCAGTGGGTTCCTTTCTTGCCATTGTCGGACCAAACGGGTCCGGGAAGTCAACGCTATTAAAATTGATCTTGGGACTTCTGAAGCCACAAAAGGGAGAAATACGATTATTTGGACAAGAATTAAGTAAATTTAAAGATTGGCAGCAAATCGGTTATGTTTCACAAAAAGCTAATTCCTTTAACACCGGTTTTCCAGCTACCGTCTTTGAAGTTGTTTCCAGTGGTTTGACAAAGAAACTGGGCATGTTCCACTTTTTTAAGAAAGAGCATTCAAAAAAAGTGTATGAAGCGTTGGAAGCAGTAGGAATGAAGGAGTTTAGTGAGCGTAATATTGGTGAGCTTTCAGGAGGACAGCAGCAAAGAGTTTTTATTGCTCGTGCACTTGTGAGTGAACCCAAGCTATTAATATTAGATGAACCAACGGTAGGCGTCGATGCTGAAAATGTGAATGCTTTTTATCATATGCTTGCAGATTTAAATAAGAAGCAAGCGATTACCCTCCTGCTTGTTACGCATGATATTGGAACAATTTCTGATAAAGTGACCCATGTTGCTTGTTTAAACAAACACTTATACTTTCATGGAGATACATGTGAATTTGAAAAACAGAGAAGTGAAGGAATGTCCAAATTATATGGGATGGATGTTCATCAGATTACCCATCAACATGACCATGGAGGCGTTTTTAAATGATTGAAGCAATTTTTCAATATGAATTTTTACAAAATGCCTTTTTGACTGGTATCTTGATTGGTTTTCTCGCACCATTATTGGGCGTCTTCATTGTTGTCAGGAGACTCTCACTAATTGCGGATGCCTTAAGTCATGTAACATTGGCTGGAATTGCTGCCAGTCTCCTTCTTGAAAAATACTTTGTTGCACTTAGCGGTCTAAATCCACTTTACCTCGGGATGGTCTTTTCAGTAGGGGGCTCACTGTTTATTGAGAAGCTGCGAGGAGTTTATAAACATTACCAAGAACTTGCTATTCCAATTATATTATCCGGTGGAATTGGGCTTGGGGTTATCTTTATATCACTCGCTGATGGGTTTAATACCGATTTATATGGTTATTTGTTTGGAAGTGTTTCAGCTGTTAGCCGTACAGATTTATGGGTTATTTTTATTATAAGTATCCTGGTTGTTATAACGGTGATTTTATTATATAAAGAGCTATTTTTATTGTCTTTTGATGAAGAACATGCGAAAGCCTCAGGTATAGCAGCAAAAAGTATTCATTTTATTTTTATTATTATGGTTGCGCTTGTGATTGCTGCATCTATGCGTATTGTTGGAATCATGCTAGTTTCTTCGTTAATGACCTTACCTGTGGCGGCAAGTATCCGTATTGCAAAAGGATTTAAACAAACAATCTATTTGTCGATCATCTTTGGCGAAATAGCAGTCCTGGGAGGACTGTTAATGTCTTATTATATCGACCTTGCTCCAGGTGGAACAATTGTCATGATCGCTGTAGGTATTCTAGTGTTTACTATCGTTTATAAAAAAATTAGGATTAAGAGTCAAGTTTCACAAGGGAGGGCAGCAGGATGAATGTAAATGAAGCGATACAATTCTTAAAAGAAAATGGTTTTAAACAAACAGGAAAAAGAGAAGATATGCTTCAATTGTTTGCAGATAGTGACAAATACTTAACTGCAAAGGATGTCTTAGATGAGCTAAAGGAAGACTATCCAGGATTGAGCTTTGATACTATTTATCGAAACCTTTCACTTTTTGTTAAAATGGGAATTCTTGAAATGACCGAACTATCTGGTGAAAAGCATTTTCGCTTTTCCTGCTCACGCCACCAGCATCACCATCATTTCATCTGTTTAGATTGCGGAAAGACAAAGGAAATTGAAACCTGTCCAATGAACAGTTTAAGTGAAGATTTAAAAGGATATGATATATCGGGGCATAAATTCGAAATTTATGGACGATGTCCAGAATGTAATTAAAAGTAACAGCATGGTTTCTAGGACCATGCTGTTTTTACTTTTAGAATATTAGCGAAGCCAATTTTTAACCCATTGATTTGCTTCGTACCAATTATTTACACGTATGACACCTTTTGGAATGGGATCCTGATTGTATGGTGTATTAAATAAAAGGACTGGAATATCGCATTCTTCATGAATCATGACAGCGTTGTCGTGCTTATCTTCGAGAAAAATATCAACTTGATGGTGCTTAGCAGCCGACACCTTATCATGTGAGCCAATTAATTCAATATGGTTGTAAGCCAAGCCTTGTTTGTTAAACCATTTTTTGGTATTTTCTAACAAATGAGAACCCCTTGCACTAATGAAAAATAATTCATATCTTTGTTTCCAAAGGTTAAGGATCTTTTCAGCACCTTCAGCAAGTGGAGATTCCTCATACATAACAGGTTCGTTTTCTATAAACCACTTTGCGAATTTTTCCTCTGATACCTTTACTACCTTATTTAAGTCATATTCCTTGACATCTGCCAAGGTAATATTTAGTCCAAATCCTTTATTAATAAAAGGTACAAGTGCTGACGGGCAGGTAACTGTTCCATCAATATCAATCCCAAATCTTTTTGTCATATGTAGTCACCTTTACGCTAAGTTTTTATGTTTATTTTACCATACTAAAAAGCTGAAAGTTACAAACAATAATTAATGCTCCTATTACTGAAAGTGAGGGATTCGGATGGAAGAAGAAAAACACACGAAAGTGCGCTCAATTCTCCAAAGTCCAAACACTGATGTTGATAGCCCAGATTACCCTTCAGAATATAGAGAGGAAACGGCCGCTGAAATTGCAGCACCTGTTCCTTTAGTTCAAAGAAGGGATCGTGAGGAAAGTCGTGATAGAGCCGAAGGCGGCACAGGAATGGGTTGGGCTGCTTTGGTTCTATCGATTCTATCACTGTTTGTAATGCCGATTCTTTTTGGTGCAGCAGGTATTGTATTAGGATTTATTGCCAGACGTCGCGGAGCCGAAGGGCTTGGTGCATGGGCAATAGGGATAGGTGTCCTTTCGATTATAGTTGGCATCTTTATCCTGCCATTCTTTTAACAGCAGCTTGCAAACATAGGGGCAAATTGAAAAGCGTAAGCGCCTGACCCAGGGGCTTACGCTAGACAAAAAAAGAAACCTGGTAGCAAAACGTTACCGGGTTTCTTGATGTCTTTATTTTGTTACTTCTGCTTCTTCTAACGCCTTTTTCTGAAAGTACTCCTCAGCAAGTTGATCGATTTCCTTTTTTAATTCATCGACTAATTGAGCTTCAGGGACTTTACGAACAATTTCACCTTTACGGAAGAGTAAGCCTTCTCCACGAGCACCAGCAATTCCAATGTCAGCTTCTCTTGCTTCACCTGGACCATTTACGGCACAGCCTAGAACTGCTACTTTAATTGGCGCTTTTATTTTCGAAATATACTCTTCCACATCATTTGCAATGCTAATTAGGTCAATTTCGATCCTTCCACAAGTTGGACATGAAATTAACGTAGCTGCGTTTGAGGAAAGTCCAAAAACCTTTAGAAGCTCTCTCGCAACTTTTACTTCTTCAACTGGATCAGCACTTAAAGAAATGCGGAGAGTGTTACCAATCCCTTGGCTAATAATCGCTCCTAATCCAGCTGCACTCTTAACGGTTCCCGCAAAAAGAGTTCCTGATTCCGTAATCCCTAAGTGCAATGGATAATCGAAAGCCTTTGAGGCTTTTTCATAGGCTTCAATTGCAAGGTTTACGTCCGAAGCTTTCATGGAAACAATAATATCATGAAAATCTAGGTCTTCAAGGATTTTGATATGATGGAGGGCACTTTCAACCATTCCATCAGCAGTTGGATAACCATACTTCTCTAGAATCCTTTTTTCTAACGAACCTGCATTTACACCAATTCTAATTGGAATTCCACGCTTTTTAGCAGCATTTACCACAGCTTCGACTTTTTCTCTTTTTCCGATGTTTCCTGGATTAATCCGAATTTTATCTGCGCCGCCTTCAATTGCTTTAAGTGCTAATTTATAATCAAAATGGATATCTACCACTAAAGGAATATTGATCCTTTTTTTAATTTCAGGAATGGCATTTGCTGCTCGTTCATCGGGACAAGCAACACGAACAATTTGGCAGCCGGCTTCTTCAAGGCGTTTGATTTCAGCGACGGTCGCCTCTACATCATGGGTTTTAGTTGTGGTCATACTTTGTATAAATAATTCGTTACTGCCGCCAATTGTTAAGTTACCAACCTTAACGGGACGGGTTTTGGTACGATGTGTAATTTCACTCAAGGAAATTCGCTCCTTCAAATTGGATTCGAATAATAGATAGTTTAAACTCGCACCTATTATTTTATCAGTCCTATACTCATATTGACAAGATAGATGATTTTATCTACCTATTTTGAGTAGTCAGGAAATTGATAAGTTGAGCCAATCTGGATTTTTTCTGGAGATTGACCAGGGTTCATACCTTGGAAGTCTTTAATTAATTTTTCAATTGAGACAGGTAAAGGTTTTTTTATATGATTTTCCACGATGGATATTAAAGTTTCTCCAGGTTCAACCTCCGCTTCAAATGACTCCATATTACTTTCGTGGTCGACCATTGTCACAGCTGTTTGTACTTCTGTTTGTATTTCAACTTTCGGTAAAGTTCCAGCTGTTAAATCAATATATATAACATAAATCGTAAGAAGTCCGAATAAAAAAAGGAAAATTCTTTTCATTTGACAAGCCTCCAAAAGGTAATGTTAGTACATTCCTATGCTTGTCCACTTCTTTATAGAACGAAAAAACGCATCGGTAGGATGCGTTTAGTTCTCGATGGCTGGTTTTTCCTTTGTAATTTCTTTAATTGCTAAAAATAAGATGATAATTTCTACAAACCAATTTAAAACAAAGCTATTTGGTACACTTGTATTTAACGCAGACATAATGGTAAAGAATACCGTCGGTAACGTTACACTATATGCAGCCATCCTCCATAAGTAACGATAACTTACATTTCTACCTGCAAGATTTTTTAAAGCTATACCAATCCAAGCGAGAATGGAAACCTCAATGAAATTTACCGCACTGGAAAAGAGGAAAATAATGGTGGAAATAATTGGAATAATAATACCTTTCATTCCATCAACTTTATCGACAATATCAATAAAGTCCTCTTTAGTTAACTTTAGGCCTTCTAACATGGAATAAGAGTAGGTATCAATACGACCTCCTGCTGTTACCGCAATTTCATTTTTAAGCAATGCAAAGGCATTTTCTTGATCTTCCAAGTTATCGTTTGTGATAACGCCTGTTGGATCGATAATAATGGAGTAATCTGCTTTTTCGATGGTGATCGGCACATCTGTTTCAGCAGACAGAGCCCCATTTTCTATTGTAAATGATGGAATATCATCATTAATAACAGACTTAGTATTTTCGATCCCAGCAGTAAGCATCGTACTTAAGTAATAAATGGTCGGCAAAATGGACAGTAATGAAAGTATAAATACATATAAGATCGTTTTTCCGATACCTTGAAAGCGAAACGAGGCAATGTCCTTTGGAGAATATGTACTTTTATAAAACTGCTTGAAAATATTCATAATTCACACCCTAATAAAGATTCACTATTCTATTGTAGCTTTAGGGTCTGAGATTAACAAGAAGGATGATTTTGAAACTATTTAAGAACTTTTGCGTAATAGGAATAAGAGTAAATTTTCAAAAGGATGGAGTTTGTATGGAAATATTCTATTGGTCAATCATCACGATTCTTTTTGTCATTGGGTTTGTTGGTCTCATTTATCCAATTATCCCAAGTGTTTTATTTCTATTAGCAGGGTATTTATTGTATGGTGTCTTTTTTTCCTTTGAACCGTTTGGCTGGTTCTTTTGGATTATTCAAAGCTTGCTTGTTATTCTTTTGTTTGTTGCGGATTATATTGCAAATATGATAGGGATCCAAAAATACGGTGGTTCAAAAGCTGGCGTATGGGGAAGCACGATAGGGCTTTTAGTTGGACCGTTTGTCATTCCATTTCTAGGGATTCTAATTGGACCATTTATCGGTGCAATTGGTGCAGAACTTTTAGTTAATAAGAGAAATTTTAAGGACAGTTTAAAAATTGGATTTGGTTCGGTTGTTGGGTTTGTGAGCAGTGTTATAACTAAAACGATTATTCAGATATTAATGATTGCATACTTCCTTTTTGTAGTGCTTTAAGAAAGAAAAATCCTCTTCACGCTTGTGAGGAGGATTTTTCTTTTAAAAAGGCATGGCTGTTGATTTGCGCTACAGGGGCTACGCTTTCCGCGGGCTCGCCCGTGAGCCTCCTCGCTGCTTCGCACCTGCGGGGTCTCACTCAGCTCGTTCATCCCGCAGGAGTCGAGCCCCTTTCGCTCCAATCAACAGGTTCTAAAATCAACAGTTATTATTAACACAGCTTTTAAAAAAAGGAACCTATTTAGTTCACACCACAAATTTCATAGGCGCAATTTTGGCAATCGACTTCTTTTCTTAGGTGTTTTATGTTTTTTATCGTGAATTTTTGTTGGTCATAGGAAATGAAATCTTCTTCCCTTAATTCTTTTAATGCACGTTGAATGACTTCTCTAGTTCCATAGGTTAAATTGGCTAGTTCCTGATGAGTTAATGGTAAATCAATGAGAATACCTTCCTCTGTCTTTACACCATAGGTATTAGAAAGACGGATCAGCATTGAGTACAAGCCGCCCTTTTTACCATTCATAATTAGATCTTGGCATTTCATTTGCGCTTTTAGGTAGCTAGTACTAAGCCAAGACACAAAGGCATTCATCGCATCGGGATCATTCATAATAAATTCTTCAAATTGATCTTTTTTAATGGCGAGAATCTCACTATCAGCAAGTGTCTTTGCATAAAACTGATAATGGGGATTAGATTTAAATATTTGATACTCTACAATCAATTCATTGCTATTTAAGAGTTTTAAGATAAAGTCTTTCCCCCGCATGTGAACTCGGCCGAGAGCAACTGTGCCACTCAGCAATAAGTAAACATATTCAACGGAATCCTTCTCTTGGAAGAGAACGGATCCGGCCTTAACCTTTTGAATTTGCTCTGTCTTAAGAAAAAAATGATTCAATAAATTATATATAGAAAAACTGCCCTTAAGCATATAGTCCCACTCCTTTTGTCCCTTCAATTTGATTTAATCATTTATTAACAACATGTCAATAGAGTATTTACATGATTTGGTAGAAAAAAGCGGTAATTATGACTTAAATCGTTGACATAATGCTATTTAGATGATTCTTGACAATTTTTTGAAAACTTTGTTATAAAAATCATTTTAATACTAGAAAGTAAAATTAAGTATAAAATATTTAATAGATGGAGATTGTAAATTTGTTAGGTGCAGAGCATTTTATTTGAAACAATAAACCATCTCTGATAACCTTAAGGTACGGAAGCTTTAGAAATATTCTAAATTCGTTTTGATTTTAGACACAACTAAAGCTAAAAATTTTTTTAATACATAGGAGGAAATAATAATGGCATTTGAATTACCACAATTACCTTACGCTTATGATGCACTTGAGCCACACATTGACAAAGAAACAATGAATATTCATCACACAAAACACCACAACACGTATGTGACAAATTTAAATAATGCATTACAAGGAAATGAAGAATTATTAGCAAAATCTGTTGAGGAAGTTATTGCTAACTTAGACGCAGTTCCTGAATCAGCTCGTACGGCTGTACGTAATAATGGTGGCGGTCACGCTAACCATTCATTATTCTGGCAACTTCTTTCTCCAAATGGCGGCGGTGCACCAACTGGTGAACTAGCTGATGCTATCAGCAGCAAATTTGGAAGCTTCGAAAGCTTTAAGGAAGAGTTTGCGAAAGCGGCAACAACACGCTTTGGTTCCGGCTGGGCATGGCTGTCTGTAAGCAATGGCGAATTAGAAGTTACAAGCACACCAAACCAAGACTCTCCTATTATGGAAGGTAAAACACCAATTCTTGGTCTTGATGTTTGGGAGCATGCTTATTACTTAAACTATCAAAACCGTCGTCCTGATTACATCTCTTCTTTCTGGAACGTTGTAAACTGGGATGAAGTATCAAAACGTTACACTTCAGCAAAATAATAATAATGTGAAAAAGACAGCTGATTTTTCAGCTGTCTTTTATTTTTTCGTATAAAGGTCACCTGCTTGTTATAGACTAACCCTTATCACAAAGGGGAGTTTTTATGGCGAAAAAGTTTAAGCTTTTAGGTGAAGTACAATTAACAAAAGATTTATCATTGCTGTTAATCATTGGTGGCTTATATTCTTTAAGTGTGGCACTATCAAATACTTTTGTGAATATTTATTTATGGAAGCAAACTGGTGAATATTCTGATCTTGCCCTATATAATCTTTCAATTGTCATTTTACAGCCGTTAACCTTCATCTTAGCAGGCAGATGGGCGAAAAAAGTAGATCGGGTAAAAGTGTTAAGAATCGGAGTTTCCTTTTTAGCTGTTTTTTATTTAATGGTGTTAATAACCGGTAAAAACGCTTCAACCTATTTACTCCTTTTAGGAAGTCTGCTGGGGATTGGGTATGGGTTTTACTGGCTTGCCTATAATGTATTGACGTTTGAAATAACGGAGCCAGAAACAAGAGATTTTTTTAACGGATTTTTAGGAATTTTAGGATCAATTGGTGGAATGATTGGACCGATTGCAGCTGGTTTTATTATTACTCGGTTTGAAAAATTCACTGGGTATTCCATTGTATTTGGGATTTCATTAGCCCTTTTTGCACTTGCTGTTTTCCTGAGCTTTTCATTGAAGCCACGACCTGCAAATGGTAAGTACTGTTTTAAAAGAATTCTGGACGAGCGAAAGCATAATGAAAACTGGCGTCTTATTACCAATGCACATTTTTTTCAAGGTCTAAGAGAAGGTACATTTATATTTATTATTTCGGTATTTGTCTACCTTTCAACAGGAAGTGAACTAGCTCTAGGGACGTTTGGATTAATTAACTCGGGAATATCCTTTATTGCTTATTATGCTGCATCTAGGTTAATTAAAAAAAACAAACGGAAAAAGGCCATTCTGCTTGGTGGGATCATTCTTTATTTAGCTGTTTTGTTAATCGTCTGGGATATTAATTATATAAAACTTTTAATTTATGCAGCAATGATTGCAGTTGCCTATCCAATCTTGCTTGTGCCATATATGTCAACCACATATGATATTATTGGAACTGCTTGGAAAGCTGCGGAAATGAGAATAGAATATATTGTTGTCCGAGAAATTTATATTAACATGGGGAGAATTGTTTCGATTTTGTCATTTTTGGCTGCAGTGACCTGGTTTGATGAGAAGCAAAGTATCCCAATCTTGCTTTTATTTCTTGGTGCAGGGCATTCATTCATTTATTTCTTTATTAGAAAAGTCGAAATGCCTACATGATCATGCAATGAGTAATTCATATTACTCATTGCATTTTTTTTATTTATGAGTTTTGTGTGGTTTTTCGTTAATTGTTGTTAATTGGTAAGAGTTTTTCATAGATAGCGGGGGGATTTTCCGCTAAAATAGACCGTATGATGTCGAAAGGACAAGGAAGTGATAAATATGAATAATAAGAAGAAAAAGAAAGCACATGTTACGACTCGCTTAAACATTGTTTTCTTTGTTGTATTTTTGCTGTTTTCTGTTCTTATTTTACGTTTAGGTCTAGTTCAAATCGTCTATGGGGAAGATTTTAAACGGGAAATTGAGCGTACTGAAGATATAACGGTTAATAATCCAGTACCTCGTGGGAAAATGTTCGACCGTAACGGTAAAATTATCGTTGATAATACTCCGTTAAATGCAATCACGTACACAAAATTTCAAGATTCCAGCACAGAGGAAATGCTTGAAACTGCTGAACGATTGGCACTACTGATCGATAAAGATACATCAAAAGTTCGGGAACGAGATAAAAAGGACTTTTGGATATTAAAAAACCCAGAGAAAGCTAAGGAGAAAATTACAGATAAAGAATGGGATTTATACGACCAAGATGAATTAGATGATAAGGAAATATATAATCTTCAGTTAGATAGAATAGATCCTAAAGTAGACTTAGCAAGTTTATCTCAACAAGACATAGAAACTTTAGCTATATTTAGGGAATTTAACTCTGGTTATGCTTTAACCCAACAAATTGTAAAAAATGATAATGTCACTCCTGAGGAATTTGCAGTTGTCAGTGAAAATCTTGAGGCTCTGCCTGGTGTCGATACCACTACTGATTGGGAACGATATTATGCATTTGGAAACACTTTAAAAACAGTACTTGGAAATGTAACTTCTTCTGATGAAGGCTTACCAAAGGATAAACTAGAGGAATATCTAGCTCGTGATTATAGTCGAAATGATCGTGTCGGGAAAAGTTATATTGAACTGCAATATGAAGATGTCCTACATGGGCAAAAAGGCAAAGTGAAAAACGTTACGGATAAAGGCGGAAAGATCCTGTCCACGGAAGTCATTTCAGAAGGTCAGCGCGGAAAAGATCTAGTCCTAACGATTGATATGGCTCTACAACTAGAAATAGAAAAAATCATTGAAGAAGAGCTGTGGAATGCCAAACAAAATCCTAAATCTGCCCTGCTAGACCGTGCCTTTGTTGTCCTAATGGATCCACATACTGGAGAAATATTAACAATGGCTGGCAAACAAATTGGGAAAAACAAGGATACAAATAAACCAGAAATGAATGACTTCGCTCTTGGGAATATAACAACCTCTTATGCAGTTGGATCTGTTGTCAAAGGGGCAACGATATTAACTGGCTACAATACTGGAGCAATCAAGCCTGGTTCAACTCAATATGACTCACCTTTATTAATAAAAAACACACAGCCTAAGTCTTCGTGGAAGAACTTTGGAACCATTAATGATCTTAGAGCCCTCCAGGTATCATCGAACGTATATATGTGGAAAACAGTGATTGAAATGGCGAATGGAAATTATGCTCCGAACAAGCCGCTGCCATTAGACTTAACTGCTTTTGACACCATGCGTCAATCTTTCAGTCAATTTGGTCTTGGGTCAAAAACGGGAATTGATTTACCGAATGAGAGTACTGGTTATGTTGGTCCCTTAAAACAGTCAGGTTTGCTTCTTGACTTGGCGATTGGTCAGTATGATACCTATACGGTTATGCAGTTAGCGCAATATGTTTCAACGATTGCAAATGGGGGATATCGGGTTCAACCTCATCTTGTAAAGGAAGTTCGTGAACCTGTACTTGAAAATAACGAATTGGGTCCGATTATTCAGGAAATAGCACCTAATATTTTAAATCGAATTGATGGTAAGGATGAATGGATTGACCGTGTACAGGAAGGCTTTAGAATGGTTATGCAGGTAGGGGATGGCACCGGTGTTAATACTTTTAGGGGTGCTGAATACAATCCTGCAGGGAAAACAGGAACGGCCCAAGCTTTTTATGATGGTCCAGAACGGAAAAACTTTGGAAAAATACCACCTGAAGTAATGAATCTGAGCCTAGTTAATTATGCACCATTTGATAATCCGGAGGTTGCTATGGCTGTTTTAGTTCCATGGGCATATCAGGGAAACAATGGTCCTGCTACAGCTAATATTATTGGCAGAAGAGTAATGGATACCTATTTTAATCTTAAAAAACAAGATCAAACAGTTGAAGCCGAAAATGTAGAACAAACGAACGAAGCTACAGGAGAATAGTTTGAAAAACATCTGTCTCAGAGAATTGGGCAGGTGTTTTTTTTATATAAAAGGGTATCCTACCTTTAGGAATAAATTATTTATGATTTACAAAAGTCATACACGGATTTACAAAACCTTTACAATTCGTTAAAACAAGCTTTACAGAAGGGGTATATTATTAGTCTTGTAAGGAAAACGAACACAATTCGACAAACCAAATTCTTAGGGGGAATAAAGCAATGAAAAGCTTTAAAAGATTAGCACTAACAGCAATGATGACTGGAGTGCTTGCAGTTACTGCAGCTTGTGGCGCACAAGGAACTGAAGGCGACAAAGAACAAGCTGGTGAAGAAGTAAAGCAACTTCAAGGTGAAATTAAAATAGACGGTTCATCTACAGTTTTCCCGATTATGGAAGCTATTGTTGAAGAATATGGTGCAGTGCAACCTGGTGTTAAAGTTCCTGTTGGTTCATCTGGAACTGGTGGCGGATTTAAAGCTATGATTGCAGGTGAAACTGACTTAGCTAATGCTTCTCGTCCAATTAAAGATGAAGAGCAAGCAGCACTTACTGAAAAAGGAATTGATGTTACTGAATTTAAATTAGCATATGATGGACTTTCAGTAGTAGTTAATAAAGATAATGACTGGGTAGAAAGCTTAACCATTGATGATTTAAAGAAAATTTGGATCGAAGATGGAACAGTAAAAAAATGGTCTGATATCAATCCAAAATGGCCAGCTGAAGAAATTAAACTATACTCTCCAGGTGCAGACTCAGGAACATTTGATTATTTCGATGAAGTAATTCTTGAAGAAGCTCCAATCGTTGAAAAAGCTACTCTTTCTGAAGATGACAACACATTGGTTTCAGGTGTTAAAGGTGACAAGTACGCAATCGGTTACTTCGGATATGCTTATTATGCAGAGAATAAAGACTCATTGAAAGTTGTTAAAATCGATGCAGGCAAAGGTGCTGTTGAGCCTACTAATAAAACAATTGAATCTGGTGAATATGCTCCACTTTCACGTCCATTATTCACATATGTAAAGAACTCTGCTATTAAAGATAACGAAGCAGTATATGATTTTGTTAAATTTGCTATTGAAAATTCAGGAACATTATCAGAGGATGTTGGTTACGTGAAATTACCTGAAGAAGAATACAAAAAAGATTTAGAAAAACTAGAAGCTCTTAAATAAGAATTAGAATAATTCTATAGATGAGAAGCGCGAAAAATGTGCTTCTCATCTTGTCATGCTAATGAAAGGGGTTTTCATTTTGGCTACTCAAAATAAAAATACATTCTCTGTTCAGAAAATGATTCAAGAGAAGAAAAAAAGAAAGAGCGCTGGAGGAATTACCGAAAAAATCATGCCTTATATTTTGTTTTTTACGGCAGCGGTCTCTGTTTTAACAACAATAGGTATTGTTTTTACGCTCATTGTTGAAACGTTCTTATTTTTTGATGTTGTATCGATTAAAGAATTTTTGTTTGGTAAAAAATGGTATCCTTTTTCCGAAACCAATGGTTCATTTGGTATTCTGCCGTTAGTAATGGGAACGCTAAAGGTATCATTTATTGCAGCTGTTGTTGCTGTTCCAATCGGATTAGCTTCAGCCATTTATTTGAGTGAATATGCATCAGATCGAACTCGCAGAATTATTAAACCGATATTAGAAGTGTTAGCTGGAATCCCAACGATTGTTTATGGTTTTTTTGCACTAACCTTTGTTACTCCAATATTACGTGACATTATTCCATCCCTTGAAATTTTTAATGCATTAAGCCCTGGTATTGTCATAGGAATCATGATCACGCCGATGATTGCTTCTCTCTCAGAGGATGCGATGACTTCTGTTCCTAATGCAATGCGTGAAGGTGCCCTCGCACTGGGTTCAACTAAGTTTGAAGTAGCAATCAAAGTTGTATTACCTGCTGCTGTTTCAGGAATAGTTGCCTCCATTGTGTTGGCGATATCTCGGGCGATTGGTGAGACAATGATTGTGGCAGTTGCAGGTGGTTCTACTCCAAATATGGAATGGAATTTGACAGGCTCGATTCAAACGATGACGGCTTATATTGTCCAAGTCAGCCAGGGTGATGTAGGTTATGGGACGACAATCTACTATAGTATTTACGCAGTTGGAATGACGCTTTTTGTATTTACGTTAGTGATGAATTTATTCGCTCAATACATTACCCGTCGTTTTAGGGAGGTATATTAATGAATTTAATTAATCATGAATCTGTTGTTAAGCGGATGAAATCAAGGTTAACAAAAAATATATTTTCAAAATGGATATTTCTTGCATTAACCATGTTTATATTATTAATATTAGGAGTATTATTATATCGGATATTCTCTCAAGGATTTGGCTATTTAGATTTACAATTTTTACAAAGCCTGCCTTCAAGGAAGCCTGAAAATGCAGGTGTTTATGCTGCATTAATCGGAACCATGTGGCTTATGGCTGTTGTTGCACCTGTTTCATTATTGCTGGGTGTGGGGACTGCCATTTATCTCGAAGAATATGCAAAAGATAATTGGATAACCAATTTTATTAAAGTTAATATTTCTAATTTAGCAGGTGTTCCATCTATTGTATTCGGGTTACTCGGATTAACTGTATTTGTACGTGCTTTAGCGCTTGGGACAAGTGTTTTAGCCGCAGGTCTAACCATGAGTCTACTCGTTTTGCCGGTCATTATTGTTGCTGCACAAGAAGCTATTCGCGCTGTGCCTAGCCAATTAAGAGAGGCTTCATTTGGGTTAGGGGCTACTAAGTGGCAAACAATTGTTCGTATCGTACTGCCTGCTGCTATTCCAGGAATACTAACTGGGGCAATTTTGGCACTTTCTCGTGCAATAGGAGAAACAGCACCACTTGTTGTCCTTGGTATGCCATTATTCCTTGCTTTTTTACCAAGAACAGTTTTAGATAGCATGACTGTTCTTCCATTGCAAATTTACAATTGGACTAGTCGTCCTCAAGTAGAGTTTCATGCTTTAGCTGCAGCGGGTATTATCGTTCTACTGTTCATGTTAATTGTTATGAACTCAATTGCTGTATTAATTCGAAATAAATTTCAGAAAAGATATTAAAGGTATGGATTAGGGAGGCAACACTTATGGAATCTACAACAGCTACTGCAAAAATATTAAATACACAAGAAAAGCAAATTGTGTATAAGACAAGCAATTTAGATTTATGGTACGGTGAAAACCAAGCTCTTAAGAATATTAACCTTGATATTATGGAAAATGAAGTTACAGCTATTATCGGCCCTTCAGGATGTGGAAAGTCTACTTATATTAAGACATTAAATCGAATGATTGAATTAATTCCTGGGGTTAGAACCTCTGGGGAAATTATCTATCGAGGAAAAAATATCCTCGATAAATCCTACCAAGTAGAAGAATTGAGAACAAAGGTAGGAATGGTGTTTCAAAAGCCGAATCCATTTCCAAAATCCATTTATGAAAATGTCGCATATGGACCAAAAATCCATGGGATTCGCGACAAGAAAATCTTAGATCAAATTGTTGAAAAAAGCTTAAGAGGAGCCGCTATTTGGGATGAGGTAAAGGACCGTCTTAACCAAAATGCTTATGGGTTATCTGGAGGACAGCAGCAACGTCTTTGTATCGCTCGCTGTCTGGCGATTGAACCAGATGTTATTTTAATGGATGAACCAACTTCTGCACTAGATCCTATCTCAACTTTAAAAGTAGAGGAACTTATCCAGGAATTGAAGAAAGAATTTAGTATCATAATCGTTACCCATAACATGCAGCAGGCTGCACGAATATCTAAAAAAACTGCTTTCTTTTTAAATGGAGAAGTGGTAGAATTTTCAGAAACTAACAAAATCTTCTCGACTCCTAATGATAAGAGAACAGAGGATTATATTACAGGAAGATTTGGATAATGAGGTGAAGAGATGAGTACAAGATCAAAATTTGATAGTAGATTAGCGGATTTAAAAGCAAAACTGTTAGAAATGGAAAGTTTAGCTGAGGCAGCAGTTCGAAATTCACTTAGTGCCCTTCTTAATCATGATATTGAGAAAGCGAATCAGGTAATTGAGGGTGATGATAAAATTGATGAGTTAGAACATGAGATTCACGATCAAGTTTTGATATTGATTGCGAGAGAATCACCTGTTGCAAAAGATTTACGAACACTTAATGTAGCGTTAAAGGTTTCATCCGAAGTGGAACGTATGGCAGATATGGCGGTTAATATTGCAAAAGCAGCCATCCATATTGGCGATGAAAAGCATTTTAAAGAAATATTAGACATCCCGAAAATGATGGACCATGCACTTGAGATGGTGACCATGTCGGTGAAGGCATATATTGATGAAGATGTGATGCTTGCACAGAAATGCGCTGAAAAAGATGATGAAGTGGACAATATGTTTGGAAGATTGGTTCATGAACTTATTACCATGGTCCCGACCAATCCGAACGCTACGAACCAAATCATTCAACTTTCCTTTGTTTGCCGGTTTATTGAAAGAATAGCTGATCACTCAACCAATATTTCAGAAAATGTAATCTACCTAGTTACAGGAAAAAGATTTAACTTAAATGAGTAAGTAATCATATACATTTACTTGAAGATGAGACAATCAAATTGTCTCATCTTTTTATATTTCGACAATTTGCGTTTATTGTACAGTTTGTTTTCTGGTGTTACCATTATATTATCTATGAAAGAATATTTAGATTACTTTTGCATATAGTATTGGTTGCAGATAGGGAGGAGAACAATGAAAGAAGAATTTGTTAATCAGCCAACAATTGATTATTCCCCGCTAAAAGGTGAACTCCAAGTGAAACTTGTAAATCCAAACAAGGTTATCGTATATTGGGAGGCTTCTAAGATTCCTGTGAATATCTTTCATTTATTTTATAATAGAAAATTTGAGGATTTGGTACATATTGTCCGGATTTATGACGTCACAAATATTCATTTCACAGGAAAAAATGCACATCATTACTTCGATATTACTGTACCGTATAAAAAGGGCTATTGGTTTATAAAAGGTTTAACGGCAAATCGGAGCTTTATGGCTGAATTAGGTGTTAGGTTTAATGAAAAAGATTTCTTTCCAGTTCTTCGTTCGAATTCAGTTCAAACCCCTGCTATGGAAGGCAGTGATATTTACAATAATTTAGTACTCATTCAACAAATCGACCATTCTTCACCTAAATGGATTGACCATGTAAGTACGTACAGCTATTATGAAGAATCCGAAAATATGGGGCAGAAAAATGAATAACAATCAAATGAATGGGATGAACCAACAACACCACTACGAGTGGAAATTAAACATACTAATTCTAACCTGGGAATACCCTCCGAACGTCATTGGCGGGCTCTCTAGGCATGTGTATGGTCTTTCTATTCACTTGGCCCAACTAGGTCACGAGGTGTATGTCGTGACCGCTGGGAATGGACGTCTTCCTGTTTATGAAAGGGTAAATGGTGTTCATGTTCATCGAGTTATACCTCTAAACAACCAAGACGATGTTTTTTTAGCTTGGGTAGCTGGACTTAATCTAGCTATGAGCTACCAAAGTGAAAAAATAGCTGAAGAAGTAAAATTTGATATTGTCCATGCTCATGATTGGCTTGTAGGAACCTCCGCGATTACGTTAAAGGACATTCTGTCGATTCCGTTATTGTCAACCATTCATGCAACAGAACATGGCAGGAATAATGGGATCCACACTGATATGCAGCGTTTTATTCATGAAAAAGAACTCCAGTTGGCTGCAGATTCAGATCAAATAATTGTTTGCAGTCATTATATGCGAGAGGAACTTCTAACAGCCTTCCGTCTTTCTGAGAAAAAAATGACTATTATCCCTAACGGCATTGAACAGGTCGACGTGAAGGTAGATCCAAGTGAGATTTATCCATTCATAAAGGACAGAAAATATGTTTTTTCTGTGGGTAGAATTGTGAAGGAAAAAGGATTTAAGACTATTATTGAGGCAGCACAAGTGGCAAAGGATAGTGGGAGAGAGATCTTTTTTGTCATTGCAGGAAAGGGACCGATGCTGGAAAGATATCGAAGGATGGTGTCGGAAAAAAACTTAGATCATTTTGTTGCGTTTATTGGTTATGTTTCCGATGTCCAAAGGAACTCCTTATTAATGAACTGTGAAATAGCTGTTTTTCCAAGCCTTTACGAACCATTTGGAATTGTTGCACTTGAAGCAATGATTCTAGGTAAACCAACGATTGTTTCAGAAACTGGTGGACTAAAAGGAATTATCCATCATTCGATAACTGGTCTGCTGATGGTTCCTGGAGATGCAGAAAGTCTTATTAAGAATATCGACATCCTAATGCAAAATCCAAATAAAGCAGCGGAGATTGGCGCCAAAGGAAAGCAAATAGTCAAGAGCCTTTATGGGTGGAAACGAATTGCTAAACAAACAGAAAAAATCATAGAGGAAACGCTATTAAACAAACGAGGAAATCTAAACGAAAACGCTGAGAAATAAGATGGATTTCGTACTTTAAAAAAACAACTAGCATTTCCTTTTGAAAAATGATATTATAGAAAAGTCGTATGAACGAACTAGCTTAATCGTTTGGAGGGAAATTGACATGCGTGTAAATATTACGTTAGCTTGCACTGAGTGTGGAGATCGTAACTATATTTCAACAAAAAATAAACGTAACAACCCTGATCGTCTTGAGCTTAAGAAATATTGCCCAAGAGAGAAGCGTTCAACAGCACACCGTGAAACAAAATAAGCAGTAGGGCTTCCTGCTGCTTTTTTTGTTGTCTAAAAATAAGGAGATGATGATTTACATGAATGAAAAAAATCTCATCCGTAATCAAATGAAAGAGAGACTTTCGAAACTTCCGAAACCCTATTATGAACATTATTCTTATAAAATAGCTAGCGCACTATATAATCATGAGGACTGGGTGAATGCGAAAGTAATCGGAATTACCATTTCGAAGGAACCAGAGGTTGATACCTATCAAATTATACGAACAGCCTGGGAATCTGGTAAACAAATTGTTGTCCCAAAGTGTCATCCAAAAGAAAAAACACTATCCTTTCATACATTAACGGAATTTTCACAATTAGAATCTGTTTTTTATGGCTTGTTCGAACCAATCGTGGAGAAGACGATTGAGGTAAAACCTGAAGACATCGATCTTTTGATTGTGCCAGGGCTTGCTTATACAATTGAAGGCTATCGGTTAGGATTTGGTGGAGGATATTATGATCGATTTTTAACTGATTTTGATGGAAAGACCATGTCTCTTGCTTTTAACTTTCAAGTTATTTCACAATGTGTATTTGAAAAGCATGATATACCAGTCTCTAAAATAATCACTAATGACGAGGTAATAACTACAAAATGACTCAAACTCTAATTCTTATTGCAATTATTATTTTTGGAGGTTTTGCAGGTTATTTGGAGCGATCTTTAAGTATCAATGGTGCGATTGCTGCTGTATTAGTAGGTTTAGCTGTCTATTTCGGATTTGGTGTTAAAGGGCTTATCCTTCTTGGAATATTCTTTGCTACATCTAGCTACTGGTCAAAATATAAAAGCTCCGCAAAAAAGGAAATCGAAGACAAATTAGCAAAAGGAACGACAAGAGATTGGCGTCAGGTTTTAGCCAATGGCGGCGGTGCTGCATTGTTAAGCATTATCTACTTTTTTCAACAGGACATAACTTGGCTGATTGGTTTTCTTGTTTGTATTAGTAGCTCTAATTCGGATACATGGGCTTCAGAAATTGGTACCTTAAGTAAAAGTAAACCGGTATACATACGTACGTTTAAAAGAATAGATAAAGGAACCTCCGGCGCGGTCAGTTGGTTAGGAACTACAGCTGCATTACTTGGATCAATGTTAATCGCTGTGTCAGGTACTTGGCTTTTTCAATTGGAGGTCTATCACTTCATTATTATTTTCATTTTTGGCTTTCTAGGTAATATCATCGATACGATATTTGGTGCCTATTATCAACAGGTCTATCACTGCAATATATGTGGGATAGAAACCGAGAAAAAGGTCCATTGTAAAACATCTGCTAAAAGAATAAAAGGTTATCAATTAGTGGATAATGATATGGTGAATTTCTTATCTGGATTTATTGCAGCATTTTTAGCAATGACATTCATTTTTATTGTTAATATATAGTTAATTATTAAGATGGATTACGATTCAAAGGAGGAAATAGTATGGTAAAAGTGAATAGAGTTGTCCTCGTTGGAACTGGTTTTGTAGGCTCAAGCTATGCCTTTGCACTATTAAATCAAGGAATAACAGAAGAATTAGTTTTAGTAGATTTAAATGAAGCAAAAGCAGAAGGAGATGCAATGGATTTAAATCATGGTCTCCCTTTTGCTCCTTCTAGTACTAAAATTTGGTATGGCAGCTATGCTGATTGTGATCAAGCTGACCTCGTTGTAATCACGGCTGGTGCTAACCAAAAGCCAGGGGAAACACGCCTTGATCTAGTTGAGAAGAACACCAATATTTTTAAAGGTATTGTTGAAGAAATTATGGCAAGTGGATTTGACGGGATATTCCTAGTTGCAACAAATCCAGTCGACATATTAACCTACGCAGTCTGGAAATTTTCTGGTCTTCCGAAGGAGAGAGTAATTGGCTCTGGTACCATTTTAGATACGGCTCGATTTCGCTTTTTACTTGGGGAATATTATGATGTTGATACCCGTAATGTCCATGCTTATATTATTGGCGAGCATGGAGACACAGAACTTCCGGTTTGGAGCCATGCAGATATTGCAGGAATGAAAATATCGGAATGGACAAATAAACATGAAACAAACCAAGAAGATTTGGATCAAATATTTATTAATGTACGAGATGCTGCCTATCATATTATTGAACGTAAGGGTGCAACCTATTATGGGATTGCGATGGGACTCGTTCGTTTAACAAAAGCCATTTTACGAAATGAAAATTCAGTTTTAACAGTCTCAGCTTATTTAGATGGTGAATATGGGCATAAAGATGTCTATATTGGTGTACCTGCAGTAGTAAATCGCAGTGGAATCAGAGAAGTGGTTGAGTTAGATTTAAATAAGAAAGAAAAGGAAAAATTTGCACACTCTGTTCATGTACTAAAAGAAACCATGGATCCTGTGCTAAGCAAGTTTTAAAAAGGCTGGATAAAAATTGAATTTCATTCACACAATATGGATAGGAGGGATGATAATGTCTCGTATGTTGACATCCATATTTATGATTGGATCAATTGGCTATTTTGCATTCCGGTTTCGATACCGGATCATCAATCTTTTACTCAGGTCCGGCTGGTTGCGTCGGTTTGCTGTAGGCTCATTCATGAGCCTTCCGGGTGTAAAAAGTAAAATAATGCAGACTGTGTTTGGGGGATCAGCGGAAAGACCATCTGAATGGTGAAAGCCAACAGATGGTCTTTCTTTTTGTTGGAAATGGAAATATGCCTATGTTTTCAGCCTGTTTTGTCTTCATTATCATTGATTTTCGTTTATAATATAATAAAAGAGTAAATATATGAAGAATAGTGACTGTATAGAAAGTAGTGGGGGAATTGAACTTTAAAGCAGATTATATATTTTGGAGATTGGCTTATTTCTTGATTTCCGAGCAGGGCTACCGAATTATTCAATTATTTGAAAATCAAAAGGAATTATGGCTGGAAAAAGTCGAAAATAAAAAAGTCCCAATCATTCGTTTGTTACGAGTTGATTTGGACTGGAGTAATTCCATGCAAAGAGACATAGAATTTACAGCTGCTAATGGCGAAAAAGTTCGAAAACAGATTGGGCGTGGTGAACTTTCAGTTGTAAATATCTATATTAGTCAATTTCCACCTGTTGATGATTACGAATATCGGTTAGAGAATCCTTATGTTTTTCCACAAGGAAAGAAAACAATTGTTGGATCAGTATTATTAACAAGTGACCAATATGAATCAGGACTTAAAGTACTATCAGAAAAACTAGAACAGGAAGTCTCCCTCCCAATTAATAATGAGTATTCAGAGCAGGAGGTTGAGTCACAAAAAAATGTAACTTTAGCGTCAGCGATGCAGAAAGCTAAAAAGGAAAAGGAAATATTTACGAATGGAAAGCCATTTTTTACATACTTTTTTATCATAATTCAAATAATTATCTTTTTAGTGCTAGAGCTTCAAGGTGGAAGTACCAATACATCTACATTGATTAAGTTTGGGGCGAAATTTAATCCTTATATCTATGAGGGAGAATGGTGGAGATTTATTACACCGATATTCCTGCATATTGGTTTTTTACATTTAGCGATGAACAGCTTGGCTTTATATTTTTTAGGTCCAGCAGTGGAAAGAATCTTTGGAAATGCCCGATTTTTATTTATCTATCTTTTTGCAGGTGTTTCAGGTGTTATTGCCAGTTTTATCTTTAGCCCAAATATATCAGCAGGTGCAAGTGGAGCAATCTTTGGATGTTTTGGAGCATTGCTTTACTTTGCACTCATTTATCCGAAGCTATTTTTCCGAACAATGGGTTCGAGTGTTATAACAGTATTAATTTTTAATTTAATATTTGGTTTTACCGTTTCGATCGTAGACAACGCAGGGCATTTAGGCGGATTAGCTGGAGGTTTCCTTGCAGCGGGTATCATGCATTTCCCTAAAAAGAAAAAGCCAATTTTGCAGTTATTATTTTTGTTCGTTTCTGCGGCGATACTTTATGGATCGTTAGTATATGGGTTTCAAAATTCTAAAACAGGTGGAAATGAAAGCTCCACTATGATGCTGGCTCAGGAATATATTAAACAGGAAAATTATGATCAGGCATATAACGTTTTAACAAAATATGTGGAAAACTCGAGTAAAATATCTGCGGAAGTATATTTTGCTTTATCTTTTATCGAGATAAAGCAAGGTTTTCTAGAGGATGCAAAATCACATCTACTTTTGGTCATTAATATGGACCCTGATTTACCTGAAGCCTATTACAATCTTGCATTAATCTACCTAGAGGAAAATGACCTTTTAAAAGCAAAGGAAAAAGCGGAAAAGGCGTCAGGATTAAAACCAGAGCAACAGGAGTATGCTGATTTGGTTCAGGAACTTAATCGAATGCTCCCGCCAGCTGCAGAGTGAGAATAAGGAGAATAATTCATCCGAAATTCTCGCAGGTATAGCTAGTAAGAACAGCTTGAGGGTGGTTGGGGCTTAAGGTATACTTTTATTGTAATGGTTAACATTCTTATATAAGAGGGCTAAAATGAAATGAAATCAATTTATGACATTCAGCAATTTTTAAAGCAGTACGGAACAATCATTTATATTGGTGATCGAATAGCTGATCTAGAATTAATGGAGTCGGAATTAAAAGAGTTGTATCATGCTCAATTAATAGATCCGAAGGAATATTCGACTGCACTGTTAATAGTAAGACATGAAATAAGATTTTTAAGAGAAAAAGCTGAAAAGATAGGGGATTAATATGTCAGAACAATGGATAGTAGGTGTCGACCTTGGTGGGACCACTACTAAATTAGCCTTTATAAATATGAAAGGGGATATCCTTCATAAGTGGGAAATCCCTACTGATAACAGCAACGAAGGCCAAAATATTACGATCAATATCGCAAAGGCGATTGATCATAAACTAGTAGAGCTTAAAGAATTGAAATCAAAATTAATTGGAATTGGTATGGGTGCACCTGGGCCGGTAGATTATGAAACTGGTATTATTAGAAACGTTGTAAACTTGGGTTGGAAGGATAACTTCCCTTTGCAGGAAAGCCTTCAAACACTAACAGACTTGCCGGTAGTTATTGAAAACGACGCTAACTGTGCAGCGTTAGGTGAAATGTGGAATGGCGCAGGAAAGGGTGCAAACGATCTAGTGTGCGTGACACTTGGAACGGGTGTAGGCGGTGGAGTCATCGCTAATGGTAATATTGTGCGAGGGATTAATGGCGCAGCGGGGGAAATTGGTCATATTACATCTATACCTTTTGGAGGAGCTCCTTGTAACTGTGGGAAGACTGGCTGTCTTGAAACCGTTGCTTCCGCAACTGGAGTAGTACGGTTAGCTATGAGTGAACTTTTAAAAGCTGACGCTCATGGGCAGCTATCCAAGCTCTTTGTTGCAAATGGGTTGGTGACAGCGAAAGATGTCTTCGATAGTGCTCGTAATGGAGATGACCTGGCGATAAAAATTTTAGATGAAGTCACTTTTCATTTAGGATTTGTTCTAGCTAATATTGCAAATACATTGAATCCAGAGAAAATTGTTCTTGGCGGTGGTGTCTCTAAAGCTGGAGACATATTATTAGATGCAGTGAAAGTGAACTTTTCCATGTTTGCCTTCTCATCCGTTAGAGAGTCTACAGACCTTACGCTGGCAACACTAGGGAATGATGCTGGAGTTATTGGCGCAGCATGGTTGATAAAGAATAAATTAAATCCATAAGAATCATTTACAGTAACCTGCAATCATCTGCAGGTTTTTGTTTTTCTCATTTTCTCCCGGTGCCTAACATATGATTTTATGATGGAAGGAGGGAGAAAAATATGGAAGTCTGGGATCCCAAATTACCTTTTAGCTCAAGAAGCTTACTAAAGCAAATAAATACTCTTAAGAAGCTATATCCATTTATAAATGTAAAAACAATAGGTACCAGTGTTTTAGGGAAACCAATCCAAGAAATAAGAATTGGAAAAGGATTGAAAAAGGTTCACATGAATGCCTCTTTTCATGCAAATGAATGGATTACCACATTGGTGTTAATGAATCTCGTTAATCAATATCTCAGTTCATTAACGAACAGGAGTACAATAAGAGGAATAAATATGATAAATACATTCAATGAAACCGAATTATCCCTGGTCCCGATGGTAAATCCAGACGGGGTCGATTTGGTGTTACATGGGCCACCAACAAGCTGTCATAATGAAGTAATGAGTATAAATGGAGGTAATAATGAATTTGTCCATTGGAAGGCAAATATTAGGGGGGTAGACTTAAATAATCAGTTCCCGGCCAATTGGGAAATTGAACAGGAGAGGAAGGCACCGAAGTCTCCTGCACCAAGAGATTTTCCGGGTCAGTCATCTTTAACTGAACCAGAAGCAATTGCAATGGCAGATTTGGTTAAAAACAGTGATTTCGATCGAATTTTGGCCTTTCATACCCAAGGGGAGGAATTTTATTGGGGATATGAAGGGTTTGAACCGAAGGAATCAGAAGCCCTAGCAAAACAATTCGAACGAGTTAGTGGATACAAGGCAATTCGTAATGTAGACAGTCATGCAGGGTTCAAGGATTGGTATATTCAAGAGTTTAAACGCCCAGGTTTTACAATCGAATTAGGAAAGGGGATTAATCCATTACCCCTATCACAATTTAACGAAATTCTTCAAAAAGTTGAAGGTATTTTCCTAGCCGCACTGTATTTATAAGGCACTTTAGTAAGAAAAGACAGCCATTCATAAATAGTTTCTTACTTTACTTGTAAAATGACAACAATGACATTAAAATAAACTATTGTGTTGATCATTTGTGGATAAGAAAAAGTCGTACATATGCGACTTTTTTCTTATTTCTAGAATATTCCTGTAATTATTGAAACATTTTTGTAAAGAAAACGTACTAATTATATGAAGGAAATGGAGGGAGGGGGAAAATGCAGCATAACAAGGTAATAAAATTTATTGTTCAAATTTCGTTTTTGCTCGTTTTTGCCTCTTTTTTTAGTGCTTGCACGCATGAAAAGGATGCCAAGCCGAACCCTTCAGAAGATGTGGAAAAACAAAATGACCCGCCATCAAAGCCGGTTCATGCATGGAAACTCCCAATTGAAATTCCTGAAGGTGAATTTTATAAAATTGGCGGTTGGCTTACCGACCATGAACTACTCTATATAACAAATATTGAGCAATCATCGTCGGTATACTTTTATGATCTTCTAACAGGTAAAAGCGAATTACTCTATGGTAGTGAAGCGCCAATCGTTAACGTACAAATTAGCCCATCCAAAAAGAATATACTAATACAAACATCCCCTTCCACCTATGAGGGACAAGTTATTATAGTAACTTCGGATGGCTCAGAAATCATAAAAAAATCTATCCCATCCTATGAATTAGGCTTTGAATGGAACCAATTTAATGAATCTCAAATTCTAATTTCTTCCTTTAATGAGGATTGGACATTTCAAATGCTCCTTTTAGATATAGAGCTAAATAAAATATCTGACTTATCGATTCCTCAACCATTTGTTAAGTGGATAAATAAAGAAGAAGTTGCATTTTTAAACTGGGATGAGACTAGTCCAGCTCTTTTTGCACCGCTTGTGAGGAAGCATTTAGGAACCGATGGAGAAGAAGAAATACTAGCCGAAGTCCTCCAATTTTCAAACTATCAAAATATTTTAATGGCAGTGAGTGTAAAGGATAAAGAAAAATTACAGGCCACTTATACCTTTTATGACAAGGAGAAAACGCCACTAAATTCTTTCTCAATACCTCATTTATCAATATTTTCAGGATGGTTAATCCCTTTTTATGATTTCAATGAGAGTACAGGAAAATTCATTACCCTTAAGCCTTTGAAAAGTGCTGAAGCCGATGCTTACTCTGAGGGGTTTGAACTTATAAGCTATGATATCCATAAAGATAAGAGTAATCTAATTTTACAAGGTCTGAAGAATGAACCTTTGCTATTATCACCTTCAGGCGAAGCAGCATTGTATGGAAATCGATATGAACAAATCATTGATTTAACTAAAAAAGTAATTTATCAGTTCGTAAAAAAGTAAAAGACTGCCATTCGGCAGTCTTTCATTTCTTTTAGTGTGTTCCAGTGGGGAACCCACTTTCTATCAAAGTCATAATTGCAAACCAGCCAAAAACAGCTAGTGATGCTACTCCAAAAAATGCTCCTAAGAAATTTTTATTTTTTAGGGCAGTGAAGGCGCCGTAAGCAGCAAGTATGGCAACCAAAGCAAAAATAATAACTACTCCCATTAATAAAGCCCCCTTTATTAGATAATACTTGAGCTTAGCTCAACTTACTTCTTAAGATTGTTATGTAAGAATATTGTATACATTCGTTTCCTATTTTATATTCTTTTTCTTCATTTGTCGAGGGCTAAAAAAGTTAGAAATATAGCATTTATAGTGTAAAATGAGATTAAGGTAAAATAGTTGGAGGTAGTGAAAAAAATGAAATGGTCACAAATCCCCCTTGGGGTGTTACAAACAAATTGTTACATAGTTGAAAGTCCTGAAAAAACCTGTCTGATTTTTGATCCAGGCAGTGATGGGAAGAAGTTAATTAAGTGGATAACGAAAAAGGAACTGAAGCCAATTGCGATTTTTTTAACACATGGACATTTTGACCATATCGGCGGGGTTGATGAGGTAAGAGACTATTACAAAATTCCTGTTTATATTCATGAAGAGGAAGAAGACTGGTTAACCGACCCAGCATTAAATGGTTCCAAGTTTTTTAAAATGCAAGATTTAATAAAAGTGAAAAAAGCAGACTATGTCCTTACAAAAGAAGAAACTATTACTATTGAAGGTTTCTCCTTCACCTTATTAGAGACACCAGGCCACTCTCCTGGAAGTGTATCATACTACTTTGAAAAAGCAGGTTTTGTAGTATCGGGTGATGCTTTATTTCAAAACAGTATTGGACGAACAGACCTCCCAGGGGGTAATAATAAACAACTAATGAAGAGTATTCATGAAAAATTATTGTTTTTACCCGAGGAAACTGAAGTCTTGTCTGGACATGGACCAATAACCTCAATTGGAGAAGAAATGGACAGTAATCCGTTTTTACATGGGTTTTAATGATGATTGATTTTTTAAAGAGTGTAATTGCAAACTCACCAAATCGTTTGATTTCCTATGCAGAATACATTGATGCTGCCCTCTATCACCCTGATTTAGGCTACTATATGAAAAATAAACAAAAAATCGGCAGCCAAGGAGATTTTATTACGACCAGCAATATTTCCGATGTATATGGTCGAATCATCGCGAAATGGTTTGCTGGTATTTGTGAAAAAATAGGTTTAGAGCCTGCTTTTTGTGAGATTGGTGCTGGGAATGGACGTTTTGCCCATGCTTTTTTACAGGACTGGGAGGATTCCATCAAAATTCCGTTAAAGTACATAATAGTGGAAAGCAGTCCGTACCATTTGAAATTGCAGAATGAGTTATTAAAATCCCATTATTCTATTGTCCAAGTAAGTACACTTAACGATCTTGAGCCATTTGAAGGAATGGTCTTCTCAAATGAATTATTTGATGCCCTGCCGGTTCATGTAATAGAGAAAGAGAACGGTCAATTGTTTGAAAAGATGGTAGGTATTAAAAATAATTCGTTGTATGAGGACAAGGTGTCGTTAACAAATCCATCCATTCTCTCTTTTTTGGAGGAAACTGGATTGGAATTAAAAGAAAAGCAGCGACTGGAAGTACCTTTGTTAATGAAAGAGATGGTGCGGGATATTTCAAGGGTTCTAACAAAAGGGATTGTGGTTACAGCCGATTATGGTTATACCAAAGAAGACTGGAACCACCCTTCAAGAATAAAGGGAAGCTTAAGAGGATATTATCAGCATCAAATGATTCATGATGTTTTGGAGCACCCTGGAGAAATGGACATTACTACACATATTCATTTTGATTGGCTGATACAAAAAGGTGAGCAAGAAGGTTTAAATTTTTATTCGAAGCTTAGACAGGATGAGTTTTTACTAAAAGCAGGAATTTTAAAGGAATTAGAAAATCATTATGATCCAAATCCTTTTTCAGAGGTTAGTAAACGGAATCGGGCGATACGAAGTTTAATTATGCCAGCAGGAATTAGCACGTTTTTTCACTTGCTTATTCAACAAAAAGGGATAAAAGATGGTCATCTTTTCGAAGCATAAAAAACACCGGAGAAAAGCTCCGGTGTTTTTTATCTGTTGCTATCTTCTCAATGTCCTCCACCTAGTGGCATCATAAAAGTTGACCAATAAGTGAAGCCTGCGAAGAATACAGTTAAATATCCACAGAAAACATACATATACATACGTTCGGATAGTTTAAGGTAGCTTAACAAAACAAAGAATCCAGTTTGAGCCAAGAACAGCATTGCGGTTTTATCCATATCACCAAGATAGAACATAACGGTAAAAATCCCCGTCCAAAAACCCAAAACTCTGTACATGCGATCCATATGTATCCCTCCTTTTCCCCTATGGTACCATCAGCAATATTATAAAGAAAAGGAGGTCAAAAGTAAATAAGCTTTCAAATTAGTTTGTAACAAGTGCCTGGTAAGAGCAAGTTTCACAACCAGAAATAATATTTTCTTTTTCAATTAACTCCACTGAATCAAACAAAGCCTCAAACATTCCTTTTAGAAACTCATGATGCATGGCACAAACACTTTCGTGTTCCTCAGCCACTTCTTTGAAAGGACAATTATAAATCTGAAAGAAAATTTTTGTTTGATCTCCATTTGCTTCAAATTCTGGGTAGAATCCTGCTAATGTTGCAGCACTTTTTAATATAGATAGCTTTTGATCAAAATCTATTTCTTCTCCAAAGGATCTTCTTGCCTTTTCCTGATCGATTACCTCAGTACCAAATCGCTTTCCAGTCAAGTAAAGAGCTTGTTTACCTGTTTCACCTAATGTGAGCATTGTAGAAATAGCTACTTTAGAAAGAAGCATGTAATCTCGGAAAGGGAAGTGCAATTGAATTACATCATCTGATAGACGATATAATCTGCTTGGTCTTCCACCTTTGCCAGTCTTTTTTGTTTCAGAAACTAACATATTTACATCTTCAAGCTTCGATAAATGTAATCTTGCAACGTTGGGATGGATATTAAAATTCTCTGCCACCTCTTGTACTGTAACTTCTTGGTGACGTTTTGTAATGTACTGATAGATGTAGTATCTTGTTGGATCTGATAAAACATTTGTTATCTTTAATGTTTGTTCCATCTCTGTTCACCTCAAACCCCCATAATTTAATCCAATTATAATACAGCATTTTATACATGGGAATGAGGTTAACAATGTTAACACTATATGTTTAGAAATTGTTCACAATTCTAGACTTTTGGAAGTTTCTATGTTATACAAATTATATACAAAGCATATACAGTATGTATGTCAATAGATATTTTTTAGTTGCAGGAGAATGGAAAAAAAAGAAAATATTTTTTTAAAAAAAGAAGAATCATGAAGGAAAAGCTTGAAAGATGTCGAATTACTACAAAGACAAAATAAAAGGTGGTGTTACATATTGTTAGCGATATCGAAATACTAGCAAATAGAATTATTACAGATGCAGCCCGAAATCAAGCAACAGATATCCACATTGTTCCCAGAAAGAAAGACACACTCATTCAAATCCGCTTAACAAACAAACTTATTCCCCGGTTATCACTTCCAAAAGATGAATGCGACAGATTAATTTCTCATTTTAAATTTACAGCTAATATGGATATCGGAGAACGAAGACGTCCCCAAAGCGGTGCGATTTTTTGTGAGGTCGATGGAAAATTAATGGGTCTTAGACTCTCAACGCTTCCATCCAACAACCGAGAAAGTCTTGTCATTAGACTGCTGCCCCAACAAGAACAGATTCCCTTTCACCAACTTTCACTATTTCCAGGTATGACCAGAAAATTACTAGCGCTCCTTAAACATGCTCACGGTTTAATAATCTTCACAGGTCCAACTGGATCAGGAAAAACGACAACGCTTTATTCCTTGTTAAATGAAACCGCCCATCTTTTTCATCGCAATGTGATCACACTTGAAGACCCCATCGAAAAAAACTACGACTCTGTTTTACAAATACAAGTGAATGAAAAAGCAGGTGTGACCTATGCGGCCGGTTTGAAGGCAATTCTACGGCATGATCCTGACATTATTATGGTTGGCGAAATCCGTGATGCAGAAACAGCCAAAATTGCAGTGCGGGCTGCATTGACAGGACATTTAGTACTGTCGACGATGCATACGAGGGATGCGAAGGGTGCAGTTTATCGACTTCATGAATTTGGGGTCAATTGGTTAGAAGTAGAACAAACCCTTATAGCGGTAACTGCACAGCGATTAGTAGAGCTTACATGCCCATTTTGCCAAGGTGAGTGTTCGCCGTTCTGCTATTCCTATGGAAGATGGAAAAGAGCGAGTGTTTTTGAATTATTATCTGGAAGAAACCTAAATGCTGCGATGAAAGAAGCCAAAGGGGAAGAGATTATCTCACGATACAAGACAGTAAAGGAAGTCATAAACAAAGGAATTGCTCTTGGTTATATTAAAGAATCGGAATATGAACGCTTGGTGTATGATCATGAAGCGCCGTAATTGGTCGGTCAATGAGCAGGCTAAGCTATTAAAGCAAATTGGAGAATTGCTGGCACGAGGTTACCCAATTGCAGAAGCCATTGAATCTATCTCCTTGCACTTATCAAATAGTCGAAAGGAGGAGTTGTATAATTGTTTGATTGATTTAAGAAATGGAATTGCATTTCATGATGTTTTAGGAAATCTTGGCTTTCATAAGGACTTGATTGGTTATGTCTACTTTGCGGAACAGCACGGCAGCTTTGCCGAGGCACTTTTAGAAGGCAGCAATCTGGCCATGGTAAAGGAAAAGGATAGGAAAAAGCTTTTAAAACTATTGCAATATCCAGCCTTGCTAATGTTTATTACGGGTATATTATTTGTGTTTGTCCAAAAATCACTGCTTCCCAAATTTACAAACCTCTTTCAATCGATGGGATTAGAAGCAAACTTTTTTATGAAGGTCCTATACTCCTTTGATGTGTACTTTCCTTCTATAATAGCAGGCTGTTTGATTTTCTTGGGACTGGGTGCAATCTATTATACCTTTGGATATAGAAAAATATCTGTCCTACAGCAAAGGGCACAGCTTGTAAAAATTCCAATTGTAGGTAGCATCTTTAAATTATTGTTTACTCATTATTTTTCCATTCAATTAAGTTTTCTATTAGCAGGGGGAATTTCAGTGCTTGAAGCTCTGCAAATATTTGAGAAGAATCACAGACAACCATTTTATAGCAAGCTGGGGGTTGAAATTAAGAAAAAGCTATTAACTGGTGAAAAACTAGAGTCGATTTTAGCTTGTTTTCCATTCTTTGAAAAGGAATTCGGCATGATCATCAAACATGGGCAAGAAAATGGGAAGCTAGAACAAGAATTACTTTTCTTTAGCCAGCACTGCGTATTGAACATGGAAGAACAAATCGAAAAATGTATAAAAATGATCCAGCCGGTTCTCTATCTTTTTATTGGATTTCTAGTTGTCTCGATGTACTTAGCTATATTGTTACCGATGTTTAATTTATTAGATGGAATATGAAAAATAGGAGGAATGTATGATGAAAAATGAAAAAGGTTTTACACTTGTTGAAATGATGATTGTAATGTTAGTTATTTCGGTTCTATTAATTATTACAATACCAAATGTTGCTAGACATAATACAAATATTAACAACAAAGGCTGTGAGGCATACGTAAAGATGGTTCAAGCCCAGGTACAGTCTTATATGCTTGAAAATAATCAAGTTCCTACTATGGAACAACTTAGTTCAGGGGAGTATTTAAATGCAGACTCAACCGGTTGTCCAAATGGAACAAAAGTAGTAACGATCGATTCAGAAGGAAAAGTAACTGCTGTAGCCAAAACTAATTAATGCTTCACAATCAGAAGGGTTTTACCTTAATTGAATCATTGATTGTTCTCTCCATCCTTTTAATTATTTCCTCGATAACAGCCTTTAATATTAAACCACAATACACTTCAGCAAATGAAAAGGCATTTATTTCCCAGTTAAAAGCAGATTTATATTACGGACAACAATATGCGATATCCCATCAGATGGAAGTAAAAGTTAGCTTCTTTGAGCACGAACATAGGTACACAATCGTAGCAGGCAGTAATCGAATTGTCGAAAGAAATCATTCTCCAAATATTAGAGTAACTCAAGGCACGATCCCGTTATTTTTTAAATTTAATCCGACCGGGAATGTGGATAGATTCGGATCACTCTTTATTCGTACACCAAAAAAACTATTAAGATTAACCGTTTTGATTGGAAAGGGACGGTTTTATGTTATCGAAGAATGATGGATTCTTTTTACTGGAGCTCCTATTATCCTTGTCAGCTTTGTTCATGCTCTGTGTATTTTTTATACCTTTGTTAGCAGATTTAGCCAATCAATACCAACAACTGGTAAGAGATAAAAAGGCTAGTCAACTGCTATTTGAAGAACTACAAAATAACTTATTGGAAGACAGATCAAATTCAACATATTCTATCCTTCATAATGGGATTGAATATCAGGTTTACTGGAATCAAGCGGCTAGTGGTGGACAAAAGGAGGTGTGCGTAAAAGTTGATGAACAAACATGGCTCCCTCGAACTCAAGTCTGTGGAGTGCTCGAATGAAAAGGCCTTTACGCTTCTCGAAGTGATATTTGCACTCTCTATTTTTACAATAATTGTATTTTTTATGGTTCCGTTGTTTCAAATTATGTTAGAAAATAAAGATATAAATGGAAGACTTCAGGAGATGGAATGGGATGTTTTTTGCAGTCAGATAAAAAAGGAAATCCGAATTAGTTCTAAGGTGGAGGTAATTTCAGGCAGGTTAGTGCTAACGAATAATAATGAATCAATTTATTATGAGAAATATGGCAGTAATATAAGAAGGCGAGTAAACTCTACTGGGCATGAAACGTTATTGCAAAATGTATCTTTGGTTACTTTTACAAGAATCAAGAACTCGGTAGAAATTTTTGTAGTTGATGTTTGGGGAAAGGAATATCGTGTTGTGGTGCATTCTTATATTAAGTGGGTTTAGGCAAATGAGGAAAAATGAAAAAGGATTTACATACCCATTGACTTTAGTTGTGCTGATCTTATTTTTAACTGTCTTCTCCTTTCGTGTAGAACAACTGTTAACTGAAAGGAAATTAGCTCGTGAAACAGCTGTAATACTTCAACAAGATTATTATTTTCATTCTTCGACAAAGAAAATAGAAAAATTAATGGAATCGGGTATTGTTTTCCCAGCTAAAGGCTCGTTTACCTATTTGAAGGGTAAAATGGAGTATCAGGCTGATAGTCCAATTGGAACAGTCCAGAAAATTAACTTCACCCTAAAAATGAACACAGGGGAAACGGTGATAGGACGAGGTTTTTTTGATATTGCTTCCAAGAAAATGATAAAATGGACTGAAATTAATTAAAGGTTCTAGTAATTAGCAGTTTGAAATGAATTCACATGGACATACTTTTAGTGAAAAGATTAAGGCAGGTGTGTCCATGAAAACAAATGATTATGTAAAATATATGACGCAAACCTTGGTTAAATATGCGGACCAGCCAAAAGATGAACGAAAACGACTGCGAGAAGAGCGGAAGTTAGCAAAAGCATCTTTTTGGTATCGCTGGTTCGGTATTCTCCCTTATATTTTTTATATTGAAGTTAAGAAGAAAAGAAAAAGGTAAAGAAGCAGATCCAAATCTGCTTCTTTACCTTTTTTTGTCTAGCTCCAGCAACAAGCCTATTCCGCTTTTCTTGTTATACGGCTCTATCGGTTAAATAAAACAACCCACCATTAATAAACGATATATTTATTTTTGGCTCATACTGATCCTGTAATGCCTTTTTCTCGGTTTGATAATTTTCATTATCACCCTCTACATCTTCGTAAAAATGATCGAGGAGCTTTAAATCCTGCTCCCAGCGCTTCCGTGCATCCTCTGCCCAAGAATGGTCATCTTCTTTAATCATTGCCTTCAGATAGGTTTCAATCCTTGATAGCCCACTTTTGGGTCTTACAAGCGGTGATAAAGTAAAGGAATAGTCTGGTATTTTCGGAGTCAGCTGAACATTCTGTAGAATATCATCGAATTCCTCCACCATTTGTCCATTAATTAGCTGTAACCCAATCGATTTATAAATATCCCGTTTACGGTCGCATTGATAGGATATCTTAACATTCATACACAGCCATGGCATTAACGGAGTTTGTTGATTGTTATTTTGATGATTTTCATAAAGCCTAATGTAACTTGCAAGCTTTTTTGTTGATTGAAAAATTTGGTGCAGTCGTGGAGAACCAAAATGTATGGTTTCACCCTTTATATTTTCATTTGCAATTTGTGGGTTTGTAATAAATGTCAGCTTCATGGGATTTGGAACTCCACCAGTTTTTTCTAAGTAATGCCAATAAAATGGCCGATTCATTAGTTCCTTATCGAGCTCGATAGATAACTGTACAGTTATGTAACCTGGGCCATTCTCTGTTATTTGACATTCGTTAGCTTGAAAATAACGAATGAGAAAGTTATGAATTTCCAGCTGCTGCATGTGAGCCTTCCTCCTTAATATCTTTTGCTAAATCAATCATAGATGTAAGGTTTTCCATCTTAATTCGCATTTCGCCCTCAGAGCAGGATTGTCCAAATATATCAATTAAATGATCTTCAATATTTCCGAAGTCTAACTTTGTTAATATATCATCTAAATCGCCAATTACTTTTTCAAATAACTCAATTTTTTCATATAGAAGCTTTAATATATGTTCTTCAACTGTGTTCTGGATCGCGAAATTATAGATCATCACGTCCTTTTCCTGACCGAGACGATGAATCCTCCCGATTCTTTGCTCAAGTCTCATTGGATTCCAAGGTAAATCAAAATTAATAATATGATTACAGAATTGCAGGTTAATTCCTTCCCCGCCAGCTTCGGTCGCAATTAAAACCTGTGCATGCTTTTGGAAAAGCTCGCGCATCCAGTCCTTTTTGCCGCGTTTAAATCCGCCGCGGAACGGGACAGAGGAAATCCCGTTTTGCTTTAAATACCATTGCAAGTACATTTGGGTTGCCCTGTACTCAGTAAAAATAATGACTTTATCATTAATTTTTTGGATTAATTCCAATGCCTTTTCAGCTTTTGAATTCGTTTGGACTGCTTCAACTTTAGAAATTAAATATTGAATTTGATCTTCAAATGCCTGTGTTGGATTCTCCTTTTTTTGCAGCATATTTTTGAGAGTATAAAAAACAGCCTCACGACTGCTACATGCTTCTCGCTGCAAGGTCATAACAGAAAAAGCGCTTGTTTGTATCCAATCCCCTTCGCTTTTTAAATTGGTAATGGCTTCATATAATTCTTTTTCTTCCCGAGTACATTCAATTGCAATCGTTTCAACATGCCTTTTGGTCCATTCAATTCCCGTATCGGCACGACGATTTCGAATCATTACCTTATTTACCAGTTCTTTTAAATGCTCATTATCATTTAAGGAGCGGGCGTCCCGTTTATATTTATCAAAAAATACGGATTCACTTCCTAAATGCCCTGGTTTTAATAGTGAAACAAGATTAAAGATTTCCTCAATACGATTTTGAATCGGGGTTGCAGTGAGGAGCAGACAAAACTTCTTTTTTAAATTTTGAACAAACTCATAGTTTTTTGTCTTATTATTCTTAAGCTTGTGGGCCTCATCAATAATAATTAGATCGTAGTCCAGCTTATTGATAATATCACGATGAGGAGTCCGCTTAGCTGTATCAATAGATGAGACGACAACATCACACTGCTCCCAAACATAGCTTTTCCTTTGGGAAACGGCGGGAATGAAAAATTTACTATTCAGTTCATATGACCACTGTGTCACTAAGGAAGCGGGCACGAGAATTAGAACCTTTTTTACGAGTCCACGAATCATGTATTCTTTCAAAATGAGACCAGCTTCTATAGTTTTACCAAGCCCAACTTCATCAGCAAGAATAGCTTTTCCATTCATATTTTCAATCACTTGTTTTGCCGTTTCAAGTTGATGTGGAAGCGGGGTCAGGTTTGGTAAATGATTTGTTGCTTGTAAGCCTTCAAATTCAGGGATAATTAGATGTTTTTCCACTCCAACTGCGAGTTTAAAAAGTTCCCAATTTCCCCATGGTCCATCGTTCTCAATCCTATGTAAAAATTCATCCTGCCAGGAGGAATCAAATTCTATTTGAACATTCATGGTTTACGCTCCTTTAGCACAAAAATTTATTGCTGAATGCTATCATTTAATGGTAGGATGGATGTAGCTTTTGAAAGTTTAAAATATTGTAATAAAATATTTTTTTATGGATGTATATTTTAGTATGACCCGATTCTGAAATTATTATAATGCGGATGATGGCAAGGGGAGAGACTACAATTGTAGCGCCGAAGGAGCAAGCACACTGTGTGAATCTCTCAGGCAAAAGAACTCTTGTTTGACGCAGCTCTGGAGAGTGCTGACTATTAGAGAGCAGCCACCAAAGGGGAAAGCCAACTAAGGTAAACTTTCAGGTGCAAGGACAGAGACCTTCTTTTTGAAAAGGGGAGGTTTCTGTCCTTTTTTGTTGTTTTTTGCACTTAGAATCAGCAATTGGTAACAATGAATGAAAACATCTTTGTTCAAAGGGGGATTAATGATGACTGAATTAAAACGCACTCCGCTATATGAAGTATATAAGGAATATGGTGGAAAAACGATTGATTTCGGGGGCTGGGCACTGCCTGTCCAATTCTCAAGTATCAAGGAAGAACATGAAGCTGTCCGCACAAGAGCAGGTTTATTCGATGTTTCTCATATGGGAGAGATCATCGTCACGGGACCAGACAGTTTAAGCTACTTGCAAAAGATGATGACAAATGACATTTCAAAAATTAAAAATGGTGGAGCACAGTATACAGCTATGTGCTATGAAAATGGTGGTACTGTTGATGATTTGCTTGTATATAAAATAGAGGACGAGCATTATTTATTGGTTGTTAACGCCTCAAATATTGATAAAGATTATAAATGGCTGGAAGAGCATTTAGATGGGAATGTTTCGATAGATAATCAGTCAGAAAAGATGGCACAATTGGCCCTGCAAGGACCATTAGCGGAAAAAGTTCTTTTAAAGCTTGCCAGTGATAGCGATGTAAGTGGAATTGGCTTTTTTAAATTCCAACAGGAAGTGAAAGTTAACGGTAAAAATGCACTTGTTTCACGAACTGGTTATACCGGAGAAGATGGATTTGAAATCTATTGTGATTCAGCAGATGCTGTTGAACTTTGGAAGGCAATCTTATCAGCTGGAGAAGAGGAAGGTGTTGTACCATGTGGCTTAGGTGCCAGAGACACGCTTCGATTTGAAGCGACTCTTGCACTGTATGGTCAAGAGTTATCACCTGAAATCTCCCCATTAGAGGCGGGAATAGGCTTTGTTGTTAAGTTAAATAAAGAAGCTGATTTTATTGGAAAAGAAGCCCTAAAGCTGCAAAAAGAAAACGGTGCAGCTAGAAAGTTAGTAGGAATCGAAATGATTGACCGTGGAATACCACGTCATGGATATCCAGTCTTTAAAGGCGAGGAGCTAATTGGTGAGGTAACAACAGGTACTCAATCACCGACCTTGAAAAGGAATATTGGTCTTGTCCTTATTAAAAGCGAACATGCAGTTCTTGAGTCCGAAATTGAAGTTGAAATTCGCGGTAAACGATTAAAGGCGATAGTAGTACCAACACCTTTTTATAAACGAGAAAAGTAGACACGAGGGGAGATTAGGTTTATGAAACATCGATATTTACCTATGACTGAAGAAGATAAAAAGGCAATGCTTGCAACAATTGGCGTTAGCTCGGTGGATGATTTATTTAGTGATATCCCAGAAAAAGTAAGGTTTAAAGGCGAATACAATATCAAAGCAGCAAAATCAGAGACTGCCCTAATGAAAGAACTTTTCAAAATGGCATCCCGTAATGCTGATTTAAAAACAAATGCTTCCTTTTTAGGAGCTGGGGTATATGACCACTACATGCCGGTCATCGTCGATCACGTTATTTCCCGTTCTGAATTTTATACAGCTTATACACCATATCAGCCTGAAATCTCTCAAGGTGAACTTCAAGCAATTTTTGAATTTCAGACGATGATCTGCGAATTAACAGGTATGGATGTTGCAAATTCATCTATGTATGATGGCGGCACTGCTCTAGCTGAAGCAGCAATGTTGAGTGCAGGGCATACAAAACGAAAGAAAATCATCGTTTCAGAAGCCGTTCATCCTGAATCCCGGGAAGTCCTCAAAACGTATGCAAAAGGTCAGTACCTTGAAGTGATTGAGGTGCCAGTTTCTAACGGTGTAACAGATATTAATGCTTTAAAGGCTTTGGCGAACGAAGAGATTGCAGCAGTAATTGTTCAGTATCCGAACTTCTTTGGTCGGATTGAGCCATTAAAGGAAATTGAAGAAATTGTCCATGCGAACAAGTCATTATTTGTCGTTTCAAGTAATCCACTTTCTCTAGGGGTCTTAACACCTCCAGGTAAGTTTGGTGCCGACATTGTTATCGGTGATGCACAGCCGTTTGGAATTCCTACTGCGTTTGGAGGACCACACTGCGGGTATTTTGCCGTTACTACTAAGTTAATGCGAAAGGTACCAGGACGTCTCGTCGGTCAGACGACAGATGATCAAGGACGCCGTGGATTTGTTTTAACATTACAGGCTCGTGAACAGCATATCCGCCGAGATAAAGCGACATCAAATATTTGTTCGAACCAAGCGTTAAACGCTTTGGCTGCATCGGTTGCCATGACGGCCCTTGGTAAAAAAGGCGTACGTGATATGGCGGCTGCTAATCTGCAGAAGGCACATTATGCAAAAACTGAATTTAAAGAAGCTGGCTTTGACGTTGTCTATGAGGGCCACTCATTTAATGAATTTGTTGTGAAATTGAATAAACCAGTAAAAGAGATTAACCAAGCGCTGTTACAAAAAGGAATCATCGGCGGCTACGATTTAGGACGCGACTATCCAGAGCTTGCAAACCATATGCTGGTTGCCGTAACAGAACAAAGATCGAAGGATGAAATTGATATTTTTGTAAAAGAAGTGGGGGATTTGCATGCATAACCAAGACCAGGCACTCATTTTTGAATTTAGTACCCCAGGCAGAATTGGCTACAGCCTCCCTGAAATGGATGTTCCTGAATTAGACCTTAGCAGCCTTCTTCCTGAAGGATATTTACGCAGCGAGGAGCCAGAGCTCCCTGAGGTTTCAGAGCTTGATATTATGCGCCACTACACTGCACTATCAAGAAGAAACCATGGTGTTGATTCTGGGTTCTACCCATTAGGTTCTTGTACTATGAAATACAATCCGAAAATTAATGAAAATGTAGCCCGTTTTAACGGTTTTGCTCATGTTCACCCCTTGCAGGATGAAAGTTCCGTTCAAGGTGCTCTTGAGTTATTGTATGATTTGCAGGAGCATTTAATTGAAATTACTGGAATGGATGAAGTCACATTACAGCCAGCTGCAGGTGCCCATGGAGAATGGACTGGATTGATGATGATTCGTGCCTACCATGAAGCAAATGGAGATTTGAAACGTACGAAGGTTATCGTTCCCGATTCAGCTCATGGAACAAACCCAGCTTCTGCATCAGTCGCAGGTCTTGAAACGATTACTGTAAAATCAAATGAATTTGGTTTAGTAGACCTTGACGATTTAAGAAGAGTCGTTGGTGAAGACACAGCAGCGTTAATGTTAACGAATCCAAATACCCTTGGACTTTTCGAGGAAAATATTGTGGAAATGGCTGAAATCGTCCATGGTGCCGGAGGAAAGCTTTATTACGATGGTGCAAACTTAAATGCCGTTCTTTCAAAAGCAAGACCGGGTGATATGGGATTTGATGTTGTTCACTTAAATCTTCATAAAACCTTTACAGGTCCACATGGCGGCGGCGGTCCTGGTTCAGGTCCAGTAGGGGTAAAAGCAGACTTAATTCCGTTTTTACCTAAGCCAATTATTTCTAAGCGCGGCGACGAATATGTGTTTGATTATGATCGTCCCCAATCAATTGGACGTGTAAAGCCATTCTATGGTAACTTTGGTATCAACGTTCGTGCGTATACTTATATCCGTTCTATGGGTCCTGACGGCTTGAAGGCTGTTACTGAATATGCTGTATTAAATGCAAACTACATGATGAGAAGACTTGCTGAGTATTATGATCTTCCGTTTGATAAGCATTGTAAGCATGAATTTGTATTGAGCGGCAGACGTCAGAAAAAATTAGGTGTGCGCACATTGGATATCGCGAAACGCCTGCTTGATTTTGGTTACCATCCACCAACCATTTACTTCCCATTAAATGTGGAGGAGTGTATTATGATTGAGCCGACGGAAACGGAGTCGAAAGAGACGCTGGATGCCTTCGTTGACATCATGATTCAAATAGCCAAAGAGGTAGAAGAAAATCCAGAAATCGTCCAAGAAGCACCACATACAACCGTTGTCGGTCGTATGGATGAAGCTACAGCAGCTCGTAAACCTATTTTAAGATATCAACAAGCATAGTATAGAAGTTAGTAGAGCCAGATTCTAATCTGGCTCTTTTTTTTTGTGGTGTTGGACGGGTTGATTGTGCCGGTAAATCACACAGAGCTAAAATAGGGGAACAATCAGTTAAAGTATTCGGTAATAAAAAAGACCTCCCTAACTGGGAAGTCCTCATCGACTTACTTTTTCGCTTTTATTTTACCAGACCATTTTTTAAACCCGCCTTGCAGCTGGGTAAGGTCCTTATATCCTTTTCGGTATAACATTTGCGCAGCTCGAGCACTTCGCAAACCGTTTTGGTCATATAGATATACAGGTAGATCTGGACGAAGTTCTTTCAGTCTCATTTTTAATTGAGACATTGGGATATTTCGTGCTCCCAAAATATGCCCGGCATCAAATTCGTTCGGTTCACGAACATCAATTAGTTGTGCCTTTCGATAACCGGCACGAAACTCTTCTTCTGTCACCGTTTTGACAATCTTCTTTTGATAAAAATAGTTGAAAACGGTATAAGCCAAAACTACTAGAATAATGACTATTAGGGGATAAAGTGAATTCAATTTCTTTTTGCTCCTTTCAAGCTTGTTACACTATGTTTTATTATATAAGTCAAAACAACAAAGATAAAGAATAAACGACAAAATATTTTACTTTCCCCTCATCATTATAGCAGAAACAACTTGTTTTGAATTCCTATCAGATTTTGGTAGACTAAAACGAGAGTAAACTACATAAAGATGAGGTTTTTATATGAGTAAAGAAGTATGGCGTTTTATCGATTCTGGAAATAGTTCTCCAGCTTTTAATATGGCATTAGATGAAGCATTGCTTGATTGGCATAGCGAAGGAAAAATACCGCCTGTGATTCGTTTCTATGGATGGGAACCTGCTTCTCTATCGATTGGATATTTCCAAAAGGTTGAAAAGGAAATTGACTTAGAAGCCGTTAAAGCTCACGGATTAGGTTTTGTTAGAAGGCCCACAGGCGGTCGTGGTGTGCTTCACGATCATGAGCTTACATACAGTGTGATTGTTTCGGAAGACCACCCGGAAATGCCTAAAACGGTTACTGAGGCGTATCGTGTTATTTCAGAAGGAATCTTAAAAGGATTTCATCAATTAGGACTAGAGGCGTATTTTGCCGTACCAAAAACAGATGAGGAACGAAGTGCACTTAAAAATCCTCGTTCAGCTGTTTGTTTCGATGCACCTAGCTGGTATGAACTTGTGGTAGAAGGCCGCAAAGTTGCTGGCAGTGCTCAGACAAGACAGAAGGGCGTAATCCTGCAGCATGGAGCTATTCTTTTAGATTTAGATGAGGATAAGTTGTTCAGTTTATTTAAATATCCGAATGAGAGAGTTAAGGAACGAATGAAATCGGCATTCAAGAATAAGGCCGTGGCAATTAATGATATTAGTCCTAGAAGGATAACATTAGAGGAAGCAAAAGAAGCTTTTTATAAAGGTTTTGCAGAGGGGCTTAATATCGAACTCGAATCCTACCAATTAACAGAAGAAGAGCTTGAGTACGTTAATAAAATAGCAAAAGAACGTTATGAAAATGATGAGTGGAATTTTAAAAGATAGGCTCTGTTAATTTATTGTTTTTTAAAGATAAGAATTAAGATAAAAAAATTTCATGAAAAGTTCATGAAGCTTAAAAAGATGAGTAATCAGAGAAAATGGGCCCCATGAAGAGTTCATGAAGCCCAAAAAGAGGAGTAATCAGAGAAAATGGACTTCATAAAGGGTTCATGAAGCCCGTAAAGAATAGTAATTAGGGAAAATGGACTTCATGAACTACGCTATTAAAAAATAAAACAAATCAAAAAATGTAATAGCCAAAAAAAGGCGGACACAATGAGTCCGCCTTAACTGTTATTGCTGAGTTACTTTTTCAATTTCCTTAACATATTTCTCGTACCAGATTTTCCATTCTTCTTTTCGGTCGATTGTCCTTCCGTCTAGCAATGCATGAATAACGTCTAAACATACGTGCCAGCCTGCCAGGTCTCTTGGAGTATGGTCGGTTATTTTCGTAATCTTTTCTTTTAGGACAAATAAACATCCATTAGGTTGGTTAGACAATTCAAAGCGAACGATGTCGTCTCCCCATGTATATTCCAAAACAGCTTGATTTTTTAGTTCTAGAATTTCCATTTCCTCAAAAGTTCCATTTCCCATATCAAACTTAATAACTCCTCCTTCGCGCAACTCATCTACACGAAGCTCTGAAAACCATCTTGGCAGTTTCTCGTTATCTGTTAGGTAGGACCAGACCTCTTCTACTGGATGGTTAAGAAGTCGTTCAAATGTGGCCCTATAGCCATTTTCAATCTTAGTAATACGTGCTAACATCAGTTTCCCTCCCCAATTATTGTCTCTGTTAAGTATACCTATTTTTTAATGAATGGTAATCATATGACTTATATTTTGTTGAGGTTTTACCTACTAAATAAAAATAGCAACCCGCGAAATTTGTTAAATTTTACTGTATTTTGCCGAAATTTAATAGATATCTTATCTTTACTCTTGTTTCTAGTTTATTTTAAGTTTGACAAACTAAATGTTTTTTGTATCAAACACAATATGTAGTAGTGTCGAAAATATTTTCGGTACTATATATTGATTAATATGTTTTATCGTGTTAATTTATTTATATCAAGTCAGCTAGATTTAGCATAACTACTAGAATCTCATACAAGATATAGAATTTTCGAAGGAGTTGTTTCCATGTCTGTAGTTTTTAGACAAAAAATGAATATTGATTTTGAAAGGTTGAATGAGGATATCCACTTATTCCCTCAGGTGCACCCAGTGACCCCAGATATGAAAATAACTCATAAGGGTGTTTCACGTTTGGTCATGTTGGACCGTTACACCTTCAAAGACACTGCAAAAATAACCCTAACAAATGGCGACTTTGTTGTACTCACGATAAAAGAGGATCCAAAATTCCCAGCACGCGGCCTTGGATACATCATGGAGATAGATTGGGAGCGTAAGAAAGCAAAGGTTTTAGTAGACGAGGAATTTAGGGGTGTCCTGGATGACCCAGAGGAGAGCACAACTGGTTTAATTTGGCGGTCTCTTGATGTAATTGAAAAGCCTCTTGAATTGTTCTATGAGCAAATTGCAAAAAGAAATGCAACTGGACTAGCATCTGTTGAGGATACAGAAGAGAAGAGAATTGAGTGGTTTGAAAAGTTTTACAATGAGCTTGTTTCGATGAACTTCATTCCAGCTGGCCGTGTTCTTTATGGTGCAGGAGCAGAAACAGATGTAACTTTCTTTAACTGCTACGTAATGCCTTTTGTTCCAGACTCACGTGAAGGTATTTCAGATCACCGTAAACAGGTAATGGAAATTATGAGCCGCGGCGGCGGTGTAGGAACAAATGGATCGACATTACGACCAAGAAATACTTTGGCAAGAGGCGTAAATGGAAAATCATCTGGTTCGGTTTCGTGGTTAGATGATATTGCAAAATTGACGCATTTGGTTGAGCAAGGTGGATCCCGTTAACTCACTCCAACGGCGGGATTAAAATCTCGTGAATTGCTGGAACACCCTTAGAGCCTTATCAACCACAACGTGACTGGCAACGGTGAGCGTGAAGGTCTGAAAATGATAAGGATTGGGCAATCAGCAGCGAAGCATCTTTGGAAACGAAGATGAACGTTCAACGACTATTAAAACTTCCTAATTCTTACCTGAAAAAATTCTTTTTAAAAAGGAGATATTTCTATGGTAGAAACGGAAGGAGTAAACCATAATGGCCGGCAACGACGCTATGGGGCGCGAGACAAGGAAGAATTAATTCGGAAAATTAAATATCTCCATAATTGTGGTTTTAGCCAAGTAGACATTGCCAAAAAGTTAAAATTAAATCGTGGTACTATTAAACGTTGGAATGATGAGCTTAGCTTCTTCAAAGCAAGAACACCTGGAGAAGCAGGTAAGCTTAAAAATAAAGTTCATAAATATGATGAAAACTTCTTTGCGTCTATTAAAAATCCAAATCAGGCATATATACTAGGTTACATTACTGGTGACGGAACAATAGTTGACCGAGGCAAATCCAAGAGACTGGTTCTTGCTTTAGCTGAAGAAGATAATCAACTTATTTATGATATTGCTAAAGAATTCAACATGCAACACAATGTTAAATTTCGAAAAAAAAATAAAGTAAATGAACGGAATAAATATTCTTTAGTAATAAATTCCACGAAAATGTGTGACGATTTAATTAGACTCGGTATTGGTCCAAGGAAAACTGGTAAAGAAAAATGGATATCCTTTCATGATGATAGACTAAATTGGTCCTTTTTAAGAGGTTTTTTCGATGCAGATGGGCATATAAGAGTCTATGAAAGAAATGGATATCTAAAAGCAAGACTTGGATTTACTGGCAATGTTGAAATGTTAAGATCTATTTTAAACTTTCTAAAATCAAAGGGATTTGCAAAAAATGTAAATTCAATTACTGAGAAACAGGGTTGTTCCGATTTATACCTTAGCAGTGTAATTGATATCCAGTTGATTGGAATAGAAATGTATAAAGATGGAGATATAAAGTTAAATCGAAAATTTGAAAAGATATCTTCCTTGATGATATAGTTCTGATCTCATGTGAAAGCATGAGAGCTAGGCAGAAATGACCTAGCCACTCGAGTTTGAGTGTAACAAAAAAGCGTGGAGCACAAATGATAATGTTGGCGGATTAATTGAAGGTGCACTAGTCCGCGTCATTCAGAAAATGAATGACTAGAAAATCGGGTGAATTGCAGGAAAATCCTTAGAGACTTGCAAGCTACAACGTGACTGGAAACGGTGAGCGTGAATGCTTTAAAAATTGCAAGTATTGGACAATCTGCAGCCAAGCGTCATAGGGTAAAGGTTATGGCGAAGGTTCAACGACTAGAGAGTGAGTCCCAACAATAAACTCTCATAAGCGCCCGGCCCCTACCAGTTTTAAGCTGAGGGTGATGATATAGTCTAGTCCGTCTGTCTTAAAGGGGCAGAGTAAATATCCTGAAAGGGACGGTAAGTACGTGGCATCCAGATATTATTGAATTTATTATCTCAAAAATGCAAAACCCTAGAATTCTACGATTTTTAATTGAAAATACAAACGATGAAACCATTAAGAAACATGCTAAGGACAAACTTAAATTCACTCCATTAACTGCCCAGGAGACGGCAATGTACCAAGGTATTGTGAATTATAAACACATTCCTGGACTAGGTGGTTTCGGTGAAGAAATCATTGCTGAGGCTGAAGAAAAACTTCAAACAGGCGGTAACTATACTGTTCATAATTCAGAATTCCTAACTGGAGCGAATATTTCAATCTGTTTAACAAAGGAATTTATGGATGCTGTTGAAAATGATGGTGAGTATGAGCTTCGTTTCCCATATGTTGAACATTATAGTAAAGAGGAAATGAAGAATTACAACGAAGAATGGCATAAAGTAGGAGACGTTCGCGAGTGGGAAAAACTTGGCCACAAAGTACGAGTTTATAAGAAAATCCAAGCAAAAGAGCTATGGAACCTTATTAATATTTGCGCAACCTATTCAGCAGAACCGGGGATATTCTTTATCGATAATGCCAACGACATGACAAATGCAAAAGCTTATGGCCAGCAAGTCGTAGCAACAAATCCGTGTGGCGAACAGCCTCTCGCACCTTTTTCTGTTTGTAACCTTGCAGCTGTTAATCTAGCAGAAATGGCTGATAAGGAAACTAAAACAGTTGATTTTGAAAAGTTAAAGAAAACAATAGCAGTTGGAGTTAGGATGCAGGACAATGTTATTAACGCAACACCATACTTTTTAGAAGAAAATAAAAAGCAAGCACTTGGAGAGAGACGCGTTGGTCTAGGTGTTATGGGACTGCATGACATACTAATCTATTGTGAAACAGAGTATGGTTCTGAAAAAGGTAACCAACTTGTTGATCAGATTTTTGAAACGATTGCAACAACTGCTTATAAAACATCGGTAGAGTTAGCTAAAGAAAAGGGAAGCTTCCCATTCTTAACAGGTAAAACTCAAGAAGAAACTAACCGTCTTCGTCAGGCGTTTATTAACACTGGTTATATGAAGAAAATGCCTGAAGACATTAGACAATCTATTCTTGAGAACGGAATTCGTAACTCACACCTATTAACTGTTGCACCTAAATAACTTGGGCTTTTATGTGGTGACACATAATCGAAACCTCTTTAATTGCTGGGACACCCTAAAGCTGTTTCAACCACAACGTAATTGGTGACAATAAGCGTGATGGTTTGAAAATGAAACAGATAATACAATGGGCAATCAGCAGGCAAGTTATCTTATTTAGTAGTAAGATAAAAGCTTCAACGACTAGAGCGGCAGCTCGTACCTCGCAAGCGATTGGCGTGGGAAATAGGAGGGCACTCTTTGAGTGTTTGATATAGTCTATCCTTGTGTGAAAGCACAAGCAGCTTATAAGCGGTATAAAGAGTAGCGTCTTTATATGAATAAAAGAGACAGGATCTACTGGTACAATGGTGGGGGTTTCAACAGGACTCGAGCCTTACTTCTCCTTCTCATACTTCAGAAGTGGGCGTTTAGGTAAGTTTATTGAAGTAAAAGCAGATATTGTTCAAGAGTATTTAAATGCAAATCCAGAGGCAGAACCGGAAAATCTTCCGCATTGGTTTGTAACGGCTATGGAATTAAAACCGGAAGCCCATGCAGATACACAATGTGTCATCCAACGTTGGATTGACAGTTCCATCAGTAAGACCGTTAACGCACCAAAAGGTTATAGTGTAGAACAAGTAGAAAAGGTATATGAGCGCCTTTACAAAGGTGGAGCAAAGGGTGGTACGGTCTATGTAGACGGTTCACGAGATACTCAAGTTCTAACACTAAAAGCAGAAGATAATCATGTTGATGACACATATGATCAAAAACATACTCATACCCATACAACTAATAAACCACATGTTGTATTAATCGATACGATTAATGATTTACGGTCAACTTCTGTTACGATTGGTTCAGAAGTAGGCGACACATGCCCAGTTTGTCGTAAAGGGACAGTCGAAGAAATTGGCGGATGTAATACTTGCACAAACTGTAACGCTCAATTAAAATGCGGTTTATAATAAAATATATTTATAAAGATTACTTTTAGGGAGTCGGCTTAAAGCTGATTCCCTATTTTGGTTCTCACAGATAATTTTAAGACTAAGTGTAAGATTGAAATACTTTACAGAACATACGTTTCTGTTTTATAATAATATTAGGCAAAAGTTCCAATTCATAAATTTAATTCTTTTAGAAAACAACTGATATGGATATATGGAAGTCATGAATATTTCATAAAATATAAATTTGTTTCTAAAATTATAAGTGGAGGGGTATTAATGGGTAATTAATAAGGAAAATAACTCAATGTTTAATATTAGAAGTTATCCCCAGTATAATAGGTTTGAATTATGTGAATGCGTTATTTGCCAACGTGAGTTTCCCTCACCCTTAAGGTATTCAAAGAGATTATATTCCTGTAGTGATTATTGTGAGAATGTTAGGAATAGTATGGTGAAAACAAAAGGATTTTATCGTCTTTGTAAAGTTTGTGATAAGCCAATTTGGGTTATGGCATGTCATTCTAAAACAAAGTACTATTGTTCAAAAGCATGTAAAAGTCTGAGCCAAACATTCAGTCATTCCTCAATTTCAAAGCATCTAAAGACAGGTAGTAAAAAATACTACGGACCAAATTGGATACAGCAAAGGAAAAGGGCAAGAAAACGTGATAGCTATACATGTCAAAATCCATCTTGCAGAACAACTGAAAAAGAATATGGGCAGGAATTATCAGTTCATCATAAAGTACCATTTGTATTTTTTAATGATTATTTAGAAGCAAATAAATTAGAAAATCTCATTTCTTTATGTGAATTATGTCATAGAAAAGAACATGCTGGAGAACAACATCCTTTAAAATTTGCTATGGAGAAGATTATTTTTGAGAATGCATTGAACAGGCCAGGAGTTAAACAGTTGGAAGTCGCAAAAAAGGTTGTCGATTTGTTACTAAACACTGATGAATCTATAAAGGATATATCTGTGAAATCGGGATTATCATATCATAGAGTTCGTTCCATATACAGGGGAGAAAGATGGAAACAATTATATTCTAAACCACCTAGAGAGGTTAGGCCTAGAGCTATGAGTCTAGCTAAAAATGCGGAAACATCTAGGAAAAAGGTAAAAAAAGCTATTTACTTATTACTTAATACTGATTTAAATATGAAGGAAATAATTGAAACAACAGGAGTATCAAAGACAAATCTTTATAGAATTTATAATGGAGAAACAAATCAGGATCTTTATGAAATTGCACCTCGTTTAGTTAGACCCAGAGGAAATATTAATCAATGATTTATAGGTATCATGTACCTATTACCCTACCCGTATATTATATTTTGATTGTCTACTGTACCACCAATACCACCAACAGATTAATGCTATAATTGGTGCTGTTAGTATCAAGAACACTGTTTAGTAAACGTTTGAATATATTCATCCTTTCAATAAAGAATCTTATGGACAAATTACCTAAGACGAACGCATTTCTTACCAAGCGTTCCACATCGTTCGTTATTTATGTCCTAATAGGGGAACCCTCGTTTTAATAACTATTATCCCAACAGACTTATCAGATAACCACCAATGGTTCCAGTAATCACAATGACCCAAGGAGGCAACTTCCAATAAGCAAGCATACAAAACAATATCGCAGCAAGGGCAAAATCAATTGGAGCCAAAATGGAGCTGGTCCAAATCGGATCATAAAAGGCAGCAATTAATATCCCTACAACAGCTGCGTTAACACCCATTAATGCCCCTTTTATTTTTGGATTACGGCTTAAACTGTCCCAAAAAGGTAATGTACCTAAGACGAGTAAGAAAGCAGGCAGAAAAATCGCAATCGTAGCTAGTATCCCACCTGACCAGCCATTAACCACTGCGCCTATATATGCAGCAAATGTAAACAGTGGGCCAGGTACAGCCTGTGTTGCTCCATATCCAGCAAGGAAGGCTTCCTTAGCTAGCAAGCCATTTGGAACAAATTCACGTTCTAATAATGGTAAAACGACATGACCGCCACCAAAAACTAAAGACCCAGAACGGTAGAAACTATCAAACATAGCCACCCAATTGGAGGTAGTGATATCTCTTAAAATAGGAAGAGCAATGAGCAAACCAAAAAATAGACCTAGACATACGAATGCAAATCTCCGGGAAAGCGGAAAATGCATTGCGGATTGAAGAGAGTCTTTCTGGTCCTTGTAGATAACAAAGCCAACCACTCCAGCTAGTACAATTACAATAACCTGTATATAGGCAGTTTGCCAAAGAAGTGTACCTAATAAAGCAAACAAAGCTATTGATTTACGTGGAAGATCCGGCGTTAACTTTTGAGCCATCCCCAATATGGCATGAGCAACAATTGCTACAGCAACAATTTTCAACCCATGAATCCAGCCTGCATCTCCAATATCCATCCCTTGGAGTAAAAGAGCAAAAAGGATAAGTACAATAACTGAAGGAATCGTAAAGCCAAGAAATGCAAATATCCCTCCTAATAAGCCACCACGCAAAACACCAATCCCAATCCCAACCTGGCTGCTGGCAGGACCAGGAAGAAATTGGCATAGTGCCACTAAGTTAGCATATGCCTGTTCATCGAGCCATTTTCTCTTTCGGACATATTCTTCATGAAAATACCCTAAATGAGCGATAGGACCACCAAAGGATGTAAGACCGAGCTTAGTAGAAACGATGAGGATTTCGAATAGTAAAGAATGCTTTTTTTGTTTCATAGATTCTCCTTTTTGCAACCTAGTTGTAGTTAATTTCATTGTAAATGTTTTCGTAAAAGTTTTATATTTATTGTTTGTAAAGATTTATTAACATTCAAGTAAAATCAGTTGTTGCGAAATTGTCGAAATCTCTTCATACCATCTTCATATAATCTGAGTACTATTGATATAGTAGTAATTAGTATCAACTAGAAAACAGGTGGTCATATGTACAATTTAATGAGCCAATTTAGTTCGTTTGTTAGTAAACCGTTTTTTATTATCGCCAATAACTTAGAATCGTGGCCAGTTCTTTTTGCATTGATATTAGGCATTGTAGGTGCGCTGGCACCCTGTCAGCTGACTGGGAATATCAGTGCATTAACGCTTTACGGTAACCGATCCTTTCAAGAAAAAGTCGTTTGGAGGGATGTTATCTTCTTCACCTTAGGTAAAATCGTAGCCTTTTCGTTACTAGGAGGGCTTGTCTGGATTTTAGGAAGAGAAATTCAAGATAACCTAATAACTTATTTTCCTTGGATTCGTAAAATAATGGGCCCATTATTAATAATCGTTGGGCTATATATGCTAGGATTAATAAAAATCAAAGGAACCATTCATTTATTTAGAGGTTCTAAAAAGTACAAACAAGAAACACCGTTTGGTTCATTTATGTTAGGTTTTAGCTTTTCACTTGCTTTCTGCCCGACCATGTTTATTCTGTTTTTTGTAACCCTTATGCCAGTTGTATTGTCTAACTCATATGGTTTTATCCTGCCTTCCATTTTTGCATTTGGAACTGCTTTACCGCTAATCCTGTTTATTTTTATTATTTGGTACTTAGGCGGTGGTGGTGTATTAATGAAAAAGGGAAGAAAATTCGGAGGCATAATCCAAAGAATATCGGGAATCATTCTGTTATTACTCGGAATAATGGACACACTCACCTATTGGTCACTATAAGGAAAAAAGCAAGTATGAACAAATTGTGAAAGTAAGAAAATAATAAAATAAACTTTTACAAAACGCTTTACATAGGGTAGGGGGGTATGGTTAAATGTAAATAAGAACATTACCTCTATTACGAGGTTAACAAAGTTTAATTAAGAAAGGGTGTATATAAATGGAAAAAGTAACATTAAACGTTCAAGGTATGTCTTGCGATCATTGTGTAAAAGCAGTTGAAGGCAGTGTAGGAGAGCTTAGTGGAGTTAGCGCAGTGAAAGTAAACTTAAAAGCCAATACAGTGGATGTTGAATTTAACAATCAAGAGGTAACATTGGATAAAATTAAAGAAACGATTGATGATCAAGGATACGATGTAAAGTAAAAATTAAAACACGTGCTAATGTTTAGCACGTTCTTTTTACAAAAAAATATACCCTAACTGGGTATAAGGGGTGGCTTTTATGGCTCAAAGTTTAAAAGAAACCAATTTACAGATCTCTGGAATGACCTGTGCTGCTTGTGCGACTAGGATTGAAAAGGGATTAAATAAATTAGAAGGTGTAACAACTGCAACCGTAAATTTAGCTTTAGAAAAGTCTGCAATTAAATACGACCCAGAAAAATTAAAGATCGAGGATATTGAGAAAAAGATAAGAGATCTCGGTTATGAAGTGGTTACAGAAAAGGCAGAGTTTGATATCACTGGAATGACATGCGCTGCCTGTTCGACAAGAATAGAAAAGGGCTTAAATAAATTAGATGGTGTTGTTAAGGCCAATGTTAACTTGGCTCTAGAAAAAGCAACAATTGAGTATAATGGTTCTGCCCTAACTACTAACGATATTATAAAAAAAGTAGAAAACCTTGGTTATGGTGCCCATGTAAAAGAAGATGCAAAAGAAACAAGCGACCATCGTCAAAAAGAAATTAAAAAACAAACGAAAAAGTTTATATTTTCTGCCATTCTTTCACTTCCTTTATTATGGGCAATGGTTGGACACTTTTCATTTACCTCCTTCATATGGGTACCTGAGATATTTATGAATCCATGGTTTCAGCTAGTTTTGGCTACTCCTGTTCAGTTTATTATTGGCGGACAGTTCTATATTGGCGCCTATAAAGCACTAAAAAATAAAAGTGCTAATATGGATGTTCTTGTGGCCCTTGGTACATCTGCAGCCTTTTTTTACAGTTTATATTTATCGATTATGTCGCTTTCAATGGATACACACTCCGTTGAACTTTATTATGAAACTAGTGCGGTCCTAATTACATTAATCATCTTAGGTAAGCTTTTTGAAGCAAAAGCAAAAGGACGTTCCTCAGAGGCTATTAAGAAATTAATGGGGCTTCAAGCTAAGACTGCAACGGTTGAAAGAAATGGGCAAGAACAAGAAATTCCGCTTGAAGAGGTTATCGTTGGTGATATCCTCTATATCAAACCAGGTGAAAAAATACCTGTGGATGGAAAAATTATCGAAGGAAACTCCGCTATTGATGAGTCTATGTTAACAGGGGAGAGCGTCCCTGTTGATAAAAGTATTGGTGATGAAGTGATCGGTGCAACACTTAACAAGAATGGTTTCCTAAAGGTTGAGGCAAAAAAGGTTGGAAGGGACACAGCTCTAGCGCAAATCATTAAGGTGGTCGAAGAAGCACAAGGTTCGAAGGCTCCTATCCAACGCCTAGCCGATAAAATATCTGGAATATTTGTTCCAATCGTTGTGGGTATTGCTGTTATCACTTTTATCATCTGGTATATGTGGGTGGCACCTGGAGATTTTGCTGAAGCTTTAGAGAAAATGATTGCAGTCCTTGTTATTGCTTGTCCATGTGCGTTAGGGCTGGCAACTCCTACATCTATCATGGCTGGTTCAGGCAGGGCGGCAGAATATGGTATTCTGTTTAAAGGTGGCGAACACTTAGAAATGACCCACCGAATTACCACTGTTGTATTGGATAAAACCGGGACAGTAACGAATGGAACACCTGTATTAACTGATATTTTCACAGAGGAAGCTATTGATGAGAATGAATTTTTATCCTTAGTGGCTTCAGCTGAAAAGCAATCGGAACATCCACTTGCACAAGCCATTGTTCAAGGAATAAATGAGAAAGGGATTCCTTTAAAAAATGTTACTGAATTTGAAGCTATTCCTGGCTTCGGTATTAAAGCAATCGTGGATGGTAAAGATCTATTAGTTGGAACAAGAAAATTAATGAACAAATACAATGTACAGGTTGCTGGTGCTCTTGCTCAAATGGATGAATTAGAAAAGGTAGGAAAAACGGCAATGCTTACGGCTATTAACGGTCAATATGCTGGTACTGTTGCTGTTGCTGACACCATCAAAGAAACATCAAAGGCTGCAATTAACCGTCTCAAGGAAATGGGACTTGATGTGATTATGATTACTGGTGATAATCATCAGACTGCCTTAGCGATTGCAAAGCAAGCAGGTATTGATCAGGTAATAGCGGAAGTTCTGCCAGAAGGTAAAGCAGACGAAATTAAGAAGTTGCAAGCACAAGCGAAGAAAGTAGCAATGGTTGGTGATGGAATTAATGATGCCCCAGCACTAGCGGTCGCAGACATTGGAATGGCAATTGGTACTGGAACCGATGTGGCAATGGAAGCTGCTGACATAACTCTTATTCGCGGGGATTTGAACAGTATTGCAGATGCAATCTTTATGAGTAAGAAGACGATAACGAACATTAAGCAAAATCTGTTCTGGGCACTTGCCTATAATTCATTCGGGATACCAGTAGCTGCACTTGGATTCTTGGCACCATGGCTGGCTGGCGCAGCAATGGCCTTCAGTTCCGTTTCCGTTGTGCTTAATGCTTTACGATTACAAAAAGTAAAACTATAAATATGAAACTTCTTAGAAATACCAAAAGGCTGACACATAATTGTCAGCCTTTTTCACATTTTACACTATTCCCAACTAGTATACTAAAACTACAACGATACTCCATAAACTATGAGCTAGGTGAAATATATGAATCATATCTTACTTGTTGAAGATGAGGCAAGTGTATCCACCGTTATTAAAGGATACCTGGAAAAGGAAGGATATAAAGTTCAAAGTGCTGCAACAGGATTAAAAGGGTTAGACATTTTTAAAACGGGGGATTTTAAATTAATTATTCTCGATCTGATGCTACCGGATATTAGTGGTGAAGAGGTCTGCAAAATTATTCGCCAATCCTCTGACGTCCATATTTTTATGCTTACGGCTAAAGGATCTTTAAATGATAAAATTGAGGGTTTAAATATTGGTGCTGATGAGTACTTGGTTAAGCCATTCAGCCCAAGAGAACTAACTGCAAGAGTAAATGCTTTGTTTAGAAGGTTAGGCGCTAAATTTCCCTCATCAAGGGTTATTTTTGATGATGGATATTTACAGATTGATTGTGATAAAAGAGCTGTAAAAGTTAAGAAACAAGAAATACCATTTACACCAAATGAGTTTGATATTTTATGTGGACTTGTAACCGCTAAAGGAAATGTTTTATCAAGGGAACAGTTAATAGATAAAATCTTTGGTGCAGATTTTAGCGGTTATGATCGAACAATCGATGTCCACATAAAAAACATTCGAAAAAAAATAGAAAGTGACACCAAGAATCCTAAATATGTAGTAACAGTTATGAAAGCGGGCTATAAATTTGGTGGTGAAAAGTAAATGCAATCTATCAACAGAAGATTAAGCATTTTATTTATTTTATGCGCAATGGCAGCCATTTTTCTAGTTACGGTATTTGTTAATATGACAGTTTCAAATAAATTTAACGAATACATGATTGATATTCAAAATAAGCGGTACGAAAGAATTGTTTCCTATTTTGAAGAAGCCTACAAGCGAGAAGGGAAATGGACCAAAGCAACGGGCATTGAACTCATGCATGAGGCCTATATGGGAAATTATTGTTTGACTCTTATGGATAGTAATAAAGAGTCTGTTTGGGGAATGGATCCAGAGGATTTATTAAGCCAAATTCATATTGGTGAAATGTCTATTCAAGATGGTGTTTACACTACTAAAACGTTTGAAATAAAAGTTGATGGTAATATTGTTGGGTTTGTCGATATTGGACAATATTCATCTGTTTTGTTATCAGAAGAGGATTTAACCTTTAAAGACTCGATAAATAAGAGTATTGTTTTAAGCGGACTTCTAACACTCATCATCATAGGTAGTTTTAGTCTATTTTTTTCAAAACAATTTTCTAACCCGATTCGGGAAGTTGCGAAAATGTCAGTTAGCTTATCACAAGGGAATTTTAATGCAAAATCAAATATAAAAAGCAATATAGAAGAATTAGAGGATTTGAGAATGAGTATTAATATCCTTGCTGAAAAATTAAATTATCAGGATACACTTAGGAAGAGGTTAGTATCAGATATTACCCATGAGACTAGGACGCCCTTAAATGTTCTACAAAATAATCTTGAAGCTATGATAGATGGAGTTTTTCCGGTAACAAAAGAAGGATTAAATTATTTAAATGAGGAAGTCATTCGTTTCGGCAAATTAATAAATGACCTAAATCTCTTAAAGGAGTTTGAATCAGAAAGTATCAAGCTTAAATATGAAACAATCTTCCTGGATGAATTAATTACTGAAATAAGCAGAGATTTCTTTAGGGCAGCGGAAAATAAGAATATTAACATAGAGTATACTATCCAACCTAATGAAAAATACCGAATTATTGGAGATAAAGATAAAATAAAACAAGTACTAATTAACTTATTATCCAATTCTCTGAAATTTTCTGATAGTAATGGCGAGATCTTTATTAATCTGTATAAAGAAAATAAAGACATCATAGTGGAGTTTGTAGATAACGGTATTGGTATTAATCAGGAAGATTTACCTTTTATTTTTGAAAGGCTATATCGAGGAGATAAGAGCAGGAATCAAATTGAAGGAAATGGTATCGGTCTGACAATTGTTAAGAATATCCTTGACCTGCATAATGCGATGATTAAGGTTGATAGTAAAGAAGGAACCGGAACTACCGTGAAAATCTATTTTACTTCAACAAAATAACACGAATTCTGTGACTAAAAAATGACACTTTCTTTTTCTTCATACTGTCTTCATAAAAATTCACTATTCTAATGTGGAAGTTATTTTACATTGGTGCTTGTTAGGTAGGTCTACTTGTCTAAGGTTTTGATAGTAGAAAAGAAGGGAAGTTTTTATGAGAATGAGTGAAAGAACTAAGACTAAGATACAAAAATACCCTCGAATCTTATTTTTCCTGTTAGCATGGATACTTTTACTAGGAATCGTCACTCAAGTTTCTTTAGCAGGCTTAGCTATTTTTGTTGATGGTGGACTTTGGCAAACACATAGAACGGTTATGAATGTAATTGAGTTTATTCCATCCTTAATGTTTATTTTGGGGATTGTTGGTGGGATCCCTAAATTATATAATGCAGTGAGCTTTGTGTTATTCTTTTTTATCAATTTCCAATATTACACTAATTTCGGTTGGCTTGGTGCGATTCATTCTGCATTTGCACTTGTCTTATTTACGATATCATTGTTTGTTGCTTGGGGTTCTTATCAGGTTGTGGTAAAAGGTAAGAAAGTAAATTATGAGACGAAGCAGCTAACTTAAAAGATAATAAAAAATAAAATTCCCCCCAATTTTCATTAATTGGGGGGTAAAGCATTTTTATTGAATATACTTCGCTCTAACCTCTTCAAGGTCCACTGTATTTAGATTATCCACAACTTCAATGATTCCAAGCAGCTCTTGCTCATTTAAAAAGATACCATAAGATCCACTGTTAGTAATGGTGAATTCAATATTATTTATTCCCTTTGTTCCGGTGAAATCGGTGACGATTTGCTTTGTACTTGAATTCAATATCATGAAATACCCATTAGTAGTATCAAAGGAACTTAAGTCTAACGCCATCTTAGTATTTAACCCTTTATTTACTACCATGATTAATGGTTCAAATTCATAACCAATTCCTTTAATAGAAATTGTCTGCTCGTCGGCAACGACTTCGGCTTTTTTAATTAAGCGGTCTGTCGCTATCTTTGTAAAATCATCTCCATAGATACTAGGCTGAGCAGGTGCTTCAGGTTCTGCAGTAACAGCAGTATCAAGACCAGCACCATCACTATTAGATGCAGATATAGACTCAAGATCATCTACAACTTTTATAACGCCTCGTTTCATTCCCATCCAACAACTAAAGTTTAAATCTTCATCTCCTGGTGTGAATTCAATTAAGTTATTCCCGCTTTGAAGCTTTTGCTGGATATTCATATCTGGAAGTACAATTGAATTGTTACAGCCCGTGATCTCCTCACCTTCGATTACCCACTTAACTGGCATACCTTTTTGTACATAAAGTGTTTTTGGAGTATAGCCGTAAACATTTGCTGTCATATTTAATACTTGAACTCCATCTTGAATGGTTGCTTTAACTGCATCAGATGAACTGCTGCTAACATCACCAAAGGCTCCTATGTTTGCCATAATCGCCATTGGGCTTATATTCATACCAGCAAGGGCAAGACCTCTATTACTCATAATAAGGCCAAGCATAATAATTAAAACACCGCTAAATTTAAGAATTTTCTTTGTATAGCCTTTACTTAATAAACCGGATACTGCTCCAAAAGTCAGCATTAATGGAACGGTTCCGATTGAAAACATAAACATCGATAAAGCACCAGCAGCGGCACTGCCTGTTCCTAAAGCAAAAATTTGCATCGTTTGTAATGGACCACATGGCATTAATCCGTTGAGAAGTCCGACGAAAAACGGTGCGCGCGGTTTGCTCATGGCTTTACAGGCAAAATTAGGTAATTTAATTTGAAATTTCCTAAAAGTCTTAAAGCCTGACATATTAAAGCCCATCATAATCATGAAAATACCCGCAAATAGCTGTAAACCTGCTTTAGCATTAAGAGATAGAGCAAAAACAGATCCAATTGCCCCAATAACGCCTCCAAGAATCGTATAGGCGACTACCCTTCCAGCATTATATAAAAGTGCCGGCTTTATCGCTTCAAATTTATTTTTGCTTTCTTTACCGATACTTTGTGAAAGCATGATTCCGCCGCACATGCCAACACAATGAATTGAAGTAATGACCCCTACAACAAATAATACGGCATAGGAGGCATTATTTAACTGGTCTTCCATATTGTAGTTCCCTGTGTTGATCCCAAGTAATACAACAGCTGCTACCGCAATCATAATGCCTATAAACTTAAAGTCTTTAGGTTTTTCGGTACTATACCCTACGCTTTGTATAGCATTTTTTATTTTATTTAAATCGCATAGTTTATCATCATATTCAATATCTGCAAATTGACCACTGAAACTTGCTTTTACATTTACTACTCCATCCAATTTTTTTACAGTTCGTTCAACCCGCATTTCACAGGATGTACAAGTCATCTCATATACCTTTATGCTATCTCTTTTTATGCTCATAAGAGTTTCCCTGCCTTTACTTGTTAATCAATATTAACTAATGAATAGGTAAAGTATAGAGAATTTATATGTTGATGATATGAAGAAAGAGAGTGCTATAGTGAACAATTTGTAGACAAAATATAAACAAATTATGAACCATGTTTATAAAATAATTGCTCATACTATAAAAAAAGATTGAAAAGAGGAAAACAATTTGGAACCATTTATGCCGCAATTAGTGTATTTTGAACCGAGAGCGCTAGAATATCCGCTCGGAAGAGAACTGAAAGAGAAATTTGAAAAATTGAATCTTGAAATCCGGGAAACTACTTCCCATAACCAAATTCGCGATTTGCCAGGGGATAATGAAAATCAGAAATACCGTAATGCAAAATCAACCCTAGTGGTAGGTATTAGGAAGACTTTGAAATTTGATACATCTAAGCCTTCGGCTGAGTATGCTATTCCTTTGGCAACAGGCTGTATGGGGCATTGCCACTATTGTTATTTACAAACCACTCTTGGGAGCAAGCCTTATATTCGCACCTATGTAAATCTAGATGAAATTTTTGAGCAGGCTCAAAAGTACATGGATGAGCGTAAGCCTGAAGAAACAAGATTTGAGGCAGCGTGTACCTCGGACATCGTTGGCCTGGATCATTTAACGCACTCTTTAAAGAAGACAATTGAGTTTATTGGACAATCTGATTATGGCAGACTCCGGTTTGTGACCAAATTCCATCATGTAGATCATCTCCTTGACGCCAACCATAATGGCAGAACAAGGTTTCGTTTTAGTGTTAATTCGCGGTATGTAATAAAAAACTTTGAGCCAGGGACATCTTCCTTTGAAGACCGTCTATCTGCTGCGAGAAAGGTCGCAAAGGCAAATTATCCATTAGGGTTTATTGTGGCTCCCATTTATTTGCATGAAGATTGGAAAGCGGGCTATCGTGAACTATTCGAGCGGTTAAGTAATGAGCTTGCGGGGATAGAAATACCGGATTTAACCTTTGAACTTATTCAACACCGTTTTACTAAACCAGCAAAAAATGTAATTGCCAAACGGTATCCAAAAACGAAGCTAGAAATGGATGAGGAAAAGCGAAAATATAAATGGGGCCGCTATGGAATTGGAAAATATGTATATCCAACAGAAGAAGCAAATGAATTAGAGGCCACCATACGTAATTATATAAAGGAATATTTTCCAAATGCAGTTGTAGAATATTTCACGTAAAAAATTTCTTTCTTGTACACCGTACTATTTCTGTTAGTTGCCGCTTAAAAATGTAACAATGAGTTACCTTTAGGAGTGACGGCCATGAAAATAGACGGTGTTTTTTCTGGAGGAGGAATTAAAGGCTTTGCCCTTGTTGGGGCCATCCAAGAAATTGAAAATAGAGGTTTTCAATTTGAACGAGTGGCTGGGACGAGTGCTGGGTCGATTGTTGCTGCGTTTATCGCGGCTGGTTATGGAAGTGAAGAGATTGAAAACCTTTTTGATGAACTTGATTTAACAAAATTCCTTGATGCTAGGAAAATGGTCATTCCTTTTCCCTTTGCTAAATGGCTGTTTGTTTATTGGAAGTTAGGATTATATAAAGGGAATGAGTTAGAGAAATGGATTGAAGAAAAGTTAGCTGCAAAAGGTGTAAGAACCTTTTCAGATTTACCACCGCAAAACCTAAGAATTATTGCATCAGACCTTTCAAACGGAAGATTAATGGTTCTTCCAGATGACTTGGTGAAATATGGTGTTTCTCCTGGATCATTTTCCATCGCGAAGGCAGTAAGGATGAGCTGTAGTATTCCATATTTTTTTGAACCAGTGAAATTGAAGTCAATGGATGGGATCAATGTTATAGTGGATGGCGGGGTTTTGAGCAATTTCCCGATGTGGCTCTTCGACCGGGATAATCTGCAAAAAATAAGACCTGTAATTGGGATTAAGTTAAGCGGTAATGAATACGAGCATGAAAAACATCAAATCAAAAATGCCATTCAATTGTTTGGTGCATTATTTGAAACCATGAAGGATGCTCATGATTCACGTTATATTTCTAGAAAACATGAAAAAAATATTATATTTGTACCTAACGAGGGTGCCTTATCAATGGAGTTCCATTTGACTGATGAAAAGAAACAAGAGTTATTCGAGTTAGGAAGAAATGCCGCTAAAAAATTTTTTAAGTCTTGGTGTTATTAGAGGCTCCTTTATGAGAATATGAATCCTCCATAAAAAAAACGAGCGTTTATAAGGACGCTCGATTTTTCTTTTTGCCTTTTTTTCCATCGATGACTGTTAAGTGAACAGGAGATTTCTTTTTTATCATCTTGCTTTTCTTTAAAGATGCGAGCGTGCCAAAGGAAGCACTTTTAGTCTGAGGTTCTCCAGTTTTAGATTGCAATCGCTTTTTTGATTTCTTAGCTGCTTTAATAAACGCTTGCTGCTCTTTCTTCTGAGGATTTGCTCTTACAATTAGACGGAAAACAAAGTATATGGCTACGCCGACTAATGCAAAGACTATAATACTTTTAAGAAAACCAATAGGATCATTAGTAAATGCTCCAATTAGGCCAATTATACCTAGAACAACAACACTACCAACCAAAGGTACGGAAATCCGATTTTTCAAGAACGCCACCTCCCTAAGAGCATCTTAAGCATTTTCCGAATTTTTTAAACACCTAAGTATTAATGTTTTTGCATATTTCTCCAGCCATAGCTGTTATTTAAGCATTCTTCCCATTATTTAAGGGCAATTAATGAAAAAAATGGGTACGTAGAGGTATTTCAAAAGACATATTAGAAAATTTTTTGTTTCTACTTAATTTTATTCTACTTCAAACAAGAAAAACCCTCTACTATAACATAATTTTTCCAATTAAAATATTTAATCTATGCAAGTGAACTGAAAGGAAAGGGCATAATATAGAAGAATTCTGTTGGATTACAATTTAAAATGCAAAAATTATTACATTTATAGGAGGTTATAGTTATGGCTAATGAACCAAAGAAATCAAATTACCCAAAACCCATGTCTTTTACTGCCCATGTATTCTGGACGGGTTTATTTGGTGGCCTTTTTTGGGGGACCCTAGGTTTTTTTGCATCCTACTTTAACTTCACTGAAATTCAACCAAATGTCATTCTTGAACCCTGGGCTTTGGGTAAATGGAAAAGTGAATGGCTTGGAACTGTTATCTCGCTCCTATTACTTGGAATTCTTTCCGTTGGTGCTGCTTTTGTCTATTCCATCGCACTAAAAAAATTCAATGGAATTTGGTTAGGCTTAGGATATGGGATAGTCCTATTCCTGCTAGTATACGTTGTGTTAAATCCAATCTTTATAAGTATGAAGCCATTATTAGATTTAAGTCGTAATACTTTTATTACAACCGTTTGTTTATATTTGGTTTATGGATTATTCATTGGTTATTCCATTAATTATGAATATGAAATCAATCAAATGGAAGTTAATGAGACGGCTTCTTAAAGCTTTATTAGTCTTTAAGTACGTAGTTGTGATAAAATAAATTCTGATATTATTTCATAAAGGATGTTGCTACAGAATCACATATAGGGAGTGGAGAAGATGAGTAAGATAGATAAATTAAGATCGAGTTTTTCTACATATGGTATTGATGGTTTTTTAATTACAAGCCAATTTAACCGTCGTTATATGACAAATTTTACTGGTTCTTCTGGAGCGGTTCTCATTAGTGGAGACAAAGCGCAATTTATTACCGATTTTAGATATGTAGAACAGGCTTCAACCCAGTGTGAAGGGTATGAAGTTGTAAAAATGGCAGGAACGCTTGTTGAAGAAGTAGCTAAACAAGCAAAAATACTTGGTATTCAAAAGCTAGGTTTTGAAGAAGACCATTTAACTTTTTCTACCTATAAAGCATATGAAAAAGAACTTGAAGCAGAACTTGTTCCAGTATCAGGTGTAATTGAAAAGTTACGCTTGATTAAGACGGAACCAGAGATTAAGATATTAAAGGTAGCAGCCGATATTGCTGACGCTGCGTTTAAGCATATATTGGACTTTATCACTCCGGGAAAAACGGAGCTTGAAGTATCCAATGAATTAGAGTTCTTTATGAGAAAGGCAGGAGCAACTTCTTCTTCTTTTGATATTATTGTTGCTTCAGGGCATCGTTCTGCACTTCCACACGGAGTTGCAAGTGATAAAATCATTGAGACTGGTGATTTTGTAACATTGGACTATGGTGCCTATTACAACGGATATATTTCTGATATCACTAGAACGGTAGCAGTGGGAGAACCTGATCATAAATTGAAAGAAATTTATGAGATTGTTCTTGAAGCACAATTGAGGGGAATGGCAGGAATTAAACCTGGAATGACTGGGAAAGAAGCAGATGCATTAACCCGGGATTACATAACTGAAAAAGGATATGGTGAATATTTTGGACATTCAACCGGTCACGGTATTGGTCTAGAGGTTCACGAAGGTCCAACACTTTCTTTCCGATCAGATATTGTTTTAGAACCAGGTATGATTGTTACTGTTGAACCTGGAATTTACATCCCAGGCCTTGGAGGAGTTCGGATTGAGGATGATACGCTCATTACGAAGGACCTTAACGAAGCTTTGACTCATTCAACAAAAGAACTTATTATTTTGTAATTGATATAGGAGGATAAAACATGAGTATTTCTGTTAATGATTTTAAAACCGGTCTAACGATCGAAGTTGATAACGGCCTATGGCGCGTTCTTGATTTTCAGCATGTAAAACCAGGTAAAGGCGCAGCGTTTGTTCGATCTAAGCTTCGTAACCTTCGTAATGGTGCGATTCAAGAAAAAACATTCCGTGCGGGTGAAAAAGTAGAAAAAGCTCAAATTGATAATCGTAAAATGCAATATCTATATGCTAGCGGTGATCAGCATATCTTCATGGATATGGAATCATACGAGCAGGTTGAACTGCCTGCCAACAACATTGAATATGAATTAAAGTTTTTAAAAGAAAACATGGAAGTACACATCATGATGTTTAATTATGAAACTCTTGGTGTTGAACTTCCTAACACTGTTATATTAGAAGTTGCTGAAACTGAGCCGGGAATAAAAGGAGATACCTCTTCAGGCGGTACGAAGTCTGCAACACTTGAAACAGGACTAAATGTTCAAGTTCCGTTCTTCATTAATCAAGGCGACAAATTGATTATTAACACTACAGAAGCTTCCTATGTATCACGTGCATAATTAGTAGTTCAAAAACCTAAGGCCATTATCTATTGGTCTTAGGTTTTTTATTTATGATGATTGTTTAGTACTTCACTTAACGTGAAAACTTCACTAAATAGTAATAATTAGTTTCTATTTTAAGGATAAGTATTTGCTAAACTAAAATAGAATTACATCATATAAATAAAAGGGGTGACACAGAATATGAAAAAAATAGGATCTCTATTGTTTCTTTGTGGAGCAATTGCTCTATTATTAGCAGCATGCGGCAGTTCCAAAGATATAAATGAAACGTTAGATAAAAAACATGAGCCATTTCCAGATTATATTCTTGGTTCGTCAGAATTAGTTCAAGATACCTATGCGATGGTATCAAACTATCCAGAGGTTGTTGCAGGTGTTCCTTGTTATTGCGGATGTTTTGCTTCAGATGGACACAAGAGCAATTTAGATTGTTTTATAGATCAATTTGGAGAAGATAAAGCCGTAACCGCTTGGGATTCAATGGGTATAGCCTGAGACGTTTGTATAGATATCGCCCGGGAGGCGGTAGAAATGAATCTTAGCGGTAAAAGTCCTAAGAAAATATATGATCTAATTACTACAAAATATCAAGATTTTGGAGAGCCAACTCCAACTCCAGAGCCGAAGTAAGGGATTGCCAATGAAAAAACTTTTATATGGCCTTTACATTATTATCATAATTGGGATTATTATTTGTATCATAAATAGTGATATCTTCAGCAATGAGAATAAAAAATCAATAGCTGCGGGAGAAAAGATTTATAACAAGCAATGTTTAATTTGCCATGGTGAAAACGGTATGGGTGAAGGTAAAAATGCTGGAACAGCCATCAATAATCAAAACTATTTGAATACTGTAAGTGATAAAGATATTTTCAATAGTGTTAAATTTGGCAGAGAAGGAACTGCAATGCCGAGTTACGATCCAAGACTGGATGATGAGGATATAAAGAATGTTGTTGCCTTTGTAAGAAATTGGCAGTCTAAGGAAATCGAGTTCGAAGTTCCGAAGACAATTTCTGGTGATGTTGTTAACGGTGAGAAACTCTATAATGTTTATTGCCTTAACTGTCATGGTGAAGCTGGTGCAGGTAAATTGAAAATGGGGACTGCTCTATCAAACCCACAATACTTGAAATATACCACGGATAAGCAAATTTGGATTACTACTGCTTACGGACGTGAGGATACAAGGATGGCTGCAACACTAAAAGGCCTTGACGGAGTAAGACAGCTTAAAGAAGAGGATATAACGGATATTGTTAGTTATATTCGTACGCTTAAACCAAAAGAAGAAATTCAAAATGACTATCTTGAACCTTGAAACCATTAATTTGGTTTCAAGGTTCTTTTACTTTGGCAGTGTTAAACTGGGCTGTTGATTTACGCTACAGGCGCTACGCTT
>NZ_JBALNQ010000010.1:95581-120423 GCF_036961885.1 Neobacillus niacini | reverse complement strand
GGGGTCTCACTCAGCTCGTGCATCCCGCAGGAGTCGAGCGCCTTTCGCTCCAATCAACATGTTTTAAAATGAACAGTATCCATTAACACTGCCTTTACGTTATGTCCATTTTAATGGTAAAGCAGTTGCTTCACTGATTTGCCTTTTAGCTGGTGAATTATTGTTCAATTTCATAAGTCCATTCGTTCATTCCGCCAGTCATATTATAGACGTTTTTAAATCCTTTTGACGTTAGGATTTCAGCAGCCTGTTGAGAGCGATTACCACTGCGGCATACTAATAAATAACTTTTGTCTTTTTCGAGGTCCTCACTCATCCCTTCAAGTACCTGTAATGGTACAAGTTCTGAATCTGGGATATGTCCACTGTTAAATTCTTCTGGAGATCGTACATCAAGAATGATTACCTTTTCCTCATCAATCATTTCTTTTGCCTTCTCAGGCGTAACATTTTCAAAAGCAGCTCCCATACATCCTGTTAGCAGTATAACTGCAAACAATGTAAATAACTTCTTCATTCTCTACACCTCTATTTTTTATATGTAACTTGATAATAATAGTTTTTCAGAAAAAGTAAAATGGAAAATCACTGTCCTCCATCACAAAAGTAGGTTAAATGAGATGAAATTAACAAAACGTTCATTTTCAAACCAACTAGGTACAGAGGTTAGGGTTTATAGTACTAGTTGGGATAGTAAAAAACAGGAGGATATTTTTATTAGATAGGTAATTGTGAACATTATGTGGTCGTTTTTTGACGAAAAGGTAACGTTTTTTATCCTTTTACAAAATGTTCAAATGTGAATCAACTATACATAGGTGATTAATATTATATTTATTTCAAAGAGGGCTATAGTGAAAAATAGTATTTTACAGGAGCTCAAGGAGGATCTATATGATTAAAAAGAAATTATTTGCTTTATTTGTAATCATGTCATTTTTATCGAGTTTTATCATTCCAAGTGCAAGTGCTGAAACAGCATTTCAGCCTGAGAAATTTCCTTATAGCGAAATGCAAATCCAGGTTATGCCTGAATTTGATTATCCTGAAAACTGGCCAAAAGACACACCATCATTACTTATTGGACAGTACGGAACTTTTACCAACAAAAGCGGGCAGGATTTTGATGGGAAAATTGAAATAGAAGTACCAGCAAATCAAAATGGATTCCAAGCATACTTAGTTGCTGAATTTCCAGAGGACAATAAGCCAGAAGTGCAGCGTCCTTTTGATGTAGATAAGGATAAAGGTGTTATCACTTGGAAACCTTCAAAGCCAATCAAGAAAGATGAAACGTATAGATTTGTAGTTGAGTATTATACAAGCACAGTAGAAGTAAAAGATAATAGAAGCTTTACTTTCGAATATAGTAACCAAGCCGAAATTGGTACTTTTGATGTAATCTTTTATGCACCAATGGATGCAAAAGATATCACCCTAGAGCCAAAGGCGCCAAACAATACGAAAAGTGAATATGGTGAAGAGCTATTTTACTATCAATACAAAGACGTGAAAAAAGGTGAAAGTTATAAATATTCTTTTTCCTATCAAAAGGATGGATTTAAATCAACTTTAGAAGCTATCAATGAGAAACAGCCGCCTAATGACGAAAACCATGAGACTGTTAATGGTACTGCAACAGATCAACTTGCCGGAGGAACAAGCGGATCAGGTGGGTCAGGCGGTGATCGGCCATTAATAGGGATTGGCGGTGCCGTCGTTATTGGAATCGCAATTATCATTGCTGGTGTGTTTGTTTACTTAGGTCTAAAGGGTAAATCACAGTCTGCACCTAAAGCTTCAGGTTCAAAAGGGGTAACCAACCAACCTAAAAAGCAGCAAGTAAAAAAAGAAAGCAAGTCGAACAGCGTTGACGATAAAAAAGAATTACGTAAAAAGCTTTTAACAGGAAAAATTGACCAAGAAACGTATGATGAGGAAATGAAAAAATTAATTTAATGAGGTGAATGGGATGAAAAAGAATACGATTGTAATGCTTGGTGGATTTATTATCGCAGGGGCCATAGTTTTCTTGCTTATGGCAGCGACACCAGGATCTAGCGGTATTGAATTAACGATGAAAGAGTTATTGGCAAACCAAGAAAAACATAAAGAGGATTTTGTAACAGTTGAAGGTCTATTAATCGAAGAATCAATTAAATGGAACCCAGATAAGATTGAATTGAAGTTTGATTTAAAAGATAACGATGGTAACTTAATGCATGTGATTCATAACGGCACAAGACCTGATAACTTCTCCGAAGGGGTAATTGTAATCCTCCAGGGAGCGCCTACTAAAAAAGATACGTTTGTTGCTGAAACAGTTAAAACAAGATGTCCTTCTAAATATGAAGGTGAAGATGCTGAAAACTATGATCCTGAAGCGCATAAAAAATTATTAGATCAGCCACCAACAGAAACAGATTCGGCAAAATAATAAGAAGGTGACGATATGTACTTATTTGCTAACGCAACAATATATGTAGGTTTAGCACTTGCGATTTACTCACTCCTCATTATTACATTGGGGATTAGTACTAAGAATCAAAAATTAATCAACAGTGGTAAGGGTGGAGTAATTGGTATCCTAGTTTGTGCTTCGATGGCGATGCTTTCCTTATTCTATTTACTCGCTACATCTCAATTTCAATATGAATATGTTACAGATTATACAAGCAGTGAGCTGCCAATCATTTATAAACTTACAGCATTATGGGCTGGGAATTCAGGTTCCTTATTGCTATGGACATTCTTCTTAGTTCTTTACACCGTTATGATTGCTTTCTCAAGAAAAATGAGAGGAAATCCAATGGTTCCGTATATTTCCGCCATTCTATTAGGAAATATCGTATTCTTCTTTCTAATCTTAGGGTTTGTTGCTAAACCGTTTATTCTATTGGATCAAGTTCCTATAGAAGGTCATGGCTTGAACCCAATGCTGCAAAACCCGGGAATGATTATTCATCCAGTTACACTTTACCTTGGTTATGTAGGTCTTGCTATCCCATTTGCTTTCGCTATGGCAGCACTCTTATTGAAAAACGTCGATGATTTCTGGATTAAAATGACTAGACGTTGGACAATAGTAGCTTGGTTATTCTTAAGTCTAGGTAATATTTTCGGCGGCCAATGGGCTTATGTGGAGCTAGGATGGGGCGGTTACTGGGCATGGGATCCAGTTGAAAATGCTTCCTTTATGCCTTGGTTAACAGCAACAGCGTTCTTGCACTCAGTCATGATCCAAGAGCGGAAAAACATGTTGAAGATTTGGAACATCAGCTTAATCATTACGTCTTATGCTTTAACATTATTCGGAACCTTCCTTGTACGAAGTGGAGTTTTAACTTCTGTTCACGCATTCGCTAATTCAAACTTAGGTTTATACTTCCTAATCTTTATGGGAGTAATGGTAATTGGGGCATTGTACGTCTTAATGAGCCGATATAATTTACTTAAACGCAGTGCAGGAGAATTCAATTCATACATTTCGAAAGAGAGTAGCTTCTTAATCAATAACCTATTGTTAGTAGGCGCAGCATTTGGTGTATTCTGGGGAACAGTTTTCCCATTAGTATCAGAAGCTGTACGAGGAACCAAGGTTACAGTGGGTATGCCGTTCTTTAATACGGTTCAAGCACCGATATTATTATCGATGATGTTTGTAATGGCTGTATGTCCATTATTAGCATGGCAAAAGTCATCATTAAAGAATTTAAAGAAAAACTTCTTAATACCAGCAATCCTAGCAGTTATTGCAATGGCATTAATGGTCGTTCTTGGAATTCAAAAAGCCTGGGCAGTAATCGGCTTTGGAGTAATCGTTCTATTATTTATCACACACTTCCTTGAATTTTATCGCGGTGTAAAGGCGCGAAGGAAAATGACCAAGGAAAAAGTTTATCTTTCACTTTATCGCTTGATGACTAAAAATCGCCGCCGCTATGGAGGTTACATGGTCCATATTGGGATAGCTTTTATCGCAATGGGGATTATTGGTTCACAAAACTATGATGTGCAAACAATGAAAACAGTGAATCTAGGAGAATCAATTGAAGTCAAGGATTATCGTATTAATTACGAGCGTCTTGATCAAAAACGTGAAGGCATTAACGATATCGTATATGCAGAAATGACAGTTTTCAAGAATGGTAAACGAATTGGAAATATTATGCCTGAAAAAGTATTCTATGGTAACTGGGATCAGCCATCATCAGAAGTTGGTCTAATCTCATCCTTAAAAGAAGATCTATATGTTGTATTGAGTGATTGGGAAGATGATGGCAAAGCAACCTTTATTGTAAAAGTTAACCCAATGATTGCGTGGCTATGGATCGGTTCCTTCATGATTGTAATTGGTTCTCTATTTGCAGTTTGGAATGGGAAATATCAAAATATTACTCCACGATATACAGGAGTACGCAAAGAGGTGTCTTAATGTGAAAAGTAAAATCTATATTGGACTCCTTGTAATTGCTTTTATATTTCAAGCTTCCATCTTCCAAGTACAAGCGAAAGAGTTCGATTACAAATCGAAGGAATTTGAAGCGGCGGCCTCTCAGTTTATGTGTACATGTGGCTGTGGTCAGGACCACTTTGAATGTGATCCAAAGACTTGTAATCTTACTATAGGCTTTAAGGAAGATATCGTTGAAATGATGAACAAGGGCTGGGATAAGGACAAAATTCGTGAATATTATCTCAATATTTACGGTGAAGAAATTTTGACAGCTCCAGAAAAAAGTGGATTCAGTTTAGTTGCTTGGGTATTACCTTTTGTAGTTTTAGGAATTGCAGGGGTGGCGATATTCTTCATCATTCGAAAATGGGTGAAGAAAAAAGGAACAGATGAAACAACCTTTGACAACGAAATTGATACGGATGAAGTAGAAGAGGAAATCCTTTCATCCATGATTGAAGAAGAACGCAAAAAGTACCTTTAGGATGTGAGCATAATGCAAGAAATCTCGATCATATCAATGATATTTACAGCAGCACTTGTGCTGATTTGTTTATTTCTCGTTCTGGCACCATTCTTTTCTTTAGACTCATATTTAAGCTTCGCTAATAAGGGGCAGGATTCTGCTTCAAACAAAGAAGTCCTTTTATCCACACTTAACGAATTAGAGTTTGAGTATAAGATGGATAAAATCTCACATGCTGATTACAAAAATCTTAAGAAACAATACGAATCACAAGTAGTTAGCATCATGAAGGATGAAGAAGGGCAAATGGCAGAACAGAGCATTGATAAAGATTTAATGGCTGAAATTGAAAGTGAAATCGAAGCTACCATGAATAGTTATAAAAATAAAAAGGGGGAAGGAAAGTGATCAAGAAAATCACCGTATTCCTCCTCGGGCTGCTGCTGTTCATTCCAATCAATGGAATGGCAGCTGCAGAATCTCCGATAACTGTTGATATGCATTACCTAGTCGTTAGTCCTGCGGAAGATGGTTCAACCAATATGATGAATATGGTTAACTTCAGCAATACGAGTGCAGAAGAATTTAATGGCGACGGCACAGGCGAAGCAGTATTAAATGTCACTATTCCAACAGGTGCAACAGGATTTTCCTTTTTAGATAACAAAGTGGCTCAAAAGCAAGTAGATACAGGATTTATTACTACTGATCCTGTTCCAGCAAATCAGACAGTGGTTTTACCTTATAGCTATAAAATGACGAAGGGCGAGGAAATTAATTTAAGCTTTGATTACCCTGTTCAAATGATGCAAATTCTTGTTCCAGAGGGAATGGGAAGCATTGAATTTAAAAATGTTACCGCTACTAATCAAGGTCTTTTCAAAATGGACGATCAAAATTATCAGGGCTACAGCGTTGAAGGGATCGAGGCCAAACAATCTTTTACGATGATTTATGACAAAGATAAACAGCCATCAGCAAGTGAAGCACAAGGTTCGGAACAAGGAACAGGTGCAACAAGCACGAATGTTACTAAAACAGCACCTTCTTTTCATAATCCTGGCCATCTGCGGATGTGGGCGCAATCTCCGCTGAAAACCTTTGATCCGCATGTTTTCTTAATTGTAATGGCGGCTATTATTATCGCTGCATTGTCCTATTTTGGTTATTTTAGAATGAAGGCTAGAGCGGAAGAGAAAAGGCTTGGCGCAGATAAAGAAGAAAGTGCTTTTAAAAATCTAATGGCTAAGCAAAAAGCAATAATGGATAAAATCCTTGAGTTAGAAGAAAACTTCGGTGATGGAAACATGTCTGAAGAGGATTATCAAGCTAAATTGGCGGCATATAAGCAGCATTTAGTACAAGTGAAAATGAATTTACGCCAATTTGTAGAGTAACAGTCGGAAGTGCGAGGGATACTTAATGATTGAAATAAAAAAGCTTACAAAGCAAGCCGACAATAAGTTAATCCTACGAGGTGTAGACCTATCAATAAAACAAGGCGAAACGGTTGCTATCCTTGGTCCAAATGGAGCTGGAAAGAGTACGCTGTTAAAAGTGCTGGCGACCTTAATTAAGCCTTCATCTGGTCTTGTAAAGATTAACGGATTGGATTTAAAAAAAGATCATATTGAAGTTAAAAAGTTGTTCGGTTACCTACCTCATTCAAGCTTGCTATACGATCACTACACTCCCTTAGAAAACCTCGTTTTCTTTGGAAATTTATATGGAGTCAAGGATGTTGAAAATAGAGCAAGACAACTTGTAAAAGAAGTTGGTCTCTCATTCTTTATCAATGAACCTGTGAAAAATTTCTCCCGTGGAATGATACAAAGAATTGCGATTGCTAGAGCCATTATTCATGATCCGAAAATTATGCTGCTAGACGAACCGCATACAGGCTTGGATCAAGGTGCGATTAATATCCTAAATAATGTTGTCCTTTCTATGAAAGAAAAAGGGTGCACAACATTAATGGTAACTCATGATTTCAAACAGGCAGCAGAAATATGTGATCGAATTATTATCATTAAAAATGGAAAGATTGCAGATGATTTTAAAATTGATAAAAATTCATTAGGTTTAGTTACAGAAAAATACCAGGGTTTAGTGGAGGAAGTATCATAATGTTAAAAGCAGCCCTCACCATAGCCAAAAAAGATATTTACTCAGAATTAAGAACGAAGCAAGTTTTGGGGACGATGATTATTTTTGCTGGATTAGTTATTTTAGTACTTAGTTTTGCTTTTGACCCAGCAAACAATACGACAAAAGCAGTTATTCCCGGCGCTGTCTGGATCATCATCGTTTTTTCTGGAATTTTGGGCCTTAACCGTTCATTAGTATCAGAACAGCGAAATGATACCATGCATGGGTTACTGGTTGCTCCAATGGATGCATCAAGCATTTATTTAGGAAAGTTCATTGCAAACTTCTCGATGATAATAATAGTAGAAATTGTTGCTATCCCGTTTTTGTTTCTTTTATTTGATTTTAAAATGACTGGCAGTATATTATATTTCATTTTAGTATTATTTGTCGGTAGTTTTGGATTTATTGCCATTGGAACCTTTTTGTCTGCACTTGCTTCTAATTCAAAGAGCAGTGAAATGTTATTACCGCTTTTGCTTTTCCCAATGACAACCCCTATCTTAATTGGTGTTACGCAAGCGACCAAAATTATCTTAACCAATATGGAAAAATTACCGAATGCCATTGCTTGGATGCAATTAGTAGTAGCCTATGACGTAATCTTCTTTGTTCTTTGTTTTATCCTAATTGAGTATGTCCTGGAGGTTTAAAAAATGAGTATGAATCTCGAAAGAGAAAAAGTGACACTTCCCCTAGAAGAAGTCCAAATAAAAACATCAATGATTACGAAAGTTTTATACGTTGGAATGGTAGTATCGATGTTAGCAGCATTCTACTTCATTTTCATGTATGCAGAAGTTGAAAAGACTATGGGTGTCGTCCAAAAGATATTTTATATGCATGTCCCATCAGCATGGGTAGCTTTTTTAGCATTCTTTGTGACATTTGTCTTTAGTATCTTATTTTTAATAAAGCGCAAACGGATTTATGACACCTATGCCTATGTATCTGCTGAAATTGGTGTTGTTTTTACTGCTATCGTCTTAACAACTGGTCCAATCTGGGCAAAATCTTCTTGGAATACATGGTGGGCATGGGAGCCGCGCTTAACCACAACATTGATTCTGTTCTTCCTATTTATGGCTTATCTAATGGTTCGCCAAATGGATGGGGTTTGGGACAAAAAAGCAAGGCTCGCAGCTGTTTTTGGAATCATCGGATTTGCTGATGTTCCAATCGTATTCTTTGCTATTCGCTGGTGGCAATCAAAATTCCATCCGATCGTTTTTGGCGATGGACCTTCACAAGAGGGCGGAGGAATTGCCCCTACTATGCTTGTTGCGTTGTTAGTAACGATTGCCGCATTTACCTTCCTTTATGCATATATCCTTCATAAGGGAGTATCCTTTGAAAATATGAAAATTAAAGTTGGTCACTACAAAGAAAAATTACGTGAAAGATTAGAAAACTAGGAGGAATTTATTATGGGATTCATGTATGGAGCGTATTCAGTCGTTTGGTTAATCATTTTTGGTTATATGCTTCTTATCGGTAAGCGTCACAACAGCCTGAAAAAAGATATTGAGTTCTTAAAACAACTGGATAAATAAGGGGTTGTTAAGATGAGCAGACGGGTTATTAACTTACTCGTATTGTTTCTATTGATTGGAATGTTCGGCTTTTTTGGATATAGTTTAGCTAATAAAGGTGACAATACTGATGTTGGTGATCAAGCCTATAATTTCGAACTGCCTAATTTAGATGGAACCAATACGAAACTTTCTGATTACAAAGGCGAAGTCATCATCTTGAATTACTTTGCGTCATGGTGTAAGCCATGTGTTGATGAAGCACCAGAGCTAGAGGCATTTGCCAAGGATTACGGTGATCAATACAGATTAATCATGATTAACAAGGGTGAAACAAAGGACCGAGTCAAAAAATTCCTTGAAAAATATAATACACCTGCCGTTTATGTGTTTGATTATAATTCAAAGGTTGCAAAAAAGTATAATGTTACCGGGCAGCCAGAAACATTTGTCATTGACAAACAAGGTGTAATAAGAGAGCACTACAACGGACCAGTTACATCCGCACAACTATACGGAATGGTAAAGAAATACAATAACTAGAAAAGCGGAATTTTAAAAGGATTGAATCACTTCAAGTGGTTCAATCCTTTTTCTTTTACCCATTAATCGGTCGATATTTAAATTCTGCGATTACACTTGCTTTGATTAGCAGCTGCCCAGGCTCAATTTGCGTTGAACTTACCCCTTTAGCAAACATCATTTGCTGACTTTCAAAAGGTTGAACGATGTTTCCAACTTCCATTACTAGAGTAGGAGTTGGGTTAAGGGTTACCCTTATGGTAGCAGCAATGGTTGTTGCTTTGTCACCGGCATTTTTTAATGCCAAAGCAAGTGCTTGTTGATAATATGCATCTTTGAATTTTGTCGTAAATCGAACGTTCGCAACAACATTTGCACCGTTTTGAACGGCAGTATCTATTACTTTTCCTACAAGCGATAAATCATCGATTTTTACCTGCAGTATATGCGTTACCTTATATCCTCTAAAAATCGCTTTCCCTTCCACATATTCATAATCTGGTTCGATTCGATAATCAAATGTTTGTATATGGTTTTTATCAATTCCTAGTGCAAGTAGAGAGTCAATGATCTTCGTACTTATCGTTGAATTTTGCTGCTGTGCCTCAACCAATTCCTTATCTTCAGTTACTACACCTAGATTAACAGATGCTGTATCTGGCTGAACGGCAATTTCTCCCTCCCCAGTAACTTTAATTAAATTATCACTTGGAGGCTGTGGGTGATGGATTGCTGGTCTTTGATTATACATGAATCGATCTCCTTTCCACTGTTTCCTATATTATAAGTACGTTTCAACAATGAAAATATTCGTTCTAGCAATTCCTTTGAATTAATAGAATATAAGAGTATTTTAAAAGAATTGAAATTTTCCAAGTCATATTGCGTATCGAAAAGCATACATTTTAAATAATGAGACAAGCAATAAGGAGGAACGAATGTGGAAACGATCCTAAAATTCCTACCAAAAAACATCGCCGATCTAATTAGTAAAATCCCTCCTAATCAAAAAGAAGAATTGGAAGAAATCCGATTTCGCATCAACCGTCCAATTGAAATTACGATGAAAGGGGCTCCTCTGTTTCTATCGTACATTATTCGAGAGGAAGATGCTTTTCATTTTATGAACAAGATTAGCCAATTCTCCATCTATACACTTGAGGAAGAATTGAAGCGAGGGTATATCACAGTTTCAGGAGGTCATCGCATTGGGCTTGCAGGAAAGGTAATTCTTGAAGATGGGAAGGTTAAAGCGATAAGAGATATTGCTTCCTTTAACATTCGGATTGCCAAGGAGAAGGTTGGTATTGCCGAGAAAATCACTTCCTTTATTTTTAAAAACTCTTGGATGCATACGATGATTATCGGTCCGCCACAAACGGGGAAAACCACGCTATTACGGGATATTGCCAGAATTATTTCGACAGGAAATCATGAAAAAGGGATAGATGCTTATAAGGTAGGAATTGTTGATGAACGCTCGGAAATTGCAGGATGTGTAAATGGGATTCCTCAAATGTCATTTGGACACCGTCTAGACGTGCTCGATGCCTGCCCAAAAGCTGAGGGGATGATGATGATGATCCGTTCAATGAGTCCGGATGTGTTAGTCGTGGACGAGATTGGCCGTAAAGAGGACGCTGAAGCCATCCAAGAGGCTGTCCACGCCGGAATAAAACTTATTATGACGACTCATGGATTCAGCCTGGATGAAATAAGGAATAGACCTTCATTAAAGACCGTTCTAGACCAAAACATATTCCAACGATTTATTGTTCTTAGCAGGTCTCATGGTCCAGGAACCATTACACATATTTTCGATGGTAACGGAAAAGAAATGAGTCAAAAAGTGAGCGTGAACTAAATGGTTAAATTAATTGGAGCCATTTTTATAATTCTTGCTACCACATGGACAGGGTTTGAAGCTGCCAAACATTTAAGCGAGCGTCCCAGACAGCTTAGGCAGTTAAAATCAGCTCTCCAATCACTTGAAGCTGAAATTATGTACGGGCACACTCCCCTGCATGAAGCTGCAAGAAGATTAGCGTCACAACTATCAAAGCCATTATCATCATTTTTTGAGGGCTTTGCTAAGAAACTGACAGATACTGAAACAACAGTAAAGGAAGCTTGGGAGGACAGCTTGAAAGAGGTTTGGAAACAAACTGCTTTTAAGCAAGGTGAATTTGAGATTATGAAACAATTCGGCGAAACCCTTGGACGGCACGATCGTTTTTCCCAGCAAAAGCATATTATGCTAACTCTTTCCCACCTTGAAAGGGAAGAAGCAGACGCAATTGATAAACAGGCTAAATACGAAAAGATGGTTAAGAGTTTAGGGTTCTTTTCAGGACTATTACTGATTATTTTATTAATTTAGGGGGAAAAGCAATGGGCTTAGAGGTGGATATTATTTTTAAAATAGCCGGGGTGGGAATTGTGGTTGCGTTTTTGCATACAGTCCTTGATCAAGTTGGGAAAAAGGAGTACGCCCAATGGGTTACTTTATTTGGTTTTATTTATATATTGTTTCAAGTTGCTTCGATTGTTGATGACCTCTTCCAGAAAATAAAATCTGTCTTCTTGTTTCAGTAAGGCTCTTTTCTTAAACTTTATTGCTTTTTTAAAAAAAATAAATGAGTTGCAGTATCTTCTCTTAAAAAAGCATAAATTCTATTAGAAAAGAGCTTGCAAACTAAATTCAAAGGCCTAAAAAAATATTTCCACGTTAAAATCGGCTTTAAGATTTTAACAATACTCGTTGCGAAAATAACCTTCAATAAGAAAGGAGGGCTGTGCCATTGAAATTATTAAAATAGTTGGAGTGGCTCTCGTTGCAACCTTTCTTGCCTTAATCATCAAAGAACAAAAACCAAATTTTGCCTTCCTGTTAATTGTATTTGTAGGCTGCAGTATTTTTCTGTTTTTAGTCGATAAAATCTATGAAATTATTCATATGCTTGAAAGGCTGGCAGTCAATGCAAATGTCAATTTGATTTACGTAGAGACAATACTAAAAATTATCGGAATTGCCTATATTGCAGAGTTTGCCTCTCAAATTACAAAGGATGCAGGACAGGGAGCTTTGGCTTCAAAAATTGAACTTGCTGGAAAAGTCCTGATTCTTGCGATGGCCATTCCAATTTTAACCGTAATGATTGAAACAATCATCAAGCTGATTCCAAGCTAATGGTTATTTTCTTTTGAAAAATAAGAGGTGAAAAATGATGAAGCAAAAGCTGCAGATTATTCCTATTATCCTTCTATTACTTTTATTATTTACTTCGACAAGTGTACAAGCTAACGAAGAAGATAGTTTGGCCTCTACACCTCTTTCTCCACAGGAATTAGTTGACACACAGCTTAAAAATATGGATTTGACAGAGCTTAAACAATATTGGGAGGATATCCAAACTAAATATGGCGGCTTCCTCCCAGAAAGCCAAAAAGGAAGTTTATACGATTTTGTGAAGGGAGATAAGAAATTTACTTTCAAGGATTGGACACAAGGAATATTAAAATTCTTGTTTCATGAATTTGTTGTCAATGGAAAATTGTTAGGTTCTCTCATTTTTCTGACGATATTTAGTATGTTTCTCCAATCCATGCAAAATGCCTTTGAAAGCAGTACGATCAGTAAAGTTGCCTATTCTATCGTCTATATGGTTCTAGTAATTATTGCACTTAATAGTTTTCATATTGTCATAGAGTATACCAATGAGGCAATAGGGAGTATGATTTCCTTCGTCCTAGCGCTAATTCCGCTTTTGTTAGCCCTCATTGCATCCTCTGGTGGAATCATTTCCGCTGCTTTCTTTCACCCGGTTATCTTATTTTTAATGAATATAAGTGGGATGTTCATGCAATATGTCATCCTTCCGCTGCTCTTTTTGGCCACTCTTCTTAGTATTGTGAGTACGATGTCAGACCAGTATAAGGTGACACAGCTGGCACAACTACTAAGAAATTGGAGCATTGGTTTAATGGGTCTTTTCTTAACTGTTTTTCTGGGGGTTATTTCTGTACAAGGTGCTTCAACAGCCATTACAGATGGAGTTGCCATTCGCACAGCAAAATTTGTAACAGGTAACTTTATCCCTGTAATCGGCAGAATATTTACGGATGCCGCGGACACAGTCGTTAGTGCCTCAGGCTTGTTGAAGAATTCAGTAGGTATTGCAGGTGTAGCGATTCTGCTAATTATCGTGGCTTTTCCAGCACTTAAAATACTAATGATCGCGTTTATTTATAAATTTGCTGCCGCTATTTTACAGCCATTAGGCGGGGGACCAGTAATTAAATGTTTAGATATTATTAGCAAAAGTGTTATTTATGTTTTTGCTGCATTGGGCATCGTCTCTCTCATGTTCTTTTTAAGTATTACCGTTATAGTTGCAGCTGGAAACCTAACGATGATGATGAGATAGGGGAGAATTTTATGGAGTTTTTAATAGAATGGGTAACCAATATTATTCTTTTTATCCTACTGGCAACTGTAATAGATATGCTGCTTCCAAATACTGGTTTGCAGAAATATACAAAAATGGTGACAGGGCTTCTACTAATTGCCATTATTCTGACGCCAATATTTAAGTTAATCTCAAAGGATTTTGAAACCGCAATGGCTCAGATTCCTTCCTTTCAAGGTCCAGGAGAAAAAAATATGGAAAATTTAATAGAATTGCAAAAAAAAGAAATACAAGCCTCCAATCATGCATATATTTTAAAAACGATGGCTGTCCAGCTTGAAAAAGGGGTAAAAGAGGAGTTGATGAAAGAATTTGGTTTAGAAATAGCGAAAATAGAACTAACAACCAAGGATGATAATCAAGAGTCATTCCCTGAAAACCTTGAAATGGTTACAGTTCGCCTAAAACAGCCTGAAACAGGAGTAAAAACCGTTGAAGCCATACAACCAGTAAGTATTAATACAGGAACACCTCTTCCATCTAAAGATCCAACAGAGGAATCAGAAAAAATTGCCGAATTTCTTTCGCAGCATTGGAATGTAACCGAAAAAGCAATTGAAGTCTCGGTTGAAGGGGGGATGAATAAAGAGAATGGAAAATAATAATAAAGGACCATTTTCATGGTTTAAAAACATAGTTTCAAAGGGAGAAAATTCGGATAAAAAGGCTGGGAAATATCAATATATGATCCTAGTGCTTTGTATCGGTGCTGCCTTTATGATCGTCAGTAATGTATTATTTTCTGACAAAACAACACCCGTTGATAGTCAAGCAGTCAATAGCAGTCAAGGTCAAACGGAAGACGTGGAAACATTTAGTCTTAAGAAAGATTCCAACAATAATAAGACAATCACAGGCTATGAAGAATCATATGAGAAACAGCTGACGAAAGCACTTGAAGAAATGCTTGGTGTAAATGATGTAACTGTATTAGTGAACATTGATTCTACGGATAAGCAGGTGCTAGAGAAAAATAAAGTAACTAAATCACAGACAACCGAAGAAAAGGACAACGAGGGTGGAGAGAGAAAAGTTCAAGATACTTCAACAGATGAGCAAGTAGTCATCATTCGTAATGGGGAAAAAGAAGTTCCCATTATTGTCGGAGAAATTAAACCAAAAATTCGCGGCGTACTGGTAGTAGCTAAAGGTGCAGAAAATATTCAAGTAAAAAAATGGATTATTGAGGCAGTAACTAGATCGCTGGATGTACCAAGTCATCGCGTTGCCGTTATGCCTAAAAAATAAAAGGGGGATTTACAAATGCTATTGAAAAAACAAACAGTTTGGTTATTAACAATGTTAAGTTTGGTGGTTGTATTATCGGTTTATTACATTACTTCTCCTGAACAAAAAAGCAATGAACTTGCGACAGTGAAGCAAGAAGAAAAAGCTGACCAAAAGGGTATGAAAACAGATTCTGAAGCAAAAGATGAGGATACAATTATTTCACAGGTTTCTGGTGATGAAGAATTTGAAGCGCTTCGTATAAATCGTCAAGACGAGCGCAGCGAATTAAAAGAACATTTAACCGAAGTTGTGGCGACAACTGACCTCCCTGTTGATGAAAGAAATGAAGCAGTCGACCAAATGAAAAAATTAAATGAAATTGCCCAAAAGGAAGAAATGCTAGAAACATTAATTAAAGCGAGGGATTATGAGGACGTCCTCGTCAGAGCTGATGGTCCAACGGTAAAAATTATTATAAAGTCTAAAAAAGCATCATCTAAATCAGAAGCAAATGCGATTATTAAAATGGTTAAGAAAGAAATAGGTGAAACAAACTTTGTCGCGGTTGAATTCCAGCCAACAAAATAAGTCTAAAAAAAAGGAAAGCCGGGTGGCTTTCCTTTTTTAAACAGAACAAGAAGAAGAATATTGAACTTTGGCAAGGTATTAGCGTATAGTATTAGTAGTTAGTCTTAATCTTGCAGGACAAGGAGTGTTAAAAGTGTTAAAAGTACAAGAAATTCGTGAGTTAATAAAATTAGTTGACCAATCCAGCCTTGATGAATTCGTATACGAAAATGAAGGTTCAAAAATTAAAATGAAAAAAAATACAGGAACTACAGTAACAACCATACAATCAGTACCACAAGCTGCAGCTCAGGTTGCTTCTGTAATTCAACCAGTAGAAACAGCAGCTGTAACTGCGGCAGCACCTGCACAAGAAACAGCACCGACAGCAGCGGTTACTACCGCAGCAAACCAAGTGGATACAGCAAATTTACACAAAATCACTTCCCCGATGGTTGGAACATTTTATGCCTCACCAACCCCAGAAGCAGATGTATATGTAAAGGCTGGTTCAAGTGTGACAAAAGATTCTATCGTCTGTATTGTGGAAGCAATGAAATTATTTAATGAAATTGAAGCAGAAGTAAATGGTGAAATCGTTGAAATACTTGCCAAGAATGGTCAATTAGTAGAATACGGACAGCCTTTATTTTTAGTGAAGCCGGAATAAGGAGCGATAACTGGATGATAAAGAAACTGTTAATTGCAAATCGAGGAGAAATCGCGGTCCGAATTATTCGCGCTTGTAGAGAAATGGGGATAGAGTCTGTTGCTGTTTTCTCTGAAGCGGACCGTGAAGCTCTCCATGTTCAGCTTGCCGATGAAGCTTATTGCATAGGACCGACATTATCAAAAGATAGTTACTTAAATGTAACAAACATAATTAGCGTTGCAAAACTAACAGCTTGTGATGCGATCCATCCTGGCTATGGATTTCTAGCTGAAAATGCAGATTTCGCTGAACTTTGCCGCGAATGTAATATTATCTTTGTCGGACCAAGTCCTGAAGCCATTACCAAAATGGGAACAAAGGATATTGCAAGAGAAACAATGCGCAAAGCAGGTGTCCCCATTGTACCAGGATCAACTGGTATTATTAATGACATAGATGAGGCACTAGAACTTGTAAGTAGAATACAATACCCTGTGATCATCAAAGCAACTGCAGGCGGAGGCGGTAAAGGAATCCGCGTAGCCAAAAATGAACAGGAACTAATTAAAGGTATAAATATTACACAGCAAGAGGCTTTAACCGCTTTTGGTAATCCTGGCGTATACATAGAAAAGTATATAGAGGATTTCCGTCATGTTGAAATACAAGTCATTGGAGATTCCTATGGCAACACGATTCATTTAGGAGAAAGAGACTGTTCAATCCAACGCAGGCTTCAAAAGCTCCTAGAAGAGACTCCTTCACCAGCATTAGATGGAGAAATTCGCACAGAAATGGGAAATGCTGCAGTAAAAGCCGCAAAAGCAGTTGCTTATTCAGGTGCAGGAACGGTAGAATTTATATATGACTACCGCAATCGTAAATATTATTTTATGGAAATGAATACAAGGATACAGGTGGAACACCCTGTTACAGAAATGGTTACAGGAATTGATCTTATTAAGGAGCAAATCCGAGTAGCTTCCGGGGAAAAATTAACCTACAATCAACAGGATGTTACATTTACGGGCTGGGCAATTGAGTGCCGAATCAATGCAGAGAACCCTGAAAAGAATTTCATGCCCTCTGCAGGAAAAATTAATATGTATCTGCCTCCTGGCGGTTTTGGTGTTCGGGTTGATTCAGCTGCGTACCCAGGTTATACCATTCCACCTTATTATGATTCCATGATTGCGAAGGTTATCACATATGGTACTACCAGGGATGAAGCAATCTCACGAATGAAACGTGCGTTAAGCGAATTTGTGATCGAGGGTATTCATACGACAATCCCGTTTCATTTAAAATTGCTTGATCATGAAAAATTTGTAGAGGGACAATTTAATACAAAGTTTCTTGAATTACATGATGTGATGAAGTCTATCTAAATATGGAGGTGTACTTTATGAGCGAGTATAATGTACTTGAAATGAATCAGGAAAACAGCGGACATGGGAAAGTAGAAATTGCACCAGAAGTAATTGAAGTAATTGCTGGTATTGCTGCTTCGGAGGTCGAAGGAGTATCCCAAATGCGCGGAAATTTTGCGACTGGAGTGGTTGAACGATTAGGGAAGAAAAACCATGGCAAAGGTGTTAAAGTAGAATTATCAGAAGAAGGAATTAAAGTCGACGTATACTGCTTAATGAAATTTGGTGTATCGATACCTACTGTAGCAGGTAAAATACAAGACAATATTCGTCAAGCTTTACTTAATATGACTGCATTAGAGACAGAGGCAGTAAACATCCATGTTGTCGGAATCTCTTTTGAAAACCAAAAGCCTGAACCAGAAGTGGAAGAAGAGATTTAAAAATTTGACCAAAGGAGTAAATCCTTTGGTTTTTTCTTTTTTTTTTTGAGTTTTAGTACATTACAAATAGGTAAAAATAACTTCTTACAGTGCGAATCACTTTTAGTTATGCTATTATCGTTTATGTGAAAACATAATCATGAAATCAATGTATGAAATTTGACAAAAATTAATTACTATCTCTAAAGGAGTTAACGGTATAATGAAAAGAAGAACAGCAAGGGAAAAAGCGTTACAAGCTCTATTTCAAATCGATGTAAGTAATACAGATCCAGCTTCTGCAATCGAACATGTTTTGGAAGGGGAGCAAGGAGACGACTACTTAACAAAGCTTGTTTTAGGAGTCATCGAACAAAAAGATGAAATAGATCCACTAATCAAGGCAAACCTTGAAAAATGGACAATGGATCGTTTAGCTACTGTAGACAGAAACCTGTTAAGGATCGCAGTTTACGAATTAAAATATTGTCCAGATGAAGTACCTGAAAATGTTGTTCTAGATGAAGCGATTGAAATCGCTAAAATTTACGGAGATGAACAATCTAGCCGATTTATTAATGGTTTACTTTCTAAAGTCAAAGAAAAGCTTTAGTAGTAATGCTAATTTTAGGGGGGGAAATGTAATGACTGCCACGATAATTAATGGAAAAGAAATAGCTTCACAAAAAAAGGTTGAGATTGCAATTGAAGTCCAGAAGTTAAAGGAACTCGGGATCACACCAGGACTTGCCGTAATCCTTGTGGGGGACAATCATGCATCAAGAACCTATGTAACAAATAAAGAAAAAACTTGCCGAGATCTTGGCATGTACTCCGTGCTCATTGAACTTCCGGAAGAGACTTCCCAGGAAGATTTACTTGCAAAAATTGAGGAACTTAATGGAGATCCAGCCATCCACGGTATTCTCGTACAACTCCCTCTTCCAAAACATATTAGTGAAAGTAAAGTGATAGAATCTATCTCTCCCCTTAAGGATGTTGATGGGTTCCATCCCATTAATATTGGCAGAATGATGACAGGTCAAGATTCATTCTTACCGTGTACACCTTTTGGAATTATGGTGCTGTTAGAAGCAACAGAGATATCTGTTGCCGGTAAACATGTAGTGGTTGTGGGGAGAAGTAATATTGTCGGAAAACCAGTCGGGCAGTTATTTCTTAATCAGCATGCAACCGTAACGTACTGTCATTCTAGGACGAAAGATTTACAATTCCACACTTCCCAAGCTGATATTATTGTTGCAGCAGTTGGTATTGCCAACTTCATCAAAGCTGACCATGTAAAAGAAGGTGCAGTCGTAATAGATGTTGGGATTAATCGGAATGAGGCGGGGAAGCTTTGCGGAGACGTTGCTTTTGATGAAGTGAGTAAAAAAGCCGGTTATATTACCCCTGTCCCAAAAGGAGTAGGTCCGATGACCATTACCATGCTTATGTATAACACACTCAAATCAGCAAAAAATACGCTGCGGTTCTAAAAAGGAGTTTGTTATGCAGGATAAAAAGTATTTAACTGTGCTGGCATTAACAAAATACATAAAAAGAAAATTTGATGCTGACCCACATTTACAGGATGTCCATGTTTGTGGTGAAATTTCGAACTTTAAACAGCATTCAAGCGGCCATATGTATTTTACATTAAAGGATGAAAAAGCTCGGATACTTGCCGTTATGTTCTCGGGCCAATCACGGACCATGAAGTTTTCGCCTGAAAATGGAATGAAGGTGGTTGTTAAAGGGGATATCTCTGTTTATGAACCAAGCGGACAATACCAAATATATATTAAAGAAATGAAGCCAGATGGAATAGGAGAATTATTTTTAGCCTATGAGCAGTTAAGGAAACGACTTGAAGCAGAAGGTCTATTTTCTATAAAACATAAAAAGCCAATTCCAAGCTATCCGAAAACAGTTGGCGTAATTACCTCACCAACAGGAGCCGCAATAAGAGATGTTATCACGACAATAAAAAGACGTTATCCGATTGCGAATATTCTAGTATTGCCCGCCCTCGTGCAAGGTGAGAATGCAGCGCCGTCGATTGCAAGAGCGATTGAAAAAGCAAACAAGATGGCTGAGCTTGATATACTCATTGTTGGGCGTGGAGGCGGTTCGATTGAAGAATTATGGGCATTTAATGAGGAAATAGTTGCGCGAGCTATATTTCAATCGGATATCCCTATTATTTCTGCGGTTGGACATGAAACTGATTTTACTATTGCTGATTTTGTTGCGGACATGCGAGCACCAACACCTACTGCCGCAGCAGAACTGGCAGTTCCTCATATAGATGAATTGGTGGAGAGGCTTTTGCAGCGGAAAACCCGTATGCTGCAGTCTATGAATGGAAGATATCGCTTCGAAAAGCAGCGATTAGACCGTGTTCAAAAATCCTATGCTTTCCGTTACCCTCATCGTCTTTACGAACAAAAGCTTGAACAGGTAGACAAATTAACAGAAATGCTTGTTCGCGGTGCTTCTCGATTGACAGATGTAAAAAAATCTCAACATGAGACGATACATAACCGTCTCATCCGAAACCATCCAAGAGTAGCTTTACGAGATGCAGAGAGTCGATTTGGACGTTCGCAAAAAGATATCGGACGGGCAATGGAACAAATTCTTTTAAAGAAACGGACAGAATTCAAAAGGGTCATTTCAACGCTCCAAGCCTTAAGCCCGTTAAAAATAATGGAACGTGGGTATAGTCTCGTCTATTCAGAAGAGAATGTGTTAATAAAAAGTGTTAAACAAGTTAAAGAGAATGAACCACTTCAAATTCAATTATCAGATGGCAGTCTTCTCTGTAATGTACAGAACATAAAGGAGAGCGAAAACCGTGACGAATGACCAAAAGGTTTCTTTTGAGGAAGCGATGAATAAGTTAGAACAAATTGTCGATAAGCTTGAAGAAGGAGATGTCCCGCTAGAAGAGGCGATTGCTTTTTATAAAGAGGGGATGGAGCTGTCCAAGCTTTGTCATGACAAGTTAAAAAGTGTTGAGGAACAACTAACACAGATTATTACGGAGGATGGTCGTAAACAAAACTTTACGATTGAAGAGGAGGAGTAGGCTTTGAATACTAAAGTTCTAGATGCTTTTACACAAGAATATAAACAGCTACTTGAATCAGAGCTACGAACCTTGGTGGAAAAGCTGAAGGCACCTCCTATTATAAAAGAAGCCATGCAGTATTCCCTAAAAGCAGGCGGGAAAAGAATCCGACCTTTATTATTATTTGCTACCATCAATGCTTTGGGGAAAGATCCTAAGGATGGGCTGTTGGCAGCTGCTGCAATTGAAATGATTCATACCTACTCATTAATTCATGATGATTTACCAAGCATGGATAACGATGATTTTAGAAGAGGGATGCCAACCAATCACAAAGTGTTTGGTGAGGCTATCGCCATTTTAGCTGGAGATGCATTATTAACTTTTAGCTTTGAGGTTATCGGGCAAATTCCAAATGAAATTGCTTCAAGTGAGATTAAACTCCAATTAGTCATCGAGATGGCCAAAGCTGCTGGTAGTGAAGGAATGGTTGGGGGTCAGGTTGCAGATATGGAAGGGGAAGAAAAAACGCTTACCATTGAAGAGCTTGAGTACATCCATATCCATAAAACAGGAAAGCTTTTAAAATATAGTGTTATCGCAGGTGCCCTGTTAGGAGGGGCTAATCCTTCTCAACTTGAAAACCTATCTGCGTTTGCACATCATCTTGGTCTAGCTTTTCAAATCCAGGATGACATTCTCGATGTGGAAGGGACTCCTGAAGTTTTAGGTAAGCCTGTCGGAAGTGATAGTTCTAACTTGAAAAGTACCTACCCACAGCTATTATCGATGGATGGTGCGAAAGATGCTTTACAAACACAACTGGCCCAATCTAAGCAATACTTAGAAAAGACGGGACTTAATATAAATCTGCTTAACGAAATTGCTGACTTAATTGCATCGAGAGACCACTAAAATAACTGGTATTTGAACAACAACGTAATTGTGTTATAATTGTTGTCAATGTAGAGAACGTGTCAATGCCGTTACCACTTCCTGTGTTAGCGGCTATTTTTAACTTGCGTGATGGCTGAAAGAAATTGTATGAAAGTGAGTGGTCCAAACATGGATCTGTTATCAATAAAAGACCCTTCCTTTTTAAAAGGAATGTCAAATCAAGAATTGGAGGGACTAAGTCAAGAAATACGCCAATTCTTGATTGAAAAGCTGTCAGTAACTGGTGGCCATATAGGCCCGAACTTAGGTGTTGTCGAATTAACAATAGCCTTACATAAATGTTTCGACAGCCCCAATGACAAATTTATTTGGGATGTAGGTCATCAGTCCTATGTTCATAAAATACTTACAGGCAGAGCTTGTGAATTTGATACTTTGCGTCAATATAAAGGACTTTGCGGCTTCCCGAAAAGAATTGAAAGCGAGCATGATGTTTGGGAGACTGGGCATAGCTCAACATCACTGTCAGCAGCAATGGGGATGGCAATTGCAAGAGATTTAAAAGGGGAAAATTCCTTCGTCGTTCCGATTATTGGCGATGGTGCTTTAACAGGTGGAATGGCATTAGAAGCATTAAACCATATTGGACATGAAAAGAAGAACATGATTGTGATTCTTAACGATAATGAAATGTCAATCGCACCAAATGTCGGTGCTATCAATAATATACTAGGTCAATTGAGAACAGCTGGAAAATATCAATGGGTGAAAGATGAATTAGAGGTGCTCCTGAAAAAGATACCTGCTGTTGGAGGTAAACTAGCCGCAACAGCTGAACGAATTAAGGATAGTCTTAAATATTTATTTGTTTCTGGTATGTTCTTTGAGGAACTAGGCTTTACTTACTTAGGTCCTGTTGATGGGCACGATTATGAAGCATTATTTGAAAACCTCCGTTATGCTAAAAAAACCGAAGGACCAGTCCTTCTTCATGTTATCACGAAAAAAGGGAAAGGCTTCAACCCTGCTGAAAGTGATACAACAGGCACTTGGCACGGAACGGGACCTTATAAAATGGATACAGGTGCGTTTGTTAAACCAGCAAAGACACCGCCGCCAGCTTGGAGCAGCTTGGTTAGTGAAACAGTTCGGAAGCTTGCACGAGAAGATGACCGAATTGTAGCAATTACACCTGCAATGCCAGTAGGATCTAAACTTGAGGGCTTTGCAAGTGAGTTTCCTGAAAGAATGTACGATGTCGGAATTGCCGAGCAGCATGCTGCTACCGTTGCAGCAGGTCTAGCTACTCAAAATATGAAGCCATTTTTAGCGATTTATTCAACCTTCTTACAAAGGGCATATGATCAAGTTGTTCACGATATTTGCCGTCAAAATCTGAATGTTTTTATTGGCATTGACCGGGCTGGATTAGTAGGAGCAGATGGTGAGACCCATCAGGGCGTGTTTGACATTGCTTTTTTAAGACATATCCCTAACCTTGTTATCATGATGCCTAAGGATGAGAATGAAGGGCAGCATATGGTTTATACCGCGATCAAGTATGATGATGGCCCAATTGCAATGAGGTTCCCTCGAGGAAATGGTTTAGGCGTACCGATGGATGAAAAATTAAGAAGTATCCCAATTGGTACTTGGGAAGTGCTAAAGGAAGGCGAAGATGCCGCTATTTTAACTTTTGGCACTACGATACCTATGGCGCTCGATGCAGCGAAAATCCTTGAAAAACAAGGGATTGCTGTAAAAGTAGTAAATGCTCGTTTCATAAAGCCATTAGATGAAAAGATGCTCAACCAGTTATTTTCAAAAAATATTCCTATCCTTACCATCGAAGAAGCTGTGCTCCAAGGCGGCTTTGGAAGTTCTGTACTCGAATACGCACATGATCAGGGCTATTACCATCAAGCAATCGATAGAATAGGGATACCAGATAAATTTATCGAACATGGTGATGTTAATTCATTACTTGAAGAAATTGGGATGACAGCTACAGAAGTAGTTAATAGAATGACTATACTTGCAAGAAAAAAACAACAAAGGGCTTAAGCAATGAAGAATAAAGAACGATTAGATGTGTTATTAGTTGAAAGAGGCTTAGCCGAAACGAGAGAAAAAGCAAAACGTTCGATTATGGCTGGATTGGTTTATTCGAATGAGGAACGCTTAGACAAACCTGGCGAGAAAGTAAAAATAGATATACCGCTAATGATAAAAGGAAATGCGCTTCCTTATGTCAGCCGAGGGGGACTAAAGCTTGAAAAGGCTTTAAAAATCTTTGATGTGACAGTCCAGGATAAGACGATGCTCGATATCGGTGCTTCAACAGGAGGTTTTACAGACTGTGCACTACAAAATGGTGCTAAAATGTCATATGCCTTGGATGTAGGCTATAATCAGCTTGCTTGGAAGCTTCGTCAAGATGAACGAGTAGTGGTAATGGAGAGAACCAACTTTCGCTATGTAACACCAAAAGATTTAGCAGGGGAAATGCCTAATTTTGCAACCATTGATGTTTCTTTTATATCACTAAAGCTAATCTTACCTGTCTTAAAGACACTCCTTGTACCTGACAGTGATATAATTGCACTCGTAAAACCGCAATTCGAAGCTGGACGGGATCAGGTTGGAAAAAAAGGCATTGTTCGCGATCAAAAAGTACATTTACAGGTTGTAAATAAAATTGTCGATTTTTCCCTTGAACAAGGATTTAATGTAGTTAATTTATCCTTTTCTCCTATAACAGGAGGAGACGGGAATATTGAGTTTCTACTTCATCTTAGGTGGCAGGGTGAGCAGGAAATAGGTCAAAACCTATTACCGACGGAGCCTTCACAAATTGTGAAAAACTCCCATCTAGAATTAAAAACCAAACAAGATGTGGAAGGATAAGCATATGCTTATCCTTCTATTTTTTTGGTAAAGGCTGTGTTAATGAATACTGTTGATTTTAGAACCTGTTGATTGGAGCGAAAGGGGCTCGACTCCTGCGGGATGCACGAGCTGAGTGAGACCCCGCA
>NZ_JBALNQ010000010.1:0-95501 GCF_036961885.1 Neobacillus niacini | reverse complement strand
AAAGCGTAGCCCCTGTAGCATAAATCAACAGCCTAGTTTAACACAGCATTTGTAAAAATTATAATTGTACATCCTTGGCAAAATGGGCTAACATATTGGTATAAGCGACATTTTTGAACAAAATATGTAAATGTCTGGATAATTATGGGGTGAATTGATTGAATAAAGGTCAACGTCATATAAAAATTAGAGAAATTATAACAAGTAATGATATTGAAACACAAGATGAATTAGTAGATGAGTTAAAAAGTGCTGGATTTAATGTGACACAGGCGACAGTTTCTCGAGACATTAAAGAACTCCATCTGGTAAAAGTTCCATTGTTAGATGGAAGATACAAATATAGCCTTCCAGCTGATCAACGTTTTAATCCATTGCAAAAATTAAAAAGATCACTAATGGATGCATTTGTCCGGATAGATTCAGCAGGCCATTTGCTGGTAATGAAATGTCTGCCAGGTAATGCTATGGCTATTGGGGCTCTTCTTGATAACCTGGATTGGGAAGAAATTTTGGGAACCATCTGTGGGGATGATACGATATTAATTATTTGTCGTACACCAGAAGATACAGAGATAATCACCAATCGGTTCCTTGATATGCTTTAGAGGGGGGAATGTAGCTTGTTATCAGAACTATCGATTAAGAACTTTGCGATTATAGAGGCACTTTCTACTTCTTTTGACAAAGGATTAACTGTTTTAACAGGGGAAACCGGTGCAGGGAAATCGATTATTATAGACGCGATTCATTTACTGGTAGGTGGCAGAGGGTCAGCTGAATTTGTCAGGCATGGTGAAGAAAAAGCAGAAATTGAAGGCTTATTCATGATTGATGAGCATCATCCTTGTTACCAAAGAGCGCTTGAGTTTGGGATAGAAATTGAAGAAGGAATGGTTGTTTTACGAAGAGATATATCAAAGTCAGGTAAAAGTGTATGTAGAATTAATGGTAAGCTTGTGACCATTTCGACTCTTCGTGAAGTGGGTTCGACCCTAGTAGATATACATAGTCAGCACGAACATCAAGATTTAATGGATGAAAGCAGGCACCTGCCATTGCTTGACCAATTTGGGTTTGAGGAAATTTCTCCTTCTCTGTCAGAATATCAAGAGGTGTTTCGCCGCTATGAGCAAACTTTTCAAAAGCTGAAAGCGTTAAGCGAGAATGAGCAGCAAACGGCCCATCGTTTAGATCTCATTCAATTTCAATTTGATGAGATTCAAAAAGCCAATTTGAAACTTCATGAAGATGAGACGCTTTTTGAAGAAAAAAGAAGGCTAGTGAATTTTGAAAAAGTTTTTGATGCAATTCAATCGAGTTATAACGCCTTAACAGGAGAACAAAAGGGGCTAGATTGGGTTAGTATGGTAATGGGACATCTTGAAGATGCAGCTGCTTTGGATTCGACTTATAAGGAAACGTATGAAGCTGTCATGAACAGCTATTACCAATTAGAAGATGCTTCTCGAATGTTAAGAAATGAACTAGATGGTCTAGAATATGACCCGCAGCGATTAAATGAAATAGAAGAAAGATTAAACGAAATTAATCAATTAAAGCGGAAATATGGGAAAACGATTGAAGAAATTTTAGAATATGCAGCGAAAATTGAAGAAGAAATTGAAACCCTGCAAAATAAGGAAACACATATAGGACAATTAGAGAAGCAATTAGTTTCAATTAAAAAGGACCTGACGCTCGAAGCAAAACAATTGACTGAACTGCGGAAACGATGGGCTGGAAAGCTTACAAAATTAATACATAATGAGTTAAAGGCACTATATATGGCGAAAACAGTCTTTGAAATTCGTTTTGAATCGATATTACCTCATTTTACAAAAAATGGTGTTGATCATGTTGAGTATTTTATCTCGACTAACCCAGGGGAACCATTAAAGCCGTTATCAAAAATCGCTTCTGGTGGTGAGCTATCGAGAATCATGCTGGCACTTAAGAGTATTTTTTCAAAACACCAAGGAGTTACATCGATCATTTTTGACGAGGTGGACACTGGTGTAAGCGGCCGAGTGGCACAATCTATTGCTGAAAAAATTTATAATGTAGCTGTAGATTCTCAAGTATTATGTATTTCCCATTTACCACAAGTGGCTGCAATGGCTGACATTCATTTGTTTATTTCAAAAGTTACCAAAGGTGGCCGAACAAAAACTTCAGTGACTCCCCTTACGAACGAAGAGAAAATAAAGGAAATAGGCCGAATGATTTCAGGTGCTGAAATCACTGATTTAACAAAAAAACATGCAGAAGAATTGTTATTTTTAGCAGCAAAAAACAAAAAATTTGAAAAGCTTCCCAAATAGGGGAGCTTTTTTATCTTGTCTTAGGTTATAAATGCTGCAGATGCAGGCAAAATTATAGATGTAGCCATTTCGATATAGAGTGAAGTGAAACGCTAAACGAGGAGAGTGAAGATTTTGAAGTTAGAAATAATTAGAAAGATCATTGGTGGAATTCTCCTTGTTTCATTAATCAGCGTTCTATTTTTTCAGCCATTTCAGCAGTACCTTGATATACCAAAGACGATAACAGTCTTTGAAGGACAAGATTATACTTTTCAAAAGGCTGTACCGGTGTCAGCCTCTTTAGTATCTCACAATCCAAATATCACGCTTGAACAAAGTCAAAATCAAGTTTCATTAAAGGCGAATGAAAAAGGCAAGGAAGAAATGTTGTTAGAATTTGCAGGAATACCCGTAAAAAAGGTCGATGTTAATGTCTTAAAGGATTTCAAAGTCCAGCCAGGTGGACAATCCATTGGTGTTAAATTAAATACGGTTGGCGTATTGGTCGTAGGTCACCATTTAGTTAATACCGAAGATGGTAAAAAATCACCTGGAGAAATAGCAGGAATTAAAATCGGTGATATCATAACAGAAATCAATGGAAACAAAATAGAAAAAATGACAGATGTCGCACCCTTTGTACAAGATGCAGGGCAAAGTGGAAAAGCATTAGATATGATCATTAGCAGGGAAAGTGGTAAGTTCACGACGAAACTTACTCCACTTAAAGACAAAGAAGAAAACTCCTTTAAGCTTGGATTATATATTCGCGATTCAGCAGCAGGAATTGGAACCATGACATTTTTTCATCCACAATCGAAAAAATATGGTGCCTTAGGGCATGTGATTTCAGATATGGACACGAAAAAGCCAATCGTGGTGGAAGATGGTCAAATTGTACGCTCGACAGTTACCTCTATTGAAAAAGGAAGTAACGGAGATCCAGGTGAAAAGCTTGCGCGCTTTTCTTCGGACAGAGAAATTGTCGGCAACATCCAGAAAAATAGTCCATTTGGCATATTCGGGGTGTTGAATAAAGACTTAAAGAATGGAATTATGGATAAACCGCTGCCAATCGCCTTATCTCACCAAGTCAAGGAAGGGAAGGCAAAAATATTAACAGTGGTAAATGATGACAGGGTTGAAGAGTTTGAAATTGAAATTGTCAGCACGATCCCGCAGAAATTTCCAGCAACAAAAGGCATGGTTATCAAAGTTACTGATCCAAGACTCCTTGAAAAAACAGGAGGAATTGTTCAAGGAATGAGCGGAAGTCCAATTATTCAGGACGGTAAGCTTATTGGTGCAGTTACACATGTCTTTGTCAATGATCCAACCTCGGGTTATGGAGTACACATTGAATGGATGTTAAATGAAGCAGGAATTAACATATATGAACAACCACAGGAAAAAGCAAGCTAGAAAATAGGCGAAATATGCCTATTTTCTTTTTTACATAAAGATTATTCGACAAACTTTGGCGGTAATTCACGAAAGATGCGAATTTAGTCGAAATATAAAGGAAAACAAAGAAAAGATAAGATTTTATCACTATTTTAAGAAAAATAAAAAAAACTAGAGGAATTTTAGTTGCATTGTCGAATTTGTAATTTAGAATAGAATTAAGAGAATAAAAAGTAATTTTTAAATAGATATGACCATTTGGTTTCGAGGAGGATATTAAGGTGAAAAAGATTAAGGTATGTGTCGTTGACGACAATCGTGAGTTAGTCGGGTTATTAGAGGACTATATTTCGTCCCAAGATGATATGGAAATGGTAGGCATTGCACATAATGGTCAGGATTGTTTAGACCTTCTTGAATCAACAGAGACAGATGTACTCGTTTTGGATATTATTATGCCTCATCTCGATGGCTTAGCTGTACTAGAGCGCTTAAGAGAGCTGAAAAAAGGTGCTATACCTAATGTTATTATGCTGACTGCATTTGGGCAGGAAGACGTTACTAAGAAAGCGGTAGAGCTAGGTGCTTCGTATTTTATTTTGAAGCCATTTGATATGGAAAATTTAGGAAGCCATATCCGCCAAGTAAGTGGCAAAACCAGCCAGGTCAGCCGTAAGGTTCCAACAGGAAATTATCGATCACATACTGAAAATAAACCAAGAAACTTGGATGCAAGCATTACAAGCATTATCCATGAAATTGGTGTTCCTGCGCATATCAAAGGATATTTGTATTTACGCGAAGCAATTTCAATGGTTTACAATGATATTGAATTACTTGGATCAATTACCAAGGTGTTATACCCTGATATTGCCAAAAAGTATAACACAACAGCCAGCCGTGTAGAACGGGCTATTCGTCATGCCATCGAGGTTGCTTGGAGCCGTGGAAACATTGATTCTATCTCCTCTTTATTTGGGTATACAGTGAGCATGTCTAAGGCTAAGCCTACAAACTCAGAATTTATCGCGATGGTTGCGGATAAACTGCGATTAGAGCATAAGGCTTCTTGAAGGGACCAATAGTATGATTAGAAAAGCCTTCATTCCCATGATGAAGGCTTTTTTAAATTATTTATTTTCCTTTTCTAGTTCCATTAATTTTTGAATAAGTATATGCTGAGGCATATGCATCAGATGTTCTAATGGAATATTTAATTTTTCAGCAAGCTTAACAGCGGTTTCAGGCGTTAATTGTAAAGGTTTCAATTCAAGTTCCTACCTTCATTTTTTATAGTTAGGATGTGAAATAATGACACAAATTTTTGCTCACAGAGGATATTCTGCGGCTTATGCTGAAAATACCATGAGTGCTTTTATTGAAGCCGAAAAGGCTGGTGCAGATGGCTTAGAGCTTGATGTTCAAGTGACTAAAGATGGAGAAGTGGTTGTCATCCATGATGAAAAAGTAGACCGAACCACAAGTGGTAGTGGCTATGTAAAAAACCTTACCTTCAAAGAAATTCGCATGTTTAATGCAAATAAAAAAGGTGAAAAAAAAGAGTTAATCCCTTCATTGGTTGAGGTATTAGAATGGATGCAAACCAATCGTTTAATTTGTAATATTGAACTAAAAAATGGGATATTTCCATACGAAGGTATGGAAGAAAAAGTGATTCAGCTTGTGCGGAAATACGACTTGAGCAACAGAATTATTATCTCTTCTTTTAATCATTACAGTATAGTATTAAGTTATCGGATGGCACCTGAAATCGAAACGGCACCACTATTTAATGAGCGAATTTATATGCCATGGGTTTACGCACAATCTATTCGAGCACAAGGGATTCATCCGAAATTATCATCTATAACAGAGGAGATAATCGAAAATTCGCTGAAAAATGGAATAGCTGTTAGGCCATACACGGTGAATAAAGATGCAGACATTGTGAAGCTGTTAAAAATAAACTGCAGTGCTCTCATCACTGACGATCCAGTAAAGGCTTTGAAAATAAGGAAACAATATGAAAAGAGACCTTAGTGGTCTCTTTTACTTTTTACTGAACCTTGTTTGTACTTTATTTCTTTTTCGATCACGATAAAAAATGAATCCTGCAACAAAGCCTAAGCCGCCAAGAAAAAGGACGAGCCCAATAAGAAATTGCAGCCATAAGAAAGGAATTGGGCTTTGGAGGATCCCAAATGTCATATCGCGCATTAATTTAATTCCATAACCAGCTAAAAAACCCGGAATAACTAATATAAGTAGAGCAAAAATCCGCTTCATAGATAAATCCTTCCAATTGTATAGTAAGTCAAATGAATATATCCTTATAAGAAAAATATTAGTACAAAGATAAAATTTGTCAAGGTAACAAAAAAAATATAGAATTAATAATGAAATATATTGCATGCTTTCGATTATATGGGTATGAAAAAGTTTTCTAGCTTTCACTATAATAAGGCTGTTTTCTAAAGATTGTTGTTAAAATCCTAAGGCCGATTTTAACGCGAAAAAAACGATTTTTTGGCTCGAAATTAAGCTTACAAGCTCTTTTCTTAATTGAAGGCTATTTTCCAACAAATCATAGCTCATTAAGGGGTCTTAATTTCTAAAATCAAAAAAGTTTAAGAAAAGAGCCTTAATAAAGGGGCGAAAAAATGCAAAATGTCATGATTGTTGGAGCCGGTAAGGGTGGTTCAGCGATCCTAAAATTACTCAATGAAACTGAGGTTCTAAATGTCCAGGTTGTGATTGACAGAAATTTGGATGCTCCCGGGGTCCTATTAGCACAAATAGAGGGGATAAAAACTGGGACGGAATGGAAGCCATATTTAAGTGACCAAATCGATATCATTATTGAAGTAACGGGAAATGAAAGTGTATTTCAAGAGTTAAGGAGCACTAAAGACAAGAAAACGGTGTTGATTCCTGGTAGTGTAGCATTTCTGCTTGCGAGGCTTCTTGAGGAAAAGGAAGAATTGATTATTAAACACCAAAATGCTTCTTATCAGCAGGAATTAATCTTCAATGCGACAAATGATGGGATGATTGTAATAGATGCAAAAGGCTTTGTGATACTATACAATCGTCGCGCAGAAGAAATGACAGGTGTTAAACGGAAACAAGCGATTGGAACATTTGTTGTTGAAGTGATACCAGAAAGTAGACTCCCGCAAATCCTTGAAACGAGAAGAATCGAAACCAATCAAGAAATGATTTTGGGGAATGGCCGGAAAATTATTACCACACGAATTCCTATTATCGAAGAAAATGGAACGTTAATTGGGGCCTTTGCTGTTTTTAAAGATATCACGGAAGTAGTTAATCTAGCTGAAGAAATTACAGATTTAAAAGAAATACAAACGATGCTTCAGGCTATTATCCATTCGAGTGATGATGCTATTTCCGTAGTCGATGAAAACGGCAGGGGAATTCTCATAAATCCAGCCTATACACGTCTCACTGGGCTCACCCAGGAACAGGTCATTGGACATCCGGCAACAGCTGACATTTCAGAAGGCGAAAGTATGCATATGAAGGTGCTGCAAACAAGAAGAGCAGTCCGCGGGGTTCCGATGCGAGTAGGTTCAAATAAACGGGAAGTCATTGTCAATGTAGCCCCGATTATTGTAAAAGGGAAATTAAAAGGCAGTGTCGGTGTGATACATGATATGTCAGAAATAAAGTCACTCAACCGCGAGTTAAACCGGGCACGGCAAATCATTCGCACGCTTGAAGCGAAATATACCTTTGAGGATATTATTGGAAGTTCCGAGGAGATGCTGCTTGCGATCGAGCAGGCAAAGCTAGGAGCTAAAACTCCTGCAACTGTGCTTTTACGTGGAGAATCCGGTACAGGTAAAGAATTGTTTGCCCACGCCATACATAATGCAAGTGATCGAAAATACAACAAATTTATTCGTGTTAATTGTGCAGCTATCTCAGAGTCTTTACTAGAAAGTGAGTTATTTGGTTATGATGAAGGAGCCTTTTCAGGGGCAAAAAGAGGAGGAAAGCGAGGACTGTTTGAAGAGGCGAATAACGGAAGTATCTTTCTAGATGAAATAGGCGAACTACCTGTTAATACTCAAGCAAAATTACTCAGGGTGCTGCAAGAAAATGAAATTATCCGAGTAGGCGGGACAAAGCCAGTTCCGATTAGTGTAAGGGTTATTGCAGCAACACATGTGAATCTTGAAAAAGGAATTGCAAAAGGTTCTTTTAGGGAAGACTTATACTATCGCTTAAATCGGATGCCAATTCAAATTCCTCCACTAAGAAATCGTAAACAAGAGATTCCTGAATTATGTGAAAGGCTTATTATAAAAATTAATCGTGATTACGGGAGAAGTGTGGAGGGTGTAACCCAAACAGCGTTGCTTAAATTAATGAATTATGATTGGCCGGGGAATGTTAGGGAACTAGAAAATATTCTGGGACGGGCAATGATCTTTATGAATTATTATGAAACTTTAATTAATGTCCATCACCTGCCAGAACTTAGACCCAAAAAACCGGGAAATGAACCGCATCTAACAGACCGTAACGAGTCCATTCAGCAAGGGAGACCGTTATCTCAGTTGGTTGAAGAATATGAAGCTGAAATTATTACACAAACACTGCACCGCTTAAATGGCAATAAAACCGCAACTGCTAAAACACTTGGATTATCCGTAAGGAATCTTTATTATAAATTAGAAAAATACAACCTTGAAAACAATAGCATGCAATAATTTTCACAGTATGAATTTTTTTGCGTACAAAATGGATGGTTTTAAAACATTTTCAGTAATTTTATCATGGCACGGATATTGCATAGTATTAATATGGAGTTACAGTTGTAGAGAGAAAGGGTTGATGACAACTTGTTGCTTGAATCACTGATAGACAAAGCAACCCAACTTGATGGTAACACGGTAGCTGTTGCGGTGGCAGAAGATGAAGAAGTCATTGAAGCAGTTAGCGAGGCATTACATCGTGGTCTGGCCAATTTTATTTTATTTGGTGATAAAGAAAAGATTAATAAAATACTGTATGCTAGCCGCGAAAACCTAAACAAAAATAACAAAAACCTTTCTGTAGTTCATGCTGAATCAAATGAGTTGGCTGCAGAATTAGCAGTTAGGGCTGTATCTAACAAGGAAGCAACTGTGTTAATGAAAGGGAATATTTCGACAAGTCTCCTTTTAAAAGCAGTCCTAAACAAGGAATACGGTCTTAGAACGGGAAATGTTTTATCACATGTGGCGGTGTTTGAAGTTCCTGATTACGACCGGTTTACGATTATAACGGATGCTGGGATGAATATCTCTCCAGATTTGGAGCAAAAGGCTCAAATGATAAAAAATGCCGCAGCCCTGGCAAGAGCGATAGGAATAGAATATCCCAAAGTAGCTCCAATTGCTGCCGTAGAAGTTGTCAATCCGGCAATGCAGGCCACTATTGATGCTGCTGCATTAACCGTTATGAATAAGCGAGGCCAAATTCCTGGCTGTATCGTTGACGGACCGTTAGCATTAGATATTGCTGTTTCTGCATTAGCTGCGGAACACAAAGGGATTCATAGTGAAGTAGCCGGAAGGGCCGATATCTTATTAGTTCCCACGATTGAGGTTGGAAACGTATTATATAAGTCATTAGTTTATTTTGCTAAAGCGAAAGTAGGGGCTGTTATTGCTGGTGCAAGGGCTCCAATCGTATTAACGTCAAGGGCAGATTCTGCTGAAAGTAAGCTATATTCACTGGCACTTGCCATCTGCTCTGTTTCTAAATAGACTATTATGGCTGCCAAATTAGAGGAGGATTTACACATGGAAATTTTCAAGTACTTAGAACAATATGATTACGAGCAAGTTGTTTTTTGCCAAGATAAACAATCTGGATTAAAAGCAATTATTGCCATACATGATACAACATTGGGTCCTGCATTAGGCGGAACTCGTATGTGGACATATGAATCTGAGGAAGCTGCAATCGTCGATGCATTACGTTTGGCAAAAGGAATGACCTATAAAAACGCTGCAGCTGGTTTGAATCTTGGCGGTGGTAAAACAGTTATTATTGGTGACCCTCGCAAAGATAAGAGCGAAGAATTGTTCCGTGCTTTTGGTCGCTATATTCAAGGATTAAATGGTAGATATATTACAGCAGAGGATGTTGGAACAACTGTTGCTGATATGGACTTAATTCATGAAGAAACAAGCTATGTTACTGGTATTTCACCAGCATTCGGCTCATCTGGAAATCCTTCACCTGTCACTGCTTATGGTGTGTATGTAGGAATGAAAGCAGCTGCAAAAGAAGCTTTCGGTTCTGATTCTTTAGAAGGAAAAGTGATTGCAATTCAAGGAGTTGGGAATGTTGCCTACACTCTTTGTCAATACTTGCATGAAGAGGGTGCACAATTAATTGTTACAGATATTAATAAGGAAGCTGTCGCGCGCGCAGTGGAGGATTTCGGGGCTCGTGCGGTAGACCCAAATGAAATCTATGGTGTTGAATGTGATATTTATGCTCCTTGTGCACTTGGTGCAACCATTAATGATGATACTATTCCGCAGCTTAAAGCTAAAGTTATCGCTGGTTCTGCAAATAACCAATTAAAAGATACTCGTCACGGTGATATGATCCATGAAATGGGTATTGTTTATGCTCCTGATTATGTCATCAACGCTGGTGGAGTAATCAACGTCGCAGATGAGCTTTATGGTTATAACCATGATCGTGCAATGAAAAAGGTTGATCAAATTTACGCAAGTATCGAAAAGGTAATTGCCATTTCAAAGCGTGATGGGATTCCAACCTATGTTGCAGCTGATAGAATGGCTGAAGAAAGAATTGAAAAAATGCGCAATTCACGCAGCCAATTCTTGCAAAATGGCCACCATATTTTAAGTCGTCGCTAAGATCTATTATAAAGTAAGGGGAAAGCGCTGAAGAGTCATTCAGCGTCTTTTCCTTATGAAATGTAAAATATTGGAGGTCGAAATCTTGTCTGATAAAAAATATCGAATTCTCACCATCAATCCAGGTTCGACTTCAACTAAGATCGGGGTCTTCGATAACGAAATTTCTATTTTAGAGAAAACGATCCGTCATGACACCGAACGGATTAATTCATATGCAACGATAATTGATCAATTTGAATTTAGAAAGAATACCATCTTGGAAACACTGGATAAAGAAGGAATCAATATATCTAAGTTAAATGCTGTTTGTGGCCGTGGAGGGGTGCTCCGACCTATTGAAGGGGGAACCTATGCAGTCAATGAAATGATGCTTAATGATTTGCGAACTGGTTTTGCCGGGCAGCATGCTTCAAATTTAGGCGGTATTATTGCATACGAAATTGCCTCAGGATTAAATATTCCTTCCTATATAGTCGACCCCGTTGTGGTGGATGAACTCGAACCGATTGCAAGAATTTCTGGTTTTTCTTTAATCGAGAGAGTCAGTATTTTTCATGCTTTAAATCAAAAAGCAGTTGCAAGAAGAGTGGCAAAAGAGTTAGGGAAAAAGTATACCGAGTTAAATCTTATTGTTACACATATGGGCGGTGGAATCACCGTTGGGGTACATAAGCAAGGCAGGGTCATTGATGTAAACAATGGTCTCCATGGTGAAGGACCCTTTAGCCCAGAAAGAGCTGGAACTGTTCCTGTAGGGGATTTAGTGGCACTATGTTATTCAGGACAATACTACCGAGATGAAATAATGAAAAAATTAGTAGGTCAAGGGGGACTAGTTAGCTATCTAGGAACAAACGATGCAGTTGAGGTCGAAAAAAGAATAGAAGCTGGTGATGAACAGGCTGCTCTTGTTTATGAAGCCATGGCCTATCAGGTTGCGAAGGAAATAGGTGCTGCCAGCGCTGTGTTAGCTGGAAAAGTGGATGCAATTGTCCTGACAGGTGGTCTAGCTTATGGGAAAGGATTTGTGAAATCAATCACCGATAGGATAAATTGGATTGCTGATACGATTGTCCATCCTGGTGAAAATGAACTTCAAGCATTAGCTGAAGGCACATTAAGGGTTTTACGTGGAGAGGAAATAGTAAAAGAATATCCAGGTACGTTTAAAACAGCTAAAATCTAATTTTCTGGGGAGGAAATACAGTGTCACAAGAATACGATTTAGTCATTCTTGGTGGTGGTACCGGCGGTTACGTAGCTGCCATTCGTGCCTCTCAGCTTGGCTTAAAAACAGCAATTGTCGAAAAAGGGAAGCTTGGGGGAACATGTCTTCATAAAGGCTGTATTCCAAGTAAAGCACTCTTAAGAAGTGCTGAGGTTTATGCTACAGCAAAGCACAGTGAAGATTTTGGAGTTCTCACAAGTGAAGTCTCTTATAACTTTGGAAAAGTACAAGAAAGAAAAAATAAAATCATTGACCAGTTGCATAAAGGCGTTCAACACCTCATGAAGCAAGGGAAAATTGATGTTTATGAAGGACTGGGCAGGATTTTAGGTCCGTCGATTTTTTCGCCAATGCCTGGGACCATTTCGGTTGAAATGAATAATGGTGAAGAAAATGAAATGCTTATCCCAAAAAATGTTGTGGTCGCTACCGGGTCTAGACCAAGAACTCTTCCTGGACTGGATATTGATGGTGAGTTCGTGATTACCTCTGATGAAGCATTGGAACTCGACTCCTTACCAACGTCCATTATTATTGTTGGTGGTGGTGTAATTGGAATTGAGTGGGCATCAATGCTTTCTGATTTCGGAGTTGAAGTAACTGTAATTGAATATGCGGACCGGATTATTCCTACTGAAGATAAAGAAATCTCTAAAGAAATGCAGCGGCTAATGAAGAAAAAAGCCATTAAGCTGGTTACAGGGGCAAAGGTCCTTCCTGAAACGCTTGTAAAAGGTGATGGTGTTACGATCTCTGCAGAGGTAAAAGCAGGATTGAAAGAATTTAAGGCAGAAAAACTGCTCGTATCAGTAGGGCGTCAGGCAAATGTCGAAGGGATCGGCTTAGAAAATACAGAAATTCAAGTTGAAAAAGGGTTTATTGTAACGAATGAATTTTACCAAACAAAAGAGTCTCATATCTATGCAATCGGTGATGTAATAGGTGGGCTACAGTTGGCACATGTTGCCTCCCATGAAGGTATTATCGCAGTTGAGCATATTGCTAGAAAAGATCCTTCCGAACTTAATTACAACCTAGTTTCTAGATGTATATATAGCAATCCAGAGGTATCAAGTGTTGGAATAACGGAAGAACAGGCAAAGGAAAAGGGTCATAAAGTAAAAGTGGGTAAGTTTTCATTCCGAGCAATCGGAAAGGCGCTAGTATTTGGAGAATCTGATGGTTTTGTCAAAATTGTTGCTGATGAAGAAACCAATGATATTCTAGGGGTGCATATGATTGGTCCGCATGTCACTGACATGATTACAGAAGCAGGTTTGGCAATGGTTTTGGATGCCACACCGTGGGAAATTGCTCATACAATTCATCCACATCCAACGCTTTCTGAAGCGATTGGGGAAGCTGCACTTGCAGTAGATGGCAGAGCAATCCACTCTTAAAAATGTACGAACACTCGGGAGGTAAAAAAATGGCTGAAAATCGTCATCATGCATTAGGTTTAAGTGATGAAAAGGTTTTGGAAATGTATGAAACTATGCTTTTAGCCCGCCGGATTGATGAGCGGATGTGGTTATTAAATCGAGCTGGAAAAATACCATTTGTTATTTCTTGTCAAGGACAAGAAGCTGCTCAAGTAGGTGCAGCATTTGCCCTCGATAAGGAAAAAGATTATGTGCTTCCCTATTACCGAGATATGGGAGTTGTCTTAACTTTCGGGATGACTCCAAAGGAACTAATGCTCTCTGGTTTTGCGAAAGCTGAGGATCCAAACTCTGGTGGGAGGCAAATGCCTGGGCATTTTGGGCAAAAAAGAAATCGAATTGTAACGGGATCATCCCCAGTTACAACCCAGGTTCCACATGCTGTTGGCGTAGCGTTAGCAGGGAAAATGGAGAGAAAGGATCTAGTAACCTTTGTAACCTTTGGCGAAGGTTCCTCCAACCAAGGAGATTTCCATGAAGGAGCTAACTTTGCGGGGGTTCATAAATTACCTGTTATATTCATGTGCGAAAATAATAAATATGCGATTTCGGTACCGATTGAAAAACAATTAGGCTGTGAAAAAGTTTCAGATCGTGCAATTGGCTACGGTATGCCTGGATTTACAGTGGATGGGAACGATCCGTTAGAAGTATATAAGGTAGTGAAGGAAGCAGCGGATCGTGGACGTCGAGGCGCGGGCCCTACATTAATAGAAACGATCTCCTATAGACTGACACCACATTCTTCTGATGATGATGACCGTTCGTATCGTGCCCCTGATGAAGTGGCTAAAGCAAAAACCAAGGATCCAATCATTACTTTTGGTGCCTATTTAAAGGAAACTGGTGTAATGAATGATGAATTGGAAAAAGAAATCAACGATCGTGTGATGAAGCAAGTGAATGAAGCCACGGATTATGCTGAAAACGCACCGTATGCTGCACCTGAACACGCGCTGAAATACGTTTATGCAGATAAGTAAGGGGGATGGATCATGGCAGTAATTTCTTATATTGATGCGGTCACAATGGCCATTCGGGAAGAAATGGAACGAGATCCAAAGGTTTTTGTTCTGGGAGAAGATGTTGGGGTTAAAGGCGGAGTATTTAAAGCAACTCAAGGCTTATATGAGCAATTTGGTGAAGAGCGTGTGATTGATACACCGCTTGCTGAATCTGCGATAGCAGGGGTAGGTATCGGTGCAGCGATGTACGGAATGAGACCAATTGCTGAAATGCAGTTTGCTGATTTTATTATGCCTGCTGTTAACCAAATTATTTCAGAGGCGGCTAAGATTCGTTATCGCTCAAATAACGATTGGAGCTGTCCGATGGTTATTCGTGCACCATATGGAGGCGGTGTCCACGGGGCGCTTTATCATTCTCAATCTGTTGAGGCGTTATTTGCGAATACACCAGGTTTGAAAATTGTCATGCCGTCAACTCCATATGATGTGAAGGGGTTATTAAAAGCGGCCATTCGAGACAATGATCCAGTATTATTCTTTGAACATAAGCGGGCATACCGTTTAATTAAGGGAGACGTACCAACAGAAGATTATACATTGCCAATCGGAAAAGCAGATGTAAAGCGCGAAGGGGATGACATTACTGTTATTACCTATGGTCTTTGTGTCCATTTTGCCCTCCAAGCAGCAGAAAAATTAGCCAAAGATGGTATCTCGGCACATATTCTTGATTTAAGAACGGTCTATCCTTTAGATAAAGAGGCCATTATCGAAGCGGCTTCCAAGACAGGAAAAGTCTTGCTCGTTACAGAAGCTAATAAAGAAGGCAGCATTATTAGTGAAGTGTCTGCTATTGTAGCTGAAAATTGTTTATTTGAATTAGACGCTCCAATTATGAGGTTAGCTGGACCAGATGTCCCAGCCATGCCATATGCGCCTACAATGGAAAAATTCTTTATGGTAAATCCTGATAAAGTCGAAAAAGCAATGCGAGAATTAGCGGAATATTAATAGGAGGTTGGAATCTTGGTTATTGAACAAATTAAAATGCCTCAGCTAGGGGAAAGCGTAACCGAAGGAACCATCTCAAAGTGGCTTGTTTCTGTTGGTGATAAGGTTAATAAATACGATCCGTTGGCTGAAGTAATGACGGATAAGGTTAATGCGGAAGTTCCTTCTTCCTTTGCAGGTACTATTAAAGAACTCATTGCCGGAGATGGCGATACGCTCGCAGTCGGAGAAGTTATTTGTACGATTGAAGTTGAAGGCGGGAATGACGAAGCTGCAGTAGTTAGTGAGCAAAAAACAGAAGCAGCTGAAACAGTTGCTGTAACGACAGCTGATCAAGGAAACAAAGCACGTTATTCTCCTGCTGTGTTAAAAATTTCTCAAGAAAATGGTATTGATTTAACACAGGTGACAGGCACCGGGGCAGGTGGCCGAATAACTCGGAAAGATTTGCTGAAATTGATTGAATCAGGTAACATCCCGGTTGCAGGTACCAAGGTCGAAGCATATAAGCAGCCAGAAACAGTCCAAGAAACGGTTCAAGTGGTTTCAACCCAGACTGCTGCTCCAAAACAGTCTGCGCCTGCTCCAAATATCCCAGTGGAAGTCGGCGATATTGAAATTCCAGTTACCGGAATTCGCAAAGCAATTGCGGCAAATATGCTCCGTAGTAAGCATGAAGCACCACATGCCTGGACGATGATTGAAGTCGACGCAACAAATCTTGTGGAATACCGTAATTCTTTAAAGGATGAGTTTAAGAAAAAAGAAGGTTTCAATTTAACATTCTTTGCCTTTTTCGTAAAAGCTGTAGCTCAGGCATTAACGGAATTTCCACAGATTAATTCGATGTGGGCTGGAGATAAAATTATCCAGAAGAAAGACATCAATATCTCGATTGCTGTTGCAACCGATGATGCATTGTATGTTCCAGTTATTAAGCATGCAGATGAGAAAACTATTAAGGGAATTGCTCGTGAAATCTCTGATCTCGCTCTTAAGGTGAGAACTGGTAAACTTCGCTCAGAAGATATGCAGGGTGGAACATTTACGGTAAACAATACCGGCTCGTTTGGCTCTGTTCAATCACAGGGAATCATCAACTACCCGCAAGCTGCGATCTTACAAGTAGAATCAATCGTCAAGCGCCCAGTTGTCATGAATAACAACATGATCGCCGTGCGTGATATGGTCAATCTATGTATGTCACTTGATCACAGAGTGTTAGATGGACTCATATGCGGCCGATTCTTACAACGTGTAAAAGAAATTTTAGAAAATACATCAAAATCAACAACGTCCATTTATTAATAAAAAACCGCTGCCTGGATGGCGGCGGTTTTTTTCATTGCTTGTCATGGCATTGTGTCCTAAAATAGAATTTAAAGAATATTATGTTTTTTATTCGTTAGGGGGGAAACATATGAGTTTAGAGGATTTACGAAATCAAACTTTTCCTTTAAAGGCAAAAGAAGATTGGAAAGACAAAGCAGAGGAATCTTTAAAAGGAAAAAGTGTTGAATTTTTAAAAAGTAGTACATATGAAAACATTGTTTTGGAACCGCTTTATTCCCGTGGAGATGAAAAACATCTATCGGAATATCCGGGAGGTTCTGATTTTCGCAGGGGGATTAATCCATTGGGTTATGTAACGAATGACTGGAGGATAGCGCAGCGAGTTTCATATAAAAACGCTGGTGAACTGAAAGACAAGCTTCAGGAAACTACTGGAAAAGGACAGACGGCTTTATCCTTTGAAGTGTCAAAAAATCTCTGGGAAATAGAGGGAACCCTAATCGATTTATTAGGGAATTTACCTAAGGACATTCCATTCGCCATTAATGGTAAAGGCTTGCAAAAGACCTTACTAGAAGAGTTGGCAGGAGCTTGTAATGCTGAACAGTTGAGTGGCTATGTCGCGAATGACCCCCTATCACTATTTGCGGAAGAAGGAATCATTTCAGAGGAGTTTTTTAGTGAATGGTTAAAAGGTATTAAGCTCGCAAATGAAAAGCTGCCAAATTTACGAACGGTTTTAATTAATACCTCCAACTACCATCATGGCGGTGCCAATGCGGTTCAGGAACTAGGAATTGCGGCAGCAACAGGTAGTTTCTATCTTCAGCATCTACTTGAAAGCGGCATAAAGCTTGAAGAAGCTCTCACGAAAATGATCTTTCAATTCTCAATCGGCAGCAATTTCTTTATGGAGCTGGCAAAGCTTAGAGCTGCCAGGATCCTTTGGGATAAAATAACGAAAGTTTATGGAGCTGAAGCGGAGGATCGGGGAATGCAGATTGCAGCGGAAACTTCTTTGTTTACAAAGACAGTTTATGACCCGCATGTAAACATTCTGCGTGCAGGGAATGAGGCGTTTGCGGCTGTAGTGGGTGGTGTCCAATACCTCCACGTAACACCATTTGATGATGTAACGGGCAGTTCTCAGCTATCAGAACGGATAGCTAGAAACACGCAAAACATTCTGAAGGATGAATCCCATCTTCGAACAATCGTTGATCCTGCAGGAGGCTCTTGGTATATAGAAGCACTAACGACCGAACTTGCGGAAAAAGCATGGCATTATTTTCAGGAAATTGAAGCAAAAGGCGCCATGCTGGAAGTATTAAAATCGGGTTGGTTAAAGGATGAAATTTCTACCGTTCATACAAAAAGGATGCAGGATATTTTTACGAGAAAACAAAGTATTGTTGGAACAAATGTATATGCCAATCTTGCAGAAACAGTTGCTCCGGCGAAAGAAATGATCGCTGACAACTATTTTGAAAATGGTCATTCGACTATAAAAATTAATGCAATTACAAATACAAGATTATCAGAACCGTTCGAGGAACTGCGAAAAATCAGCCAACGAATTAAAGGGAGGTTAGGCTCTAACCCTGCCATTGGAATGATTTGTCTTGGTGAGCGAAAGCAATACAAACCGCGACTGGATTTCATGAAAGGATTTCTTGCTGCAGGGGGTATGAGAGTAGCAGAAAGTGAGTCGATAATTTCTTTAGAAACAGCAAAACAATTTATTTTAAATCAGGATACAAAGTATTTCTGCCTCTGTGGCACAAATGATCAATACGAATCGATTGGACATGATATTCTTGCTAGCTTAAATCAGGAATTTTCCGATCGTAAATTTTTTCTAGCAGGTTTGCCAGAAAAAGAAATGCGGACACAATGGACAAATGAGGGAATTAAACAATTTATACATTTAAATAGTAACTGCTTTGAAACTATTTCTTTACTTTTAACAGAAATGGAGGTGGCTATAGATGAAGTTTCAAAAGCCTGATTTTGAAAATATTTCTCTCTTTGATGAACAAGACTTGATGACAAAAGAACAATGGCAGGAACAAGTCGAAAAAGAAATTAACCTCTCTATGGAAGATTTACTGTTTGAAACCAATGAACAAATTCAACTTAAACCACTTTATACATCCGAAGACCGTGTAGGATTACAGCATTTGGATGACCTGCCAGGACTGCCTCCTTATACACGAGGACCGTATCCGACCATGTACGTGAATCGTCCCTGGACGGTAAGACAATATGCAGGGTTTTCAACCGCTGAGGAGAGCAATGCTTTCTATCGCCGAAATCTAGCAATGGGGCAGAAAGGATTATCGGTGGCCTTTGATTTAGCCACACACCGCGGCTATGATTCAGACCATCCTCGCGTTGTCGGTGATGTCGGTAAAGCTGGTGTTGCTATTGATTCTGTTCTTGATATGAAGATGCTCTTCGATGGAATTCCTTTGGATCAAATGTCAGTTTCCATGACAATGAACGGTGCTGTTTTACCAATCTTGGCTTTTTTCATTGTTACTGCAGAGGAACAGGGAGTGACACAGGAAAAACTGTCTGGAACCATTCAAAATGATATTTTAAAAGAGTATATGGTCCGGAACACCTACATCTATCCACCAGAAATGTCGATGAAAATCATTGCCGATATTTTTGAATATACCTCAAAATATATGCCGAAATTTAATAGTATCAGTATTTCTGGCTATCATATGCAGGAAGCTGGGGCACCTGCGGATTTGGAACTAGCTTATACTCTTGCAGATGGATTGGAGTATGTCCGGACAGGGCTCAAGGCAGGAATAGACATCGATAAATTTGCACCGCGTCTGTCCTTCTTCTGGGCAGTGGGGATGAATTATTTTATGGAAGTGGCAAAAATGCGGGCTGGTCGATTAATCTGGGCAAAAATGATGAAATCATTTGAACCTAAAAACGAGAAATCAATGGCGCTCCGCACCCATTCCCAAACATCAGGCTGGAGTTTAACTGAACAAGATCCATTTAATAATGTCATACGCACTCTCCTTGAAGCTCATGCTGCAGCGATGGGACATACACAGTCACTACATACAAATGCATTAGATGAAGCGATCGCACTGCCAACAGACTTTTCTGCGAGGATTGCCCGAAATACTCAATTATTTTTACAAGAAGAGACAGGGATTACCAAAGTAATCGATCCATGGGCTGGATCCTATTATGTAGAGAAGCTTACTGATGAATTGGTAAATCGAGCTTGGAAGCATATCGAGGAAATTGAGAATCTTGGCGGAATGGCAAAAGCAATTGAGACTGGTCTGCCAAAAATGAGAATCGAAGAGGCTGCCGCGAGAAGACAGGCACAAATCGATTCAGGTAAAGAAACCATTATCGGTGTAAACAAATATCGTCTCGAAAAGGAAGATGCAATCGATATTCTGGATATTGATAATACAGCCGTTCGTTTAAAGCAAATCGAAAAGTTAACCAACTTAAAAACTGGACGTGATGATGCTAAAGTGGCAGAGGCTTTAACTGCCTTAACAAAGGGTGCAGAAACGGGTGAATGCAACCTGTTGGAACTGGCTGTTCAGGCAGCAAGAGTTCGGGCAACCTTAGGCGAAATTTCAGATGCGATAGAGAAGGTTGCCAGTCGGCATAAAGCGGTAATTCGTTCGATTAGTGGAGTATACAGCAAGGCATTTACGAATGACGATGAAATTGTTGAAGTGAAAAAGATGACCGATGATTTTCTTGAAAACGAAGGAAGAAGACCAAGGATTCTGATTGCCAAAATGGGGCAGGATGGACATGATCGCGGTGCAAAGGTGATTGCAACGGCATTTGCGGACCTTGGGTTTGATGTAGATATCGGACCATTGTTCCAGACACCTGAAGAGACAGCCATGCAGGCGGTTGAAAACGATGTTCATGTTATAGGAATGAGCTCGCTTGCCGCAGGTCATAAAACATTATTGCCGCAGCTTGCTGCTGAGTTGAAAAAGCTTGGACGTGAGGATATCTTACTTGTTATCGGCGGTGTCATTCCGGCCCAGGATTATCAATTTTTATATGAAAATGGTGCGTGTGCTATTTTTGGTCCAGGTACAATCATCCCAGTGGCTGCCCAAAAAGTGATTAAGGAAATTTATAAACAGCTTGGCTATGAGGAAGTGGCAAAATAGATGGCGGAGGATATGAAACCGGAATGGAGCGACCCTGATGAACCGGAAAAATTCTCAACCGTTATCAAAAAGGGAACAGAGCAAGAAGGTCAGACTGCTGCCATCGAAAAAAATATCGTCTTTCAAAAACATAAATCTAACGGACCAACAGTTGAAGAATTAGTTGATGGTGTTTTATCAGGAAATAGAGGGCAGCTAGCCCGAGCCATCACGCTAGTGGAAAGTAATGCTGAACAACATTTCCATAAAGGACAGGAGCTCCTGCAAAAGCTCCTTGCGTACAGTGGCAAAGCCATTCGAATCGGGATAACTGGTGTGCCTGGTGCTGGAAAAAGTACCTTTATTGAAGCATTCGGAACCTATCTTTGCGATATAGGTCTTCGAGTAGCAGTCCTTGCAATCGATCCGAGCTCTAGTCTTTCAGGGGGCAGTATTCTAGGTGATAAAACCCGTATGGAGCAATTGTCACGTAACCCAAGGGCGTTTATCCGTCCCTCGCCAACGGCTGGAAAGCTGGGTGGTGTGCACCGGAAAACTAGGGAAGCGATGCTGATTTGTGAAGCTGCAGGTTTCGATGTCATCCTAATCGAGACCGTCGGAGTTGGTCAAAGTGAAGTCGTTATCAGGGATATGGTCGATTTTTTCATGCTGCTCGTTCTGACTGGTGCTGGTGACGAATTACAGGGAATGAAGAAAGGGATTATGGAATTAGCGGATGCAGTTCTTGTTCATAAAGCCGATGGAGCTAACAAGGTGATAGCGGAGCAGACGAGAAAAGAGTACGGCCGTATCCTCCATTTTCTCCAGCCAGCAACAAAAGGGTGGTCCTCAAAGGCGTATACCTGCTCTTCTTTAACAGGGGAAGGGATCAAAGAAGTTTGGGAAGTCATTAAGGATTTTGAGAATAAAGGAAAGTCCACAGGTGTTTTTGCAGAAAGGCGAAAAGTCCAGCAGCGCGATTGGATTTATTCGTTAATTACCGACGAGCTCCATTACAGCTTTTTCCACCATCCAGAGGTAAAGCTCAAACTACCTCAATTAGAAAATGAAGTCATGGCGGGAGAAAAAACCGCTGCAACTGCAGTTGAAATCCTGTTTAATACATTCCTATCAAATAAATAGTAACGATTATTTGAAAAAAACATCTTTTTACTGTTATCATGTAGTTATATCGACAAAAATTAGGAGTGAAAAGTATGAGCATGGATTTTAATTTTTTCATGAATGATGTTGTGACGGGGGCTCGTTCAGAGATTGCGGCAGCTGGTTATAAAGAACTGAAAACACCTGAAGAGGTGGAAGCAGCACTAGAACAAAAAGGCACAACCTTAGTAATGATTAATTCAGTTTGCGGTTGTGCGGGTGGAATTGCACGTCCTGCAGCGGCTCATGCCCTTCATTTTGATAAACGTCCTGACCATCTTGTTACCGTTTTTGCAGGCCAGGATAAAGAAGCAACGGAAAAAGCACGTAGCTATTTTACAGGTTATCCACCTTCCTCACCATCCTTTGCCTTATTAAAAGATGGAAAAATCGTTTCAATGATTGAAAGACACCAAATTGAAGGCCACGATCCTGCGACAGTGGTAGCAAGACTGCAAAAAGAATTTGAAGAAAACTGTGAAGAACTTTAAACAGCACTCAAAAGAGCGAATCTCCTTTATCGGAGGTTGGCTTTTTTTTATATTAGAAAAGTATAATAAATTTTTATTAATATGCTTGCATAATTATTTAATCCTGTGTTAAAATTCATTACGTTGCATAAATATTAAGCTTTAATTCTAAAAAGCTAGTAAAAAAGTTTAATTCAAACAAAAAATAATATTCAGAAAACTATAGGAGGAAAACAAATGAAAAAGGTAATGGGTTTATTCTTAACAACAATTTTAGCTGTAGGTTTACTTGTAGGCTGTGGTGAAAGTAAAAACGGAAATGCAGGTGAAAAGAAACTTGTAATGGCAACTTCTGCGGATTATGCACCGTTTGAATATATTGAATCAGATAAAAGTGACGAAATTATTGGCTTTGATGTGGATTTAGCAAAAGCAATTACGGGAAAACTTGGCTATGAAATTGAAGTGAAAGACATGGATTTTGGCGGTTTGGTTCAATCACTTAAGTCAGGACAAGCCGACTTTGTATTAGCAGGAATGACGCCAACTGAAAAAAGAAAGAAAAATGTAGACTTCAGTGATATCTATTATACAGCGCAGCACATGATTATCTCTAAAAAAGAGAGTGGAATTGAGAAAGTAGAAGATTTAGAAGGTAAAACAGTTGGTGTTCAGTTAGGTTCTATTCAAGAAGGTAAAGCGGAAGAAATTAATAAAACTGTAGCAATAAAAGTAGAAAATCGTAACCGTATCCCAGAGCTTATTCAAGAATTGAAAGCTGGTCGTTTTGATGCAATCATAATTGAAGACACTGTGGCTAAAGGGTATCTTAATAAAGAAGCGGACCTAACGAACTTCACATTGAGCGATGACCCGGAAGAAGCAGGGTCTGCGATTGCTTTTCCAAAGGATAGCGATTTAACAGAGAAGTTTAACCAAGAGCTTAAAAAAATGAAAGAAAACGGTGAACTACAAGAATTGATTGTTAAGTGGTTCGGTGGGGAAAACTAATTCTACAAACAAGACGTTCAGGAAGTCTTCTGAACGTCTTACTAATTTTTTTATTAGAAAGGACGGCAGTTGAATGAACTTAGATTTCACACTATTCATTCCTTCAATGCCATACATTTTAGAGGGAATCGTTGTTACACTTAAAATTGTAATCGTTGCAGGTATACTAGGATTTATACTTGGAATCATCCTATCATTGTTTAAAATAAGTAAATTAAAATTTCTCGGCTGGTTTGCCGATGTCTATACTTCGATTTTCCGAGGTACCCCATTAGTGTTACAGCTCATGCTGATTTACTATGGTTCACCACAATTACTTGGATATCAGATTGAGCCTTATACAGCTGCGATATTATCCTTTGCCCTTAATTCTGCTGCGTACATATCAGAAATTATCAGGGCGGGAATTCAGGCAATTGATAAAGGTCAGCAGGAAGCTGCGATGGCCCTTGGTGTTCCCTATACAAAAATGATGTGGGATATCATTATGCCGCAAGCGTTAAAAAATATCCTTCCAGCATTAATGAACGAATTTATTACGTTAACAAAAGAATCCGCGATTGTTACCACAATTGGAGTTATGGATATTATGCGACGTTCTTATCAGGTTGGAGCAGAAAATTATTCGTTCTTCGAACCATTATTGATTGCCGGATTGATTTATTACGTAATGGTCATGATCTTGACCTTCTTAGGAAAAGCGGTTGAAAGGAGAATGAGACGCAGTGATTAAGGTTAATAATTTGCATAAAAATTATGGCAAGCTTGAAGTATTAAAAGGGATTTCCACGACAATTGAAGCAGGAGAAGTCGTTGCGATCATTGGACCCTCTGGTTCGGGAAAGTCTACCTTCCTTCGCTGCATGAACCTCCTTGAAAACCCAACAAGCGGCAACATTTTGGTAGGTGGCCAAGATGTAACCGATAAAAAAACGAATATCATGAAAGTGCGTCAGAATGTTGGTATGGTTTTTCAACATTTTCATTTATTTCCGCATAAAACCGTTCTCCAAAATCTCACTTATGCACCGATAAAGGTAAAAGGGTTGTCAAAGGCTAATGCAGAAAAGATTGCTGTTGATTTGTTAGAAAGAGTTGGGTTAGCGGAAAAGGCAAATGAATTTCCAACAAGATTATCAGGAGGACAAAAACAGCGGGTTGCGATTGCAAGAGCACTAGCAATGGAGCCAGAAGTAATGCTGTTCGATGAACCGACTTCAGCACTTGACCCAGAAATGGTGAAGGAAGTTTTAGATGTTATGAAATCTCTGGCCCATACAGGGATGACGATGGCGATTGTGACCCACGAAATGGGCTTTGCTCGTGAAGTGGCCGATCGAGTTTTATTTTTAGATGGCGGAGTGCTAGTGGAAGATGCAAACCCGCAAGAATTTTTTACCAACCCTAAGAGCAAACGCGCACACGATTTCTTGCAAAAAATGCTCTAATAAGGATAAGCTAAAGATGGTCAATGTTGATCATCTTTTTTTTGAGGAGAAAATTTATGAAATATAAAATCGGTTATCGTACAATTAAAACCGCATTAGGAACCGCTATCTCTATCCTAATTGCTCAACAATTTGGGTTAGAGAACTTCGCTTCAGCAGGAATCTTAACCATCTTATGTATTAAGGTGACAAAAAGAAAATCTTTACGGGCATCATGGGATCGATTTTTAGCATGTGTTTTAGCTATGCCATTCTCAAGTCTATTTTTTGAACTAATAGGCTACCATCCAATCGTAATCGGAATTATGCTATTATTCTTTATTCCTACCGTTGTGATGTTCAAAGCAAATGATGGAATTGTTACGAGCAGTGTCATTATTCTACATATTTATATGGCAAATAAGCTTTCTCTTGCCCTTTTTCTAAATGAGCTTGGTGTAATCATTATCGGAATTGGCGTGGCACTGGTTATTAANNTCATAGATTAAAACAATATCAAGCAAGAATTGAAAAAAACTTTAAAGCTATTTTTTGTGAAATGGTTACCTATCTTAAAACAGGGGAAAGTGACTGGTCTGGGAAAGAAATTACGGAAACGGCAACATTACTTGAGGAAGCAAAATCGTTTGCCTATCGCGATGTAGAAAATCATTTTTTAAGAGAAGAAAATGAATACTTTCATTATTTTAAAATGAGAGAAAAGCAATTTGAAATTATCGAACGGGTTTTACCTATTGTAACTTCACTTACAGTTACACTGCCCCAAGGAAAAATGATTGCGGAGTTTCTTGAAGAATTATCCGAAAATATCTGGCCAGGAAACACGGCTCACATATATCTTGGAAAATTAAGTGAAATGAATAAGGAATTCGAAGAAATGGAACTTCCGCAAACAAGAGAGGAATTTGAGGTCCGTGCTGCTCTTCTCCAATTAGTGAAAGAGTTGAATGCATATCTTATTATTAAAAGTTCCTTTAAAACATCCAAATGGAATAAATCGGGGAAAATAGCATCAAACTAAAGTAAAAATGGCAGGTGGATTTTATGATTAAAATACTTTCACCAATCCTGTTTGCTTTTTTTATTTCTCCCCTTTGGCCGTTAGGACCGAATCCTCTTCCTGGTGACCCTTTTGTTATTGTTAATAAAGCCACAAACGAATTAGCCTTCATTGAGGATAATAAGGTTCAAACCATTGTGAGTGTTGGTACGGGTAAAACTCAGGAATTAACGCCAGAAGGGCTTTTTACAATCACGATAAAAGCAGAAAATCCTTACTATCGGAAAAAGGACATTCCTGGCGGGGATCCCGATAATCCACTTGGCTCAAGGTGGATAGGCTTTGACGCGGAGGATACAGATGGAAGGATTTACGGGATCCACGGGACGAATCAGCCTGCATCAATTGGAAAATATGTTTCACAAGGCTGTATCCGAACACAGAATGAAGTCATTTCCTCCATTTACCCATTAATTCCATTGGGTACGAAAATACTAGTTACTTCTACTAAAAAATCATTTGAAATTCTTGCTAAAGAATATGGAGCAATTCAATAAAAAAAGACAAAGGGACTGTTCGTCGGAACAGTCCCTTGTCTTTTTTATTATATGAATTGAGCAATCCCGATTAGCAATGTTGAGGCTAACATAGCAATTAACATTAAATATACGACAATTTTTCTTGTTTTTTTCTTAGACAAATTGGGTTCCCCCTTAAAATTTTTAGGCTTTATATACATTTTACAGGGAAAAGCCTATTTGAACAATGGAACAACATCACAAATTGGGAAGGAATTATGAATTTTTTAGCGAATAAGATAATTGTCGAAATGATTTAAATTTTGAAAAATAAGAGGGGTAAGTATGATAAAAAAAGTCGACCACATTGGAATTGCCGTTCGATCGCTAGAAATAACACTTCCCTTTTACACAGAGGTGTTGAATCTTCCGTTATTAGGGATTGAAGTGGTTGAAAGCCAAAAGGTTAGAGTGGCTTTTCTGAAGGCAGGAGAAACGAAATTAGAGCTGCTTGAGCCAACGTCTGCTGAAAGTACCATTGCGAGATATATCGAAAAACGTGGTGAGGGGATACACCATGTTGCGCTCGGTGTTGACTCTATTGAGGACAGAATTAGGGAAATGAATGAAAAGGGAATTACGATGATCGATCAAGAACCAAGGATGGGTGCTGGTGGAGCTCATATTGCCTTCATGCATCCAAAGTCTAGTTCGGGTGTTTTGGTGGAGCTATGCGAAAAGAAGGGGTGAAGGGGTAATGATAGACATCTATGAAAAAATAAATGAATTATATGATAAGCGCCGGGAAGTGGAACTTGGCGGCGGAGACGAGAGGATTGATAAACAGCATGAAAAGGGAAAATTAACGGCGAGAGAAAGAATCGAGCTCTTAGTGGATAAAGGTTCATTTCTAGAATTAAGTCCATTCATCGAGCATAGAACCAACGACTTTGGTCTTGATGAACAGAAAGGACCTGGCGATGGTGTGGTAACTGGCTATGGGAAAGTAAACGGCAGACCAATCTATTTATTCTCACAGGATTTTACCGTGTTTGGAGGGGCTCTTGGGGAAATGCATGCCAAAAAAATTGCTAATGTTATGGATTTAGCGGCGAAAAGCGGAACTCCGTTTGTGGGCTTAAATGATTCCGGTGGGGCACGAATTCAAGAAGGTGTTGTCTCACTCGATGGATACGGTCATATCTTTTATCGAAATGCGATTTATTCTGGGGTAATCCCGCAAATTTCCGTTATTATGGGACCTTGTGCTGGTGGGGCCGTGTATTCACCCGCGATTACTGATTTCGTTTTTATGGTTGAAAAAACGAGCCAAATGTTCATTACAGGCCCAAAAGTAATTGAAACCGTTACGGGTGAGAAGATTTCTGCTGAAGACCTTGGCGGTGCCCATGTCCATAATACCATTAGCGGGAATGCACATTTTGAAGCTCCTTCAGAGCAAGAAATTTTAGACGACGTTCGTAAACTACTAAGCTACCTTCCTCAAAATAATGAAGAAAAGCCGCCAATACTCGCGGTGGAAGAGGAAAATGATTATCGTCCGGATTTAACGGATGTTATTCCATTTGACGCCATTCGTCCCTATGATGTTCGAAAGGTAATCGAACAAGTAGCAGATGCAGATTCTTTTATGGAAATTCAAAAGAATTTTGCCAAGAATATCGTCATCGGATTTGCACGGATAAAAGGGGAAACAGTTGGATTAGTTTGCAACCAGCCAAAGGTGATGGCTGGCGGGCTTGATATCAATTCATCTGACAAGGCAGCTAGATTTATCCGCACCTGTGATTCGTTTAATATCCCGATTATCACCTTTGAAGACGTTACAGGCTTTTTCCCTGGAGTTAAACAGGAGCATGGAGGGATTATTCGCCATGGAGCAAAGATCCTATACGCTTATTCTGAAGCAACTGTACCGAAGTTGACGGTTATTTTAAGAAAAGCCTATGGAGGCGCTTATGTTGCTCTTAATAGCAAGTCCATCGGTGCAGATTTAGTCTTTGCTTGGCCAAATGCCGAAATTGCGGTAATGGGTCCACAGGGTGCGGCTAATATTATTTTTGCGAAGGAAATAAATAGTAGTGATAATCCTGAATTGGTAAGGGAGCAAAAGATCGAAGAATATCGTGAAAAGTTTGCTAACCCATATGTAGCTGCTAGCAGAGGGATGGTCGATGATGTGATTGACCCGCGTGAAACGAGAATAAAAATCATCCAAGCATTAGAAATGCTTCGTAATAAAAAAGAGTCTAGACCGTTTAAGAAACATGGGAATATCCCACTTTAAAGCAATCATTTGAAGACGAGATTGTGAAAGAGTATACTGAGAAAGGCAGAAGCGACCGTTTAGCGACGTATGAACTGGACCGCTCCGAACGAGATAAAGGAAACACGGAGAGCGATAGCGATTCGATGTTGACTTATCGAAAGGAGGAGAGGGAAGTTCACTAGTCGTTGGTCGCTGGAGCTGGACATCTTATAGTGAGTACATAAAACGGAGGTTTATCTAGATGATTAATCAAGAACGTCTTTTAAATGAATTTTTAGAGCTTGTCCAAATTGATTCGGAAACAAAATACGAAACAGAAATTGCGAAAGTCTTAAAACAGAAGTTTACCGATTTAGGCCTTGATGTGTTTGAAGACGATACAACGGCTGTTACAGGTCATGGAGCAGGAAACTTAGTTTGTACCCTTGCTGCCACTAAAGACGGCGTAGATCCTATTTATTTCACTTCCCATATGGATACAGTTGTTCCAGCAAGAGGTGTTAAGCCATCGATTAAAGACGGTTATGTTGTCACTGATGGAACAACCATTTTAGGTGCTGATGATAAAACTGGATTATCGGTTATGCTTGAAACCATCCGCGTGTTAAAAGAGCAGAAAATTCCTCACGGGATGATTCAATTTGTTATCACAGTTGGAGAAGAATCTGGTCTTGTCGGGGCGAAAGCACTTGACTCTTCTTTATTAAAAGCCAAATATGGTTATGCGTTAGACAGTGACGGGTTAGTAGGAAATATCGTGGTTGCAGCTCCAACACAGGCTAAGATAAAAGCTGTGATCTACGGAAAAACAGCTCATGCCGGTGTTGCTCCAGAAAAAGGGGTTTCGGCAATTACGATAGCTGCGAAATCGATTGCGAAAATGCCATTAGGCAGAATTGACTCTGAAACCACTGCAAACATCGGCCGGTTTGAGGGCGGCACTCAAACAAATATCGTATGCGACCGTGTTGATATTTTAGCAGAAGCAAGGTCACTGATTGCTGAAAAAATGGAAAAGCAGGCTGCCAAAATGAAGACTGCCTTTGAAACGGTAGCGGCTGAAATGGGTGGAAGAGCAGAAGTTGAGATTGAGGTTATGTACCCAGGCTTTAAATTTGGCGAAGGTGATCAAGTCGTTGAAATCGCACGTAAAGCGGCAGGAAAAATTGGACGAAGCTGTGAATTACAGCAAAGCGGCGGCGGAAGTGATGCTAACGTTATTGCCGGCTTTAATATTCCAACTGTAAACCTAGCTGTTGGGTATGAAGATATTCACACCACCAATGAACGTATGCCAATCGAAGAATTATACAAGCTCGCAGAAATGACGATTGCCATTATCAACGAGGTTACAAATCAATAAGGAAATGATCGAGGGGAGCCAGCTGGTTCTCCTTTTTGCTATAATATAGGTACTATCTTTAAGGGAGTGCGATCGTGAAAGAAATGTATCCGAAAAAAGGACGAGTTATCTTACACGTAGATATGAATAGCTTTTACGCCTCTGTGGAGATGGCATATGATCCGGAGCTCAAGGGGAAGCCAGTTGCGATTGCAGGAAATGTGGAGGAGCGGCGGGGGATTATTATTACCTGCAGCTACGAAGCGAGAAAATTTGGAGTCAAAACGACAATGCCACTTTGGGAGGCAAAAAAGCTCTGCCCACAGTTAGTTATTAGGAAACCTAATTTTGACCGATACCGGACAGCGTCAATTGCCATGTTTGAGATACTTAGGAATTATACAGAACTGGTCGAACCTGTCTCCATTGATGAGGGGTATTTGGATATTACGGATTCATTTGAAATGGGAAATCCAATAGAAATCGCTCAAAGTATTCAAAAAAGAGTTCTTGAACAGCTTGATCTGCCAAGCAGTATTGGAATAGCACCGAATAAATTTTTGGCAAAAACAGCATCAGATATGAAAAAGCCGATGGGAATAACAATCCTGCGTAAACGTGATATTCCTGCTGTTCTGTGGCCGTTGAATACGAATGAAATGCATGGAGTAGGTAAAAAAACAGCTGAAAAGTTAACAACGATTGGGATTCACACGATCGGGGAGTTAGCTGCCGGAAATGAAATTCAGCTGAAATCATTGCTCGGTATTAATGGTATTCGCATAAAGGAAAGAGCCAATGGCATTGATAATCGACCTGTAGATCCTGAGGCGGTATCAGAGTTTAAAAGCATTGGTAATTCAACAACCCTTCCAAAGGATACGAGCAATCAGCAAGAGTTATATCGAGTATTGGAGTCATTAGCTGAAACGGTTTCAGTAAGACTGAAAAGAAAAAATGTCTTTGCAGCCACAGTAGGAATCACGATTCGGTTTAAAGATCGAAAAACGATTACACGTAGTAAAAAACTTTCCAATCCCATTCAGCAAAAAGAGGATATCGCTACGCAAGCAAAGCAGATTTTCCTTAAGCATTGGAATGGGGACCCAATCAGGCTGCTAGGTATTACTGGCTATGATTTAGTTGAGCAGGATTTAGCTTTTAAGCAGCTTGATTTATTTTCCTATGGAAAAGACGCCAAAAACGAACCGTTACTCAAAACTCTTTCCTCTCTTCGTGATAAATACGGGAAGAATATCATTGAGAATGCTGGTACACGAAAAGTCGACAATGCTGATAATGTTGGAACAGGAACAAGCTTTAATAAAGATTTTCTTCGCAATTTTCCTCACAAAGAAGATAGCTAAAAGCTCCGCACTTGTTTAGTTACAAATGCGGAGCTTTTTGTGTTACTTACAAATATCAACATCTAATGCATTGACTGGCCACCAGAAAAATCCGTCTTTTTCTAATAACTCATCAGCGGCTTTCGGACCCATTGAGCCTGATGGGTAATTTGGAAAGCTGTCTGCCTTCGTATTTTCCCATACCGCTGAAATGTTGTCGACAAAGGCCCAAGAATAAGCTACTTCATCCCAGTGAGTAAAGTTAGTTGCATCACCGCGCATGCAATCGTACAAGAGTTTTTCATACCCTTCCGGTGTATTCATGGCATGAATTCCTGTATTAGCAAAGCTTAGTTTAACCTCTTGGGCATCAAGATGGCCACCAGCTTTTTTGGCGTTAAGATGAAGTGTAATTCCTTCCTCTGGCTGGATATGGATTACCAGCAAGTTCGGATTTATCAGTTTCTCTGGCTGATAATAAAGGTTCATCGGAATGTCCTTAAATTGAACAACTATTTTTGTTGATTTCGTCGCCATTCTTTTTCCAGTTCGAATGTAAAATGGAACGCCAGCCCAGCGGAAATTATCAATCATAATCTTTCCAGCCACGAACGTTTCTGTGTTTGATTCTTTATCTACCATTTTCTCTGCACGGTATTCAGGAAGTTGCTCATCCTCGACCATTCCGGCACCATATTGTCCTCGAACAAAATATTTTTTTATTTTATCTCCCTTAATCATTCTTAATGAACGAAACACGCGTACCTTTTCAGAGCGCACCTCATCTGTCGTTAACTTAATTGGCGGTTCCATTGCTAGTAGTGCTACCATTTGCATGATATGGTTTTGCACCATATCCCGTAAGGCGCCACTTGTTTCATAATAACGGCCACGCTCTTCTACTCCTAGGGTTTCACTGGAAGTGATTTGAATATTGGAGATGTAACGGTTATTCCATAATGGTTCAAATATGGCATTGGCAAACCGAATAACTTCAATGTTTCGAACCATTTCTTTTCCTAGGTAATGGTCAATCCGATAAACTTCTTCTTCTGAGAATGCCATACGAATTTGTTTGTTTAACACTTTTGCTGATTCTAAATCATGTCCAAATGGTTTTTCAATCACAAGTCTTTTGTAGCCTTTTACATCTGTTAATCCATCGGATTTCAAATGCAGGGCGATTGGTCCAAAAAATTCAGGTGCCATGGCTAGATAAAAAATTCTATTTCCCTCTAACTCGTATTTCTCATCAATTTGCTCTGCCAAACCTTTCAGGGCTGCATAGGAATTGGAATCTGCTACATCATGTGATTGATAATAAAAATGAGAAACAAATTCTTCAATTTTATCCTTTTTTCCTAGTGCAGTTATTACTGAGTCCCTAACAGATTTTTGAAAATCCTCGGTTGATAACGGTCTTCGGGCAACTCCTACAACCGCAAATTTATCTAATTTCTTTTTTTCGAACAATCGATATAGGGAGGGAAAGAGCTTGCGAATGGCTAAATCTCCTGTTGCACCAAATATCATGATTAATGAAGTCATATTTCTTTGTTGGTCCACGATAGTTACCTCTCTTTTTATGTATTCAATTTAGATTTAGCAAAAACCACATGATGCATGTATTGAAAAATATTCTCTTAAATGAGAATATACGCACAAAGGGCAATTGCGCAAGCGATATGCTATATTATTTATTATAATATTTACGGAGAGGGGAATTACGATGGATATCTTTTTTTTAGGAACAGGCGCTGGAGTTCCTGCTAAGCTTCGTAATGTAACATCAATTGCTCTAAAATTACTGGAAGAACGAGGGTCGATCTGGTTATTTGATGCCGGGGAAGCAACCCAACACCAAATTTTACATACTTCAATTAAACCACGCAGAATTGAAAAAATCTTTATTACCCACCTGCATGGTGACCATATTTATGGTTTGCCTGGATTGTTAGCAAGTCGTTCCTTTCAAGGCGGTGAATCAGAGGTAACGGTTTATGGGCCGAAAGGTATTAAAGAATACATTACGGTCAGCCTTTCAATTAGTCAAACTTATTTAAAATACCCATTAAAGATTGTGGAAATCGGGGCTGGTATTATTTTTGAGGATGACCAGTTTACCGTTGAAGCACAATTGTTAGAGCATGGCATTCCTTCGTATGGGTATCGAATTGTCGAGAAGGACAAACCAGGGACACTTTTAGCGGAAAAGCTTGTTGAAGCTGGAGTACAGCCAGGTCCGATTTTTCGAAAAATAAAAGAAGGTGAAAGTGTTACACTAGAAGACGGAAGAGTCATCATCCCGCAAGATTTTTTAGGACCCGATCAAAAGGGACGGATTGTTACCATTCTTGGGGATACAAGATACTGCGAAAATGCAATTTCTTTAGCATTGGATGCAGATCTCTTGATTCACGAAGCAACCTTTTCTAAAGGGGAAGAGACACTTGCCTTCGATTATTTCCACTCGACTACCCATCAGGCGGCAGAAGTAGCGAGACGTTCTGGAAGTAAGCAGCTTTGTTTGACACATATCAGCTCACGGTATGACCGGCAGGCATCGCGTGAACTGATTGCCGAAGCACAGGAGATTTTTATAAATACCGACATCGCCGAAGATTTTAAAGAAATAAACATACCCTCCAAATGAAAAGACGGCCAAAAGGTCGTCTTTTGTCATTAAAATATCCAACCCCGTTCATACTGCTTAGGCACTTCAATCGATGTCCCCAGGTCCTTGGCTGCAGTTCGCGGCCAATACGGATCACGTAATAATTCGCGGGCTAAAAATATTAAATCGGCTCGGTCATTTTGAAGGATTTCTTCCGCTTGAATCCCTGTTGTAATTAAGCCCACTGCTCCAGTTGAAATCTCAGCGCCAATTCGAATTGTTTCTGAATAGGGAACTTGATAGCCAGGATATACATTAATGTGCGCAGGTACCACTGCCCCCGAGCTGACATCAATTAAATCTACACCGTGCTCCTTCATCCATTGACAGAAAAAAACGTAATCCAATGGTGTTAATCCCTCATCATGGTAATCATGAGCCGATACACGCACAAACAAAACGCCATTCCAGACCGATTTAACCGCTTCAATAATCTCACGGAGGAAACGATAGCGATTTTCAGCCGATCCGCCGTATTCATCGGATCTTTTATTAGAAAGCGGGGAGAGGAATTCATTTATCAAATAGCCGTGTGCTCCATGCAGTTCAATAACATCAAATCCTGCTTTTACTGCCCGTTCTGCTCCTTCTTTAAAGGCTTTAACCGTCTCGGCAATTTCCTCTTTTGTCATTTCTTTAGGAGTTTTCATTTTTTCATTAAATGATATGGCTGAAGGAGCGAGGATTTCACCTTCAAGAACCGCCTTCCTGCCGGCGTGTGCAAGCTGAATTCCTGTTTTCGCCCCATTTTCCTTCATCAGGTCAACGAGCTCCTTCAACCCTTCAATATGGTCATCACTCCATATTCCCAAATCCTTAGATGAAATCCTGCCCTGTACAGTGACTGCTGTAGCTTCAACAATAATCAGTCCAACTTGACCGACAGCTCTGCTTGTATAGTGTGTGCGGTGCCAGTTCTGAATTCGACCGTCTTCGTTGTGACTCGAATACATGCACATTGGCGCCATTACAATTCGATTTTTCAGCGTAACATCCTTAATTGTAAAAGGAGAAAATAACTTTGTAGACATAAAGAGTCCTCCTGTTTGTATGTACTAATTCCTCTTTAGTATAGCAAAAAGGCTTCATTATAAAAAAACTTACTACTCTTTCTCTCTTAATTCGCTTAATTTGTATAGTGTACCTCTCCACATGATGCCGCCACGTTTATAGGTGAGCCAGCTGGCACGGATGATTGAATAGATAAAAAGGAGCGCGGTAACCGGCAATACTAGAAACATAACCGGAGAAAATACAGTCATTTTTCTAATAACTAATACGTAATGAATGCCGCTTAACAAAATAACGCCTAAGCTTAACAGGGAGACAATTTTATCAGAAGAAAATATCGTAATAAACGGTAAGACATTGGTAATAAAGACACCGAATATGGCAAAAAACACCATGCTAATCCGGTAATGTAGTCCGGCAAACGTATTCTTTTCTAGTCCAACAAATGCTTCCTGCAAACTCCCGTACCATTCCACCTCGATCAGCCTAAGTGCTGTAACAATCCTTTGACGGTAGCCTGCTTGTTTCATCCTCATTCCAAGCTGTAAGTCGTCATCGGGGCGCATTTTCACTTTCTCATGCGTTCCAAAGGATGTATAAGCTTCTTTTGATACAAGATTAAAAGCGCCGATCCCCGTTCCTATTTTTGACTTCGGATTATTTGCTGCCCAAGGCCGTTTAAAATAAGAAAATCCAAATAGGAAAAAGGCAACAAAAGATTTTAGCCAAAACTTCTTTGCACTCAGGTTTGGGGCAGTAGTTAAATGGTCCAGCTCGTGCTTTTCAAAATAGTGAAGCGCCTTTGCGAATGCTTCTCCTTCAAATCTAACGTCAGCATCAGTAAACAATAGCCATTTTCCAGATGTTTGGAGAAAACCTCGATATAATGCGTTATTTTTCCCCAGCCAGCCATCAGGCAATTCTTCAATATGAATAACGGAAATTCGCTGATCCTCGGTTTGTAATTCCTCCATCATAAGCCCGGTTGCATCGGTTGACCGATCATTGACAAGAATCCATTCAACATTTTTGTAAGTTTGCTTAAGCTGACTGCGAACACTGGATTTAATATGACTTTCTTCATTACGGGCAGCAACAATAACCGATAACAATGGCCCATTTTCTAAGCCTTCTTCAGTTTCTAAAGCATCTATTTTTCGTAAACCAATGAATCCATCGATAAGAAAAACAATCCAAACAAGTATTCCAAACGTATACAAAATTGTTAGCACTTCTGACACTTCCCCAGACTCTTTTTAGTCTAGTTTAAATCAACTCAAGCCAAACCTCCAAATCAGGAGGTTGGTTCTGTGACTTCTAGTTGTGTACGTAAGGCAGCTCCCATTTTTTTCGATTGAGCGGTTGCAGCCTTAATACACGAAATGAATGCTTGTTGGACTTGATGTTCCTCAAGCACCTTGACCCCAGCTTCCGTTGTCCCCCCTGGGCTTGTGACATCTTTTCGTAATTGTTCTGATGTTTTTGTGGAGTTTTTCACCATTTCCGCCGCCCCGATTAACGTTTGCACGATTAACTCACTCGCCATTTCCTTATCGAGACCAACCTCAACTGCACTTTTTTCCATTGCTTCAATAAGGTAATAGATATAAGCAGGACCGCTGCCAGATAATCCTGTAACAGCATCAAGCTGCTCTTCTTCCACAAAAGTAGTCAAACCTACTGTTCCAAATAAGTTTTTCATTACTTCAATTTGTTGCGGAGTAACGCGCTCATTCACGGCAACAGCAGTGGCTGATTTTCCAACCGCCGCAGATGTATTCGGCATTGCTCTAACAATGGCAATGGGTAATCTTGCTAACGTTTCGATGGTACTCATCGATACTCCTGCTAAAACAGAGACCACTAGCATTTGTTCCGTTAAATAGTCGCGAATGTATTGAATGGCAGTTGCCACATCTTTTGGCTTCATGGATAAAATGACCATGTCTGCTCCAGCTAAAAGCTCATTTAAATCATAGGTGGTACTGACCCCATAGCGTTCTTGAAGCTTCTGTAACCTTTCTGCGTTTGAATTATTGGTAACCCAAATATTTTTTCTTTCCATTAAACTATTTTCAAGAATACCTGAAATCAACGCCTCAGCCATCGAACCTGCGCCGATAATTGCTAACTTTTTCATGAAATTTCCCCCTTAATACTCTTAATAAAAAAAACAAAAAGACCCTCCATCCAAAAAGGACGAAAGGTCTAGCTTCCGCGGTACCACCTTCATTTACCCAAACTATATAAAGTCAGGGTTCACTCGACTCCGATAACGCCGGATTTACGTTAGGTTTTCCTAAGTGCTCTTAAGATAGGTTCAATGATCAAGAGGGCTGTGAAGTCTTTCAGCCGGGTGGACTTCACTCTCTTATGCCATTACTCATTTACTAGTCTTAGTCATCGCAATTTATGAATCAAATTTTACTAGTGATTATGCAAGATAACACATGGTTTGTCAAGATTAAGTATACTGAATTTTTACTTTATTCAAAATTAATTATGCAAAAATAATGACATTCAGTAGAAAAATCGCTACACTTTACCTTATATAAATGACAAAAAATGATCACACTTTTTAAATATAAAGATAGGAGTTTTTTTAATGGCAGAATGGAAAGATGGTATCGCAAAAATAACGTTGCCGACTCCTTTTGCAGTCGGAGATGTTAATGTGTATTTAATTAAAGGCGAGCGACTGACACTTGTCGATTGTGGTATTAAAACAAAGGAATCTTGGGTTGAATTCAAGAAGCAGCTATCTGACTTGCATTTAACCCCCAATGATATTGAACAGGTCATTCTTACCCATCATCATGTGGATCATGTTGGCATGCTTGATTTTTTACCAAACGACATTGAAGTGTTTGGTCATTGGTTAAATGAACGATGGATTAAGCCTACGGACGCCTTTTTTGAAGAACAAGAAAATTTTTTTGGTGCACAATTTCTTAACTATGGCTTACCTCAAGAATATTTTCCATCGCGCTCCATGTTAAGGCAAACACTGAAGTACTCCTGTAATCGCTCCTTAACTGGTCAGCTAGTGGAAGGTATGAACCCGCCTGGACTCAGTGAATGGGCGGTGATTGAGACTCCTGGTCATGCTCAAAGTCAAATCGCTCTTTTTCGGGAAAAAGATGGTGTTCTTATTGGAGGGGATTTGATTCTCTCACATATCTCACCCAATCCATTTTTTGAGCCACCTGCGCCAGGTGAAAAGGAACGGCCAAAGTCTCAGCTACAGCATAATCATTCAATGAAAAAGCTGTTGTCTTACCCGATTCAGTTTGTTTACACAGGGCATGGAAAGGAAGTTTTTCAATTAAAAGAATTGGTTGAAAAAAGACTGATTCATCAACACGAACGGGCGATGAAGGTTAATAATTGGCTTAAAGAAGAGCAGCAAACCGTATTTGAACTTTGTAAGCGCCTTTTTCCGTCTGCTTACAAGCGTGAACTGATTTTGACGCTATCGGAAACGGTCGGACAGCTTGACTATTTAGCTTCTATCGGTGAGATTATAAGTAAGGATCATCAACCTGTCCTTTATCAAGCTAGATGAGGTGTAATATATGGCTAGAGAACAACTTAAGGGTAAAAATATTGTCATCACTGGTGCATCTGGGGGAATTGGTGCTGAAATCGCCAAGCTCTGTGGGGCAAGTGGTGCTAATCTTGTCCTAGTAGCACGGAGCATCGAAAAGCTGAGGCAGCTGCAAACAGAATTGCAGCAGAAGTACCAAATTAGGGTAGACGTCTATCAATTAGATGTCTCTGATACAGATAAAGTGAAGGAAGTTTTTAGCCAGATTACGGAAAAAATAAACCATATTGATATTCTTGTAAATAACGCAGGATTCGGCGTCTTCCGTGAAGCCCATGAAGTGACAATAGATGAAATTAAAGGAATGTTTGATGTCAATGTCGTCGGGTTAATGGCCTGCACGAGTATGGTTTTGCCGAAAATGCGTGAACGCCGCTTTGGTCATATTATCAACATTGCTTCGCAAGCAGGGAAAATTGCTACGCCAAAATCAAGTGTTTATTCCGCTACCAAGCATGCGGTTCTTGGTTATACCAATTCACTGCGAATGGAGCTTAGTGATTACAATGTTCTGGTAACATCTGTGAATCCAGGACCGATTGCCACAAACTTTTTTAATATTGCCGATGAAAAAGGCACATATGTTAAAAATGTTAAAAGATATATGCTGCAGCCAGAATATGTGGCACAGAAAGTTGTCGACAGTATGCTAACAAAAACGCGGGAAATCAACTTGCCGCGCTGGATGAATATGGGCAGTGTCGTATATGTTCTCTTTCCAAGACTTTTTGAACGGATCGGGAAAAAGGCGTTTAACAAGAAATAAAACCGCAGATGCGGTTTTTTGTTTTGCTATCAATCCGTTAAAAATTCATAAACCGTATCATTTACAGCCTCGTATAAATCTAAAGCGGGCTGTTCATTTTTTATTTGAATAATTCGCTCTGCAAGCTCTTCTAAATCCGCACTGCTCATTGGCAGGGAATCCACTTCGGAATAATATTGTTTAAAGCAATTCTTTATCATTTTGATAATCAATTTTTTCTCCATTTTGTGCACCTCACCCATCATTATACCGATTTTTCATCCAGAAAAATAACCATAACCATGAAACGTATCAAAAAATTTCCATTGAATACGAACGTATATTCGTTTAAGATGTGTATATAATATAAGGAACGAATGTTCGATATTTTGTGCGAAGGAAGGAAAAAACATGGTTGATTACAGCACGTTACCGCACAATCAAATACTCTGTGTAGACATGAAGAGTTTTTATGCAAGCTGTTCCGCTATCATGCTTGGTCTTGATCCCTTGACTTGCTATCTAGCTGTGGCCGGTAACAAAGAACGAAATGGAAGTGTTGTGCTTGCCGCTTCGCCGCGTTTGAAAAAAGAGTTTGGAATAAAAACAGGTTCACGGCTGTTTGAGATTCCTGATGATCCACGCATTCAAGTGGTTGAGCCGAAAATGGCAACTTATTTGCGAATTTCTACTGAAATTACCCGTGTTTTTAATCGCTATGTACCAAAGGAAGCACTCCATACCTACAGCGTGGATGAGAGCTTTATCAAGGTGGATGGAGCCCTTCATTTGTGGGGGGATGCTTTTACGATTGCAGCAAAAATAAAGGATGACATTGAGCGTGAATTCCAGCTTCCTTGTGCGGTCGGAATTGGCCCTAATATGCTGCTATCGAAGCTTTGCCTCGATTTGGAAGCAAAGAAGCATGGGATTGCCGAATGGAAGTATGAAGATGTCCAGACAAAGCTTTGGCCTGTATCACCGCTTAGAGAAATGTGGGGAATTGGCAGACGTGTTGAAAAAACATTAAATGGGATGGGTATTTTCACGGTGGGCCAACTGGCTCGCTATGATTTAGCTGCACTGGAAAAGAAATTCGGAATCATGGGCAATCAGCTTTATCATCATGCTTGGGGAGTAGACCTTTCAGAGTTGGGCGCACCGATTATTGAGGGGCAGATCAGCTTTGGAAAAAGCCAAATTCTGTTAAGAGACTATAAAGAGGAAGAAGAAATAAAACATGTGATGTTAGAAATATGTGAAGAAGTAGCCAGAAGAGCACGATCTCGCCGCAAAGCAGGAAGGACCATCAGCCTTAGCATCGGCTATAGCCAGGATGAGCTTGGCGGTGGTTTCCATCGCTCAAGAACGATCAAGCAGCCAACAAATGTAACCATGGATATTTATCGTGTTTGCCTTGAATTATTTCATGAGCATTATACAGGAAAGACGGTAAGACAAATTGCCGTTAGCATCGGAAATATCGTCGATGACCACGAGCTTCAGCTCGATCTTTTTGACATGGGGGCTGCCAAACGGCGAGATCTTGGCTATGTGGTTGATGCTGTCCGCAGACGCTTTGGTTCGGGTTCCTTATTACGGGCTGTTTCTTACACAACTGCCGGAACGGCAAAGCACCGGGCTACACTCGTTGGCGGGCATAAAAGATAAACAGAAAAGCGGAAGCGCCTTGTCCAGAGGCGACAGGCATAAGGCGAGCCGGCGAGAAGGTTGCTTTTTAACCTTCTTGACGGATTGACTTATGACCCCGAGCCTCTAGGCGCTGGAGCTAGACAATAAGAGAGGAGGCGATTTCAGATGATTCGCGACAGAGGAAGAATCAAATGGGTTTCGATGATGCTTCCAGAGCATGTCAAAATGCTGAGGGATTGGGTAAAAGAAGATCAGTATGAAGAGAAAAAAGAAATGGATGAACAGCAGCTCGAGCTCATGAATGTGACCTTATCTGAAGCAATCGAATTCGACCAATTTGTTACCATTACTCATTATCGAAAGAGTAATTATGAAATCGTCATTGGAAAAATTCATTATTGGGACGAATTAACGCAAAAACTTCATATTGTCGACCACTTTGAAGAAGTACACCGGATTCCAATTGCTGCCATTGCAGATATCAGGATTACAGATATGTAAGCATTAAACAAGAGCGGTTCCCTAAATAACGGATCCGCTCTTGTTTAAATGTTTTATTAACGGAAGTCTGCTTTAAATTCACCAGTAACTTGTTGGTGGCCATTATTTTCATCAAGTAATTGCTCTTGTTCTAAGTCAAAACGGTCCATAATTGGTAAATCGTTGACTGAGAATAGGTAAGAGTCTTCTGATGCAGAGTGTTCATACCAAGCCCAGTTTGGAACGACGAAGTAATCGCCTTTTTTCCAATCGAAGCGAACACCATTAATGATAGTGTGACCGGAACCTTTGTGTACTTGGTATACCGTTGAGTGGGTATGGCGTAATGCCTTTGTTTTGAAACCATGCGGTAAATGCTGCATTCTCGTGCCAAGCGTTGGGTTCGCCGATTTACCTGTAGTTGGGTTAATGTAATCAACGGCAAATCCATGGTGTGGATTTGGATCGAATTCCATCAAGCCTTTAATTCCTTCTACCGTACGATCCCATTTATAATTTGCAAGTGGGGCAACTGTGAATTTATCATCACCAACAGGACGAACCATGCCCCCGCGATAACGGATCTCAGAAAAATTATCAGGAATATCAGGCTGTTGTAAACCTTCTTCATACGGCTCAAAGAATGTACCGCCGATTGCGTATAGGGTAGGAATATCTAAAGCATCCATCCAATACATAGGCTCTGTACCTAAATGTTCATGCCCGTGCCATAAGCCCTTTGGAGTAATTAAAAAGTCGCCTTCTTCCATGAAAACACGTTGACCCTGCACGATCGTGTATGCACCTGTACCTTCAGAAATGAAGCGTAATGCACTTTGTGAGTGCCGGTGAGATGGCGCTTTTTCACCAGGCAATAACATTTGAATAGCTGCATAAATCGTTTGAGTAGTAGATCCCCATCCCCATGGTTCACGATACGTTAAGCCAGGATTTTGGAAATAAATCGCACGACGTTCACCACCGCGTTCTGGTGTGAAGATTTGTGCTGCTTCAGCCATTTTCTTTTTTAGTAATTCATCGCTCCAAAGATAAGCTTGTGCTTGAGGAGTTGGCGTTTTGTGCATAATTGCAGGAATTGCTTCCCAAAGAGGTCCTAAGTTGTATTGTTGAATCTCCCTAGTGTAATCGGTTACAATCTGGCTTTTCATAAACTCTTGAACTTCTGGATTTACTTCAGCCATTTCACATTCTCCTTTACCCTTCAAATTTTATAGAGAAAAGGGGAGCAGCGTGTTTTCTGCTTGCCCCCTTGCAATGCCTCATTAAACAGTCGCTAAGACTTCAGTTGCCTTTACTTTATTTTCAAGCGCACCAATTTGGTCGATTTCTATACGAACGACGTCTCCATCTTTTAAGAATGTCGGAGGATTCATCGCAACACCAACGCCCCCAGGAGTTCCTGTTAAGACAACATCGCCTGGCTCTAATGTCATTAAATTGGACAAGAAAGCTACTAATTTTTGAACGGAGAATACTAGATTAGCAGTATTGGTTTTTTGACGTACTTCACCATTCACTTTAAGGACAACGTCTAATCCAGCTGGATTTTGTAATTCATCGGACGTTACCAAGTATGGTCCCATTGGTGCAGTGCCATCTACTGTTTTTCCTTGCAGCCATTGAAGCGTCCGTCGTTGAATATCACGATAGGTTACGTCATTTGTAATCGTATAACCTGCTACATAGTCTAATGCATCTTCTTCTGATACATTGCGAGCTTGTTTACCTACAACAAAAGTAAATTCTGCTTCATAATCAAGTTGATCAGAAATTGGATAGTGTGGAATATCGTCTTCTGGTCCTAAAATGGTATTAGCAAATTTCGCAAAAATAACTGGGTTCGACGGGATTTCACGACCCATTTCTAAAATGTGTTCGCGGTAGTTGTGACCCACACAGATAATTTTTCCAGGCTTTTGAACAGGTGCTTCGACCTTAACTTCCTCGCAATTGTAAATTACCTTTTTATCAAAGCTTTCGGGATTAGCTAAAATGAAATCGATTGCATTTTGTGCTAGTTGCAGGGATTCTTTGCCCCCTTGGTATAACTCATCCGTATTATCTGGCACGTAAGCCTTTGCAATTGCTTCGTATCGGTATTTTCCTTCAGCTTTTAACTGTGCTTGGTAAGCATAGTTTAAGTCGATTACTTTTTGATCAACGATTGCCCCAGCACGTGTATGCCCGGCGACAGTAAAATTAATAAGTTTCATTATTGCCCTCCTTAATTTTCACTAATTATGAAACTAGTTCACTATTTATAAAAAATATTATAAGAATTCAAAACAATTGTCAATATTATTTGTTTTCAGAATTTTATTTCCTGAAACCAAAAAACTCTGAAATTTCCATTGCGACATTGAGAACATATTCTCCAGTCGGATGGTCCGCTGATTTTGGTACTGTCTCAGTAATACCAACGATGGTAATAATACCGAGTAGTTCATGATTGAAATTTAATATCGGGACACTAAAAGAAGAGACATGCTTTACTAGCGGTTCCGTTTTTGAGGCAAATAATAATGCTCTTGTCTTTTCTTTTTCAACTTGAAATTGCTGTAATTCCCTTTCATTGAACTTCGATCGTTCTTCTTCTTCCCACTCTTTCAAAAAGATGTCTCTTTCAAAAGCAGAAAAAACAACACCAGAAGAGGAGGTGAGCGGCAAATGTGTCCCCATTTGTGCACCAATGTTTATTCCATAATCTGCACTTAAAATATATGTAATGAGTGGACCTTTTTTAGAAGGAACAGCCAGTAGGACGGTTAGGTTCGTTTTCTCAGTAATCTTTTTGAAATAGGGAATAACCACTTCTATTAAAGAAGATTGACCTAGAGCAACATTTCCTAACTGTACTAATTTATGTCCAAGTGTATACGCATTTGTATGTGGATTACGGTAGATTAATCCAAATTGAGATAGTGTAGATAAATATTTGTATAAATTACTTTTTGTCATAGCCGTTAGCTTTTGTATATCAGTAAACTTTAGTGGTTCTTTTTCCATTGCTAAGATTTCTAATATGTTTAACCCAATTTGTAATGACTGTATACCGGCGGTTTTTGTTTCAGTTGTCATAATGATCCCCCTTTTTTTCTTTTGATTATGATAATAACAAAAAAATGACTATATAGAAATTTCTAAATTTTTAAAAGTTTTTAGTTGACGAAATAGTGAAAAATGATTTAAAGTTTCCTTATAAGGTAACAAAGTTCTCTATTTATGGAAGATAATATCTTGGTTGGAGGGGAAAGTCAATGACTAATGTAAGCGACATCATTATAGTAGGTGGAGGAATTGGTGGTTTAGCAGCAGCATTATCAATTCAAGAAACGGGTAAATCAGTAGCAGTTTTTGAGCAAGCACCTGAATTTGGTGAAGTAGGTGCAGGGATCCAGTTAGCACCAAATGCGTTAGAAGTTTTAGACCGTTTAGGTGTAAAGGAAGAAATTTTGAAGCATGCCGTATTACCAAAACGTCTTGTCCTAAAAGATGTCTATACGGCAAAAGAATTAGCAACGCTTGATTTAGGGGAAGGCTTCCAAAAAGAATTCGGCCAGCCCTATATCGTATTGCATCGCTCTGACTTACACAGAGTTCTTTATGAAGCATGTCAAAAAAGCAGTAATATCAAATTCTTTACAAACCAAGCCATTCAAACTGCAGTACAAAATGGTGACACGGTAACTATCGTTAACCAAAAGGGTGAAACAATTCATGCAGAAGCAGTTATTGGTGCAGATGGGGTAAAATCAAATATGAGAAAGCAGCTAGTTGATGATAAACCAGTAAACTCTGCGTATGTCGCTTACCGAGGAACGATTCCAATCGAAGAAGTGTCTACTAACGCAAACTTAGACTTAGATGATGTCATCATGTGGATTGGACCAAACCTGCATATGGTGCAATATCCAGTTCGCCGCGGAGAGCTTTACAATCAAGTAGTCGTATTTAAATCATATGATGCGACTGTAGAAGACTGGGGAACTCCAGAAGAAATGGCACGTCGTTTTGAAAATTGTCATCCAAAAGTTGCAAACGCTTTAACATACATTAACCGTCAATTCCGTTGGCAAATGTATGACCGTGAACCAATAGACAATTGGACAACTGGCAACATTACACTATTAGGGGATTCGGGCCATGCGATGCTTCAATATTTAGCACAAGGCGGCGTTCAAGCACTTGAAGATGCGTTTGTATTAGGTGAGAAATTAAAAGAACATAATTCTTATGAAGAAGCATTTAAAGCATACCAAGAAATTCGAATTCCTCGTTCTGCCATGGTGCAAGGATCAGCACGCAGATGGGGCGAAATTATTCATGCAGAGGACCCAACTACACTTGCGCTGCGCAATTTTATTTTCGAGCAACACAAACCAACAGACTATCATGTTGCTGATTTCCTATACGGCTATTTTAAGAAAAATTACCAACGTGTAGATTGCTAATTACAATTTTCGCAACATATAATGCGTTAGAGTTACCTCTAGCGATTTTTAAAATTTATCTTGAAGGAGGACCTATTCTGTGGCAACAGCATTACTGAATGAAAAATTGGAAATGTTTAAAAAGAGTATCGAGGATATTGTAGCGGTAGTAAAAAATACTGAAGAGGCGGCACTTTATGTTAAACCCTCTGATAATGAATGGTCAGCCATGCAAATTGTTTCTCATATAGTAGAAGCTGTAGCTTTTTGGGTTGAAGATTTGGAAGCATTGCTTGTGGTTCCAGGGGCAAAATGGGGACGCAATCATGAACATGTACGCCGCTTAGCTGCCGTCGATGAAAACGTAGTCTCTCGGATTACGCAAGAGGATGCAATAGCAGCACTACAAAACTTAGTCCCAAAGGTAGAGGCAGCACTTGTTAAAGTTACAGAAGAAGATCTAGTAAAAACAGCTCCAAGTTATAATCAGAATTTTGACGGAAAACCATTATCATTTTTAATTGATCATTTAATTGTTAAGCATGTGTCAGGTCATTACGGGCAACTTGTACGTCACTTAGAAAAAGTTCAATAAGTAAAAGAAACAAAGCAGACTGAACCTGGGCAGTCTGCTTTTGATGCTATTCATACATTCTCAAGGTATTTTGCCAAAAATTCATCTATGACTCTTCGATAATCTTCCGGATTTTCATTAAAGGACTGAGCATGACGCCCATTTACAGCTAGGTATAGCATTTTTGAACCTTGTTTTTTCTCATATAACTCCCTCGTCATAGAAGGAAGAATAAAATCATCATTTTCGCTGTGAATAAATAGAATGGGCTGTTTAATATTTTCAATAACAGAAATCGGTGAGACATGCATGATGGAATATTTTTCACGAAGGCGCAATATAAAATCAGCGAGGGGAATTAATAACGCAGGTACCATCTTGTATTCTTTTTTTAGTTGATAAGAAAGCTGCTCCTTTAAGTCAGAAAATGGACAGTCGGCAATGTAAAAATCAGCGCCGTCCTCAAGCATGCCACCGTATAAAAGCATCGTAGCTGCTCCCATTGATTCTCCATGAATACCGAGAGTGAGTGTCGGCCCTTTTTCTTTTTTTAACCAATCAATAACCGCTTTTAAATCGAACTTTTCATAGTGACCGAAGCTGGTTGTCTTTCCTCCAGATTCACCGTGGCGGCGATGATCGTAAATGATGGCATTAAATCCACGCTCTAAAAATAAATTCATATATTTAATCGAATTAATTTTTGTTTCCGTCACACCGTGGGAAATAATCACATAGCGATTGGAGTCGTGGGGCTCCACGAGCAGAGCTTTAATCGGATAGCCGAAAGGGGAATCAATGGTAACCTCCCGCTTTGGAAGCAATTCGAACCGTTCGGGGTCAAATCTCCCCGCTTCCTTTTCGCGTTTTACTATAAGCCTCTCATCTTTCTTTTTCATATACATAAGCCGATTTGTAAAATAAAAACCTAAAGAAAATGTAAACAAGAATGAAAGGAATAGAGCTCGCAATGCTTTTTTCACACGTACACCTCCAAAGGTTTCATTGGCACTATTTTATCATAGGAAAAGCCGCTAACTCTATTTTAGCGGCTTAGTGAAAATGAAATTATGATTTTGCGTTTTGGCGTTTCGTTGGATGAATTGCCTTTTCAATTTCCTCAGCAGCAATCACCCGCTTTCCTCCACCTGCTGATTCTGCGTAATCTTTACCTTGCTGACTATAGCCTTTATCCCGTTTTTGGCTCATAAATCTTCAGACTCCCTTCGTAGTGGTTTCATATAGTAAGGTGCTTAAAAAGGAGAATGAATATTCATGTGAAAAAACTATACCGTTTGGGCATGAAGCTTGAAATATCCGCTTTCAATCTGTCTTGATAGGTGAGGACGAATAATTTCAATTGCGCCTACTAACTTGTGCAAATCAACGCCAGTATCAATCCCCATTCGCTCAAGCATGTAAACAACATCTTCTGTGGCAGCATTTCCTGCAGCGCCTGGAGCAAATGGGCAGCCGCCAAGTCCTCCTGCTGAGGTATCAAAACGATTAATCCCAGCTTGAAGGGAAGCCAAAATATTTGCTAAAGCGAGCTTGCGGGTATCATGGAAATGGGCAGTTAGTAATATCTCTGGGAAAGCATTTTTTAATTTTGAAAATAAGGAATAAGCTTCATTTGGTGCCGCCATCCCAATTGTGTCAGCAACACTTAGTTCATCCACTCCACACTCAACAAACTCCCTGCAAAGCTTTATGGTATCACTTTCGTTTATTTTCCCTTCATACGGACAATAAAATGCTGTTGAAATGCAGGCGCGGACAAAGTAGTTCTTTGCTTTTAATTCTGCTATGAGAGGCTTTAATTCGCTCATACTGTCGGCTGTTGATTTATTAATGTTTTTTTGGTTGAAGGTATTACTGACACCAACAAAAAAAGCAACTGCCTTACATTCGGACATGTAAATGCGATCAATTCCCCGGCGATTAGGTGTTAAAACGATGTTTCTAGTATTTACATCAAGACAGTCACCAACAATTTCAGCAGCATCCCCCATTTGTGGTACCCATTTCGGAGAAACAAACGATGTTAGCTCCATTTCTTGAAGGCCTGCACTTTTTAACTCGTTAATAAATTTCTTTTTAATTTCTGTGGGAACAAATAACTTTTCATTTTGCAGCCCATCTCGTGGTCCAACCTCAATAATCGTTACTTTTTTAGGTAAATTAAACATCATTTTCCCCCTTGTACCTTCATAATTTCATTGTAGTAGTGTTGAATTCCAAAAATCAAGAATTATTGAAATTTTGACAAAATAACAGGAATTTCAATGTTCGAACTAGAAGTAGTAAACGTAAAACAGCAGAAAAGGAGTGAGTGGGAATAATGAGTCAAACAGAGGTTGTTATTGTTAGCGCTGTTCGTACAGCTCTTGGTAATTTTAATGGGAGCTTGAAAAATGTTTCAGCACCTGAATTAGGGGCAACAGTTATCAAAGGAGCACTTGAACAAGCTGGTGTGAGGCCAGAGCAAGTTGACGAAGTCATTTTAGGAAATGTGTTGCAAGCAGGCCTTGGTCAAAATCCGGCTAGACAAGCTGCAATCGCTGCAGGAATTCCTGAAAGTGTTTCTTCTATGACAATAAATAAGGTCTGCGGCTCGGGTTTAAAGGCCGTTCACCTAGCAACACAGGCGATTTTAGCAGGAGATGCTGACATTATTGTTGCTGGTGGAATGGAGAATATGAGTCAGGCTCCTTACTTATTAAAAAATGCCCGAGAAGGCTTTAAAATGGGCGATCAAAAATTAGTGGACACCTTGACCAATGACGGATTAACATGTGTTTTTAATCAATATCATATGGGGGTTACAGCTGAAAACCTAGCGGATAAATATTCAATTACCAGAGAAGAACAAGACCAGTTTTCAGCATGGAGTCAGGAAAAGGCTGTAAAGGCGATTGAAGCTGGTACATTTAAAGATGAAATTGTTCCGGTTGTTATCCCGCAGCGTAAAGGGGACCCGATTGTATTTGATACCGATGAATATCCAAAAAAAGGATCAACAGCCGAAAAACTCGCTGGATTACGTCCTGCTTTCAAAAAGGATGGCAGTGTAACAGCTGGAAATGCATCCGGAATCAATGATGGTGCTGCAGCTTTAGTTGTGATGAGCAGGAAAAAAGCGGATGAACTAGGGATTAAGCCTTTAGTCAGTATTAAAGGGAATGCAAGTGCGGGTGTAGATCCAAGCATTATGGGAATAGGTCCAGTGCCAGCGGTGAAAAAGGTGCTCGAAAAAACATCAATTTCAATAGAAGAACTTGATCTAATTGAAGCGAACGAGGCTTTTGCTGCTCAATCACTGGCCGTTGATCGTGAACTTCAATTTAATAAAGAAATCTTAAATGTAAATGGCGGTGCGATTGCACTTGGTCATCCAATTGGTGCAAGCGGTGCAAGAATTCTTGTTACGCTGATTCATGAAATGAAACGGAGAAAGGCTCAAAAAGGATTGGCAACACTTTGTATTGGCGGCGGTCAAGGGGTAGCAACGGTCGTTGAGTTAGCTTAAGCCTACGATGAGGGGAGAAAGAACAAGATGAAGAAGATTAGTATATCCTTCCAAGAGGCAGTTGCGGATATTTATGATGGAGCGACGCTAATGGTGGGTGGTTTTGGTTTATGTGGTATTCCTGAAAACTTAATCCAAGCTTTAGTAGAAAAAGGTGTGAAAGATTTAACTGTTATTTCGAATAACTGCGGAATTGATGATTGGGGTCTCGGACCACTATTAAATAATAAACAGATTAAAAAAATGATAGGTTCTTATGTAGGAGAAAACAAAGAGTTTGAAAGACAAGTGTTAGCAGGCGAGCTTGAAGTAGAACTAACGCCGCAAGGAACATTAGCTGAAAAAATCAGGGCTGGCGGTGCTGGAATTCCTGCCTTTTACACTCCTGCAGGGGTAGGAACACCGATTGCGGATGGCAAGGAAACAAAGATTTTTAATGGACGAGAGTATCTATTAGAAGAGGCATTAGTTGCTGACTTTAGTCTTGTTCGGGCATGGAAGGGTGATAAGATGGGGAATCTCGTTTACCACAAAACTGCCAGAAACTTTAATCCTATGATTGCTGCTGCCGGTAAAGTGACGATAGCCGAAGTGGAAACACTCTATGAAATTGGTGAGCTTGATCCAAATTTCATCCATACACCGAGTGTTTACGTGCAGATGGTTATTGAAGGAAAACAGGAAAAACGAATTGAGAGACTTACCGTTAAACAATAGAATTTTTAAAGGAGAGAGAGCTAATGATCTCTGTTAGAGAGAGAATTGCAATAAGAGCAGAGAAAGAAATCGAGGACGGTTTTTATGTAAACCTAGGTATTGGGATGCCAACTCTGGTCGCAAATTATATATCAGATAATAAGCAGGTCGTCCTCCAATCAGAAAATGGACTGCTTGGAATTGGTCCATATCCAACTGAAGAAGAGGTAGATCCTGATTTAATTAATGCAGGAAAAGAGACGGTAACTGCGATTAGTGGTGCAGCCTACTTTGATAGTGCTGAGTCCTTTGCAATGATTCGCGGCGGGCATATCAATGTGGCCATCCTAGGAGGTATGGAGGTATCTGAAACAGGGGATCTCGCCAACTGGATGATTCCTGGGAAGATGATAAAAGGTATGGGTGGCGCGATGGACCTCGTTCATGGAGCGCAAAAAATCATTATCATTATGGAGCATGTCAACAAGCATGGCGAATCAAAAATATTAAAACAATGCACCCTGCCATTAACGGGAAAGGGTGTCGTTCACCGAATTATCACTGAACGAGCGGTAATGGACGTAACGGAGACAGGATTAAACCTTGTTGAAGTAGCATCTGGGTTTACAGTCGAGGATGTTGTTAACTCAACAGAGGCTTCATTAACAGTGGATGAAAATGTAGTTTTAGAAGCTTATTAAAAAAGTAAGGCAGGCTGCTAATGGAACAGCCTGCTTTTTGCTATAATACATATAAATGATGATGTTTATGGGGGAGTTTTAATGAAAAAGAAATCGAAACAAAAAAATCAATCTACACCAAAAAAAGAAGAAGCAGCGGTAACGCTTAAAGATATGATCAATCCAGAGTTACTCAAGCAGTTAAAAGAACAGCAGGACCAGATGAAGGCAGCAGAAGAGCGTAAACGGGAAGAGGAAGAACAGCGCAAACGGGAAGAACGCCGGTTAAAGGAAAAAAATAAATCGTTTGAAGAGCTGTTAAACGAGAGTGGAATGAACTGGAAGGAGTTTAAATAGAGAATAAACGGTGACTGCCTATCGAATTGCATGATAATTTGATAGGCATTTATATTTGGTATAAATTTTATATGAGGGGGCTATTGCAATGAGTACGTCTATTTATAATCTGAAAGTACTAAGAATGGTGTACGAATCTGAGAGTATAAAAGCAGTTGCCGAAAAAATGTTTGTTTCACAGTCTGCTATAAGTCATCAGTTAAGAGTGATGGAAGAATCCTTCGGAGTGGAATTATTTGAGAGGAAAGGTCGAAATACCATTCCTACAAAAGCAGGTCACATGGTCTATGGATATGTGGTCAACATTTTAGATGAATTTGATAAGTTACATGCTGCTGTACAAGATGTAAAAAAGTCTAGGACAGGAGAAATTACCATAGCAGGAAGCATCAATTTAGGTACATATTTGCTGCCAGCCATTGTAAGTCGCTTTATAGAGAATTATCCACTTATTCACCTCAATCTCCAGGTCTATGGCAGTTCAGAAGTTTTGAAACTTACAGCAAATGGTGATTTTGATTTTTGTATTGTGCCCGTAAAATTAGAGTCGGAACATTTAATATATGAACATATTCGATCCGAAGAAATCGTTTTAACGATTTCACCGAATGCAAGAGAGGATTTATTCCCTAAGACATTGAAGGATTTAGAATTTCTCCCGTTTGTCTGTGCACCTAAAGGCACGCAATTTAGAAAAACCATAGATTCTGCACTTGAATCTTGCGGAATTATTCGCTCAAACATTGTTATGGAAGTAGGGCATCCTGAAGGAACCAAACAGGCAGTTCGAGCTGGACTTGGATTAGGGATGAACTTCCGTTTTGTCGTTCAAGAGGAAATTGAAATGGGATTGTTGGAAGAAATAAAGATTGATGGACTGCAACTCTATAAGGATTTATATCTAGCATATCGACCACATAAATATTTTTTACCAATTGAACAAAAATTAATTGATTTTATAAAAAATGAAATAAAACCAAAGAAATAAATATGAGGAAAAACTCAATTATCAGTAACTTATTTGAATTATTAATTGTTCGAATATTATGGTAATGTATTTTTGTAAGCGTTTAAATTTACTATTTTCATCAATTTGGATAGTTGAGGTGGAGTTTTTTGAAGAAATTATCTTTATCATTCGGTTGTTGGGATTATGACCGAATTAGACCATTAGTAGATGGCTCAGTAAATCCCGAGGGAATTGAGTTAAATTGGTTAAATATGCCTGTGGAAGAAACCTTTTTCCGTATGATGCGTCATCAGGAATTTGATGTAGCTGAATTATCACTCTCATCCTATTTAATAGCAAAAGATCGGGGTTTTCCTAATTTTACAGCGATACCCGTTTTTATGTCACGCATGTTCAGGCATTCTGGAGTTTATATAAACACTCATTCTGGAATAAAAGAACCAAAGGATTTAATTGGAAAGAGAATTGGGATTCCAGAGTATCAGTTAACAGCTTGCGTTTGGATAAGGGGAATTTTAAACAATTATTATGGCGTTAAACAGTCTGATGTCGAATGGTTCATGGGGGGAGAGGAGACTCCTGGAAGAGTTGAGAAAGTAAAGGTCGATTTACCGCCTGATATTAACATTCATCCAATTGGTGAGCATGAAACGTTAAATGAATTATTGGAATCGGGCGAGATAGACGCTTTTATTGGTCCACGTGCCCCATCTAGTTTTTTAAAAGGTTCACCAAATGTAAAGAGGCTGTTTACCGAATATGCTTCAGTCGAACAAGAATTTTATAGACAAACGGGAATTTTTCCCATAATGCATGTTGTTGCAATTAAAGATGAAATTCTTAAACAACATCCTTGGGTGGCTCAGAACTTATTCCAAGCCTTTGTTGAAGCGAAGAATATTGTTTATGAAGGTTTTAAGCAAACAGCTGCATTAAAAGTAACAGTGCCTTGGTTGATTCCTGAATTGGAAAGAACAAAAGAAATCTTAGGAGAAGACTTTTGGCCGTATGGTTTAGAAAAAAATCGAAAAACGTTAGAAGCAGTGATCCAATATTCTTATGAAGATGGATTAATTAAAAACAAATTAAATGTTGAGGATTTGTTTGCTAAATCCACACTTGAAGAGTATAGGATTTAGATTCAAGAATCTGAAACTATTTTTAATGATGAGGAGGAAAAGATGTGAAGTATTTTGTCGGAACCGACACTGGGGGGACTTTTACAGACACGATTGTAATGGATGACAATGGTCATTTAAGGATGTATAAGACACACACAACACCTCATGACAGAAGTATAGGGATCATGAAAGCTATCGGTTTAGCTGCCCAAGATTTGGGATTGACTGAAACAGCATTTATAGAAAAAGTAAGTTATTTTGGCCATGGCTCGACAGCTGCTACAAATGCATTTATAGAACGAAAAGGAGTTCGGACAGGCCTAATTACTACAGAAGGCTTCGGGGATACCATGTTAATCCAACGGACTATGGGACAGTGGGCAGGACTCGGGGACCAACTTACCCATTATAGTATTAGGAAACTGCCTGACCCGATCATTCCTAAACAGTTAATTGCAGAGGTACCGGAAAGAATTGATTATAAGGGAGCCGTTATTGTATCCCTTGATGAGCTGAAAGCAAGACAAGTAGTTCGAAGGCTGCTAGAGCAAGGAGTAGAAGCAATTGCAGTGAGTTTGCTTTGGTCGTTTGCCAATCCAGTTCACGAACAACTAATCAAAAAAATAGTGAAAGAAGAGGCACCAGGTATTTTCCTTTCAATTTCCTCAGAAACGGCACCTGTATTAGGAGAATATGAACGCACAGCAACAACTGCAATAAATGCTTATTTAGGACCAAGTATTGATTCATACGTTACGAATTTAGAAGATAAGTTAAAAGCGAAGGGTTTTAATGGTATTTTTACGATAATGAATTCGAACGGGGGTGTAATTCCGGCAGATGAGGCACGCGAAGCTGCAGTATCCTTATTAACCTCAGGTCCAGCGGGTGGGGTGTTAGCATCTGTACATTTAGCCGGGAAGCTCGGTTACCCGAACGTGATTACATCTGATATGGGTGGAACTAGTTTTGATGTGGGCTTGATCATTGATGGAAAGCCTATCGTGAGCAATAACTCAGAGGTTGAAAGTTATCATATTGTGCAGCCAATGGTAAAAGTAACAGCCATCGGTGCTGGTGGAGGAAGTATTGCCTATGTGGAAAACGGCCACTTGTTTGTAGGACCGAAAAGTGCCGGAGCTGTTCCAGGCCCAGTTTGTTATGACCAAGGCGGAACCGAGCCAACCATTACAGATGCGGATGTTGTGTTAGGAATTATTGATCCAGACCACTTCCTAGGTGGAAAAATGAAGCTGAATAAAGAAAAAGCAGAAGAAGCGATTCGAACGAAAATTGCAGAGCCGCTCGGAATGACTGTAGTTGAAGCCGCTGCAGGTATTCGCACTATTTCAGACAATCGAATGGCTGACTTATTAAGACAAGCCACGATTAGTCAAGGCCACGATCCCCGAGACTTCGTACTCTTTGCATACGGTGGGGCAGGTCCAGCACATAGTTACAGCTTTGGGGCTGAAAGTGGTGTAAAGGCAATCTTAGTTCCTTACACAGCGACCGTTCATTCAGCTTATGGAATAGGAACGTCGGATATTCATCGTTCTTATTATCTTTCTAAGCGGATGCAAACACCAGCCATGTTCCAAGTGGCATCAGATCACCTTTCAGTATCGGAATTTAATGGAGTGTTTGAACAATTAGAAGAGAAATGTGAAAAAACATTGTTAAATGACTTTGTAACAAAAGAAAATGTACGCTTTAGTCGTTTAGTCGATCTACGTTTTCGCGGACAATTCAATCAGGTTTCCGTTGAAATTGAAGGTGGCGAATTGACAGCAATACACATTAACGATCTCGTTGCTCGTTTTGAACAAAAATATGAAGAACGCTATGGGAATGGTACTGGTTATCGTGAGGCAGGAATTGAAATTACAGGATTCCGCGTGCACGGAAAGGCCCCAGTTCCAAAAGCGGCGATTTCTAAAAAATTGAGCAATTCTGATGGAAAGGCTGCTCCACGTAGTGAAAGATATGTTTATTTCCATGAAGTGGATGATTTCATGACAACTTACATTTATAACGAAGAAGATTTAGAGGCAGGAATGGAAATTACAGGACCAGCTATTATTGAACATCCAGGCACTACAATTGTAATTGGTCCAAAACAAAAGGCAACGATTGATGAATATTTAAATACGGTCATTTTGCCGGAAGCAGTTCTACTAAACGACAAGCAAATCCAAAGCGAAGGGGAAATGGTCCATTGAAACAAATTGTAGAAAAGGGTGTAGAAAGAGTTTCAGTTGATCCAGTGACCTTTGAAGTGCTGCGAAATCGCTTAATGGCGATTTCGGAAGAGATGTCAATAAATTTACAGGCTGTTTCAGGATCGCCAATCGTAGTGGAAGCGGCAGATTTTAATGTTGGAATTTTTTCTGCAAACGGTAATCTAGTAACAATGGGAAAAACGGTTATTGCACACACGGGATCACTTGTAAAAATGCTGGAGCATATTATTGCAGATTGCTCTCTTGACCCAGGAATTGAAGAAGGGGATATGTTTGTTGTAAACAGCCCTTACAAAGGCGCTCTTCATGCCCCGGATATGGGTGTTCTAGCCCCGATTTTCTATGAAGGCGAACGTATTGGCTGGGCAGGAGCATGCTTGCATCAGCTGGATGTTGGGGGAATGGTTTTTGGCAGTTTGGCATCATCTGCCACCGAGGTATATCAGGAATCTATGATTATTCCACCAGTTAAGATTATTGAACGCGGTAAACTCCGAAAAGATGTATGGAACATGATCTCAGGTATGTCACGATTGCCTAAAAACTTCACATTAGATTTTCGGGCGATGACATCGGCTAATAAGGTGGCACTTAAACAAGTATTACAACTTGTTGACCGATACAGTTTACCAACCATTAATACAGTATTTGAAGATATTATTCAATTAACAAAGGATAAAATTGCATTACGGTTAAGACAACTGCCGGATGGAGTGTATCGGGCACGAAACTATCTCGACCATGACGGACAAAGTAATCGACTGTACCATATCGCACTTTCACTGACCAAAAAAAGTGATAAATTGACTTTTGATTTTAGCGAATCTTCAGAACAAACTCCAGGTTTCGCAAACTGTACCGAAAGCGCATTAGTAGGAGGGATTTTTTCAGGTCTCCTGCCGCTGCTCGCTTATGACATCCCATGGAATGACGGCGTTCTTGATCCAGTTGAAATTATAGCGCCAGAGGGAATTATTTGTAATGCAAAATGGCCGGCGGCAGTTGGTCATGCCACATTAAGTGTGATGTGGCTTGTCGAATCATTGGTTGTAGAAGCCATTTCCAAAATGTTGGCTAGCTCTGACCAATATTTATCAGAAGCACATTCATCTTACTTTGGCGGTGCTGATTTATTAAATGTTGCCGGATTAAATCAATATAAAGAACCTTTTGGTAATACATTCACAGAGCAAATGGCTTCTGGTGCCGGAGCATATGATCACCGTGATGGAATCGATGCTGGAGGATGTCATCATATTCCTGCTCAAAAAATTCCGAATGTTGAAACAATGGAAAGTGGCACTCCTGTTCTTTACCTATACAGAAGATATATGGAAGATACAGCGGGAGCTGGCCGTAATCGCGGAGGAATGTCGCTAGGCTCCGCATTTGTCGTCCATGATACACCATCATTAATGGGTATTCCAATGGCTCACGGATTAGAAGTACCGAATGCCTTTGGATTATGGGGTGGAAAACCAGGTTCATGTATTGTTCGTTCGATGTATCGTGAAACAAATATTCAAAATAAATTTGCTGCACAAGAATGGGTAGCAGATCCGTCTCAATTAAATGCAAAAAAAGAATCTTTGTCTGCCAAACCAGGCCCGATTTTCTTCCAGCCTGGTGATGTATTTGAGTGGTCTTGGCAAGGAGGCGGAGGATGGGGTGACTCCATTGACCGTGAACCAGAACGTGTTTTAAATGATGTCAATAATGGCGTTTATCAAAAAGAAACAGCTGAAAATCTGTTCAAAGTTGTCATTTCGAAAGGACAAATTAATCAAGAAGCAACACAAAAGGCACGCGAAGAAAAACGTCGTGAACGAAAGACTTATGAGGTGGCTAAGTTCTTACCAAGCTCTTTACAAAATGATAATAGGATCGTTTTAGGTCCAATAGGTGACACACTCGAGCGAGTTCAAGTATCAAATACAGTTTATGTCCAATGTGGATGTAAACAACTACTTGCTCCAGCAAACGAAAATATTAAAGAATATCTTGGGGTAAAAGCGATAGCAGCTGAGGATATTGGAACAAGAGTAAAACTGCATGAAGAATTAGAAATGCACGAATATGCATGCCCAAGCTGCGGTTTGGCCCATTTTACAGAAGTAAAACGAAAGGGAACAGCCCCATTACACGATATTAAACTAATAGATTACTAAAAAGGAAGTGGAATCGGAATGAACACGTCTTGGATAGATTTTCTTGGAGGTCAGATTAGTTATTATGATGCAGGTGGTATCCGAACTCGCTGCCTTGAAGCAGGTCAAGGTGAAACAGTATTTTTCCTTCATGGCATCGGAGGGCATGCCGAAGCCTTTGTTAAAAATGTAACCACTTTGGCGAAACATTATCATGTCGTGGCGTTAGATTTATTAGGTCATGGCTTAACAGACAAACCAGATTGCGATTATGAAATTCCAGATTATGTTAAACACATGAAGGATTTAATGATTGCTATGGGAGTTGATAAGGCTCACTTTGTTGGTGAATCTTTGGGTGGCTGGGTTAGTTTCTGGTTAGCTTACCATCATCCAGAACTGGTACATTCATTCATCTCTGTAACAGGGGCTGGATTATTAGTAGACGATTTTGATGTTACGAGATCAGATGCACTAAAAAATCTACGTAAGTTAAGTAAACGGTCTTCTGCAACAGAAGTAACACGAGAATCTGTCAAAGAACGTTTAAAATGGTTATTCTATGAACCTGAAAAATCCATTACAGATGAACTCGTAGAAATTCGCTATCGCTTATACGCAAATCCAGATTGGCAGCGTATTCAGCCGAAAATTCAGGCAATGATGGATCCAGACCGGGCAACGAAATGGTACATTAAGCCAGAACACCTTCAAGAATTTACTGTCCCAACATATATCGTATGGACGCGGCATAATCCAAGTACGCCATGGCAAACGGGTGAACGCGCCAGTAAATTGGTGAAGGGGGCAAAATTTGACTTAATGGAGGATTGTGGACATTGGCCGCAATGGGAACAGCCTGAAGAATTCGACACTATCATTCACCAATACATTCAAAGCTTAAAATCTAGCGTTCTTCAATAATATAGGAGGAATATATATGGCTAAAATTGTAGCGGCAGGGGCAGTATCACATACTGCCCTCATGGTAAGAGCAAAGGATAAAGCGCCGAAAGAACAAGCTGACAATGTTTTTGGGGCATTTGCAGAATTAGGGAACCGTCTTAAAGAGAAACAAGTAGACACGATAGTGGTTTTATCAGCTGATCACTTAAAAACCTTCTTTTTTGATAACATGCCATCGATTTGTATAGGCATTGGTGAAACAGGTAAAGGTTGGGGAGATGCAGGGGTTCCACAATATGATGTACCTATGGATCAGCCTTTAGCGAAACACTTATTGACCTATGGTTTAGAAAACGAATTTGACCTATCCTCTTCCTATGAAATGAAATTGGATCATGGATTTATGGCGCCGCTTCATTATCTAACACCACAAATGGATATTCCCATCGTACCGATCTTTATCAATGCAGCCACTCCGCCAATCTCACCTTTAAAAAGAATGTATCGTTTTGGAGAGATGATTGCGAAAGCGATAAAGGAATGGGATGAAAATAAACGAGTTGCTCTTATTGCTACCGGAGGGCTGTCGCATTGGGTAGCTGTACCGCGGATGGGAGAAATTGCAGAAGAGTTTGACCATCGCATAATCAATCAATTATTGCAAAATCAGGAACAAGAAATTCAAAAATGGAGTAATGAAGAGATTGAAAATGAAGCTGGAAACGGAGCATTAGAAATTCGTTCTTGGGTTGCAGTTGCAGGTGCATGTCCAAATGAAAAACGCGAACTTCTTTGCTATGAACCAGTCACAGCATGGGCAACTGGTATTGGAATCATGGATTTTATGGGCGGTGAATGATGATATGAACGCTTACCGGATTAATAAATTTCTCTCCCAACTGTCACAGGATGAAGAAAAGACAGCAAGATTTTTAGAAGGTGATATGTTTTTGTTTGACAACAACGGGTTAACCCAGGAGGAAAGAGAAGCGGTGATGTTTTGCCAGGCTACAAAACTATTTGAAGCCGGCGTACATCCACTTCTAATGATGCATCTTTCTATTATTTTGAAAAAGGATATTAAAGAATTGTATCAAAAAGGTCTTTAATTAAGAGAGGGTGTTAGTATGCAAAAACAAAAGTTTTGGAGTTATGAAAATAAGTTAGTCGCTATCTTTTTCTTTACCATTGGATTTGTATTCTTTGATCGGCTAGCTATTAATTTCCTTATTCCATATATACAGGAGGACTTTAGTTTAACAAACACCCAAATTGGAATGCTAGCGTCTGCTTTAGCAATCAGCTGGGCAATTTCAAGCCCGCTCGTAAGCTATTTATCTGACAAGGTAAAAAGTAAAACGGCCGTTCTATTAATCTGTGTACTTTTATTCTCCTTACTATCATTTGCACATGGTTTAACTGCAACGTTTGGTTCCTTATTAATCCTTCGCTTACTAATGGGGTTTGCTGAAGGACCCATTATCCCTATCACTTCATCAATTTTGGCTCAAGAATCTAACAAGAAGCGCCTGGGATTTAATTTGGGATTCACGACAGGGACATCTTATGGTGTATTCGGTGGTTTATTGGCACCAATTGTAATCGTAGCTTTAGCAAATGCGTTTGATTGGAAAACAGCTTTTTATTTAACCATCATACCTGGCCTTGTAATCGGATTCTTTATTTGGAAGACTGTAAAAAACCCTCAAGCAAGTCAGGAAGTATCAAGTTCATCCGTTGCCAGGGCTGAGAAAGTGAGCATAAAAGCTGTTTTGAAGAACCGAAATGTTTGGTTATGTCTTATCATTGCCTCCAGCTTATGGGTATTCCTGTTACCGTTCTCAATCTTTACGCCTCTATATCTAGTGAATGTAAAGGGATTGTCTGCAAGTACAATGAGTTTTATAATGGCCGCATTTGGTTTGGGGATCGCAGTTTGGGGGTTCATAGTTCCAGCCATTTCAGACCGAATTGGACGTAAACCAGCTACTTTTGGATTTATGATTTTAACTGTGTTTGCCCCATTCGTTATTATTTACGTTAATAATCTTGTATTAATGAGTGTGTTGCTTTTTATCTTAGTTTCAGGCATTGGAGCATTAGCGATGTTAACAACCATTATTCCCTCTGAATCTGTACCGGTAAAATATGCAGCGGCTACGATGGGATTAATTTTAGCTTCTACGGAAATTATTGGAGGCGTATTAAGCCCATTATTTACAGGTATGGCAGCAGATGCCTGGGGTTTAGCAGCACCACTATTAATTAGTTCTTGTGGTGCCTTCGTTGCTTGCTTGTTTACTTTATTCCTGAGAGAAACTGCACCAGTTAAAGTTCAAGTAACACCTAATGTAGAAATGTTGGGTCATAATAACTGAAAAGTAATTAGGGCTGTTCGCTATAGAACAGCCCTAATTTTTTAATTAGAAGTTTTCTGCCTATTTAACGATGTTCTTGATAAGCATTTGCTTTTGATATTTTTTTTATCAAATCTAGTTCTTCCTGTGTTAGTGGTTGGCTTTTAATCGCTCGAGCATTACTTCTTATTTGTTCTGGACTGCTGGCTCCGGTCACAACTGAAGACACTGTTGGGTGTGCCAAATTATATTGAAGCGCAACTTCTGTAAACGAGCGGTCAGATGCCAGCTTGTCTTTCAGTGCAGGTAACACTTCAAGCAACTCTTCTTGACTATAGTCCTGATACCCTTTTTGAGACACCTTATCTAGCATTTTATCACTTAGCAGCCCTTTTGCGAGAGGACCGCGGGTAACGACGCTGATTCCATGTTCATTCAAAAGTGGCAAGGATTCTTCTTCTGGACGTCGGTCTAAAATACTGTATTGCATCATCACAGAAACAATATCAGACTTCTTTACATATTCACGAATAACATTAGGCCGAATCGATGAAATTCCATAATAGCGAATATAGCCTGCTGACTTTAATTCTTCAAATGCTTCGATTGTTTCATCAATACGATCCTCTATTGTCCCGCCATGGAGCTGGTAAAGATCAATATAATCCGTCCCAAGTCGTTTCAAACTTTGTTTGACTGCTTCCATTATATGCGATTTGGACGGATCCCAAGACCACCCAGTCTGATCGTGCTTCCAACGGTTACCAACTTTTGTGGCAAGAATAACTTGTTCACGAACTTCCTTCAAGGCAGCCCCGACGACTTTTTCATTTTTACCAAAATCATATAAATCTGCTGTATCAAAATAATTGATTCCCTCATCCAATGCGGTCTCAATAATCGCTCTTGCCGCTTTCTCCTCTGTGCCAATCGACATACAGCCTAAACCTAACTCTGTCACCCATAATTCTGAATTTCCTAGTTTTCTTTTTTTCAAAATAAATTCCCCCGTCCTTTCCTATAATTTTACGAGAGTCCGGGAAAGACTACAAATGGAAAGACTATTTTGGTGCGACTTTTTCTACCCATTCAGAAACGGTGGAATAATCTTTATTGTATTCTTTAAGTTTTTGGATAATCTCCCAGCCTTTACCAACAAGCGTAATCCCTTTTTCATGCACGTATACCTTCATCCATACCCCTCCAAATCATGTATGGTAAAATGTATGAGGTGCACATACCGAATTAGAACAGGAGTGGACATAGATGAGTAATCTTACTGAAAAAACAATACATAGTGAAGAAATCTTTTCCGGAAAGGTAATTAGTCTTCACCTCCAAGATGTTGAACTTCCAAATGGAAAACAGTCTAAAAGGGAGATCATCAAACACCCAGGTGCAGTCGCTATTTTGGCGATTACTAATGATGATAAAATTGTAATGGTAGAGCAATTTCGCAAAGCTCTGGAACGGACTATCGTTGAAATACCAGCAGGTAAACTTGAAAAAGGCGAAGAGCCTGCTCTTTGCGCGCGCAGGGAATTAGAAGAAGAGACAGGATATGAATGTGAAAGTCTGGAGCTTCTCGTATCGTTTTATACATCACCTGGTTTTGCTGACGAAATTGTTCATCTGTTTGTTGCGAAAGGATTAACAAAGAAAGAAAATGCAGCTGCACTGGATGAGGATGAGTTTGTAAACCTTGAAGAATTAACACTTGATGAAGCAGTCCGATATATTAAGGAACAAAAAATCTATGATGCCAAAACTGCTTATGCTGTTCAATACTTGCAACTCCAAGAGGTGTTGGCGAAAAAATGAAACGCTTCTATGTAGATTTACATATCCATATCGGTAGAACATGGACGGGAAAGCCAGTAAAAATAACTGGTGCCAAATCATTAACATTTACCAATATTATAGAGCATGCTCGGCATGAAAAAGGGCTGAATATGATTGGAATAATTGATAGTCATTCACCTGAAGTAATCCTTGAAATGGAAAGCCTCGTTTCGAGTGGAGACATGGTTGAACATCCGGATGGCGGCTTGGCATTTGGTAATTTAACAGTCATTCCAGGTTCCGAGTTAGAAATCTATGATGAACAATGCAATGGTCCAATCCATGTGCTTGTGTTTTTTCCTACTATCGCCATCATGAGAGAGTTCTCTAATTGGCTATCTGGTCATCTAAAAAATGTTCAATTGAGTTCGCAGCGGATATATGTATCAGGTTTAGAATTGCAAAGAAAAGTGAAAGAACTTGGCGGATTATTTATTCCTGCTCATGTTTTTACACCATTTAAAAGCCTTTACGGCAAGGGTGTCAATAAATCTTTAACAGAGGTATTCGATCCTGCCTTAATAGATGGGATAGAACTTGGGTTGAGTTCTGATACAAGCATGGCAGATCAAATAAAAGAATTACACGATTATACCTTTGTGACAAATTCGGATGCCCACTCATTGGCGAAGATTGCCCGTGAATATCAGGTTATATTAATGAAGGAACCTTCATTTAAAGAATTGGGAAAGGCATTAAAAAAGGAAGATGGCAGGCAGATTGCCGTAAACTATGGACTTGACCCACTTCTGGGGAAATATCATAAAACAGTCTGTGCTGCCTGTTTGCATCCTGCTGACGAGGATGACCAAATTTGTAGTCAGTGTGGTAACAAAAAGATTATTAAAGGTGTAGCCGACCGTATCCTTGAATTGAAGACAGTTGAGAAAAGCCCAGAAGATCGCCCACCTTATGTCCATCAAGTCCCACTTGAGTTTATCCCAGGATTAGGACCAAAAGTGCTTGATAAGCTCGTTAATCATTTTGGATCTGAAATGGCGATATTGCATGAAGTTCCAGGTGAGGCATTACACGAAGTAGTTCCACCTAAAATTGCAGACATGATTATGAAAGCCAGAGAAGGAAAAGTTACTTTATCAGCTGGCGGCGGTGGAAAATACGGTAAAATTTCAGAATAGCTGAAACCCGACATTAATGTCGGGTTTTTAATATGTTCAATTCTATTAATTTATCGTCATAGAAATACTAGAACCGCATAGAATGTAATAACTTAAACCGAGAATAATAGGAGGAACCGCAGATGAAGAAACGATTGTACCAGTCCGATGCCGCCAGTTATTTCCGTGAGCATTCCTCAATTTTTTTATTTATTGTTATTTTATTTTTAATGGGTGTCATTTTTGGTGCTATTGTCGTAAATAGCATGAGTATTACCCAGAAAGAAGATTTATTTTATTATCTATCACAATTCTTTGGTCAAATTCAAAATGGTAAGGTAGCAGAAAATAATGATTTATTTGCGCAAAGCTTTCTTCATAACAGCAAGTTTATTGGGTTGATTTGGATATTAGGGATATCAATCATTGGACTTCCAGTGATTCTCATTGTCTTATTTATTAAAGGGTTGGTGGTTGGTTTCACTGTGGGTTTCCTAGTAAGTCAATTGGGCATAAAAGGATTTTTGCTTGCATTTGTGTCCATTTTGCCACAAAATTTGATTATCATTCCCGTTTTCATTATGATGGCTACATTGTCCGTTATATTCTCATTGAGAATGATAAAAAAACAATTCTTTAAAAAGTCTGGGCAACCTATTCTTCCATTTTTTAAAAACTATATTTTGACCTTCATTATAGCTGTAGTTCTAATTTCTGCTGCTTCAGGAGTTGAGGCATATGTTTCTCCTTGGCTTATGAAAACGATGATGGTATCGCTTGATTTATAATAATTATTACTTAATAATAAATTTAGTTTCTTGTTTNNACACCTCTTTCTCATCTGTTATAATGAGAATAGCAGCGGCGAGGGAGGGACTTCGGGATGGAAACTAGAATTGAGAGAATTAAAAAACAGTTGCATTCATCAAGCTATAAGCTAACGCCTCAACGAGAAGCAACCGTTCGAGTATTGTTAGAGCATGAAGAGGATCATTTAAGTGCAGAAGATGTATACCTCCTCGTAAAGGAAAAATCGCCTGAAATCGGATTAGCAACGGTATATCGTACACTTGAATTACTAACTGAATTGAAAATTGTTGATAAAATTAACTTTGGTGATGGAGTTTCACGTTATGATCTTCGCCAAGAAGGGGCAGCTCATTTTCATCATCATCTCGTTTGTATTGAATGTGGAGCAGTTGATGAAATTCAAGAAGATCTTCTTGAAGATGTAGAGGCTACAGTCGAACGTAGATGGAATTTTATAATAAAAGACCATCGCCTCACATTTCATGGCATTTGTTATCGTTGCCAGGATAAAGGAAAAGTTGAAGAAAATCCTAAAGAATAATCGAAAGTCCTTTTTGAGTAAAAGGGCTTTTTTTCTTTCTCTTATCTCTTAAATTTATTCTCCTAAAATAAGCGCTCTAGGTATAAAAGTTGGACAATTTGGCATATCTTTAACTAGGCAAACTGTTTGGGGGAAGGTAAATGTTCTCTTTTATTAAAGTAGTACTGCAAACCTTAAAGGTTTTTATTATATTCACTGGATGCACGATACTCTTTTATTATGGTATTATGTGGGTAAATGAGGAGTATCAAAATTATCATCGCTATGATTCACCAGAAGGCACTGCATTAAAAGTTTCTACATTAAATAAAGATGAGAGTCGTGCCTGGTTGGATCGGTTGATTTTGTTTTACTTAAATGGGGAGTAAACGCTATGGATGATTATCTAAAAAAGTTTATGGAATTTTTGACGGTAGAAAAAAGGATGGCATTGAATACGTTGCTTTCATATGAAAGAGATCTGAAAAGCTATCTTCAGTATTTAAAACATGTTGAAGCAGTTGAATCAATAAGTTTGGTACAGCGGGTTCATATTGTCCAATTCTTGTCGTTCTTAAAGGAGCAAGGAAAATCTTCGAAAACAATGGCAAGGCACGTTGCTTCAATTCGTGCTTTTCATCAATTTTTATTACGTGAGCAGATAGCCAAACACGATCCCACTGTCCTTATCGAAACACCTAAGTCAGAAAGATCAATACCTACAGTATTAAGCATAGAGGAAGTAGAAAGACTTTTAGATTTATCCAATGGACAAGGACATTTTGGTTTAAGGGATAAGGCTATGTTAGAGCTTCTTTATGCAACTGGTATTCGGGTAAGTGAACTTATTCAAATCGATATAGAGCATATAAATTTAACAATGGGCTTTGTCCATGTCAGCGGGAAAAATAATAAAGAGCGCATTATCCCGTTTGGAAAAACAGCAGCAGAGGCAATAAAACGTTACATAGAACATGGAAGAATCCATTTTATTGCAAAAAATCATACTTCCGATGCCTTATTCTTAAACCATCAAGGAAAGAGACTATCACGACAAGGCTTTTGGAAAATCTTAAAAAAGCTGGCAAAAGAAGCTGGTATTGAGAATGAATTAACGCCGCACACATTGCGTCATTCATTTGCGACACATCTTTTGGAAAATGGGGCTGACTTAAAGGCAGTTCAAGAAATGCTTGGACATGCTGATATTTCTACTACACAAATATACACCCATGTAACAAAGACAAGGTTGAAGGATGTCTATAGAAAATTCCACCCAAGAGCTTGATAGAATAATAGATTTTTGGGGAGTTGCAAAATGTCGAGAAACTGCCCAATATTTTGGCAGTTTTTTCTTGTATTTCTATTAGAATTTAGTAAAATGAAAGAGGTCAGACTTCTGACATTAAATTCATCATCGTGTTAATAATCCTAATTTAAAAGGGCATTCTATATTTTAAATTACCAAAGATTTTCGATATGAAAAAAGGAGGAAGAATAGGATGGCATTACATACATATAAACGTATATTTTTGGTTGTTATGGACTCAGTAGGAATTGGAGAATCACCTGACGCAGAAAAGTTCGGTGATAAAGGTGCAGATACCCTTGGACATATTGCTGATAGAATGAACGGACTTAACATGCCAAATATGGGTAAACTGGGTTTGAGCAATATTCGTGAAATTAAGGGGATCGAAAAAGCTGAAAAACCATTGGCATATTATACAAAAATGATGGAAGCGTCAAACGGTAAGGACACGATGACAGGTCACTGGGAAATTATGGGGTTGAATATTCAAACACCTTTTCAAGTTTTCCCTGATGGGTTTCCCGATGAACTCCTCTCTGAATTACAGGAACGGACAGGAAGAAAGATTATTGGCAATAAACCTGCTAGTGGAACGGAAATACTCGATGAACTAGGGGAAGAGCATATGAAAACGGGAGCGTTGATTGTTTATACATCAGCTGATTCAGTGCTTCAAATTGCTGCCCATGAAGAAATAATTCCAATAGAAGAGCAATATAAAATTTGTAAAATTGCTCGCGAATTGACCCTTGATGAAAAATACATGGTCGGACGTGTTATTGCTCGTCCATTCATAGGTGAACCAGGTAACTTTAAACGAACAGCCAATCGTCATGACTATGCATTAAAACCTTTTGGCCGAACAGTAATGAGTGAGATGAAAGACGCTGGTTTAGATGTTATTGCAATTGGGAAAATTTCAGACATATACGATGGTGAAGGGGTTACCCAGTCGTTAAGAACCATTTCCAATATGGATGGCATGGATAAACTAGTCCAAACACTTGATATGGACTTTACTGGCATGAGTTTTTTAAATTTAGTTGATTTTGACGCTCTATACGGACATCGCCGCGACCCAGAGGGCTATGGTAAAGCACTAGAAGACTATGATGCCCGCTTACCAGAAGTATTCACAAAGATGAAAGACGACGATTTGTTAATTATTACCGCTGACCATGGAAACGACCCAGTAGCACCAGGCACTGACCACACACGTGAATATGTACCGTTAGTTGTCTATTCTAAGAAAATGCCAGCAGGAAAAGAACTGCCAATCAGAGAAACATTTGCTGATATTGGGGCAACCGTTGCAGAGAACTTCAATGTGAAAATGCCTAACTTCGGAAAAAGCTTTTTAAATGAATTAAATTAAAGGGGAATGAGCGATGAATATCGAAAAAATTCAAAATGCTTCAGGTTTTTTAAAACAGAAATATGCAAAGACACCAAAAATAGGGCTTATTCTAGGTTCTGGTCTTGGTGTTCTAGCAGATGAAATTGAGAACCCTGTCAAAATTCCTTATAACGAGATACCTGAATTTCCAATTTCAACGGTCGAAGGTCATGCGGGCCAACTTGTATTCGGCATTTTAGAGGGAGTAGAAGTGGTAGCGATGCAAGGGCGTTTTCACTTTTATGAAGGGTACGGAATGGACAAAGTAACCTTCCCAGTACGTGTTATGAAAGAATTAGGTGTTGACATATTAATTGTCACGAATGCTGCAGGTGGAGTGAATGAAAGCTTCGAAGCAGGAGACCTAATGATTATTAATGATCATATTAATTTTACAGGTACAAATCCCTTGATAGGTCCGAATGATTCAAAATTTGGCCCGAGATTCCCGGATATGTCAGAAGCTTATACAAAGGATTTAAGGATAACAGCGAAAGAAATTGCTGCCCGTTTAAATATTAATGTAAAAGAAGGAATCTATTTTGGATTTTCAGGTCCGGTTTATGAGACACCGGCTGAAATTAGAATGGTAAGAACACTTGGCGGAGATGCTGTGGGGATGTCAACAGTACCAGAAGTAATTGTTGCTCGGCATAGTGGTTTAAAAGTTCTTGGAATTTCCTGTATTACCAACATGGCTGCAGGGATACTCGACCAGCCTTTATCACATGAAGAAGTAATCGAAACAACAGAAAGAGTAAAAGCGAATTTCCTTTCCTATATAAAAGAAATTGTTAAAACAATTGGAAAATAACCTGCGAAGGTAATCTAAAAAAGTGGTGATATCAATGAGAATGGTAGACTTAATTGAAAAAAAACGGGATGGATTTGAACTAACGGCAGAGGAAATTAAATTTGTTATTAATGGTTATACAGACGGTTCGATTCCAGACTATCAAGTAAGTGCGTTTACGATGGCGGTCTTTTTTCAAGGAATGACGGAAGACGAACGGGCTAATCTAACGATGGCCATGGTCGAATCGGGTGACCAAATTGATTTATCACAAATTGAGGGCATTAAAGTAGATAAGCATTCTACAGGTGGAGTTGGAGATACTACAACGCTTGTCCTTGGACCGCTTGTTGCTGCCTTGGATGTTCCTGTTGCAAAAATGTCTGGGCGTGGATTAGGTCATACTGGCGGAACAATAGATAAATTAGAAGCAGTAAAAGGCTTCCATGTTGAAATAGAGAACGACGAATTTATTGAGTTAGTTAACAAAAACAAGATTGCAGTAATCGGGCAAAGTGGTAATTTAACACCTGCTGATAAAAAGTTATATTCGTTACGAGATGTAACGGCAACAGTAAATAGTATCCCGTTAATTGCAAGCTCGATTATGAGTAAAAAAATTGCTGCTGGTGCTGATGCAATCGTCTTAGATGTAAAAACAGGTGCTGGTGCCTTTATGAAGACAATTGACGACTCACGCGAATTAGCAAAAGCGATGGTAGGTATAGGAAATAATGTTGGCAGAAGAACAATGGCTGTTATTTCAGACATGAGTCAGCCGCTTGGTTTTGCGATCGGGAATGCCCTTGAAGTGAAGGAAGCCATTGATACCTTAAAGGGTGAAGGACCCGAGGACTTAACCGAGCTATGTTTAACTTTAGGAAGTCATATGGTTTACTTGGCTGAAAAAGCAAGTTCTTTAGCAGAAGCGCGGACAATGCTTGAAAATGCTATTAAAGATGGATCTGCTCTTGAAAAATTAAAGGTATTCTTAAGTTCTCAAGGCGGAGATGCGCAGGTTGTGGATGACCCTTCCAAAATGCCTCAGGCTCAATTTGCATTTGAATTAGAAGCAAAGGAAGATGGTTATGTTTCTGAAATCATTGCAGATGAGGTAGGAACTGCTGCAATGATTTTAGGAGCAGGCAGAGCAACGAAAGAATCTGTGATTGACTTGGCAGTTGGACTTGTTCTAAGAAAGAAAATCGGCGATCAAGTGAAAAAAGGTGAATCTTTAGTAACCATTTACAGTAACTTTGAAGATGTAAATGAGGTAAAAGAAAAGCTTTATGAAAATATCATTGTTTCTCCTGAAAAGGTTGAAGCACCAATCTTAATTCATGGGGAAGTAACAGAATAGTTTTTAGAAGTTAAAGTCCGGGAATGTTTCCTGGACTTTTTTATTTTATTAGGCTGTTTTCGTAACAAACGTTGTTAAAATCTTAAAGCCGATTTTAACGTGAAAATATTTATTTTGTGCCTTTGAATATAGTTTGCTAACTCTTTTCTTATTAAATTTCTACTGTTTTCTGCGAAAACACAGCATAATCTTAATTTTTGTCATAAAAAATAAAAACTTTAGAAAAGAGTCTTAATTAATAGGAAAATACTGTATAAAGTTGTTGGATTTGGAAAAAATGGAATCTATATAAAGAATGGAGGGTTATGCGAATGAAACGATATATTTCTTTACTAGTAATAGCCTTGTTAGTAACCGGAGTATGGATTCCGTCCGTTTCCGCAGAGGAAACACCTAGCACTGATATAACTAGTAATGTACGATCAGCGATTTTAATTGAGCGTGATACAGGTCAAATTCTTTATGAGAAAAATAGTAATGAGGAGCTGCCGCCGGCAAGTATGACAAAAATCATGACCATGCTGCTTATTATGGAAGCAATTGACCAAGGAAAACTCAAGTGGGATGAAAGTGTTCGTACAAGTGAGCATGCTGCTTCAATGGGCGGTTCACAAATTTTTCTTGAACCTGGAGAAGAAATGACCGTTAAGCAAATGCTTCAAGGGATTGCCATTGGTTCCGGAAATGATGCTTCAGTAGCGATGGCAGAAAAAATTGCGGGGTCTGAAGAAGCATTTGTTGACATGATGAATAACAAAGTAAAAAAACTTGGTTTAAAGAATACCACTTTTAAAAATACAACAGGTCTTCCTGGAAGTGGTCATTTTAGTTCAGCACACGATATGGCGATTATGGCAAAGGAACTATTAAAATATGAGGAAATCACAAAGTTTACGGGAACCTATGAAGCATATCTTCGAGAAAATACGGATAAGAAATTCTGGCTTGTAAATACAAATAAACTGGTACGTTTTTATCCTGGAGTAGATGGCCTAAAAACAGGCTTTACAGCTGAAGCAAAATATTGTTTAACAGCGACTGCTCAAAAGGATGGGATGCGTGTCATTGCAGTAGTTTTTGGGGCGCCAACCTCCAAGGAAAGAAATGCTCAAGTGACAAAAATGCTAAATTATGCGTTTGCCCAGTATCAAACACACCCTATGTTTAAGAGAAATCAAGTGATTGATGAAGCACACGTTAATAAGGGGAAAGACAAAAAAATTGAGGCTGTAACAAGTGAACCACTTTCGTTACTCACAAAAAAAGGTGAAAAAACTCAAGATGTCAACCGAAAAGTTACACTTGATAAAAATCTCAATGCTCCCATTAACAAAGGAGATAAGGTTGGGACCATTCAATTTGTGAAAGATGGAAAGGTTGTTCTGGAAAGTGAGTTAGTGGCAAACAAAAACGTAAAAGAAGCAACTTGGTGGACCCTTTATAAACGTTCGTTTGGAATGTTCACAAAAGCAGGCAAATAGATCTTGTCTAGCTGCAGCGCCTAGGGGCTCGGGGTCATAAGCCAATCCGTCAAGAAGGTTAAAATGCAACCTTCATGCCGGCTCGTCCTATGCCTGTCGCCCCGAGGAAAAAATGAACTTCTTTTTTCCCTGCCCAAGGCGCTTCCGCTTTTCGTGTCGAATTCCAACTTTTTTTAGCAAATATCAACTAGTTTTGTCTTGATAGAAGGAGATTGCTCTAACGGTAACGAATTGACTCACTATACCAGATGAAGGAGGCTAGGGATAGTGAGTCTTAACATTGAATTGGAAATAAAACATGATGTTTTATGCTTGCGTTTGAGTGGTGAATTAGATCATCATACAGCCGACGAACTACGTGAACAAGCTGCAAATGCAATAGAAAAAAATGATATTCGTCATATAGTTTTAAATTTAGAACAGCTTTCTTTTATGGATAGTTCGGGATTAGGTGTCATTATAGGGCGGTATAAGCAAATAAAGCAGGTGCATGGTGAAATGATTGTTTGTGCGATTTCCCCTGCAATACAGCGATTATTCGATATGTCGGGGATGTTTAAAATCATCAAGCTAGAGCCGACAGAAGAGTTTGCATTGCAAAGATTGGGGGTGGCCTGATATGAAGAATCAAATGAATCTTCAATTCAGTGCTTTAAGTCAAAATGAATCATTTGCCCGTGTCACGGTTGCAGCCTTTATTGCACAGCTTGACCCTACAATGGATGAGCTGACTGAAATCAAAACGGTTGTTTCAGAGGCAGTAACGAACTCCATTATTCATGGGTATGAAAATGACCCAGATGGAATTGTCTATATCCAGGTATCAATCGAAGAAAATATGGTAGATATTTCGATTAAAGATGTTGGATTAGGAATTGTAGATGTGGAAGAAGCTCGACAGCCATTATTTACAACGAAACCAGATTTAGAGAGATCTGGGATGGGATTCACTATCATGGAAAATTTCATGGATGAGGTTGAGGTTCTCACACAGCCAGGTAAAGGAACCGAAGTAAGACTAAAAAAGCATTTACACACAAGCAAAATGCTATGCAATTAAGGAGACTTGCCAATGGATGTGGAGGTCAAAAAAGATAAAGCGCAAACGTATTTAAAGGACCATGAAGTGAAAGAACTTATTAAAAAAAGCCAAGACGGAGACCAAGCAGCAAGAGACCTAATTGCTGAAAAAAATATGCGTCTTGTTTGGTCCGTCGTCCAGCGGTTTCTAAACAGGGGATATGATCCTGATGATCTTTTTCAAATTGGATGTATCGGATTGCTGAAATCTGTTGATAAGTTTGATCTTTCCTATGATGTGAAATTTTCTACCTATGCGGTACCAATGATTATTGGTGAAATACAAAGGTTTATCCGTGATGATGGAACGGTTAAGGTCAGCCGTTCATTAAAGGAAATGGGTAATAAAATTAGAAAAGCGAAGGATGAATTATCAAAAACTTTTGGAAGGATTCCAACTGTTAATGAGATTTCAGAGCATCTTCAGCTTTCACCAGAAGATGTTATACTAGCTCAAGATGCAAGTAGAACACCTTCTTCCATTCACGAAACGGTTTATGAAAATGATGGAGACCCTATTACATTATTAGATCAAATTGATGATGGAAATGAAGGCAAATGGTTTGATAAGATTGCTTTAAAAGAAGCAATCCGTGAATTGGATGAACGTGAGCGACTAATTGTTTATTTGCGTTATTATAAGGATCAAACTCAATCAGAAGTTGCAGTGAGGCTGGGAATATCACAGGTCCAAGTTTCAAGACTTGAGAAAAAAATACTATCTCAAATGAAAGACCGTATGGATCTCTGATCCAAACGGTCTTTTTTTAGTAAGGCTGTTTTCATAACGATTGTTGTTAAAGTCTTAAAGCCGACTTTAACGTGGCAATAGTATTTTTACGCCTTTGAATTTAGTTTACAAGCTCTTTTCTTATTGAATTTATGCTGTTTTCTGCTAATACACAGAACAAATAATAATTTTTTTACCTAAAAGCAACAAAGTCTAAGAAAAGAGCCTTTAGTAAAAATAAAAAAATAGCTCATACTATTTATACAAAGAATTTATTGTGTGGGGAGTGAATGTTTTGGAAAAAACAGTCTACATCCGCATGCGGAATCGTGTTCTGGCAAAACCGGAAGAAAGTATCTATTTAATGGATATTGCCCAGATTATTGCTCCAGACTCAATCGTCCCTGAATTGAAAAAAATGAAGGTTCATCAAATAACGGATAGGGACAAAAATATTATCATCATTGATGTGATGAAGATAATTAAATTGATATCGAGTTTAATCGAGGACGCAGAAGTCCAAACGATTGGACCAGCGCAAACCATTGTAGAAGTGATGTTAAAGAAAAAACAAATGTCGATTCCTTTATTTATTTTAATTTGGTTTTTATTATTTTTTGGTTCGGCAATGGCCATTATGAATTTTCATGACGATGTCAGTATGCGGAGTGTTCAGGAAAAGTTATATAGAATTATTACTGGTGTGGAAGATACAAAACCCTGGATATTTCAAATTCCCTATTCCATTGGCTTGGGATTAGGAATGATTTTATTTTTCAATCATGTATTTCAAAAAAGGATTAATGAAGAACCGAGTCCACTGGAAGTCGAGATGTTTAACTACCAATTGGACTTGGATAATTATGTCATTATTCATGAAAATAAGGAAAGTATGAAACGTGCCAATGACGATTAAAGTAATTACCGTTATGTTTATAGGGCTTGCAGGTGGATTAGCCGTTGGTTCAGGTTTTGTAGCATTCCTAACCGTTCTAGGTATCATCCCTAGACTAACTCAGTTGACTAAAACGATGAAAATGATCCGGCATTATGAATGGGCCGTTATTATGGGTGCGTTGACAGGTATAGCGGGGAGTCTAAGAGATCCGATTTTAGGAATTTCCCCCTATTTTATGCTGCCTCTTGGTTTAACCGGGGGTGTCTTTGTTGGAATGTTAGCTGCAGGACTGTCAGAGGCATTAAACGTGTTTCCTGTTCTAGCTAAAAGATTAGGGATTGATGGGAAAATAATTATCCTAATTATGGCCATTGTCTTAGGGAAAATTGTTGGGTCTATATTTCAATGGGTCTTTTTTGTTCATCTTTAAAAACTTTGAGAAATGTCTAGCATAAGCACCTAGGCGCTTATGCTTTTCGGTGAAAGGACATTCCATAATGAGTATTCGCAGGCGGGTTATATTAATTACTGATGGTGATGAGTATGCAAAGAGGGCAATCGAACATGTCGCCCGTGATGTAGGAGGGCAATGTATTACTCAGTCTCAAGGGAACCCCTCCGTCCTTACAGGGGCGGAGCTTGTAAAATTGATTATTAAGGCTGAAAAAGAGCCAGTATTAATAATGTTTGATGACAGTGGACTTGTGGGTGAAGGTGCAGGCGAAAAGGCATTAAAATATGTCGCCACCCATAAGGATGTCGAAGTTCTAGGCATTATTGCGGTGGCAGCCAAAACCCATCAGGCAGAGTGGACAAGAATTGATGTAAGTATCGATCGTGATGGTGAATTGACGCCTTATGGTGTCGACAAACACGGCATTCCTGAACTTGAGATAGGTCGATTAAATGGAGATACCGTATACTGCCTCGATGAATTAGATGTTCCAATCATTGTTGGAATCGGAGATGTGGGCAAAATGGCACGTCGTGACCATTATGAACGTGGGGCACCTATTACAAAAAAAGCGGTTGAGCTAATTCTCGAAAGGAGTGGATTTCGTGACGAGAGAGAACGAACAAGTATGGCCGATACCTGAGTCGCTTCAAGAAATAGAACATTACATGAAACAACGTGTTGGCTTAGGAGTAAGTTTTGACTTTGGTGTTCGTAAATTTAAAATTTTGAAAAAAGAAGTTCACTTTTACTACGTAACTGGTTTATGTGATACAAGTTTTATTATTGAATTAGTTGAAGGACTTGTAGCAATTAATGAACACGAAAAACCGTCCGCAGATCTATTTAAAGTGGTTGAAAACCGTCTTGTTAATCAATCGGTCAGCCCAGTAAAAACACTCGACAAAATGGTAACACTAGTTTTATCTGGATTAATTGTCGTCGTAGTTGAGGGAGCGGATACGGCACTAGCCGTTGATGTAAGGAATTACCCTGGCAGAACACCGCAAGAGCCGGATACAGAGAAAGTGGTTAGAGGTTCCCGAGATGGCTTTGTTGAAAACATTGTTATTAATACTGCATTAACAAGGAGAAGAATAAGAGATGAACGGCTTCGTTTCGAGATTCTCCAAGTTGGTGAACGTTCAAAAACAGATGTAGCAATTGGATACTTAGAAGACGTAGCAGACCCGGACCTAGTAAATATTATTAGGAAAGAGCTTAAGGCTATTAAAGTTGATGGAATCCCAATGGCCGATAAAACGATTGAGGAGTTTATTTTAAAACAAGGTTTTAATCCATATCCATTAGTAAGGTATACAGAGCGTGCAGACATAGCTTCAGCACATATACTAGAAGGACATGTCATTATATATGTTGATACGTCACCAAGTGTAATCATCACACCAACTACATATTTTCATCATGTCCAGCATGCAGAAGAGTTTCGTGAAGCACCGGTAATGGGCACTTTCGTACGTTGGTCTAGGTTTTTAGGTATTTTGACATCGATATTCTTACTTCCTTTATGGCTATTGTTTGTTTTAGAACCGTCATTACTTCCAGATAGGCTTTCGTTTATCGGACCCAATGAACAAACCAATATTCCAATCGTGATCCAGATTCTATTAGCAGATTTCGGACTGGAATTTTTAAAAATAGCAGCAATACATACTCCTACACCATTATCAACGGCCATGGGTTTGATTGCAGCAGTGTTGATTGGTCAAATTGCAATTGAAGTTGGATTATTTGTTCATGAAGTAATTCTGTATGTTGCAATATCTGGTATTGGTACATTTACCACACCAAGCTATGAGTTAAGTGTTGCAAACAAAATTGGTAGAATAACCCTGCTCATTCTCGTATCCTTGTTCCATACACCAGGATTTGTCATTGGCGGTACCTTGCTGTTTATTCATTTAGTTGCGACAAGGACATTTAATACTCCGTACTTTTGGCCGTTTCTACCTTTTGAGCCAAAAGGATTCTTACAAATTGTTTTCCGCAGGGCAATTCCTGGGTCAATCCTGCGTCCAAGTATTGTCCATCCGAGGAACCGATACCGCCAGCCGCCTAATGAAGAATAATTTATTGCGGAAACCAAAAGGTTATGCTAAAGTATTTTTAATTATAAAAAAAGGATAATTAGCTATAAAAAATAGGCAGTATCCTTTATGGATTCTGCCTATTTATTTTATTACTTTTTCACGGTTTGAACATATACTAATAAGTGGATTTACGAAAGTGAGGGAAGGGAATGTACTTTTACGGAACAACAAGTGTAAACGTTAAGGGGAATTTGGAAATAGGCGGAGTAGATGCAGTAAAACTGGCCGAACAATTTGGTACTCCTCTTTATGTTTATGACGTATCATTGATGAGAGATAGGGCACGAGGATTTAAAAGAACCTTCGATGAGCAAAATGTGAAAGCGCAAGTTGCATATGCTAGCAAGGCATTCTCTACAATCGCTATGCTCCAGCTTGCAGAAGAGGAAGGTTTATCGTTGGATGTAGTATCCGGTGGAGAGTTATACACAGCCATTGCTGCAGGTTTTCCAGCAGAAAAAATTCATTTTCATGGCAACAATAAAAGCAGAGAAGAACTAGAGATGGCGCTAGATAATAAAATTGGCTGTATTGTAGTCGATAATTTTTATGAATTAGAACTTTTAAAAACGATTTGTCTTGAAAAAAATGAGTCCATAAGCATTCTACTCCGGGTTACACCTGGAATTGAAGCCCATACACATGATTATATCTTAACTGGCCAGGAAGATTCCAAGTTTGGTTTTGATTTACAAAATGGACAAGCGGAGGAAGCATTAGTGACCGCGCTTCGTTGTAATTACTTTAATGTTTTAGGGTTACACTGTCATATTGGTTCACAAATTTTTGAAACAACGGGTTTTTTACTTGCTGCTGAAAAAATTGTTGGCAAAATGAATCAATGGAAACATAATCATCAATTTGCAGCAAAAGTATTGAATCTTGGCGGCGGTTTCGGAATTCGCTATACAAGCGAAGATGAGCCATTAATGCCTTCACAATATGTTAGTGAAATTATTAATCAAGTTAAGAGTTTAATTCAGCAATATTCCCTGGAAATGCCAGAAATTTGGATAGAACCAGGACGATCACTTGTAGGTGACGCTGGTACAACACTTTATAAAATTGGATCATCTAAAGAAGTTCCTGGAGTTAGGAAATATTTGGCTGTTGATGGTGGTATGAGTGACAATATTAGACCTGCTCTCTACCAAGCAAAGTATGAGGCAGTCCTTGCGAACAGACCATTAGCGAAAAGCACGAACAAGGTTTCAATAGCGGGTAAATGCTGTGAATCCGGGGACATGCTTATTTGGGACTTGCCACTCCCAGAAACAGAATCTGATGACCTCCTCGCTGTTTTTTGTACAGGAGCATATGGATATTCGATGGCGAATAATTATAATCGAATACCACGTCCGGCAGTCGTGTTTGTTGAAAGCGGAAAAGCTACCCTCGTTGTTAAAAGAGAAACGTATGAAGATCTCCTTAGGTTAGATCTTCCATTAAAATAATCATACTGCTGCGAATGCGGCAGTTTACTATTTTATTGAGAATGGATTATTTTTTATATTTAGTGTAGAATGACAACATATACGCTATCTTCAAATTGTATTTGGAGGTTTATTTGTGAAGAAAAGTAATTGGTCTGTGTTTAGTTTCCTTTTGGGAATTGCGCTAATTTGGGGAATTATTTATTGGGTTTTTATTGTACCAAAATAATAATATTATTGGGATTGATAGATAAACCTTTATTATGTATGATTGACAATAATGAAACACTTTACGAATTTGGCTACATATTATAGAGAAAAATGTTTATTTTTGAGTTTGTTGGAAAAAATACTATCTGCGAACTGGGTTTATTTAATATAATGAGGGAGCTATTATGTTAATTCGTTATAAGAAAACTTTTGAAAAAATAGCCATGGGCTTATTGTCCTTTATGCCTACTGAAAAGGACTTAAAGAAACTCCAATTAACCATTAAGGAGTACGAATCGGAAGAGAACTTACAACTCTTTCTTTGGAAGGAAGAAGATATTATCGGTCTTATTGGTGTTCAAATCAACGACGATATATCTTCACTACTGATTCAACATATTTCAGTCAATCCGTCACATCGTCATCAAGGTGTAGGGAAAAAAATGGTTAAATCTTTGAAGGATATGTATCCTGATAGACAAATAACAGCAAATGACACCACTGCACCGTTTGTTGAAAAGTGTGATTTTTGCTAACAGTTAAGAGGCAACGATTCTTTATTATTCGTTGCCTTTTCTATTTTTTTGGGCTTCAAGCCGTTCTTCGATAATGAAGGTTCTGTCACGTAATTTATGTCGATGCACAATCAATTCATCCACTAAGTTACTCTCTTGTCCCCAGATAAATCCTTTTTCTTTACATTCCTTAGTACAGGCATCTATGAGAACTGGGTCCGTTACCGGTAAATTAATGCTCTGATAGCTTTCCTCATTATTGATCTGAGAGAGAAGCTTAGTCAGTTTAGAAAATAGCTTATCTGCATCCAAACCCTGTATGACTCGTTCACAATCCTGTAAGGACAAGATTTTTATTGCTTTTTCCAGTGTTCGTTTGGCACCGTTAAAATTTCCTCTCCGATGATGATATCTTGATACTGCCAAAAGAATAAAGCCAACCCAGATAGAATCTTTTTTTCTTTCGTTCGATTCCTTCCAATACTCTTCTAAAATTTCATGGCATTCAAAATAATCACGATTGCCATTAAAATGGATTAAAAATTGAATATACGCCTCCGGGTACAAAAAATCACCCCTAATTCATAAGATATGTACAGTTTAGCATATAAACGCGATTTGTTCAGATTATCCACATGAAAAAAGCCCGCCATCAAAGACGGACTTCATTTTGCTTAGGCCTTTACCTTAAAACCAAGAAGCACCAACGATAACCAAGAGAATGAATAGAACCACGATTAATGCAAAACCGCCACCAAAACCGTAACCACCATCAGACATGTTCAAAAACCTCCTATACTCGTTTTGTTATTCTTTTCACTCTCATCATATGTAGGGGTCTTGTCCAATGTTATGGGCCAACATAACATTTTCAATAGGATAAGAATGAATTTTTTATTGGATAACCTAAATTAATCCTCTATACTAATAAGAGGCATGATTAAGAATAAAACTACTTCAAGGATTCTGGTGAAAGATGATACACTATAATGTAAAAATTGATGCGTTTGAAGGTCCATTGGATTTACTGCTTCATTTAATAAATCGACTTGAAATTGATATATATGATATTCCTGTTGCCCAAATTACCGAGCAATACTTAATCTATATAAAAACAATGACCGTACTCAAATTAGATATTGCCAGCGAGTTTTTAGTAATGGCAGCAAGCCTTTTAGCGATTAAAAGTAAAATGTTACTTCCAAAGCATGAGGAGGAATTGGATGAGTTTGATTCGGAAATGGGTTATGAAGAAGATCCAAGAGACGAACTTGTTGAAAGATTAATTGAATATCGAAAATACAAAGAGGCTGCACATGACTTAAAGTCACTTGAGGAAGAACGAGGATTAATGTTTACGAAACCTCCAAGTGATCTTTCGGATCTTGCAAAGGAAAAACATCCGGAAAGAACAGAATTAAATGTCACACTATACGATATGTTGGCAGCTTTTCAGAAACTTTTACGAAGAAAAAGGCTGCAACGCCCTATGTCCACAAAGATTGCTAGACAAGAAATATCGATTGAAGTAAGAATGTCAGAAATTATGAATGAATTAAAGGATATAACAGGTCGCAGAAACTTTAATGACCTCTTTTCAATAGCTACAAAGGACCATATTGTGGTAACGTTTTTGGCTGTATTAGAATTAATCAAAAGAAAAGAAATTGATGTTGAACAACAAGAGAATTTTGGTGATATCTTTGTTCATGCAGTTAAGGAAGGAGAACAAGGACTTGGATATAATTAATTGGCAAAGCATCTTGGAGAGTCTTTTATTCGCAGCAGGTGATGAGGGACTAACGATAAAACACGTAGCAGAAGTTCTAGAGGTAGAGGAATTAAAAGCTGGCGAGATTATTGAAGAATTGAAAAGGGTATATGAAACAGACACCAATCGTGGAATTATGATTGTCCAGCTGGCTGGTACATATCAGCTGGCAACAAAAAAAGAAAATGCAACCTATTTAAAAAGACTTGTAGACTCGCCTAATACTTCTACTCTGTCACAGGCAGCTCTGGAGACATTGGCTATTATTGCTTATAATCAGCCGATTACACGAGTTGAAATTGAAGAAATACGTGGAGTGAAAACAGAAAGACCATTACATACCTTAATGTCTAAAGCACTTATTAAAGAAGTGGGAAGGGCTGAAGGGCCAGGAAGAGCTTACCTGTATGGCACCACAAAGGAATTTCTAGATTATTTTGGTTTAAAAAATATTGAAGAACTGCCAGCGCTTCCTGATCGAGTCGAGGAAGAATTCGTGCAGGAGGAAGCGGATCTATTCTTTGAAAAGTTTCAAGAGAAGATGCATTCGTAAAAACAAAACAAGTTCCATTAGTTGTGATAAAATAAAAGTAATTTTAAAAGGAATTCAGAAGATTCAACTTTTTAATTTATGGCAAAAGGGGATTGATGTAATTGTTCATAAAAGAATGTATAGGGTACGAATTAGAAAAGGAAAAATCAAATACTTCAGAAGACTTTTTTAATAGAAGTGAGGTAACATTTATTGAAAATTCTGTAGAAAAGACTCTACATGTATTATATGTGAGATACTTTGAAGAATTTTTCCAAGAATTCACTCCTTATCAGCAAAACCCAATTTTGATTAGCGATGACATCCAAGTTACTTTTAAAGATATTGTTGCCTTGGTGTGTTTAATAAAGAACCCTGGTTTGCGTAATCGAAAGCGGTTATATATTAATTCAAAACATGAATTTTCTTCTTATTTCCAAGACATTGATTTTGAAAAGCTGCCTGAAATAGTGCTTTCTGTTAAGCAAAATAATAAATTTGAACTCCGTTCTCCGCTTGATTACATTAAGCAGCCGAAGTAGGAAGGGTAAAAAGAATTCAAAGGGGTGCAAGGATGGGAAATTCATTAGTTAGATCACAGCTAAAAGATGTTGGTGGATTTTTAACTTCAACAATTAATACATTAGAAACGTATTTAAATGAGACAACTATTTCACAAATGGAACAACAGTTGTCAGGAGATGAAGACTATTATAAATTAGTGCTATCAAATATAAGAAAACTACTTGTGTATTGCGAAGAAAGTTTGGATTCATGTTCTGTCATTTTACAAAGCGAGCCATTTCAGAAAGCTGCTGCTGAAAAAACCCTTTATCGAATTTTTCATCAGTGCATTGAAGAATTTTTCTCACCTAAAAATGATGCATGGTTTGAGGATAGCCGGTCTGCCTATACTGGAAGGAACTCAATTAAATTTTTTAAAAACGTACCTGAAAGTGTTCAGCAATTAGTTAAAGGGCTCGAGGGTGAATTCCAAAGAGTAAGAGAAGAACTTGAATACTACGAAACAGATTACCGTACAAAGATGATTCAGTCCAAATAATGGTCCTAGAGAAACTGTCCTTTCGGGCAGTTTTTTGTTGTTCATAATCCCAGATATTTTTCATACCTTTTAGGTAGATTCGATATAAAAAGGTGGGATTTGAATGAACCGTTTTAATCAGTACGTTCATGAACTATTTGAATGGAATGAGGAAATGAAACGATTTTTGGATTCGGAGAATGTGAAGGATGATCTAGAGTTATGGGAACAGCTTGAACAATTCACAGAGTTAATCGAAACGGCAGGGCAACCATTATCAGATCATGACATGCTCAGTCTTCAGTCAAAAGCTGAAGGAATTCATGAACAAATGGAAGAATACTTTTCCCGAAAACAAGGAGTTGGGAGTACCTGGGGCGAGAATAAGACTATCCCCCCAGGTGGTCATACACTCCCCAATCTTCCGTACGCCTATAATGCACTCGAACCACATATTTCAGAAGAAATCATGAGGTTGCACCACGATAAGCACCATCGCTCTTATGTTGAAGGATTAAACAAAGCGGAGTTAAACCTAAAGAAGGCTAGGGATAACCATGATTATTCACTGGTTAAGCATTGGTCAAGGGAATTAGCCTTTCATGGATCAGGTCATTATTTGCATACAATTTTTTGGAAAAATATGATTCCTAAAGGAGGAGGAACCCCCCAAGGACTCCTTAAGCGGGAAATAGACAATTATTTTGGTGGTTTTGATAAATTTAAAAAGCAGTTTTCCGAAGCAGCTAAACAGGTAGAAGGAGTGGGGTGGGCAATCCTCGTATGGTCACCGCGGGCAAGGCATCTTGAGATTTTACAATCAGAAAGACATATGTTGCTGACCCAGTGGGACACTATTCCCCTGCTAGTTCTAGATGTTTGGGAACATGCTTATTATCTACAGTATAAAAATAACCGGGCAAATTATGTGGACAATTGGTGGAATCTAGTAAACTGGAACGATGTAGAACTAAGGTTTGATAAAGCCTCAGAGATTAAATGGCCAGCATTTTAATGGTAAGGCAATCGGCACCTAGTCGATTGCCTTTTCATTTTTAAAGACAAATTGTCATATCAGCGCTTGTCCTGCATAAAATTTTAGAAAGCTAGTATTGAAGCTGGACATGTTTAAAGAAGGGGACGAGGTAATCTTATGAGAATGATTTGGAAGCTAGTCATTTTTACCCTCATGGTCTCACTATTCATTGCAAACATTCCTCAAAAGGTGGATGCTTCCGTTTCCGTAAGTGCACGTGGTGCAGTTTTAATGGAGCAAGAATCTGGGCGTGTCCTATTTGAGAAAGATGCCCATACAAAACGAAGGATTGCTAGTATTACAAAAATCATGACAGCAATCCTGGCTATCGAATCGGGTAAAATGAATGAACTAGTGAAAGTAAGTGAAAAAGCTACCAGAGCGGAAGGATCGTCTGTGTACTTAAAGCCTGGGGAAAAAATCAAGCTAAAGCATTTAGTATATGGCTTAATGCTTAGGTCCGGAAATGACACAGCCGTTGCCATTGCCGAACATGTCGGAGGAAGCTTGGATGGGTTTGTTTATTTGATGAACCAAAAAGCGAGAGAAATAGGGATGTTAAATTCTCACTTTTCCAATCCTCATGGCCTAGATGATCATGAAAATCACTATTCAACTGCTTATGATATGGCTTTATTGACTCGGTATGCTATGCATAATAAAACCTATCAAAAAATTGCTGGAACGAAGAAATACAAAGCGCCAAACCCCACTGAAAGTTGGGATCGAGAGTGGAAAAATAAGAACCGATTACTGACAAAATACAAATATACGACAGGCGGCAAAACTGGTTATACAAAACGTGCAAAAAGAACACTCGTCTCGACAGCTACAAAAGGGGACATGAACTTAATTGCTGTTACCCTGAACGCTTCCGATGATTGGAATGACCACATTGCCATGTATGAAAATGGTTTTAAAACCTTTGATATGGCCGAGGTGCTGTCAAAAGGAAAAATAGATATAAAAACAAATAAAATTTTTCGAAAACATCTTTATTTAAAAAAAACAATTGCCTACCCAGCTACAAATGAGGAAATGAACTTGTTCTCCATTAAATATAAATTAAATAAGCCTGGAGAAGATTGGAACAACACAGAACATAACGGAGAAGCTGTTGGTAAAGCTCAAGTTTTTCTTGATGGAAAGGTGGTAAGTGAAACACCTATCTATTATCAGGGAGATCCTGATAAAAAGAAGGGAATATTTGATTCATTAAAAGATATATTTCTATCACTGATAGGCGTGAGACTAAATGGTTAATTATATATGGGTTTTTATGACGATTATTGGTTTCGTTTTTGCGATGATAAACGGTACACTGGCTGAAGTAAATAAAGCGATATTTGATGGAGCGAAGGAGGCAGTGACACTCTGTATCGGGTTGATCAGTATTCTCGTGTTTTGGCTGGGGATGATGCGGATAGCCGAGGAATCTGGATTACTTGATAAATTGTCAAAGTTATTTCGCCCCTTGGTGAAACGTTTATTTCCAGATGTGCCATCGAATCACCCTGCAATGGGCTATATCTTGTCTAATATGATTGCGAATATGTTTGGTTTAGGCAATGCGGCTACACCACTTGGTATAAAAGCAATGGAGGAACTAAAACACTTAAATGGCGGTAAAAACTCAGCAAGCAGATCAATGGTCACTTTCTTAGCGATCAATACTGCAAGCATTACAATCATTCCAACTACGGTTATTGCGATCCGAATGAATTACAATTCTGCTTCCCCAACAGAAATTGTTGTACCAACATTAATTGCAACCATTATTTCGATGCTCGGCGCTGTTATGATTGACCGTTATTTTTATAAACGACGAAGTCGTAAAGGATGAAAACAATGGAATTTCTTTCACTTATTTCCCTAGGTTTTATTCCTGTTCTAATCGGTGTTATCCTCCTATACGGAACGTTTAAAAACGTTCCGACTTATGAGAGCTTTGTCGAAGGAGGAAAAGAAGGAATCAAAATTGCTGTTTCCATAATTCCATATCTTGTAGGGATGCTTGTTGCTATTACCGTCTTTCGTGCTTCAGGTGCCCTAGAAGCATTAATGAAGTGGATTAAACCTGCGATGGAGGCGATTGGTGTACCAGAAGAAATTGTTCCACTTATCTTAATTAGACCGATTTCTGGAACAGCTGCACTTGGGATGACAAGTGATCTTATCGCTGTATATGGTCCAGATTCTTTTATCGGCAGGCTTGCTTCTGTTTTACAAGGGAGCACAGATACTACCTTTTACGTATTAACCGTGTATTTCGGTGCGGTGGGAATCAAAAAAATGGGAGATGCACTCAAGGTCGGTCTGCTAGCTGACGTTGTAGGAATCATAGTAGCCATTATCGTAGTGGTATTAATATTCGGTGCAAATTAAACTGATTTGGGTATGTAAAATAATAAATAATAAGCAGGTTCCTGGAGAGTTTACGATAACTAGGAGGCTGCTTTTTTATTTTTATTCAAGATAGAATAGTCGTTACTTTGAAAAAGGGCAATTTTGTGTCATAATTCATTAGGAAAGAATAACAAATTTGTTTCCTAGTAAACTGAGGAGCTAATTACTCAGTATTCAAAATAAAGGTAACAGCTGAGGTGGATCATATTGGAAAGATTACAAAAGGTAATTGCCCGTGCAGGCATAGCTTCAAGAAGGAAATCTGAAGAATTGATTAAAGAAGGTCATGTAAAGGTAAATGGGAAAGTTGTTACAGAACTGGGGGTGAAAGTAACTCCATCTGATAGGGTTGAGGTTAATGGGATCCAGATTGAGAAGGAGGAACCTGTTTATTTCCTATTATATAAACCACGTGGTGTTATATCGAGTGTAAGTGATGATAAAGGAAGAAAGGTTGTAACTGATTTCTTCCCATATATTCAAGAAAGAATTTTTCCAGTAGGGCGACTTGATTACGATACTTCTGGATTAATACTTTTAACAAATGACGGGGATTTTGCTAATTTACTTATGCACCCAAGCAATCAAATTGATAAAGTTTATGTCGCGAAGACAAAGGGAATCCCCTCAAAGGAGAACCTTAGAAAGTTGGAAAGAGGGATCCAACTTGAAGATGGAAAAACAGCACCAGCTAAAGTTAAGATGCTTTCGGTAGACAAGCAAAAACAAACTTCTATCATTGAAATTATCATCCATGAAGGACGCAATCGTCAGGTTAGGAGAATGTTTGAAGCAATTGGACATGAAGTTCAGAAATTAAAACGGGAACGATATGGCTTTTTAACATTACATGGCCTCTCCGCTGGGGATGCAAGAGAGTTAACTCATCACGAGGTAAAGTTATTAAGGGGATTATCGCTTGAGTCAACTAAAAAAAATTCATAAAGATGTCACATTTGTCTGATTTGTATTTACTATTAACATAGTGATAAATGATATAATCTAGACAAATTGTGTCGAAAAAGTGTCTAAAGGGGAGGGGAGAATATTGAAAAAACGGCGATTGATCATGAGGACTATAATTCTAATCGTTCTTGCCTCTGCCGTTGCCTACACATTGTATGCCAACCTGACAAAGGATACTAGAATGAAAGTTGAAGTTGGTAAACAAGCTCCTGATTTTGTGTTAGTTGATATGGATGGTAAAAAACATAAGCTTTCTGATTATAAAGGACAGGGAGTGTTTTTAAACTTCTGGGGAACATGGTGTAAGCCGTGTGAAGCGGAAATGCCTTATATTAATAATCAATATAATCATTTTAAGGATAAGGGTGTACAAGTGTTGGCAGTGAATGTTAATGAGTCTGAATTAGCTGTTAATCACTTTATAGAACGTAAGCAGCTGGATTTTCCTGTGGTAATTGATACAGATAGTCAGGTTCAATCCGCATATGGAATTAACCCGCTTCCGGCAACCTTTTTAATTGATAAGAATGGGGAAGTGGTTAAATACCATACAGGATCGTTAACAGAAGCGACTGTTAGGGAGTTTATGGAGAAAATAAAACCTTAAGGGGTTTGTGGGGAGATTTTTGCAATGAACGATGTTAAATGTGAATGCGGACATGTAAATCCACACGGCACCGTATTGTGTGAAGCATGCGGAAAAGTTCTAGTTGAACAATCACAAGACCAACCACTGCTGGATATGCGGTATGAAGGCAGTGCCCGCCGCTCACAAACATATAATAAGTCCATCGTTGATAAAATATGGAACTTTTTTTCATCTGTTAAAGTAGGTGTATGGCTGATTGTCATCACGTTGGTTGCATCTGCAGCTGGGACGATTCTACCGCAAGAAATGTACATACCTCCTACGCTGCCTGCGGCAGAATATTACGAAGAAGAGTATGGTTGGTTTGGTAAGCTCTACTTTGAATTAGGCCTTAATAATTTGTACAGTTCATGGTGGTACCTAGTTTTAATCGCCATGATAGGGATTTCTCTTGTGATCTGTAGTCTCGACAGGGTGGTGCCATTGTACAAAGCACTAAAAGCACAGAGAGTAACTAGACATGAGGGCTTTTTAAAGCGGCAACGGATATTCGGTAAAAGTGAACAAGTTGATGAAGATGATCTAGTAACCGTAAAAAAACGATTAAAGGCTAAACGCTATCAAGTAAGGGAAGAAAACGGAGATTTGCTTGCGGAAAAAGGTCGTTTTTCTCGCTGGGGTCCATATGTGAACCATGTGGGATTAATCATCTTCTTAATTGGCGGCATGCTGCGGTTTGTTCCAGGAATGTATATTGATAAGGTTTTATGGCTTCGTGAAGGTGAAACAAAGGTTGTTCCTGAAACGGATGGTCAATATTATGTTGCGAACGAAAAATTTATCCTAGAAAATTATGATAAAGAAAAAGATAAAACATTTGAAGCTGCAATTGATCGTGCGGGGATGGTCGTTAAAAATTATCAGACGAACGCAGTTCTTTATAAAAGGGTCGGACCAGCAATTGCTGGAGAAAAACCGGAATTAAAAAAAGTAAAAGAACATAAAATCCGCGTGAATCAACCATTGAAATTTGAAAAGTTTGCGTTATATCAAGTAGACTACAAACTTGATGAACTAAATACCATGTCATTTTCTTTAACAAATAAAGAAACAGGTATGGCTTTTGGAGACGTAAAAATAGATCTTTATGACCCAAAGCCAAAATATGATCTTGGTAATGGATATGGGATAGAAGTGTTGAGCTTTTTCCCGGACTTTGAATTTGCAGAAAATGGGGAGCCAACAACAAAATCAAGGATTCCCAACAATCCTGCTTTCGTTTTCCGAATGACATCGCCAGAGGTTCCAAAAGGGGAAACTAGTTTTGTGGCGATTCAGCAAACCATTGAACCTTTAGGTGATAATCAATATAAAATGGCCTTTAAAGGGATTGAAACCAAAAATGTTACTGCTTTGACCGTTCGTAAAGACTTGACGATTTGGATTATTGCTATGGGCGGTATACTCTTTATGATAGGTGTTATACAAGGAGCATACTGGAATCATCGCAGAATCTGGGTGCAAAGTAAAAATGGTGAAATATGGATTGCAGCGCATACGAATAAAAATTGGTACGGATTAAAAAGGGAAATTGAATCAGTACTTTATGAAACGAAAATTAATATTCCTGAAGATCAAACTCAAAGGGAAATAATGGATAAGGAGGGAGCCTAGTTGGTAACAATAAGTAGTAATTTACTTTATATTGCATTTATTCTTTATTTAGTTGCGACCCTCTTCTTTGGTGGAGCCATTAAGGCTAAGAAAAATATTAACGAAAAGAAAGGCACAAATCGCTGGGGAAAAGTGGCTGTCTTTTTAACCATCGTTGGTTTCGCTTCTCAGATAGGTTACTTTATAACTAGATGGATTGCAGCTGGGCATGCCCCTGTTAGTAATTTATTTGAATTTACAACCTTCTTTGGAATGTGTCTTGTCGGTGCATTTATCGTTATTTATTTTATTTATCGGACACCTCTTCTTGGGTTGTTCACCATGCCTGTGGCGATACTCGTTATTGCCTATGCAAGCATGTTTCCAAGAGACATTTCTCCACTAATACCTGCGTTGCAAAGTGATTGGCTTCATATTCATGTTACGACTGCAGCTTTAGGAGAAGCTATTTTAGCCGTTAGCTTTGCTGCTGGATTAATTTATCTAGTAAAGGTGATTGATCAAACTAAAGCAAGTAAGAGAACATTTTGGCTTGAAACGGTAATGTTTGGGTTAGTGACTACATTAGGATTCGTACTCGTATCCACTTTATTTTCTACAATGGATTATAAAGCCGAATTTAATTGGATAGATAAGAACGATCGAGAGGCTGCAATTGAATATACGATGCCAGCGATTACTGGACCCCATGAAGGGGTGTTAACAACTGAAGGGAAGTTTGAACCACTTGTAGAAATGCCTGCAATCATAAATGCCAAGAAAATGAATTCGGTTATTTGGTCATTTATTGGGGGAATCATTCTGTATGGTTTAATTAGACTAATATTAAGAAAGCGTATTTCTGCAGCACTACAGCCTTTAGTTAAAAATATAAACCTAGATTTAGTTGATGAAATAAGTTATCGTTCAGTGTTGATTGGATTCCCGGTCTTTACTTTAGGTGCATTAATATTTGCAATGATTTGGGCTCAAATTGCCTGGACCAGGTTCTGGGGCTGGGATCCTAAAGAGGTTTGGGCATTAGTTACATGGTTATTTTACGCAGCCTTTTTACATCTTCGTCTTTCAAAGGGATGGCACGGCGAAAAATCGGCTTGGTTAGCCGTACTAGGTTTTGTTATTATTATGTTTAACTTAGTGGCCGTAAACCTAGTTATTGCAGGGCTTCATTCCTACGCCGGGTAATAATAAGTAAGAAGTTTTATAGCCTTTACTTTCTTCAAGTAAAGGCCTTTTTGCAAAAATATGGATGGATAAACAATTGATTGTCAAAAATTAGACACTTTTTGCAATGACAATTACTATTAGTTATAGATTAAAATAGTCACATTTTGTAAAATAACTGCATGGGGGGATTAATAATGGATAAAAGCGTAAAAATTTTAGTAGTGGATGACGAGGAAAGAATTCGCCGGTTATTAAAAATGTATTTAGAGCGTGAAGAATATGTAATTGATGAAGCTGAGGATGGAAATGAAGCGTTAACGAAAGCGATCGCAAATGATTATGATGTAATCCTCTTAGACTTAATGATGCCTGGTAAAGACGGTATCGAGGTCTGCCGTGAATTAAGAGAAAAGAAAGCTACCCCTGTTATCATGTTAACAGCTAAAGGTGAGGAAGTTAATCGTGTTCAAGGGTTTGAAGTCGGTACAGATGACTATATTGTAAAACCATTTAGTCCAAGGGAAGTTGTTCTGCGTGTTAAAGCTCTATTAAGGAGATCTTCACAAACTAGTTATCTTCAAACAGACACAACAACTAAGGATGTAATTGTTTTCCCGCATTTAACCATTGATAATGACGCACACCGGGTTTTGGCAGATGGTAAGGAAGTAAGTTTAACGCCAAAGGAATACGAATTACTTTATTTCCTTGCAAAATCACCTGACAAGGTATTTGACAGGGAGCAATTGCTGAAAGAAGTTTGGCATTACGAATTTTTTGGTGATTTGCGTACGGTTGACACTCATGTTAAACGTCTTCGTGAAAAGTTAAATAAAGTCTCTGAGCAAGCAGCAAGAATGATTGTAACAGTTTGGGGAGTAGGCTACAAATTTGAGGTTGTTAATGAATGACCTTTTTAAGAAGTGTAGTTGGTAAACTGTGGTTTACCATAATATTTTTGGTTGCCTTTATACTTTTCATCTTAACTGTTATGCTTTTGGAATTTTTTGAGAATAACAATCTTATTGAAACCAAACACGATTTAACGAATCAGGCTGAAAAAATTGCTAAAGTCTTGGAAAATCATCCAGGTGAGCAATTTCCATTAGGATTAGAAATCTCTTGGGAAATTATTGATGATGTTACAAAGGTGGTCATCATCAAAAATGACCAGGAAGTCTATTTCTCTCCCAACTCGGAAAAATCAGTAAAGTTATCGGTGCCAGATATTCAAGATGATGTTGAGTTATCCAAAGTTTTTACAGAAGACACTTCAGTTGAAAAGGTTTCAAAACTTCCTTCTGATGATCCGGAGCAAACGGTTGAGAAATATTCAATCATTGGAGTCCCTTTTCAGCTGGATGATGAGCAAAATGGTGCGGTTTTTATCTATCAATCCTTAGAGGTAGTCCAAGAAACTACACATTCAACAACTAATTTTATTTTACTTGTTGCGGGTGTCGCAATTATCCTAACGACTATTTTTGCCTTTTTCTTATCTACTAGGATTACTGCCCCATTAAGGAAAATGAGAGAGGCAGCCTTTGAAGTAGCGAGAGGAAAGTTTGATACGAAAGTCCCGATTCTAACGCATGACGAAATCGGTGAGCTTGCCACAGCATTTAACCAAATGGGGCGGCAGTTAAAGTTCAATATGAATGCTCTTAGCCAGGAAAAAGAGCAACTAGCCAGTATTCTAAGTAGTATGGCAGATGGGGTTATTACCTTCAACCGGGATGGAACCGTCTTGATAACGAATCCTCCTGCGGAGCGCTTTTTGCAATATTGGTACTATGAAAAAGGTGCCTCTGGTGCTGCTGCGGAAGAAATTCCAACCGAAGCAATGGAGCTTTTTCAGCGTGCTGTTGATACGGAGAAAGAGCAAGCAGGGGAAATTTCTCTTCAAGGCCGACACTGGGTTGTCCTAGTCAGTCCGCTATATAGCAATCGATTTATTCGTGGAGCTGTTGCGGTTCTTAGAGATATGACCGAGGAACGGGTATTAGAAAAAATGAGGAAAGACTTTATTGCAAATGTTTCTCATGAGCTTAGAACACCAATATCCATGTTACAGGGCTATAGCGAAGCCATTGTAGATGATATAGCCGAGTCTCAGGAAGAAAAGAAGGAAATGGCTAAAGTCATCTATGATGAATCATTGAGGATGGGCCGATTGGTCAATGAACTCCTTGATCTTGCAAGAATGGAAGCAGGTCATATTCAATTAAACCTTGATGAGGTTAACTTAAATACGTTTATGAATAGAATTGTTTTTAAATTTCAAGGGCTTGCGAGAGACAATGAAATCCATTTAAGTGCTGACCTAGAGCATGATATTCCCAACTTATTATTTGATCCAGATCGGATTGAACAAGTACTGACGAATTTAATTGATAACGCCATAAGACATACTCCACAGGGCGGTTTAGTAAAGTTACATGTAAATAGTGATGATTTCGGTATAAAAGTGCAAGTGTCAGATTCAGGATCAGGAATTCCTGAAGAAGATTTGCCATTTGTTTTTGAACGTTTTTATAAAGCTGATAAAGCTCGTACAAGAGGAAGAGCTGGTACTGGCTTAGGACTAGCTATCGCTAAAAATATAATTGATGCACATCGCGGGTATATTTCTGTAAACAGTAAAATTGGACAAGGAACGACATTTACCTTTTTGCTGCCTCGAAAATAAGAAAAATATGACGATTTCTCTTGATACACGGGGAACATTTTCTCAAAACACTAAACTCATCTAAGATGGTGGGTTTTTTTTTAATATTGTTTACCTGCCTTCACAATTTTTCATAAAAAGTCTATATTTAATATATGTAACGTTTTGTACATAAATAACGACTAATTCTATGAACGGGGAGGGGAATGGATGGACTCCGTTTTCGATGAGCTATATCAAAAATATCATCATGATGTTTTTCAATACCTATTTTATATGGTAAGAAACAAAGAACAAGCAGAGGACTTAGTTCAAGAAGTTTACATTCGGGTTTTTAAATCTTATCAACGCTTTGAAGGAAAGAGCAGTGAAAAAACATGGCTTTTTTCTATCGCACGCAATGTGGCGATTGATTCCTTCCGAAAACAAAAAGGATGGAGGGGCAGGTTGCTCGAAAAATTTGATTGGTCCTCAAGTCAAGTGAAAGACGAGTATCCCATTCCAGAAGAAATAACCATTCAAAAGGAAGAAATTAAATGGATTTATCAATGTTTGGATTATTGCACTGTTGACCAACGTTCGGTTGTCATTTTTCGGTACTTAAACGATTTGTCGATCACTGAAACTGCAGAGGCACTGGGGTGGACGGAAAGTAAAGTGAAAACAACTCAACATCGTGCATTGAAAGTATTGAAGAAGCACATGGGAATTTTTAATGAACAGGAGGGATTAGAGAGTGAAGAAGTCAGAGTGGAGCGATAAACAGCTCGAAGAATTACTAAGGCAAATGCCCCTAATACAAGACCATCGCAATCCTCGTGACATTTATCAAAATCTTTCTATCAAGAAGAGAAAACGACCCGCATGGGTAGTACCTGGTTTTGCTGCAGTCGCAGCTGTACTCCTTCTGTTCTTATTCATTCCTAGGCTGTTAACCGGAACAGAATATTCTTTTGATAGCGCTAAACAGGAACAATCCACTAGTGAAGAGAAAATAAGCCTTTCTGATGATAAAAACTCATCAATTTTAATGAAAGAGGAAGATTCTGCTGAAATAGAGAATGGAAAATCAGGCGCAGCACCCAAAATGCTGGCGGACGAAAGTAGTAAAACGGCATTATATGATAACGAAATTGAAAATGGGATAGTAATGACTTATTGGGTCCCAGATTCTCAAGTACAAATGTTGGTGCCTATATCTACAGTTATAACTCCAGACACTAGTAAGGATTGGCTGACAATTTTTACTGAAACAATGGGATTATTAAAAGAAGAGGAATGGGGATTGACAGACTATTACCCTTTGAACGCAACTTTTACATGGGATAGTAATACGAATACCGTCACTGTAGACGTACCTATAGATCATAAATATGGGCAAGGTTCTACAGCTGAAACAATTTTTATAACCTCATTGAACAATAACATAGCTTCGAATAGTCAAGTAAATAAAATTAAATTTACCACAAATGGTCAGCCTGGAATAGAACTTGGGAATCAAGGTGTAATTAAAGAAATGAAAGTGGAGCCAGTAGGAAATCATGCATATTTTTCTTATACACCAGATGGAATGGATACCGCCTACTTGGTCCCTTCCACGGAAAAATATCAAGATATTAACTCAGCTTTTGAAATAATGAAGACTGATCAACAAGAGCTAGGCTTAACAGCAACGATAGGGTCAGATTTTCCTATTAAGGATGTTACAATAAAAGAAAATAAATTATTAATCAGTATGGATGAAAACTCAAAAATGGAAAATAACCTTGCAACGGTATTCTCCTTTGAAGCAATTTTATTAACCGCAAAGGAATTTGGGATTGAGACAATAACGATAGTAAATCCCCCCATTCAACTTTTAGGACCTTTTGATCTTTCAAAGGAAGTGAAGGTTCCTTTAGCAGCCAATCTTCGAACAATCAAATAAGCAGATTAAAAAAGATTAACCGAATAAGGTTAATCTTTTTTTATGAAGGCTCTTTTCTTAATTTGTTGTTTTTTATACCGCAAATTTATCCTTCTGCTGTGTTTTGGTAGAAAACACCAAATTTTTAATAAGAAAAGAGCT
>NZ_JBALNQ010000001.1:229536-280127 GCF_036961885.1 Neobacillus niacini | reverse complement strand
ATTTTTACTGTAATTAATAGTGTTGAAACAATTGATATTAATAAAATAATAATGATCAAAACATACATAACACTCATGTTACACCTCATAGACGAATTTTCTTAAAAGGGAAAATAAATAACGCCGTATACCACTTTATTAATAGATTATCCTTTATTGACGCCAATTTTCTAAATAAATTTATTATAATATTTCTACACCTATAAATAACCATCCAATTAACAATAATTTTAACCATCCAATTTCATTTTTCAGCCTTCATCAGTCTCACTTTTTGAATCTAAATCCTAAAATTACTAAATAAAATCCTAAACAGTAGGTCGGAGGTTCGAATCCTCTTTGGAACGTACAAAAACCCTTGCAGCAGCAAGGGTTGTTCTGTTTTATCAAGATTGCTTTAAAATAATTAGTTTTTTATAAAGGTCAAAATATGATCAATGAACGGCTCTGTTTTTTCAATTTGAGTCCAATGACCACATTCATTAAAAACATGTAATTCTGCATGCGGTAATAGTTGAATTAGGCGATAGCTTGTGTGTTCGATTGGAATCACCTGGTCATTTAAGCCGTGGAAAATTAATGTTTTCGTCTCTATTTCTTTAATTTGCTCATCCTCTAATGCCATTTCATCTAATTTATTTTGGCGTGGAGCTGGGAACATGGCAGAGAAAGCTTCTTTTACATCAGGTCGAATACTCGCCTCATAGCGCATTCGAACAAGCTCCTCATTGTTTGCTGCTTCTTGATTATAGGAGAATAATTTAATGAGCTCCCTCATTGATTCTAGACTTGGCTCATAGCCCCATACACGATCTAAGCCTTCAGAAATTGGATGTTTGGTACCAACACTGCCCATCAAGATTAATTTTTTCACTAAATCTGGTCGGCGATAGGCAATTTGAAGCGATAATGCACCACCAAATGAATTACCCACTAAATAAACTGGTTCGTTAGAAACTGCTTCAATAAAGCTGATTAAATGTTCTACCCATAAGCCAATATGATAATCATGATTAGATAATTTATCTGTCTCACCGAAGCCAATAATATCTGGTGCAAAAACATGATACGATTCACTTAAACGCGGTATTACTAAACGCCAGTTTGCAAATGCAGATACCCCTGGACCTGAGCCATGAATTAAAATGATTTTTTCATTTCCAGTGCCCTCTTCATGATAATGAGTGTTAATTCCATTAATATTTATAAATCTTGAACTGATTTGCATGTAAACCCCTCCCTTTACCTTCCAATTATAAAGCACAACTCGACCAAATTGGCCGAGCTAGTGACTTTATATTATTAATTTTCAACAAGTTCTTCAGATCTAATAGGTGTACCGTATTTGAAGAATTCTTGAGGCAAATTAGATCCATGCCAGATAATCGCCTTCTCTAAATCTTTACCTTTCCACTCAATTGTTCTCCAAGCAGGATCGAAAATTTGATAACCTGGGTCACCGAACAATTCAACTCGATTGCCGCCTGGCTCGACAACATATAAGAAGGCAGCCTGTGTAACACCGTGTTTTCCTGGACCTGCTTCAATTTGGTATCCGCTTTCAATTAGTAAATCTGCTACATCTGATAAATGTTGAGGAAAGCCGTACCAGTAGCAAATATGATGCAGTCGACCTGTTTCACCTAATGCATCTCCCATAATGGCGATGTCATGCACTAAGTTACTTACACTTAACCAAGCTGCAATGTCAGAATTATCGTCAGCCAGAATACGCTCGCGTACTTTAAAACCTAGTACCTCCTCAAAGAATTCAACATTTCTTTTCACTTCTTTTGCTAATACATTTACATGATCTAAACGTCGTACAGGTACCCCACGGTTTGGACGTCTTTGCGGGCGATTAAGCAATGGAGTTTTTTGATCTTCAGGAGCCTCATAATATTCTACATCCCATAAAATTTCCATCTTGTGACCATCTGGTGATTTGAATTGGTAAGCACCTCCGTGGCCGATATCCCCCTCAATCCAGCCAATACCGTATCCTGATTTTTCAATAGCAGCTACACGGCGTTCTAATGCTTGGGGAGATGTGGCTCTCCAACCAATGTGACCTAAGCCGGCTTCATCATTTTCAGTAATAATCAAAGTATTAAGATAGTGATCTTCATAAGCGCGCATATAAACAGATTTCCCTCGACGATGCGTTACGTCCATACCAAGGATGTTTTTAAAAAATGCTACAGACTCCTCTAATTTTGGGCTATAAATTTCAAAATGTGCAAGTTGCGCAACATCTAAAATAGGTTCTTTTGTCATTTTATCATTCCTCCAATTTTTTTAAGCACAATCATTAAATTTTTGTTCCTTAAAAGCAACAACGTTTAAGAAAAGAGCCTTTAATTACCACGTTGGGTGACCTTCGAATCCAACAATCGTTCTTCCATAACCTGCCATTGCATCCTCGTATTGATGTGTTGGATGTGCAGCAACTGCAAGAATATCACGAACGAATCTCTCACTGCCATCGCTTTTGTATACTGAATTACCACCGAGTGTAATCAAAATACGAGATGCCATTTCGGTGGCTGTTTTAGCTGTATATCCACGAATGGCAAACAGCAATTCCCGCTCTTCTTCCTCTAATACTCGAATACTGTTATCTTGATAATAATGTAGTCTATCGGCATAATCTTTTGCTAAAGCCTTTAATGCTGTTAACTGAATGTTTAATTCAGCAAGCGTACGTTGAGCAGAACCTGCCTCTTTTTCATTCGTATTGTTATTGAAGATCCGAATGCGATTTTCCGTTTTTTCTTTAAAGTTACGAATCAATCGTTCAATTCCTCCAATTAAAACGTGTTGAAAGCCAGCCAAGAAGAATGCAAGATAAGGAACATTGAAAATTTGATAGTCCTCTTCATAGTTTTCATCTGGCGAAGCAGCCCCATTCAATACCCTTGATAAAGGGAAAACATGATGTGGTGGAATATATACGTTATCGACTTTAACACCGTTACTGCCTGTTCCGCGTAATCCGATCGTATCCCAATTCTCAATAATTTCTGTATCTTTTTTATGAACGATAAATAAGCTAAACTCTGGGTCCGTACCATCCTGCATTTTATGAATTGCTCCTAATGCAATCCAGTCACAGCCAAATACCCCGCTGCAGAAATTCCATTGACCGGATAAACGATATCCTTCTCCGTCATCAACTACTTTTCCAATTGGTGCGAAAACATCAGCCATTAATGCTCCGCTATTGAATAACTCGTCACGCCCTTGTTTAAGTAGAAACGCAGGCCATGTTTCATGGATAATAGCAAAGTATGTTAGCCAGGCAGCGGAAACATTGTAGTTAGCTACCGTTCGAATAATATCACCAAAGGTATAGTAGTCTAGATTTTGACCACCATATGCCTTTGGCCTTAGTAGTTTTTGAAAACCAGCTTCCTTGATTTTTTCATATACCACATCTGGCAGTCTTGCATCCAGATCGGATTGAGCAGCATGCTTCTCTGCCAGCTCGCCAAGCTCCTTTGCTTTTTGAAGTAGCGCTTCTCGATTAATTGTTTTTTCAAGAACTTCTAAGGAATTAACTGCCATCTCCACTTCTCCCTTCGTTTTGAAAACGTTATCATATTAAGTAGCGGTGACCTGTCTAAAATTTATTTTAATAGCCTGAACGGATTAAAAATAGCTACACGAACTACGGAAAAACATTTGTTTTTAGAATATTTAAACTAATTAGTTTCCTGAGATATTATAGAAATTTCATGATTACTGTTATCATCTGGGCTTTTCACTATGAACATAGTAATAATTGTTTTTCTTGAAAAATAAAAAAACCTAGGACCTAGTCTCATAAAGACTAGATCCTAGGGTCCTTCTCTTTGTTAATTGTTTTTGAGTTTCTTAGAAGTCGATTTTCCCCTGTGCTTTTAAAATTTTTAATGCCATATAAATTGAAAAAATACGATTTGTATCATCTAAGTCAATATTTAATATCTCGCTAATCTTACTCATACGGTATCTTAGCCCACTAATAGACATTGAAAGAACTTTAGCTGTGTTATTCAGATTAATTCCATTCTCGATATATGCATATAACGTCTTTGTCAAATCAAAATCCTTATCTACCTCTAGCAATCTACTTAACTGTTGGTTTACAAAACGATCAATCAATATTTCATCTTGTATTTGAAATAAGACACTTTCAATCTCCAAATCCTCAAAGAAGTAAATATGCTTTTTCGAATTTTTTGCCTTTAATGCAGCTAATGATTCATTATATAAAATAGTTAATTGGCTGATACTTTCAACTACCGAGCTGGCACCTATATAAAATGCATATTTTACAAAACGGCGCAAACAATGCTTTAATAATTGATTTATAAATATTTGTCGTTCAGTACATAACGATTTAAAAGTTGAATATTCAATTAAAACAATAATTTTATCTAATTTTTGAGATACAATGGCGTTTATATTTCTTTCTTTTAAAAACAAATTAATATGTCTGATTAATTTTTCATTTACTTCTATTTCACGATTCATTTCGGATTGGTTGGTGGTTCTTTCTAAAGTAAGCATCCAATAGGATTCATCAGGAGCAAAATTAAGATAATAAGCAATTTTATAAATTTCCTTTTGCTCTAATCGTCCTTCTAAAACATCATTTAAAAAACTGCGCTTTACATTTTGTTCGGTGTTAATTTTAATATTTTCATTTAGTAATATGACAGAAACCGTTAAAGAGGCTTTATCGATAATCATGTACTCCAGATCCGTTGGCTTGTTATTTGCAAAATAAAGAAACGAACAGTATCCCTTCACTTCTCTCTCAAACAAAATAGGGGTTCTTAGTATACCAATTTCAGGAGAAATACTGACAAATTCGGTATTCCTAGTATTTATTTTAGCTAAATCAAAGTTAATCGAGACATTCTTAGATTTTGCAATAATTTTGTTATATTCATTTACGATAAATGTTGGTAATCCTGTTGTTTCAAATAGTAAGTCAACAATTCGCTGTACTCCTTGTTTTGATAGTAATTCATGGGTCAGTTTTTGTTGGACTACATTTGCTTGTTTTAAATAATCACGTTCAATTTTTAAATTTGCAGTTACCTCATCTAATTCTTCAATAATGCTAGTTGATTGGTAATAGCTATATTCATTTTCTAGCTCTTTACCCCAGTTTTCAATCGGCATACAAATGGCTTTACATTCCTCATACCCCATCGCACTACATTCAATTTCTTTGACCATAATAGACTTTTGCAAAACAGTAGATAAATAACCACTTGCATATCCGCATAGTGTATGACAAATAGGCTTATTACTAGGCATCCCATCTTTTAAAAATTCGTCAGCCTCAAATGAATTTATCCAGGTTACATCAATGTGTTTTATTTGATTTTTTTCGTCAAACTGCATATCAGTTATTTTCACATCATCAATATAACCATGCAGCATGTGGAATTTTGGGCCGTTTTCAATTAATTCCCGCTCATTTTTCCATTGAAACGACCTTACTTTTTTTGCATCACTTTCACCGCAATGCCAGCCATATCGAATAAAAACTCCTTTAGTACGGTCTTCCCCTATAGTCGATACAAGTTCTTTTTTTAATGATGTTCTTGCTCCAATTGGAATTGTAATGATGCGATCATAAAATACTTTTAAAGCTTTCTCTTTAGGCAACCGGAAAACATCATTTATATTTGCTTGTCCTAAATCCGTCTTCATACTCATCCACCCCAATAATGAATATTCTAAACTTCGAGATACTGTATAGAACGAAAAGTATTAATCACAATAATTACCATTTTTACACTTATTATAAAGAATACTATAACACCTATTGGAATAGAGGTAAATAAAATATGTAAGGGCTTTCATTTTTGCTGGCCTTTGTTAGCATCGAAGAAGCGGGTTTAAAGATGTAGAGGTATGAAAAAAACTATAACGCACTCTTATACGATTTAAACCATAATTTGTAATAAAAAAAGGATGGTTTCTTATGAATAATTTTAATACACTTTGTCATCAATTCGCTAACATACTAAACGGAAAACCAAAGATTAAATCTGGAGTTTGTTCTGTTGAACTTGACCGTAATTTAAATGTTTCCATTCAGGGAAGACCAATTCGTGGTGAACTTGGAATTGAAATCATGTTCGAATCTATGGATTCTTATGGGAATACATTGAATCGTGGCGAAACAGTCCTTCTTGATGACGAGGTCTTACCTATTTCAAACTATTTAGTTAAAAATGGTATATCCATTAGTGCACTTCATAATCATTGGCTGTTCGCAGAACCAAACATCTTGTATATGCACTTTCAATCTGTAGAACCACCTTTAATTTTCGCACGAAAAATTTCAGAGGCTATAAAAATGCTAAAATAACTTAAGAAACCTAAATTAAGGTTACTTTTTTTTTTACTATTACTCTTGCTATACAACTACAGCATTCTAGGCGAATTTATATACATTTATTTATCGTCTTATCCTCTTATCATAGCATTTTTTTCATTATATTTTCATAAATTATAAATCGTAGAGTTAAAGAACATAGTAGGGGTATAACAGTTATTCATTATGAATCTGAGAATATTTTAAAAAAATTCAATCATCACATATAAAGGGTAATTTTCACCAAGAGAGGAGATAAATGTTCATGCATATTATCGGGAAAGGAATACCCCGAAAGGATTCCCTTGAAAAAGTCACAGGACATGCCAAATATACAGCTGATTTTCAGTCGAACGAAATGTTGCATGCAAGATTAGTGACCAGCCCTTATGCACATGCCCTCATAAAAAGTATCGATAAAACAGATGCACTTAAAATTCCAGGTGTTAGAGCCGTTATTACCGGAGAAAAATATCCCCTCACTGGAGAGGAGCTAGTAGACCGGCCCCCCATCGCAACCGAACGTGTCCGGTTTCATGGTGAGGTTGTTGCGATTGTCGTAGCGGATTTTCCAAATATAGCCGAGCAAGGCGTTCAAGCAGTTAATGTTCAATATGAATCACTGCCTGTAGTCAATTCACCATCAGAAGCTCTTAAGCCAGATGCCCCCCTTCTACACCCTAATCTAGACAAGTATGAAAAAATTCAAGGAGTATATCCTGAACCTGGAACCAATATTGCAACAAGAACGAAAATTCGAAAAGGTGATTGGGAAAAGGGCTGGGTAGAAAGTGAAGTAATCATTGAGGAGATCTTTGCCTTTCGCCCCTCCGATCATGTGGCAATGGAAACTAGAAGTTCATTTGCCCAAATCCATCCTGATGGAATGATTGAAATTACCTCTTCCTCCCAGGCACCATTTATGATTAAAAGATTAATAGGCCAGTATTTTGGAATTAGCAACGGGAAAATTAGAGTACATACTCCATTAGTAGGTGGAGCCTATGGCGGAAAGGCATCCACCCAGCTAGAGATATTGGCGTATATTGCTACAAAGGAAGTAAAAGGTCGTTTGGTAAAAATCATCAATACCCGTGAAGAAGATATGCTGACATCACCGTGTCATATCGGTTTAGAAGCGAAAGTGAAACTTGGCAGCACGAAGGAAGGAATTCTAAAGGTTGCCGAGCTTTTCTATCTTTGGGATGGAGGTGCCTACTCAGATAAATCAATTGATTTAAGCCGCGCAGGAGCTGTCGATTGTACAGGGCCATATCATATTGAGAATATTTGGTGCGACTCATTATGCATGTACACGAACCATCCATACGCCGCTCCCTTTAGGGGGTTCAGTCATTCAGAGGTTCATTTTGCCTTTGAACGATCCATGGATGTCCTCGCAAAAAACTAAACATCGACCCACTTGAATTAAGGAATAAAAATGCAATTTTACCAGGTCATACCACCCCAACCCATGTACTGTTAAATTCTAGCACGGTTGGAAATTTACCAAAATGCATAAGTAAATTAAAAGAATTAATCAATTGGCAGGAAGGTCAGATTAAGGATTTTGGAAATCATCTTGTTCGGGCAAAAGGAATTAGCTGCATCTGGAAAACGTCTACGATTGATCCAAATGCAAGTTCGGGGGCTGTATTAATATTCAATCCGGATGGGAGTATTAACCTTATTGCAGGTGTGATAGAAATCGGAACGGGCACCAAAACGATACTTGCACAAATTTTAGCAGAACGATTAAAAATGGATGTGAATGACATTCATGTTCAACTAGAAGTCGACACATTAAATACGCCGGAGCATTGGAAAACGGTTGCAAGTAGAGGTACGTATATGGGAGGAAGAGCGGTATTAGCAGCTGCAGAGGATGTTATCCGACAACTAAAAAACATTGCCTCCTTTGTTTTAAGGGCACGGGAAGATGATTTGGAAGTCGGATATGGAAAAGTGTTTATACGAGATGAACCGAACGCCAGTATTCCCATTAAAGATATTGCCTATGGATATACCTTTCCCAATGGCAATACGATTGGCGGACAAATCATTGGGAGAGGCCATTTTGTAATAAGAGGAATGACGTATTTAGACAAAGAGACCGGTGCAGGAAGACCTGGCCCAGAGTGGACCGTAGGAGCAGAGGGAGTAGAAATCGAACTCGATTTAAGAACATACAGGTATAGAATTATTAAAGCAGTAGCTGTAATTGATATTGGAAAAGTGCTTAACGAAAAAACAGCCGTCGGTCAGGTAAAAGGTGCCATGAGTATGGGGCTGTCATTTGCCGCCAGAGAAACGTTTTGGTTTGATGGTAATGGCAGGGTTCTAAACCCACAATTACGAACGTACCGACCGATTCGATTTGGTGAACATCCAAAGTATGAGGTCGCTTTTGTGGAGACACCACAGCTGGACGCCCCATATGGAGGAAGAGGTGTCGGGGAGCATGGTTTAATCGGGATGCCAGCAGCACTGGCAAATAGCCTCTCCACTGCTTTGTCAGTCAACATCAACTATTTGCCTCTTATTCCTGAATTACTATGGAAAATAAAGCGGGGTGAAAAATAGATTGCTAGCCGCCAATATCGAATATTATAGACCAACTACCATTGATGAGGCTGTGGAACAATTTTTTATGTTAAAAAAAGAAAACAAAAATCCAATGTATTATAGTGGAGGGACCGAAATATTAACACTTGGCCGTCTCAATCTTATTCAGCCTGGCGCGGTTATTGATATAAAAGCTATAAAAGAAACCTTTTCCCACGAGTTTTATCAAGATCATTTTATTTTTGGAGCTTCCCTCCCGCTTACTTATATTGAAGAAAAAAATGTCTTCCCTTTGCTAACACAAACATCAGTAGAAATTGCCGACCATACCGCAAGGAATAAGATCACACTCGGTGGAAATTTGTGCGGGGAAATTTTTTATCGTGAAGCCGTCCTTCCTTTCCTGCTTTGCAATTGTAAAGTGGCGGTGGCCGGAAAAGATGGCCTAAAAACGCTTCCCATCGCGCAAATTTTTAATAAAACCTTTCAATTAGAGGCAGGTCAGTTTCTGGTTCAGCTCTTTATAGATAAAAAGTATCTTTCTTTACCATTTATCACGATTAAAAAACGCCAGCAATGGGAGACCGGTTATCCATTATTAACGGTAGCTAGTATTGAGGTTGATCATCAGATTCGGTTTGCTTTTAGCGGGCTTTGCCCATTCCCCTTCCGCTCGCAAAGGATGGAGACCGAATTGAACAAAACCAATTTACCTGTAGAAAAACGAATCGATAACGCAATAGAGCATATCCCGACCCCTATACTACATGATTTGGAAGGTTCGAAAGAGTTTCGATTATTTGTACTAAGGAATATATTAACAGAGATTATTTTGGAAATGGAGGGAAAAAGATAATGTCCAATCCTCCTGCAAAAAAAGTAAGTGTTTCACTTGAAGTCAATGGCCAAACGCGCCAGGTCGATATACGTCCTATCGACACTCTTCTATATGTCCTTCGTAATCAACTCTCGCTTACAGGGGCAAAACCTGGATGTTTAAATGGGGATTGCGGCGCCTGTTCTGTCATGGTCAATAATAACGTCTATAAATCATGCATCATACTCGCCATCGAGACGGTTGGGGCAAAAATAACAACCATCGAAGGACTGAAGGATTCACCGATTCAAGATGCATTCATCAAACATTTTGCCTTTCAATGCGGTTATTGTACGCCTGGGTTTATTATGAACTGCCATGCTTTACTGGAAAAACATCCCCATCCAACGTATGAGGTCATGAAAGAATGGCTTTCATCAAATATTTGTAGATGCACCTGCTATGAAGAAATAGAAGCAGCTGTATTATCTATAACCTATGTTAATGATATATAAGTTGAATAGTTTAAAAGAAACCTCAAGCCATCTGTCTGGCATCACTTTCTTTACGCTCTGTAAAAAAGAAAATAAAGATCGCTACAACTATTGCCATTAGGAAAATCTGATTATCAGAAGGTCTAATTGTCGTTAAATCAGTTAAAGACATAATTACCATTCCCTTAATAATTTTTAAATAGCATGGGGTCAATATTAAAATGCTTCGAAACGATTTTTTTAATAAAGCGGTAATTTGTTTTAAGTATCGGAAGTGTAGGTTCATATAATGGCGCGCCAAAAATGGGGCCACTTACATTAATAGCAAACCTGGTTGGGCCAACAACAGAACTAACCACACGAATTGCATCCACAATTAATAGGATGGCAATGATTACATCTATAACATCAATCAATGAAGTTGCAATCTTATTCCCATTTTTGCCTTCTAATCTGGTTCTGCCGAATAAGGGTCCACTTAGAGAAAGACTAAATTCCGGAGGTGTTACAAATATTCCAACAATGGTTATTTGTCCCGTTAATAATAAGGCAGCTGTAACAATATTTAGGTCTCTTTGAAGGGAAGCAATTAACTGAAGTCCTTCTTGAATTTGGCAATCATTTTGCATGTGCCATCACCATCCCTACGCCCATTTTATTCTTAGGCAAGATAGAGTGTGAATAAACTTTAATTGAATTTCAATGGACCGGATCATCATGACCGGTCCATTTTTATTCAAATACATACTGAATTTATCTGGAATAATTCATAGACGTTTATCTAAAAAAAACTTTTTCCTGATGACAAGTGCCTAAGAATAATTAATTAGTCTGAATACAATGCTCTTGAATACAGAGGAGAGAGAAAATTAAATGAATTTAGAGATGCAAGAACATCCACATTTAATTGGCGATCAGATAGTAGATCCTAATGATTCTAGAATATTTGGTCATCATGGATTCGGTCACGGCTTTGGTTTTGGGCGTCCATTTGGATTTGGCCATGGGTTTGGTTTTGGTTATCCTTATTATGGCTATCCATTTTATTAATATGGACATTTCCCAGTAAGCCCTGGACTTACTTTGTCTAATGGACCATTGATAAGTAGTGGTAAAGGTCATGGCCAGTGCAATCCTTTGTTGGATGCATTGGCCATTTTTGATTTGATAGCTAGTGTTTTCAGAAGCTCACAAAAAACTCTGGTGTCATTTAGGCATATATAAGCATACGCTATTCTAAATTCGCTACCTAGATGAGGGAGAGTTATTCATGCCATCTATAGTAATTAATTTATATAATCTCAAAATAAATAGCATTTCTGGAAACGGCTCTGTAACCATTGGTGAGGCTTCACATAATAGTCATACTGCCAAGAGCAAGGTACAGGGAGTTAACTCATCTTATGGTGACCTGTCCCCAACCGAAGCAAATTTGCAAAATATACTGATTGATCCAGATGTAAATGATATGACAGATATTGGGAACTCTGATAGTACCAATATAGGAAGAGTCCCAGGTTTCTAAATTAGAGGGGGAGAGGAAATCATGCCTTATCAGATAAATATCTTCAATATTAAAGTCAATGGAGCAACCCAGAATGGAAATATTGATATTGGACCAACTGTTCATAATAGCCACACTGCGAATACTAAATTAATTGGTGCAAATTTTTCCCAAGGGGATTTTTCACCAACCTTTTCACAAATGAACTCAGGAATGTTTGATACGGACGTAAGTGACCAAGATCAAATTGCCAATCCATCCATGCCAATTTCGAACCTAATATAAAATGAACGAGGAGGGGATATAATGGACATTGAAAAAATAAGGAAATGGATGGAAATAACAAATGAATATAAACAAAGTGATTTTTGGAGCAGTGTTTTAAATCAGCAGCCCCCAAAAGAGTTTTTTACCAGAAGTTCTGATATTGATGTACCCAAGCATGATATCTATCAAAATGATACAACCATCTGTATCCTTGTAGAATTACCCGGTATTCAAGTGAACAATCTATTATTTAATTTAATATCAAAAAGCCGGATTAAAATAAAAACGACTGCAGTCCCACCTATTTCAAACGAACTGGCAATAAAGCAGGAAAGATATTACGGGGAAATAAATTTTGAAATTGATTTACCTGAACCAACAGAGGCGCATTTATTAACTGTCCAGTATCAAGATGGGCTCCTTTACATCAGTTATCCAAGACAGATAGAAACGATAAAAGTCAATACCTAACATCAAATCAACTAGCGGGATATACAATGCTACTATTCCCTTCAACTAATCTTATCCACAACAACCGTTCCGCCTCACCAAACCACGCTCTTGCCTTCCCAGTTTTTAAAGACCGTTAATAACTCAGGAAAATACACCGATTTAGCCAGTTATTTAATCTAGCCTTGCGTTATTTGAAGTTCGTCAGTTAGGGGTCACCTATTTTTTCGCCACAAGGATTTCTACATAAGCACCTTGTGGCACTGTTAGTTCGTTTTTAACGGCATCACTAGGTTCGAATCATGCGTTTTTTTGGCTTTAATTTGTGCTAAATAAAACAAAACCTTCCAATTATAAGATAGAGGAAGGTTATTTGGCATGAATTATATTAAATCATTTGTTCCAATAGATTTTTGCTTCTTCCTCGAGCACCTTTAATCTTTTGTAGTAATCAGGAAATTCGTGAAGATGAGCCAGTGCAATTTTCCCCGTTAAAATAGGATCATCACCAGTTACATTTGTTTGGCTGGATATTTTCCCATGTTCAAGCTCTGTATTTACTCCCATCCAAAACTCATCTAAATCAAACTTGCTTTTAGTAAAATCAATGCCTAAAAGTAAAGCGATTGCTGCTGCTTCCTCTTTAGAAAAAGATTTAACCCTATTTGCAGAACGATTATTTCTATACCTATTTGGACTTCCGGTAGTTGGATATAGATATTGTGCACCATAATTATAACCGTTATTGAAGTGGTTTAAATACGGATTATTAAAGTAGGACAAAACCATCACTCCTAAAAAAGTAGTTATCACACTATACGTTAGTTACCTGTATATGAGCATGTCTTTAAATGCCATTTCATCTAATTTCTCTTGGCTTGGAGCTTGAGACATGGCAGAGCTAGTGGGTTCATGGGTTACATCTACCTAACCAAATTAATGCATATTTTTTCATAAATACCTCCAGTGGGATAAACAAATATTATCAGTAGAAAATAATAAAAAAAAGGAGTGAAACATATGACAGGCAATGACGTAGTAGAAACTTTAAATCAATTTCTAAAGGGTCAATACATGGGGATTCATGCTTACGAACACCATATACAAAAATTAATGGACCCTTACATAAAAGGTGAATTTCAGAGAATTCAACAGGAGCATAAGAACCATGCATTAATGGTTGCAGAAAGAATCCAAAACCTTGGAGGTACACCAGTAGATGATGAAGGGATGATCGGCTCAATCCAAGGTTTTTTTGGACAATTTAAGATTCCTGATACTTCTTCAGGCATTATCGAAAGTGCATTAACGGGAGAAGATTATTATGGGATTCAAATTTCAGAAGAAATTGTAAAAGGAGATCTGGATACTGAAAGCCGCCAATTAATTGAAGAGATACTAGATAAAGACAGACAGCATGTAGAATTTCTAAATCGACTTTTACAGTAATAATTTTTTGTAAAATGTTTTTCTTCAGGTAAATTTCATTTAGAAGCAAATGAAGCATCAGCTCCATACTTTTGAGCATATAGAGCATTCGTTGGGGCTGATGACTTCCAGACACCTACACTGGCATTTAGTTATTTCTGAAAATAATTCCGATGACTCTCTACGTATTGTCTAAATGTAATGGGTTTCCGGTTTAATAGCTTTTCTACAGTCCCTGTCACGGTTTGAGCAGTACCAAGCTTTGTCATGGTGTATAACATGGTCATCACGTTTGCAAATTCTTTTGGCGTCCCTCGTTGTATCAGACTCCTTCTAAATTTAAATATTCCTGGGTTTTTATAGGTGATTTTCCGTCCAAGCACTTCCGACATAATCGAAGCAACTTTATAATAGTTAATTGCTTCTCCGCCTGTCAGTGTATATGCTTGATTACTATGTCCTTCTTCCGTTAAACAAACTGCAGCTACTTCGGCAATATCTCTCGTATCAACAAAGCTGGTTTTCGCTTTGCCAACAGGCATGAATAATTCATCCCTAAGTAATATATCATCCTGGTGAGTTGTATTTAGGTTTTGCATAAAGAAGCTGGGTCTTAAAAATGTATATTGAAATCCTAACTCACGTATAAAAACTTCTATTTTTCGGTGTGGAACCACAGGATTTTTTTCAACCCCTAGTAATGAAACGAATACAATTTGTTCGACCCCCATTTTTTTGGCGTCTTGCAAAAATGGTAATATATCATTTTTTGGTTTTGCTAGATGAGGTGGACGCATTAAAAAGATCTTTGACACCCCTTCTAAAGCTCGAGAAAACGTTTCTTGCTTTAAAAAATCCAAGGCCGTTAGCTCAACCTGCAGATTAGCAAATATCTTTTTCCCTTTATCCAAACTGGTAACCGCTGCTTTTACTTTTACGTCTCTTTTTAATAATTCTTCTACAACATAATACCCAATATTACCAGTTGATCCTGTTACTAAAACTTTCATCTTGGGTTCTCCCCTTTACTTATTTTGATATCCATCTTTTTTAATAAGAATAAAAATAGTTCGCGTTCCTCCGTAGTAAAACTACTTAATGATTGTTCAATGACCCGATCACTTACCAATTCAATTTTTGGGATTATTTCTTTTGCATCCTCTGTTAAATACAAGATAATAGCTCTTTTATCATTTGGATGTGGCTCCTTCTTAATCATTCCTTTTTCGAACAACCGTGTGATAATTCCGGAAATTGTAGGTTTATCAAAATCAAGTTTAGATGCAATTTCAACAGCTGTTCTATTGTCATATGGAGATTTTCTTTTTTCCTCTATTTCTAATCTTTTTAAAACCGCCCATTGTGAAGTAGTAATTCCAAATGATTTCAATTCATTTGTTAATTCATACCTAAGTTCTTTTGCAACCTTCATTAGTAAATAACCGATATTATCCATAAACGCCTCCTATTTAGTTAGTATACTAACTAAATTAAGTTAAAAAAATGACATTTGTCACTACATCCAAAAATTCAATTTTTTCAAAGAGGATATGGAAAGATGATTCTAAAATTAAACGTTAGAAGTATTAGCAGTGGAATGAGTAGGAGTCTGGGGAAAAACGAAATATGATTGCAAGATTAGATCAAAAAAGGACGGCTCGATTGCCGTCCCTTTTTGTATATGTTGCTATTTTTTAGGAATTTCACAGCCATCGTCATCACAGAAATCTCCATCTTGACTGTTTAGTACGGTGATTTCATTTTCTGCAATTACTTTCTTTAACGCCTGAATAAACGTCTCTGTTGGCTGGGCACCGGTAAGGGCATATTTTTTATTAATCAGGAAGAATGGGACACCTGTAACCCCATATTGTTTCGCAGTTTGCTCATCTGCACGTACAGCATCTGCCATTTCTTCGCTTGCAAGCATTTTTGCTACTTCTTCCCTATTCAATCCTACCTCTACAGCCAGTTCCGTTAAGGTTTCGTGATCGCCAATATGTTTGGATTCAGTAAAATAAGCATGGAGAATTCGCTCGGTCATCTCTTTCATTCGTCCCTGAGTTTTTGCATACAACGTTAAACGGTGTGCATCAAAGGTGTTCGTTTGAATGAGAGTATCCATGTGATAATCCAATCCAACTTCCTTCGCCATTTGGACAACTCTGTCGGTATTTGCCTTTGCCTGCGCAATGCTCATACCATATTTTTTTGCTAGCATTTCATTCATACTTTCTTTTACATCCCGTCCCATTTTTGGATCCAATTCATAGCTACGATATGTCACTTCAATGGGGTGGTCAATCTGCTTAAGAGCGTCATCCAGACGCTTCTTGCCAATATAGCAAAATGGTCAAGCAAAATCAGTCCACATTTCGATTTTCATGATTAATCCCTCCAATTCCATTGTTCGTTTTTAGTATAAGGGAAATGCGCTAATATTACTCGTTTTTAGGCTTGTACAACAAAGGACAATGGTTTTTTATTCAAGTTTTGATCATTCAAACAAGGGAAATAACTATTAAATCCCAGAGGATGCAGCATATTTAAACCTATTAAGGCAAAAATAACGATGGTGAATAAACACCAACTAACAATGATGTAGGGGGATATTACTATGAATATTCGTGAAGGTTTAATACCAACTGCATTAGGATCAGCTGTTACAGCTACCGGTTACGCTTTGAAACAAAAACGTGGTTCAAACAAGATGATTGCGAATACCGTTTTTGGATTTGGTTTGGCCCATGTAGTATTAGGAGTAATAGACCTTATTGAGCATCGTCGTTAGAATATGGGAGGTGAGCTTCTTAAGGGCACGCCTCCCTTTTTGTGGATAAATAAAATAAATAAAAACAAAACCCCTCTAAATTGAGAGGGGCTTAAATTTCACCATGAAACGACAATCCAATCATCCTGCTTAAAAATCGAAAAATCATCATCAATTTCTTCCGGTCCGACCAAATGTACACTTTCACCGGTTCGGTTTACCTGTTTAATTCCGTTAATAATATCAGGAGCATACACGCCCTTGTCTGACATCATCTCGCTTAGAATATCTATATGATTTGATTTAGCATTTGCAACACCAGTACTCATTCCCACAAGTACCTCTCCATCTTTGACAATGGCAAAAACATCAGAATACGGAATTGCATAAAGTTTTGCCCCGTATTTTTCGGCAATTGTTATCCAATCAGTAAATTTTTCTTCATGCATCAAATTAATATATTTTGTTCCTTCAATAACAATAAAATCATCCGATTGATCTTCTTCTAACTTTACATCTTCTTCTGGTTGACCTGAGGATACTTGTGAAACAACCGGTGTTTCTGTGTCCTTTTCTTTTACGGGTAATGTATTTGTTGGAGAATTTTGCGTTTCTTTACTATTAATTTCACTATTTATCTGTGAAGTATCTTGATAATTCTTTAGGATTCCTTTATTAGCTGAATTTTGCGAGAGTATAGGATGTTCAACTTCCTTATCAGCATTTATTCCTTCGGAGGAACATCCAACCATCATCATCAAAAAAACCAGCAACATTGAGCTATATTTTATCACGTTCATTGTTATTCCCCCCAAATACCTCTATACATATTAGACGTTTTAGGGACAAAAATGTTTCATTTTTCCTAAAATTATTACAATTGTTACACTATTGTATTTAGAAAAAGGAATCCAGTTGGATTCCTTTTATTTTTTATTTACCTATAAACATTTGTGTCCAGTGGTTGCCTGCCTTTTCATATCCTACTCCGATATGAGTAAAGTTGGCACTTAAAATGTTTTTCCGATGACCTTCACTATTCATCCATGCATTCACAACTTCTTGCGGTGTCCGTTGTCCTTGGGCGATATTTTCCCCTGCAGACTTATACGTCACTCCAAAGTCTCTCATCATGTCAAATGGTGAACCATACGTTGGGCTTGTATGTGAAAAATAGTTATTTTGCTGCATGTCGACTGATTTCTTTTGTGCAACTCCACTTAATTGTGAATCAGATTTTAAAGCTGGTAATCCATTTTTGCTTCGCTGTGCATTCGTTAAATCAATAACCTGCTTTACATATTGACTGACATCACCAGTAGCTGGAGTTGGAGCTGCTGTTTTTGGTGTTGGCGCAGCTGGTTTTGGTGCTGGTGCTGTCGGTGCTGGTGCAGCTGGTGCCGGTGCCGTTGGTGCTGGTGCCGTTGGTGCTGGTGCCGTTGGTGCTACTGGAGCAGGCGCAGGTCCAGGTGTCGGTGCCACTGGAGCAGGCGTTGGTGTTACCGGCCCTTGTTGTTGATTTGGAGTTTGTCCTTGCTGGTTTCCTCCAAATTGATACCACTGTACAGAACCGAATGGGATATACCGATACTGAGCATGTTGAATCAAAATCGCTTTTGTATGCGGGTAGCTTTTACTATCCAGTGTGGTACGATCCGCTGAAATATTTAACGCATCATTCGTAGTATTCATATTACGATAATTGTTGTTGTAATTATTGTAATTCACATTACGATCGTTAAATATATGTCGATCAGTGTTATTCACATTTCTATTATTGTATCGATTGTTATTACGGTCGTTATTTACATTGGTCACATTGTTTCGGTTGTTACGATTTCGGTCCCAATCGCTATCACTATTATTGTTATTGGTATAATCCTCAGTTAACAGCCCGTTATGGTCTATGCCGTCATCTCTGTTGTTTCCAACATTTAATGTTGTGTTGTTGCGATTATTCATTCCAGTACGGACTTCATCTGCTGCATCATTACCATTGTTATTACATGCAGCTAAACCGATAGTCAAAACCCCTGATAATAGTAAGCCTAGTGGCTTTTTTATCAATATTATTACCCCCTTGCAAAATTATTGTTTTGCCTTCTTATTTTTGTTTATTTTTCAATAAATATTAATGGTAATTATCGTGTATTTTTACATAAAAAAAACCGTATGGTATTTGAACCAAACGGATTTTTTATTAAAAATAAGGGCATATTACAATCAACGTTAGCCATAGGAGTAAAACGCTCATTTAAACAAGTACTTTTTTCAGCTTTTCCGTAAGTGGTTGAATAACTTTTATATAGTCTGCAACAACACCAATATTGGCACGTTTGAAGATTGGTGCTTCAGGGTCTGTGTTAATCGCCACCACTGTCTTGGCGTTAGTGATTCCAGCAAGATGCTGACTGGCACCAGATATTCCAACTGCAATATATAAATCAGGTGCAACGACTGCACCCGTCTGACCGACCTGCAGGTTTGATGGAACCCAGCCAGCGTCACATGCAGCGCGCGAGGCACCGACCGTACCCCCCAATAGATTTGCAAGGACCTGAAGTTCATTAAAACCTTCTGGCCCCTCAATGCCTCGACCACCGGAGACGATAATTCGTGCATCCTCAAGGCGAATATCAGCCAACGCAGCTTGAATCTTTACCACCAACTTGGTTACAATCATGTCTTTTGTTGGCGTATAATCTACCTCAATGATTTCCCCTTTTCGTGTTGCATCGGGCCCTTCCTCATTTTGGCTCCTTTGGCGTATACCAACTACTACCTTCTGTCGAGTGGTGGAGTATTCTCCGAACGCCTTATCTCCATAAATTGGCCGAATCCAAGATAATTTATCATCATTGAAATTGAAATCAATTACTTCCGTAATAGCAGAGGCACCAGTACGTGTGGCTAATCTGCCTGCTAAATCCTTACCCATCTTGTCGAAGGACAGGATAAGGATATCGGCTCCAGACTGTTGAAAAACAGAATGAATGCTATTCACAAACAATTCAACATCATAATCAGCTAATAATGGATTAGAAATGGTATAGGCGATACTTGCCCCATAGGCTATTGCTTCCCTAGCTCCAACTTCAGCAAAAGGTCCAAGTGTGACGGACCGAACTTCACCCCCAGTGGAACTAGCCAAGCGACTGCCAAAGAGAAGCGCTTCTTTGGCTCCAGAACTCAAGCCATCCCCCTGTTGATTTGCAAATACAAGAATTCTCGACATTGTTGAATCCTCCTAAAAAATCTTAAGTTCCAAAAGCCTATCTGCTAATTTACCAGCTAGGTCATTACCATCATTTCCAGGCAAAATCTCACAAGCGACTTCCCGATTCATTACGTATGCCCGCTCTAACTTAACACCTGCTTGACAGCGTTCATGATCAAGAGTAAGATCTTCTGATTCTAAAAGTACAATGGGTTTACTTCTCGCAAGTCTAATATCCTTTACTTTTGGTAGTCTTGGGACATTTGTCTCGGAGCTGATGATTGTAAATACTGCAGGAGATGGAACACTGACAACAGCATACCCTCCTTCTACTTCAATAGTAGCCTTCACACTTTTTTCTTCGACATCAAGGTCGGAAACGTGAGTCATGCATGGAAATCCTAATTCTTCTGCCATAACAGGTCCAACGAGACCTTCTTCGATATCACTCGCTTGGTAGCCTGTCAGGACAATCTGGGCTCCTCCTATGGATGCAATCGTTTGTGCAAGAATATGCCCAACCGCTTGACCATCTAAATTTCCCCAATCTTCATCCCATACCCTGACTGCCGCATTGGCCGTAAAGGCAAGCGCTCTTCGAAGTACATCCTCCGATTCCTCATCCCCAAGGCACAGAGCGGTAACGGTCGCCCCAGGTGTTTTATCTCTAAGTTGAATTGCCAGTTCAAGTGCATTTTCGGCAAACGAATCAAGTACCAAATCGGTGTCACTTATCTCTGGGCGATTCGTCTCTGGATCTATTTTAAAATATTTTGGTGTAATTTCAGGGTCAATAACCTGTTTAAGACAGACGACGATGTGCATATATATTTCACCTCAGTATTGTTAACATGGTCTGATTTCTTTTGGTTCCCTTTAGCGAGCTTTTTTACATAATATAGGACTATCAGTTTTTTACTCCTGCTCCCTTAACCGAAAACCCAGTATCATCCATCTCATTAGGAGTAGGAATAAGTCCGTACATTTCCCTCAGCCTCGCCACTGCCTCAGCTGGCGGCTTAGCATTATAGTAACCGCGTCTTGTCATGTAGACACCGGAGTTTTTACGTAAATCTACGAGTGACTCACACATTTTAATTCCAGCTGCAAAGGAGTCAACTACTGGTACATCGCCAATTCTAGAAATTCCCTGAGTTGCTAAAAAGACATTCATCGGACCCTCGCCTGGAATGATGACATCCGCTCCATCAGAAATGGCCAACTCCGCTGCTTTTTTGAAAGATTCAATAACCGACTCAGGATCATTAAATCCGGTCATTATATCGTCAAAGCCCACTTCTGTCTGAACAATAGGTCCAAGCTTTCCTCCTAAACCGTACTTATCAGCATTTTGTCGAAGCTCATCCGCAAGCGGCGCCAAAAAATTCACCACGCCAATCCGGTCACCGAGCATCGATGCCATATGGAGGGAAGCTTGACCATACCCCACTACTGGAATATCTACCAGCGTCCGAGCCTCTAATAGACCTACGTCTGGGATGGTCGCAATGAACATTGCATCGTACCCTGCTTTTTCCGCTACCAGGGCAGCCCGGACAAACTGTTCCCGGTGTAGATTTTGTAAATAGGAATGGGTAATAAATATCCCAGGGTAATGGGAAGGATATGTCTCTTCCGACATACCGTGTAAAACAACCTCTACATCTGGGCGGGCAATTCTACTTACGTGTTTGATGATTGCATCCCGATAATGCGGCACCCGGTCAATTGTGGTAAGGCTTTGATGCCAGATTTTCATATCTAGGACCTCCTTTTTCTTTTTTTATATAAAAATATTGAGGTTTACCCCAATTAGCTATCCGCCAGTATTTCGCCGCATCCGCCCGTTACCCCGCGTTTTGCTCAAACTACCGCATTCTGCTCCATAGCAGCCCAAACGGCTATCCGTCCAAATACGGCTGCCTTCCCCAACGAACTTCCCGTCATATAGCCTGCACCGTGGAATCCGCCCGTTACTTCCCCTGCTGCATACAGACCTGGAATCGGTTCATCATAAGGATTCAACACCTGGGCTTTCGCATTTACTGCTACACCAGCATAGGTTGCTAGCATTGCTACTGTTGATTCTAAAGCATAGTAAGGTGCTTTTTCAATAGCCGTTGGTTTTCCGTAGTTATGTGTTAAAGCCTTTCTTCCAAAGTCAAGGTCAACTCCGTTTTGAACGCTTTGGTTGTATCTAGAAATGGTATCTTCCAGTACTTCTGGCGGAACATCAATGCAATCAGCCAGTTCTTCTAACGTTTCAGCTTTGTACAAAAGTCTGCGCCTCTTAAGCAACTCAAAATCATAGAGGGGATCATCAAATACACCCTTTTCCATCACGGTCTGATCCCATACTTGATAGCTAATCTGTTCCGGCTGCTCGAAGGCAGCTTTCCCTAATAATTTATAAGAAATAGACTCATTCACAAACCGCTTCCCAAGCTGATTAACCATAATGGCACCTTTATAAAAAGCTAAACCCTGTGACTTTAATTTTCCGGCAGCACTTGGATGAAATCCGTATGTTCCATTTAAATATGGGAGGTCCTTCACCCATGCACCATGATCCCATGCCATCCGAATACCGTCACCTTGATTGCCAGCACCGCCAATTCTTAAGGCACCTTTTAATTGCGGGGCAAACTGACCAAGCAATTCTTCACTTTTGGCAAAACCACCAGAGGCAATCAACACTCCTTTAGCAGCAACAGCCTTTCTTTCTTCCCCATCCGCCTGGTACAAAACGGTATCAATTCGTCCTCTACCATTCTTTAGCAGTCTGCTTGCAGGGCAATTGAAACAAATCTGAACATTTGGCAATTGCTTTACCCGCTTGTATAGAGATTGGATTGCTTGATGAGGGTCAATAATATGTCCGCGCGGCACACTATGACCACTTACTGCTTCCAACGATCTGAACTCAATACCGTGGTCAACCAACCAATGATAAGTCTCTAGTTGTTGACTGCCATAGGCCTCAACGAGTGATGGATCATTTACTCCACCACCAACCTCCACCATATCAGCCAATAAGGATTCTGTTGAATCGAGGATACCTTCCTTCTCTTGCATATCCGTACCTGCAAATGCCATATACCCTGAGCTAAGGACGGTGCTGCCGCCAAGTTCATCCTGTTTTTCAAGCAGCAGGATGTTCGCACCCTGCTCACCTGCCTCAACCGCAGCGCACATACCCGCAAGCCCACCACCTAGAATGATTAAATCATAGCTATCCATTCACTATCACTCCTCAGATTCAAAGGCCTTTAACACTTCCAACGCCGCTTCACATACCTGCATGTCATGCGAATAATGTCCACCACTTACTCCAATTCCACCAATGAGTTCATTATTGATTTTGATCGGATATCCACCGCCAAAAATGACTAATCTTGGCGTATGAACAATACCATGCAGCAATGGTGGATCGTCCTTTAATCTGTCATACCATTCATGTGTTGCCCGATTATAGGCTGCAGCAGAAAACGCCTTATTTTGAGCGATTTCAAGGCTTAGTACTGGTGCACCATCCATCGCATAGAATGCTTTTAAATTTCCAGGTTTGTCGACAATCGCAATACTAAAAGGGATACCTAGCTCTTGTCCCTTTGTTAGTGCAGCTTCAAGCATTTTATTTGCTAAGGCTAGACTAATATTTTTTGATTCAATTGCTGTTATCATGTTTTCCATTTTCTTTTCCCCTTTTCAATTAACATTATTTTTAAAAGCTGTGTTTAACAGGTCTGTTGATTTGCACTCCAGGCACTTCGCTTTCCGCGGGCGGTCGGTGAGCCTCCTCATCGCTGCGCGACTGCGGGGTCTCACCCTGACCTGCTAATCCCGCAGGAGTCTCGTGCCTTCCGCGCAAATCAACAGGTTAATAAAACAAAAATAATCTTTTTTAACACAGCATTTTCATAAATTTACCGGTCTTCCATTGCCAAAGGCTTCGATCACGGCAGCCGATACGGCTTTCATTTTTGGCAGACACAAATCAACAATTACAGTTGCCATGTCGATTGGATGCAGCCAATTATCTTTATTTACATCTGGTGCAATATCTTCCATCATCTTTGTGTCAACTGGTCCTGGGCAAACCGCATTTACCCTAACATTGAATGGTTTTAATTCTTCACCTAAGGCTTTGGTAAATCCAATTACGGCAAATTTAGAGGTAATATAGGCACTTCTGTCCGGACCGCCTTTTGTTCCCCAAATGGATGATACATTGATAATGACACCATTTCTCTTCTCTTTCATTTGCGGTACGACTGCTTTTGCACATAAAAATACACCGCGGGTATTGATTTCTTGGACAAAGTCCCACTCTTCAACACTCGTTTCATCAAATGGCTTAAGCAGCATGACACCAGCATTATTAATTAAAATATCAACACTTCCGAGTTTTTCTACCGTTTCCTGAACAGCTTTGTTCACATCATTCTCAGAGCGTACATCACCTGCAAGAGCGATGGCTTCGCCACCAAGCTCTTCCCTTATATAATTAGCCACTTCCGTAGTTTCTGATAGACTTCGAGAGAAAACAGCTACTTTTGCCCCGTGATTTGCTAGGAGTATACATGTTTCACGGCCTATCCCTCGGCCGCCGCCAGTAACAAATGCGACTTTATTTTTTAATTCCAAGGAAAATCACCCTTTCATTACACTTCAAGTTTTTTATCATTATTAACGTAAGAAGCTGCATGTTCACCAGCACGTTTGCCAAACACGAGCCCTCGGAGCACGGATGTGCCACCTGGATATTTTCCATAGTAAAGGCCAGCTGTTTCACCCGCTACGTACAATCCAGGAATAACATCATCATCCTGTGATAACACCCGGCCATTCGTGTCTGATGCTAAGCCCCCATTGGTAAAAACATTGGAGCAGACTATTGGGTAGGCAATGTATGGAGCCTTATCAATCGTAATCGCCCAATTTGATTTAGGCGGTATAATGCCAATGGCCTGTTTACCGTCCTTCTGATCCCAAAGAAATTCCCCTGGTTGTACAGCTGCATTAAACGCCGCAACTGTTGCAGTTAATTGATCAGCAGGAACCCCAATTTTTTCAGCTAGCTCTCCGAGTGATTCTGCCTCAATAGCAGGTTTATCTGTTTCCAAAGCCCGTTCATAATTCGGGATATCATACATCTTTTGATCACTGATCATATAAGCAATATGTCCAGGAAGATCGTAGAATATCTTGCGGGCTACCGCCTCATATTGCTCATCAATTGTGGTGATACCTTCATCGACAAATCGGTTGCCATTTTTATCGACCAAAATAGCATAGGGATAGGTCATGACTGCGGCCTCTTCCCGCTTGCTTCTTGGATCAACTGGTTCTGCATGGAAAGCATCAAACTGACCGGCACCTTTTGCTCCAATTGACATTGCCATGCGAATGGCTTCACCTTTGTTGTATAGTCCTCCCTCGGCAACAGTCGGTATCTTATGGGCATCTCTGCCAATGTATTGTGCCATCATCTCTTGATTTCCTTGGAACCCACCTGCCGCAAGGACAACTGCACCCACTTTCAGTTGAAGCGAGTTTCCCCCTTTAACTCGGACCATCAGTCCATTAACAGCACCTTCATCATCAAGAAGTAATTTCCATGCGGTGGCCTCATAAATAATCTCTACCCCAAGTCCTCCGGCTCGCCGAGATAAGGTGTCAATAATTGCTCTGCCGCCGCCAACTGGAAGTAATCGCGGTTTTGAGGCAGTTAAAAACATCGTCGGTAAGTAGTCGAACTCTACCCCTTTTTCCTGAACCCAACGTAAAGTACTTCCTGCGTTTTGCGCGAGGGTTTCTATGTACTCGCGATCCGAGAAGTTATCTGAAAATGCCATCATGTCCTCGACAAAGTTATCTGCTATTTCATCGAGATTCTTCATTCGCATATATGAGGCAGTCCACCTTGAATTTCCACCTCTGTGGTCAAAATCTGCACGTTCCAGTATGGCAATCCGTATATCTCTTCCAGCTTTCTTGGCACTTTCTGCAGCGGACAAAGCTGCTGCTGTTCCTGCCACGCCGCACCCAATCACTACAATGTCATAATCTAATTCTCTCTCCATTTTTTGCCCTCCTTAAAAGAATTAAATATTTAAGTACTTCTTTTCCCACTCTTTGATTTGACCCAGTTTGAATAGTGACTGTCTTTCTTCCCACGTACAAATCATATTTAATAGGTTTTCTTGGGAACCTTCTTCTTTTAATATTTTTAGAGAATCCGTAATTCCTTTAATGGCAGAGCGAAGAACGGTATTGGCACAAAGCATGATTTTGAATCCGATTTCTTCTGCTTCTTTTAACGAAATTAGCGGAGTTTTGCCACCTTCTACTAAATTAATGACCTGTGGCATTCCTTTAAGTGAACTAGTAATTTGTCGTAGTTGTTCAATTGTATCTGGTGCTTCTACAAAAATAATATCAGCGCCCGCTTCGTAATAGGCAAAGGCCCTGTCTATAGCATCTTCAACACCATTAACGGCAATTGCATCAGTCCGTGCCATTATTGCAAGGTTCTCATCTTTTCTTGTATCTAATGCAGCCTTGATTTTACCAACCATTTCTTCCTTAGTAATGACTTCTTTACCGCTAAAATGTCCACATTTCTTTGGCGAGACTTGATCCTCTATTTGAATGGCTGCAACTCCTGCACGTTCAAATTCTCTGACCGTTCGTATAACATTGATGGCATTTCCAAAGCCCGTGTCACCATCCACAACAATTGGAACATTGGTAACGTCGGCCATTCGAGTTACAATATCAACTACTTCTTTTAGGGAGGTAAGTCCTACGTCTGCCCAGCCAAGCTGTGCATTGGAAATACCAGCCCCCGTTGCGTAAATCGCCTTAAAACCCATTTCTTCGATTAATTTTGCAGACATCGCATCATAGGCACCAGGAAGGATAAAGGAACCTGGTTCACGAAGCAGCTTTTGAAAATTTTCACATTTATTCATAGAGTTTAGCCTCCAACTTTTATAATAGTACGTGAAGAGGGAACCTCCTCAGAGATACACTGATGCCAAACAATCGATAGCTCCCCTATCATATATGTCGGCAGTTTGGTAACAGGTTTGAAAGATTTTTCCTCGACGTTCACTTCAGTAGGATTTGATAAATTTCCTTTACGAATCGTTACCGCATACTTGCCTGGTGCAGGCAGCGTATAATAGGGATTCAGCTTGAAAGATTGACCATCCCACTTACATTCCACCTCATAATAACGGCCGAGAAAATCAGGTAGTTCTTCGACATTACCTTCAGAAAGTCTTTCACGAATACAGGAAGAACTTACCTTTTCGCCGCGGCACATCACTTTTTCAACTTTCGTCACATCAATGATCCCGCCGGAATCCCTCTTCAACCTTTCTAAGTTTCCTTTCCCCTTGGAACCATAAGAAAAATCAAAGCCAGCGACTGCATGGATGACAGCTAATTTGACTAGATAATCCATCACATATTGTTCAGGTGATAGCGAGGCAAATTCCCTATTGAATTCAACAATATAAAATGTATCGACACCAAGCTCACAAAGAATTTTCTCTTTATCGGATAGGGGCATTAAATAGTCAATTTGTTTTTCCCCATTAGATAGAACAGATTTAGGATGTGGAAAGAAGCTCATGACAGCAAGCTGCATACCCTTTTCTTTCGCTATCCTTAACGCCGTTTTGATTACTTCCCGATGTCCAAAATGGAGTCCGTCAAAAAAACCAAGGGCCATGACACATGCATTTGCTCTTCCCTGCCAATCTGCTAAATTATCACGGTTTATATAGATCGTTTCCATACAGTCACCTTTCTTCTTGACTAAGGTTTTTTTAAAAGAGTTTAATATCTTAGCGCGTTCGATTCTAAACCTGAAAGAACACGGCCATAGTTTTCTTTCGTAATCAACGGTGAGAGGGTTCTGTGTGAATAAAGTGTCCAAAAATCACGGAAAATTCTTTGCAGTGGATGACCTTCATACACATATCCAGAACCGCTGGCAAGAATTAAAATATCGAGTGCTTCCTTACTTACTTGATTGGCATAACCGATATCTGCTAAAGCCTTAACTCGTGCTGGCTTATCCATGAATTTGCCGCTGGCAGCCCACGCATCTAGTTCATCCGCAACTCGGTAATAATGCATGGAAGCGGTGTCAATTTTTAAAGCAGCATCAGCGAGTAATGAATGGAGAGTGGGTGAATCAACTAAATTTTCTACACCAATATGGGCAGCTTTTCGATTTGGGAGTACTTGCTGGAAAAATTCCAATGCAGCCTTTACCAATCCTAAGCCGGGCAATGCTAAAGACAACGCTAAGGCTGGAAAAAGTGCAGTATTGTAGAGTGGGATATTTCGTAAATGATCTGATTTAAATTGTCCATTTAATACTTCTGCAAATGAAACCACTCGACGATCTGGGATAAATACGTTGGTCATTTTTACACTATTACTGCCTGTGCCTTTTAGTCCCATGACATGCCAGTCATCCATAATCTCTACCTCTTCAAACGGCAATGTCATTAACACCTGATCAACAAGGTTTCCATCATCATCCCTGATCGCCATTCCGAAGTATCCCCAAGTAGCATGAAGCGACCCTGAGCAAAACATCCAGAACCCTTCTTCGATTAAATATCCACCCTCCACTTTTCGGGCAATACACTTTCTCGGTTCATAGACACCCGCAAACAGGACATCATCTTCCTTCTCTCCGAATATTTCCTGATGGGTACTTTCTGAAAATGATTCCGCTACCATAAGTTCTCGAATGGCACATAGTGATAAAATCCAGCCTGTTGAAGCACAGCCCCGTGAAATTTCCACTATACAATCTGAATATGTCCTCATACTCGTTTGATAGCCGCCATATATCCGCGGGCGAAGCAACTTAAAAAGTCCAGCCTCTTTTAAATCATTCATCGTCGAATCAGGAATTCGTCTAATTTCTTCTGTTTCTTTTGCTCTTTCCTTTAGTTTCGGAACGAGGGCTTTGGCTTTATCTACAAGAAAAGTGTCACTATAGGAAACTTTTGTCATTTTTATTCTCCTTTTTTACTTTATTTGCTGAAGTTCTTAATTAAATTTTAGAAAATTAAAAAAACATTTTAAAGGGTAAAAACCTTTCAACTTTCCGAGATTTTTAGATAACTTTTATTAGTTTTTAAGACTTAGATTCTTATTTCTGTCCCCAAGGCTAGTAAAAAGTACAGATTTCTATGAATTAACGATTTCCTTTGTTTTAATAAATTGAGCAGCATTCTCACCTGCAATTTTTCCAAATACAGATCCAGCCATTAGTCCTGCTCCACCTGGATAGTTAAAGTAAAATAAGCCTCCTACTAATTCGCCCGCTGCATACAATCCTGGGATAGGCTTGGATAGGACATCTTGTACTTCCGTGGTTGGGTTAATTTTTAAGCCTCCAAAGGTAAAGGTTATGCCGCAGGTAACGGCATAACCTTCGAACGGGCCGTCCTCCAATGTGTTCGCCCAATTTGATTTACGTACTGCTAATCCTTCTGTACACCTGCCGTCTTTGATATTTGGATTAAACGGGATATCCTTCCGAATAGACGCATTGTAGTCTTTAACCGTTTGTAAAAAGCCTTCTGCGTCCACACCTTCAAGTTTTCCCGCTAATTCCTCTAGTGTATTGGCTTTTACTCTCGTTACTTGCCTGCCCTTGTATTCTTCTCGTAATAGGCTAGATACCTTTTGATCAAATATTTGCCAAGCAAATTGTCCTGGCTGTTCAAGAATTAATTTTCCATATTTTGCATAGGTGTAATTTCGGAAATCAGCACCCTCATCCACAAAGCGCCTTCCGTCTGCGTTTATCATGATTCCAAAAGGATAGCTGAGCTTTTGAAAGCCTTCTGTAAAGTCCGGTAGATATCGATCCCCTCCGACAGAATGACAGCCTGACCAATTACCAGTGGAAAGCGCACCAATATTTAATGCCATTTGAATGCCTTCTCCGGTATTAAAACGGCTCCCTCTTGCATGGGCCAGGTCCCATTTTGGTCCTAAATAACGAGTCCTCATTTCTGGATTTGCGTGAAAGCCTCCAGCGGCCAAGATCACAGCTTTAGCATGTACCTTTGTTGTTATGCCATTGTGTTTGAAAATCACTCCATGCACACCATGGTTATCATGGATGAGTTCAGTAGCCATGGCATTAAATAGAATTTGCACACCTAAAGAAGCTGCTTCATTATGCAGGGAATCCACTAATCCAGGTCCCCCGCCGACGGATTCAACTATCATTCCGCCCCAAAACTTAAATTTACCGTCTACCTTAAAGGCTTGACGACCATATATAGGCACCCAGCGTACCTTATGGGCGGTAAGCCATTTCATCGTCTCAAAACTTTTTCCTGTGAGAATTGAGGCTAATTCCGGGTCGGTCCGATATTCTGTTACACGGCACATATCTTCATAGAATTCTTCCTCGGTATAGACTCCAAAATCGGAGCCCGCTATATCTTCAGTTGAAAGGTCAGGCATAATTTCTTTTAAATCTTCGACACCGTTATAGGCAAACCGAATAGAACCATGGGTATACGTGCTGTTCCCACCTTTCTCAGCTTCTGATGCTTTTTCAAGTACGATAACATTCGCACCGTTTTCTCTTGCTGATACCGCAGCGCACATAGCTGCGTTCCCGGCACCCACTACAACGATATCTGTTTCATAAATTTTGATATTACTCACAACGACTTGCCCCGCTTCCTAAGAAATTCTTTTAATGGCTGTTTTCTCTACGATTGTTGTTAAAATCAAAGTTTAAGAAAAGAGCCTTTTTAAAAAAGCTGACTCAATTACCTTTGAGCCAGCTTGCTAAATTATGCCTCTATTGTTGCTTTATTCATTTCTTTATCCATGACTGAATCGCCCCAATAAGTGTTGGCAATCGAATGATCTTCCTCTGTCCACTCGACTGGTTCCCAGTCTGGTTCAAAAATTAAATAGGAATTGCTAAACAATTCAACTCGGCAGCCGCTGCCTGGGTCAATCACATATAAGTAGAATGCTTGCGAAACGCCGTGTTTTCCAGGGCCGATAAACTTAATTCCTTCTTCACTTAAAATATCTGCTGCACGTAACACATCCTGTGCGTTATCCAGCCAATAAGATATGTGGTGAAGCTGATTTGGCGTTGTTGCCTGCGGTCTTGTGATAACGGCAATGTCGTGAACGAGAGGCGTCACACTCATCCAGCCGGCTAAGGTTTTTTCATTGTTATATCTCACATATTCACGCAATTTAAAGCCTAATTGAGCACCTAAGTAATCAAGGATTTCTTGCACATCCATGGATGTAGCAATATTAACATGATCAAATCTTCTAGGAGAACAGCCACGAGCCCAGGACTTGTAGATTTGATTTTTCAAGACTGAACGTCTTTTTTCATCCGCTTGAGGTTTTTCTACATCATAATAGAGTTCAAAAGAATGCTGACTTGGCAGTTTAAAACGAATGGCCCGCCCTTGACCCGTTTCTTCACCTGCTTCAATCCATTTTACTTCCGTTCCTGCTTTTTGAAGCAGCTGAGCAAAACCTTCGACATCTTCCGGACGCTTCGTTCTCCAGCCGATATGATCCACATATCCTCTATCCCCCGCTGTCAACGAAAGCGAGTGATGTTCAAAATCCCCCCATGCCCGTAAATAATACGTACCGTTTACTTCCTCGGTTACTTCTAAACCGATTACATCGCGGAAAAACCAAAGTGATTTTTCAAGATCTGGTGTGACGATTGCGACATGCCCCAACTTTGCAATTTCAGGTAAAGTCATCTTCTATTCCTCCTAAAATTTTTAAATTCGATCAGCAAAATAGTTCTGGATTAAAAAATTAAAGCTTTCCTGCTTTTCAATTTGCGTCCAATGGCCACAATTACCATAGACATGCAGCTGAGAATTCGGCAAATGTGAGAGCAAGTAATAGCTGGATTCTACGGAGCAGACCATGTCATCCCGACCATGCGCAAGGAGTACAGGATGCTCAATTCTTCTTAGTGCTGTAGTGGGCACTGGGACGGCCGCTGTTGCGAAAATTGAATCATTGGAGATACGGACTTCTGGTTTCATAGCTGTTTCATATCGGTAATCAGTGACCTCATCGATAATTGGTGCCATTTCCTCTGCATTGTATACAAACCAGCTCATAATTTGACGCAACTTCTTTGGTGACGGATTGTCATAAAATCCTTTCGCACGAGCTAATTCTGGGCTTAGTTTGGTATTTGGTGTTCCACCTGGTCCCATTAAAACCACTCGGTCAAATCGTTCTGGATGTTCTAATAAAAGCTCAAGGGCGATGGAGCATCCCAATGAATTCCCTACTAAATGGGCCTTTTGAATACCCAAATCATCTAGAAGTTCGATAAGTTGATTCACCCATAAATCCATCCATCCTTGCCTGTTCTTGGGTAAAGTCTCTGGATGGCTGCTGTTTCCAAAACCTAAGAGATCTGGCGCAAGACAGTCATAGGATTCAGAGCATGCATTTAAGGCGTAACGCCAGTTTGCAAACGATGTAACACCTGGTCCAGAGCCATGTAAAAATAAAATCACTTCTGAGTTTCCTTCACCTGCACGATTTAAATAGGTTTCAAAATTAGCCGTTTTATATGATTGTTGCGTTATGTTAGTCACTTTTCCATTCTCCTTTTCGTAAAAATTTGTCGTTCATATTAGAAAACTTTCTGTTTTGAAATCCCTTACATTTTTAGTTGTTATTTAGATTTTAGAAAATTAAGTTATCTCTATCTAGACTATTAACTATTTAACTTTTATTGGTTTTTAGTAGGTTTTTATTGGTTTTTCACTATATTTCTAGCTCCCCCAAAGCTAAAAGTGAATCTAGAATGAGCAGTAACTGATAACTTTGTGCTGAATCTCGTAAATCCTTATTTATTAGATTTTCAATCTTGTTAATCCGATACATAAGTCCACTCATCGATAAAGACAAATCATCCATCGTTTGCTGAAGTTTCCCACCGTTTGCCAAAAAAACATAAAGTGTTTTCAGCAATTCTTTTTGTTTGCCTTCACCTAATTTATAAAGTGGACCTAATTCCTGATTGGCAATTTTCTTAATTCCGCTAACATTTTTTGAATTAATTAAGATACCAACGATTCCCAAATCTTTAAAATGAATAATTTTCTTCTCCGTGGACATTCTCAGGCTGATTAGAGATTCATCCAAACAATCCAAAACATGTTCAATCCCTTCAGATTTGTCACTAATTCCAATTTTATATTTGTAAGAGGAACGGGTTATTTCAATATGTTTTAGAATTTTTTCCATATTAGGTAATATGTTTGATAACTCAGGAATCAGCATAATGATTTTACCTTCATATTGACCAATGAGTGCTTTATATCCCTGAATGTCAAGGTACTTAGCCATAGATTCTAAGATTTGGTCATAGTCATCTTTGCTATCTTTAACGGACGTACCCTTCTCTTTATAGTCAATTGCTGCAATAAAAAAGGGAGTTTCAAGATCCACGCCCATATAACGGCCACGATTGATGATTTCCTCTCGAGAGGAATATTGTCCCTTTAATATTTGCTCTAAAAAAAATCCTTTCATTTTTTCAAGCGCTTCAAAGCTCGTCTTTTCATTTAAAAGGTATAAAGACGCTGCATTTGCTACCCGCTCAATAAACATAATATTATTCTCAGAGCTTTTCTCTGAATCTTTTAAATATAGAAATGTACAATAGCCAATTATCTTTTTTTGTACAATGATGGGAGTGATCAGCCGTTCCTGATTTTCTGTTTTTAACCTCGTTGTTTCTTTAAAAAGGGGAAGTATTTTATTGTTTTTTCTACTTTTTCGAAGTAAACTCTCTTTCAGTTCTTTACTCAATCTGCCATATTCGCTTTCTTCCAACCCCGAGTAAACAATTTTTTGAAAGCTTAAATCCTCGATTGAAATCGGTATTTTTAACAAACCGAATGTCGAATCAGCAATATCCTGCAAATTGCTTCCGTTTGAAATACTTTCCGTTAATTTTTTATGAAATTTAGACACCTTATCGATATAATTGCGTTGTTCCAGCACTTGCTCGTAGGTATACTCTAATTCTTCAATAATATTGATTTCATGGTAGAATTTGAGCTCTTCCTGAATTTCTTGGCCCCAATCCTCCTTGAGCTTCATCTCAAAGCAGCATTCAGGGTCACCTTTGGCGATACAGCTAATTTCCTTTACAATCACACTCTTTTTACAAATCGTAGACATATAGCCGCTTGCATATCCGGTTAATGTATGACAAACAGGGGTAGCTGATTTTCCATGATGTCTAAGATGCTCATATGCTTCGAAAGAATGGATCCACTTGCCTTTTCCACTGATTGTTTTTATAGTATCTGAATCAACTAATTCAATAAATCTTTCAGACTGGATATCTCCAATTTGCCCAGTGCCTAGATGGAGAACGGAGGCTTGTTTGATCAGATAATCAATTGAGGTACTTGTTAACATGGCTTCTTCAGCATCACTGACACCCAAACTCCAACCGTAACGAAGCAAAAACCCCTTTGCTCGCTTAAATCCTAAATTTCCGATTATGCCCTTACGTAATAATCCAAAGGCTCCGGCAGTGGTTAGAATTTTTTTATTTCCGTCTTCTATGTAGTTTGGTTCCAGTAGATTGCCTGAGTTATCCTTCATAAACTCACCTTTTCCAGCCAAAATTTTTTATAATAAAGACTCCTTACATTTTTACATACAAGGAGTCCTAATCTTTTTTTGCGTATTTTTACTTCTTGAAGGCAGCTATGTTGATCATGCCGTTACGATTTTTTCTTCTGTTAAGGCTCGGTATTTTCCACTGTAGAAAATGAGTGGTTCAGCATCTTCTAACTGAATATCGGTCACTCTTCCAATGAAGAGCGTGTGATCGCCTTCAAGATGTTCAGCGGCTACCTCACAGGCAATTTGTGCAACCGCTCCGTTTAGTACGGGTTTCCCATCAAGACGGTCAAACTCCACGTCACGGTGTTCCTTTAACTGTCCAGCAAAAATCATTGAAAGCTCCTGTTGATTAGCTGCTAAAATATTGACCGAAAACGTTTGGCTTTGTTTAATCTTCTCAAGAATTCGGGCCTTTTCTCCAATCGAGATTACCACCAGCTTCGGATCAAGTGACACGGACATGAAAGCATTGGCTGTCATCCCATGCACCTCTCCATCGACATCAGTAGCAATTACGGTTACACCTGTAGCAAATTTCCCCATTGCAGTTCGAAATTGACGATCATCCATCCTAAAAACCTCCCGCTACTATAAAAATAATCTACTATCCTCTTAAGCTTCGATTGTCGGATTGTTTTCTGGTAACGTGTCTGTTTGATCACCCCAGAATGTAAAGCCAACATCCATTTCATCTAGCGTCCATACTATTGGTTCCCAGTCAGGCTCAAAAATTAAATAACCGTTCGTGAATATTTCCAAGCGTACTCCACTGCCTGGATCGACAACGTATAAATACATTGCTTGAGAGATACCATGTTTACCAGGGCCTTTAAACTTAAATCCGTGTTCCGTTAAAATGTCCGCGGCCCGAAGTAGGTCTTGGGCATTATCCAGCCAATAAGACAAATGGTGAATTTGATGGGTTGATGGTGAAAATGGGTCATGACTTACTGCAATATCATGAACCAATGGTGTAACGCTTAACCAAGCACCAATTAAAGATTCATCAGGTGCTTTTACGCATTCTCTCATTTTGAAACCTAATTTTTCCATTAGGAAATCAGAAATTTCATTTGCCTTTAATGATGAGAGAATGTTTACATGATCAATTCTTCTAGGTGAAACGCCCCGAGCCCAAGACTTATAGGTCTGATTTTTTAACACAGATCGCCTGGATGGGTCGGCTAGTGTTTTTTCCATATCGTAATAAATTTCAAAACGATGTTCGCTCGGCAATTTAAAACGAATCGCAACCCCTTGTCCTGCTTCCACTCCAGCTTCAATCCAGTTTACTTCGGTACCGGCTTCTTCAAGCAAAAGTGCAAATTGTTCTACATCTTCCGGACGCTTTGTTCGCCAGGCAATATGATCCACATAAGACTTTTCTCCAGCGGTAATCGAAAGCGTGTGATGTTCAAAATCTCCCCATGCCCGTAGATAATGTGTTCCGTTTACGACTTCTGTTTCTTCTAGTCCAATTAACTCTTTAAAAAACCATAGTGATTTTTCTAAATCTGCGGAAACTAACGCCACATGTCCTAACTTTGAAAGCTCTGGTAAACTCATGTATTTTCCTCCTTTATATTTTTAATATTCGGATAACAGAAAGCCCTTACATTCCAAGTTAAACAAAATAAGTATTCGGTTCTTGACCGCACAATACTCTTCCATATGTTTCGATTAAGCTTGATGGTGTAATAAAACCATGGAGATGCATGGCAAAAAAGTCACGATAGACTAATTGAATAGGATTTTTATTGTAGGCAAACACTGAGCCAACCCCAGCGACTAATAGGTCAATCGCTTCTTTACACAACTGATTGACATAACCAAAATCCGCCTTTACTTTTACAATTTCTGCCGTATCCATAACTTCGCCGCGTGCAGCAAAGGAATCGATTTTATCTACTGCACGGTATAAATGCAATTCAGCAGAATCAATTTTCAATTGCGCTTGAGCTACCTGGTGATGTGTGATTGGAGCTTCACTTTGTTTTTGATAAAAGGTATTTCCAATTCCAGCTTTAGGAAGCCTTTCCATATAGAGATCCATAGCAGCCTGAGCCAGGCCTAATGCAGGACCTACAATGGATAGCGTAAGTGATGGAACAAAAGATGAACGGTACAAGGCAACATCCTTTAGCGGTTCGATTAAGTAATGACCTTTGCTTGCTAACCGATCCAACGACACTCGGTGTTCCGGAACAAAAACATTTCGAACTCTACAGCTATTACTGCCCGATCCCTTTAACCCCATAACATTCCAGTCATCTAATACTTCAAGTTCCTCCTGCGGAATAACCATAATCGCCATTTCCATTCCGCCATCTTCATTTACTAATGGAAAACCAAAGTAACACCAATCTGCATGAGGGCTTCCGGAAACAAACGGCCATTGGGCTTCTTCAATATAATAGCCACCGTCAACTTTTTTAATATCACATTTAATTGGTTTGAAATTTCCAGCCAAAACAACATCTTTATCGGTATTGTAGATTTCGTTCAGTGCTTTTTCGCCAAAAGTGTAAGAAATCATATAATCACGAATATTACTTAGGCATACAAACCAGCCTGCAGAACCGTTTCCACGTGATATTTCCGTAACCACTTCCGTAAATGCTCTCATATTGGTTTGGTAACCGCCGAACATATGAGGTCTTAATACCTTCAAAAGACCTTGATTCTTTAAATCCTCAATAATTTCATCTGGAATTCTACTATTCTTATCAATGTCATCGCTGTACTCTCTTAGTTTTGGAATAAGAGCCCTAGCTCTTTCTACCAATTCATTTTTTGTTTCCAATACACTTTGTTCCATATCATTACCTCCTGCCATCATAGTGGCTAAACTTTGATCTTATACCACATTCTAGTTATACATAGGATGATTGGAATCTACTGTCTGGTTAACGCTTACTGCTTCGGCAACCCGAAGTAAATGTCTTTCCATTAGATTTTTAGCTAATTTAGAGTCCTTTTCTTTTAGTGTATAGTAAATCAGCCAGTGTTCTGCTTGCGATTGTTTTCTTCTATCCTTTGAAAATAGTACTGTTGGATTTCCAACATAATTCAGGTAATCCCATAGTTGTTTAGCAAGACTTAATGCGTAGGTTAATTTCGATGCTTCATAAATCGTCCGATGAAACTCAATATTAAGTGAGGAATATTCATCTTCTGAAATATCCGGATTATCCATCGTTGTCAGGATTTCTTTCATATAGGAAAGTTCTTCTTCGGTGAGTTTTTCTGCTGCGTGCTCTGTCATTAAGGCATCCAGATTGGCACAAACTAATAAACGTTCTATTACATCATCTTTCTCTGGCCGTTTAACAAATACACCTACTTGCGGAATAATCGAAAGAAATCCTTCCTGTTCAAGTTTGGCTAATGCCTTGTGAACCGGTGTTCTGCTTATGTTCAAAGTGGCTGTAATTTCATTCACATTAATGGCTGATTCAGGTTCCCATGTACCCTCGAGAATATGTCTTTTAATAAAACGATACGCTAAATCTATTTTCATACTATATACACCTTCGATTCTCTTATTGTCATCTATCCCTCGCACAAACTTAAGGGAATCAACGGTATATTAACAAGTTTGATCCGCTTATATTTCACCGTTGAAAAAATCTGATGTTAGTTTAATAAATCTGTCCTTTTGCTCTACTTGTGCCCAATGCCCACACCGTTTGAAAATATGAAGCTGTGCATTTGGCAAATAATCCATTACATATAAACTGCTTTGTAACGGTACAAATCGATCTTGATGCCCATGAATAAGTAAAATTTCTTGATCCATTTGCTTAAGCGCAGATGGAGGTACTAGCATATCGGACAATTGCGACTTTGAGAAATTTTCTTCATAGGATTTACGAACATCAGGTCTTAAAAAAAGCTCTAAACGCTCAGATACAATGTTCTCAAGTTTATCTTCAAGAATACTTTTATCGAATAGGAACCAGCTTAATAAATTTTTAAACGCAACTGGGTCTGGATCCTTATGGAAGTTTGCTAGTTTCGCAAGTTCTGGGGTTGGTTCGGTTAAACCGCCTCCTGCTCCCATCAATACCACTCGTTCGAACCTTTCTGGAGCGTACATTAAAAGGTGGAGTGCAATCACACCTCCTAGGGAATTCCCAACTAAATGTGCTTTGTCAATTTCTAACGCATCCATAAGCTCAATTACTTGTTTTACCCTAATGTTCATCCATTCCGCCCCATTTTTCGGGTAGGTTTCTGGATGATCTGTATTTCCAAATCCGTAGATATCTGGTGCTACTACATGATACTTCCCCTGAAAATGCGGAAGAATTTCCTGCCAATTTGACTGTGCACTTACCCCTGGTCCGCTTCCATGTAGAAAAATAATCGTTTCAGAGGAAGGATCGCCACCTTGATTAATGAATGTTTGATAGTTTCCAGTTTGAATCTTCCGAGTAACAACTCCTGTCATTCCTAAATACCTCACTTTATAAAATATGATAAAAAGTTTGTTTTCCCCTTACTGAAATTTCAGATTCCGTATTACCACTTTAATAATAGTGAAAACACCACTAAAAAAGCGCTTTCAATAACTAACTATAATTTTACTTACAGCATTCCTATTTGTCAACAAATTCTAAATATTTTTTAAATTCTGATTTGGTTGTTTTATAAAACCCTTCACAATAAAAAAAGGATGTTACAAAATTCCTCTGTAACACCCTTTTTTCCGTTAATGATTTAAAGTTGCCTCGATACCTTTTGTTGGTTTCTTTACGGCGATTGCCCAAATGACAGCTAAGATTATTAAGCCAATTGCACTGACAGCCAATGGAAACCTGCCGATATCTTGGTTAAAAATATTTTGGACAACTTGAAATCCAAACGGACCTAAGATGCCGCCTAATCCTTGACCAACGACTACTAAGCCAACTGCTGGCGGAGCACCTACTGGAGTAAGTTCAGAAACCTTTGTAAAAACCCCAGGGAGTCCAATTCCCATCGCAAACCCACCGATAATACTGCCAACAAAAATCATCGTCAACGTTGGTGAGAAATAACAAACTGCCATCCCTATTCCTGTTACCAAAACACCCACAGGTAGATAAAAGGTTGGAAGCACATGTTTGATTTTCCCAAATAGAAATCCTGCGATCAGAGTACCAAAGGTAAACACTGAGATAGCCATTCCCGCTTCTGTAGCATTACCTAACTGGTCTCCTTGAATGACAACAGAAATATTGGTTACATAACCAAAAATCATAGCAGAGTATACAACTTGCCCTAAACATACCCAATAGATTGCTTTTGGGAATTTTACCTTTACGTTAGCATGTTCAGCTTTTGGTGCCTGCTTTTTCTCAGGTTCAGGTAAATATAGGAGGGTTATCACTAAAATCCAAATCGGGAAAAGATATGTTAAGAACCCATACTGCCAGCCAAAGGAATCGGCTAAAATTCCACCTCCTAATTGGAAGAAAATTGCCCCAATACACGCTACCGTAGAAGTCCCGAAACCAATCAAGAAATCTCTTTCTCTACCATCAAAGAAATCTGTAATGACATCTACCGATAATGGCATGGTAATTCCAACACCTAGGCCTAAAAGACCTCTCATCGCAATAATTAATGGAAGGCTATCAATAAAAGTAGGCAGCGTTCCACCTATTATGAATAAGGTCAAGCCGATGAACAAAAGCGTTTTCTTTTTAAACGCTTTTGTAAGCTTTCCATAAAAGAGAGCAGGGATGATTTGTATTAGACCAGGAAAAGTCGCTACCAGCATGACAATTGTCGGATCATAGTCTGGGAATGCCTTAATAATGTCAGCCATGATGGATCCAGCTACTCCAGCTGCAACATCTTGGAAGGCTAGAATGACGACCAAAAATTTAAGCATATTTCTACTGATATTTTTTGCCATTTGTATCCCCCTTGTATTCGTTTTTAGTTCGCAAAAGAATTTTTGTAATCGTTTTCAATAATTTAAAGAATAATACTTCTGCTGAGCTTGTGGCCTGCAAGCAACAACAGTTAAAATGTAGTTCTACTCAAACTATAATTTTACTTTTCTACTTTTTACGATTTTACCGGTAAAAATCGTAAAAAAGGCACTTCCTTTTACTAACTGTAATTCTACAGTCGTATAAAATACTTGTCAATATATTCATAATATTTATTATTTTCCGAATAGTTATTTACACAATTTCACTCTTAAAATAAAAAATAAACCGAATTTCTAATGTTTTTTAGCTAATTAATTTTTAAACTCTTCATAATCTAACTCTTTGAATGATTTTTGTTAGGATAGAACCTTGAAATTTATATATTTTGAGTTTTTTGAAATATAAACGCCTCCAAGTAAATTAATTTGATTTAAAATGCAAGAAAATATGTTATATTCAAATAAATGAAAATGGGAGTGAGAAAATGAATTCACTAAAACAGCGTGCCTATAATTTTAATGCCGGTCCATCTGCTCTTCCGCTTACTGTTCTTGAAAAAGCCAAAGAGGAACTTGTGGATTTCCGTGGTACTGGTATGTCCGTTATGGAGCTTAGCCACCGTAGTGCCGTTTATGAAGAGGTACATAATCATGCCATTGCACTTTTAAAAGAATTGTTATCGATTCCAGAGGATTATGAGGTTCTGTTTTTGCAAGGAGGGGGCAGTCTTCAGTTTTCAATGGTTCCTATGAATTATTTAAAGCCGGGAGAAAAAGCAGGCTACATAATGACTGGTTCTTGGTCTGAAAAGGCTTTTTCCGAGGCTAAATTATTCGGGGATCCGTATCATGTTGCTAGCACCCAGGAAGGTCAATATCGTCGCATCCCTAAATTTGATGAGCTGCGATACAATCCAACTGATGCTTATATCCATCTCACATCCAATAATACGATTTATGGTACTCAATGGAGGGACTTCCCAGATACAGGGGATGTACCATTAATCGCGGATATGTCTAGTGATATTTTATCGAAGCCGATTGATGTTAATAAATTCTCTTTACTATACGCAGGAGCCCAAAAAAATCTTGGACCGTCTGGTGTTACAGTCGCGATCATTCGCAAGGATATGATTGAAAAAGGTAATCCGGCAATTCCAACCATGCTAAAGTATAGCACACACGCAAAAAATAACTCTCTATATAATACTCCTCCGACATTTGGAATTTATATGCTTGGTGAAGTTTTAAGCTGGATTAAAGATTTAGGCGGAATACATGCTCTTAGCGAACGGAACGAGGAAAAGGCCAAACTAATTTATGACGCTATTGACCAAAGCAGTGGATTTTATGTTGGTCATGCTGAAGTTGAGAGTCGTTCACTAATGAACATTACCTTCCGAGTAAGTGATGAAGATTTGGAGAAAAAATTCTTAGCAGAAGCAAAGATAGAAGGATTTGTAGGAGTAAACGGACACCGTTCTGTTGGAGGCTGCCGTGCATCTACCTACAACGCCGTTCCATTTGAAACGTGTAAGGCTTTTAGTGAATTTATGGTTCATTTTCAATCTGCCAATCAATAATATTAAAGGGGAATATATGGATTATATATTTCCCCTTTTTATTTTTCGATATAGACGATACCCTTTTCTGACACTGTTTACAATAAAGAAAGGGATAGGCGGATGAAATTTATAAAGAAATGGCAGGTAAATTTTCTGATAGGCTTTTTTCAGGTCATCCCACTTCCGGCATTTACCCTGCTTATAAAAATCTGAAACATCAACGATATATCCCCTTCCACCGCTCATCACCACATTTTTCCCATGAACATCATACGGGTTGAGTCCCACTGATCGAGCATAGGCGATTCCCTCATCCACATCATTAATAACAGACTCAGGAATGGGTATTCCCTTAACAACGGCATCGAACAAGTTAATACCCTCAATCCTTTTTAAAATCAAATAATTTTCTTCATGGTCAATGAGGTGAGAAAAACATTCATGATGGCCCAATTTATTATAAACATCCACTTCTTTAATTAAATCCTCTGGTTTTCTTCCATACACCTTTACAACCCACTTAGGATTGGACTGATGGAGAAATACACCTGCATAATTCCCACTCCCAATTGTTTTCCAAGTATTCGAAGAATTTTTTACAATAATGGGATCAAATGGACCTTCCGTTGAAAGGTTGATGTGTGGCAGTAGTTCATTTTCAATTAATTTTATGTATTTCTCAATTTTCATGTATACACCTCTCATTAGTTAAGTATACAGTCCGATATCCATCAAGAATAGAGAAAATCTTCTTGATTTTGTGGAAAAAATAGCCACACAAAAAGCCAGGGGATCCTGGCTTTTACTCTTCAAAATAATCTTTAAAGGCTTTCGGATTACTTGTTTCTTTCCCTTGATAATAAGGGTTGTTTTCTGTAGAATCCTGTGGGTCAAGGTTTGTCTTAATAATTAAATGAGGTTGTGAGGGCTGCTCAGCAATCAATCTGTCGTTTAATTGTTCAAAATCAGGTAGTTTGCTATTTCCAGGTTGTCTAGGTTCCATTTTATTGACACCTCCTAAAAATATCTTGCTGATTTTTTATTTATATCATACATGGTAATCTTAATGATTATTATATATTGTTAAAAAAGAAAAAACTAGGAAGTAAAGACTTCCTAGTATGTTTATTCTTCTTCGACTCCGAGTAAGAAATCTGGATTTAACTCCTCGAATTCTTCATCGTCAACATCCATTCCCCAATCATCGTCATCGTCTTTGCAGCCATGTGGATTAATAGCGACACATACTTTCGTTTCGCCTATGACTTCCACTAGGAATTCCCTTTCAACATGGACAATGATCCGATTGCCATTTGGGGAGATAACTGCTTCACAACAATTAGGCTGCTGTAGTACTTTAGCGCAAATCTCATTGTCATCTAAGCAATCATGGTCACGATACTTTAACTTAATGACATCACAGTATTGAACCTTTTCGGTAACTACTTCAGTTCTGGTATTATCATTATATGAATACCAAGCGTTGATGTCATACGAACCGTGTATCTCTACCGTTTTGCCGACTTTTTTCGCGTTGTATTTATGGTTGATAATCCAACATCCAAGTATGCTTGTTGGACTATGTGCCGGGCTAATCGTATGATTGGACTGGGTGAATTTACGCCCTTTCGCTACTACGGCCTTCGTAATTATCTCTCTGTATTCTCCCATTTCGCGCGAACCCTCCTCATTCATTTTCATTTCATCGTATGCAAGATTATAGACTAGTGTGAGAAATATTTCTGTGAATACTGGTTAAAAGTTTAGTCATAATTCATTTTATGCAGGAGTTTAATGTAGGTTCCAATTAGGCAAGTACTTTAGTTATCGAGGATTTTTAAAAAGAAGACAAAAAAAAGCCAGGCTTATAAAAAGCCTAGCTTACTTTAATTAATGCTCATGGTCATGGTCGTCGTGGTTTCCGCATGAACCGCCATTTTGCAAACTTGCACCTGTTTCGCCGCGTAATACGTCTCCACCTGTTGATTCAATAATGACATCTGTAACCTTATTAGAGATTGTAGTTGCGATTAACTGAAGCAATTCATTTACATCTATTTGAGACTGCTTGAATTCCTGAACAACAGGAATATCGTCAAGTTCCTGCTCAATAGAAGCAATTTTATCTTCCACTTTTTTCAAAGCTTCTGGTTTTCCGTAATGCTGCAGGTTAACTGCCTGCTTTTGCAATCCCTTAATATCTGAAATTAATGTACTAACCTTTGGATTTACGTGAATTTGCGCTTCTGCGCGTTTAAAGAAATCAACTTCGTCAGTATCTGCAATCATATGAGCTAATTCTTGTGCACGAGCGATGATATCATCTTTTGTATACTTTGCCACTTATTTCACCTCTATTGGTTCTAATTCTTCTACCATTTCTCCATTTAATGACCATGTTTTTGCGCCAGTAATTCTCACCTTAACTATCTTGCCAATGGCAGATTTAGGAGCTACAAAATTTACAAGCTTGCTCCTAGTTGTGTATCCTGCTAAGACATCAGGATTGTTCTTGCTTTCCCCTTCAACAAGAACATCTAGGATTTGACCCTCATGTTTTTTCATTGCTTCTAAAGAAAGCTCGTTCACAAGAGCGTTCAAACGCTGCAAGCGTGCTTTTTTCACTTCCATTGGAACGTTATCCTCCATTTTAGCTGCAGGCGTTCCTTCACGTGGAGAATAAATAAATGTATAAGCCAATTCATACCCCACTTCACGGTAGAGGGACATTGTTTCTTCAAACTGTTCATCCGTTTCATTAGGATAACCAACGATAATATCGGTCGTTAAAGCAACATTTGGAATGGCCGCTTTGATTTTTCTTACAAGCTCTAAATATTGTTCTCTTGTGTATTTACGAGCCATAATTTTCAATACGTCCGTTGAACCTGATTGAACTGGTAAATGGATATGATCCATTAGGTTACCACCTTGGGCAAGAACTTCAATTAATCGATCATCAAAGTCACGAGGATGGCTTGTTGTGAAACGAATCCGTGGGATATCAATTTTGCGCAGCTCACTCATCAGCTCGCCAAGTCCATAGTTACTATCCTCTAGATCTTTTCCATATGCATTTACATTTTGCCCTAATAAAGTGACCTCTTGGTATCCTTGTGCTGCTAATTGACGTACTTCCTGAATAATTTCCTCAGGACGACGGCTTCGTTCCTTCCCACGAGTAAAAGGTACGATACAGTACGTACAGAATTTATCACAACCGTACATGATGTTTACCCATGCCTTAATGTTGCCGCGTCTTACTTTTGGAAGGTTTTCAATGACGTCACCTTCTTTAGACCATACTTCAACAACCATTTCTTTAGACATGTAGGCATCATGTAAAATATTGGGCAACCGGTGGATGTTATGCGTACCAAAAATCATGTCAACTTGATTATAGGTTTTTAGAATCTTGTTAACTACGGATTCTTCCTGTGACATACATCCACATACACCTATTAATAAATCTGGCTTTTCCAACTTCAAATGCTTTAAATGTCCTAGTTCACCAAACACTTTGTTTTCAGCATTCTCGCGAATTGCACATGTATTAAGGAGAATAACATTGGCATCCTCTGTGGAATCTGTTGGCTCATATCCCAACGCCAAAAAGATCCCTGCCATCACCTCTGTATCATGTTCATTCATTTGACAGCCATACGTGCGAATATAGAATTTACGGCCTTCTCCCATGCCGCGAAATTCTTCAGGAATGGAGAAATCGTTATGATACTTTACTTCTTCTTTCCCACGCTTTTTAGCATCTTTTAAAGAAGGTGCGGTGATTACTTGCTCAAAATACTTGCTGTAATCCTTGGCGGATTTTTTGTCCGAAGAATTAGCAGTATCGATTTGTTGAGCTTCTAAACGTTGTTTTTCATTCATGCGTTAAAATCTCCTTTCGAACAATTTGAACATTTGTCTATGAATATTTTTAAAGGTAATTTTTCCCCTGTACTAGTGTATAAGAAAGCATACTAACACACTCCTGCACATTATAATAGTATAACGGTTAAAAGGCTTGAAAACAATAAAAAATCCCGTAGCAGTATACTACGGGATTCTTCCAATTGCTATTACATAAATTCGCCAACTAATTTATCAAAATAATTCTGATCAAGATTTAAGTCTGCTTGAGCCAAAGGAGCTTCAGCGTAACCAGAAATTAATTCTTGGTAAGACTTTCTCTCCGTGTTTTGATAAATAAGACCTGTAACTAAGCCATTATGTTTCATTAGCGTTTGCATTGCGTCTTCACGATTTGAAGGATCATAACCTTCAATATCGCTTAATTTTGTAAGGTTTTCTTTAAACCAGTCATAGGTATTCACTTTATTATACGTTACACAAGGACTGTAGACGTTGATTAAAGAGAATCCTTTATGTTTAATACCAGCTTCAATTAAAGCAGTTAGGTCTTTTAAATCAGTAGAAAAGCTTTGAGCAACAAATGTTGCCCCAGCAGTCAACGCCATTTCCATCGGTGAAATTGCTTGTTCAACCGAACCCATTGGAGTTGATTTTGTTTTAAAACCTGCTGCAGAACGTGGAGACGTTTGTCCCTTCGTCAATCCATAGATTTGGTTATCCATTACAACGTAAGTAATGTCGATATTTCTACGGATGGCATGAATAGTATGACCCATACCAATTGCAAAGCCGTCACCATCACCACCAGAAGCGATAACAGTTAAATCACGGTTTGCCATTTTTACACCTTGCGCGATTGGTAATGAACGTCCATGAATTCCATGGAAGCCATATGAATTAATGTATCCAGAAATACGACCCGAACATCCAATACCAGAAATAACAGCTAAGTTTTCAGGCTCTAGACCTACATTCGCTGCTGCACGTTGCATTGCCGCTTGTACAGAGAAGTCGCCACAGCCAGGGCACCAGTTCGGTTTTACATTATTTCTAAAGTCTTTAAAAGTGGCCATGTTTAGAACAACTCCTTACATTTTGTATATACTTCGTGTGGTAAGAACGGATTACCGTCATATTTTAAATGTTTAATAATCTTTTCAGCATGACCAACATTCATTTTCATAATGTTCGCCAATTGACCAGTTGCATTGTTTTCAACAACAACTACTTTCTTTGCTGAACGAACAAGTGGCAGTACTTCGTCTGTTGGGAATGGGTGAATTAATCGAATTTGAGCATGATTTACTTTCAATCCCTCATTTTCCAAACGCACCATAGCTTCCTCAATTACACCTCTAGTTGAGTTAAAACCAACTAGTAAAACGTCTGCATCTTCATGCTTCGTATTTTTATAAACTGGTGTTTTGAAACGAATATTTTCTATTTTACGGAATCGCTTGTCCATTTGGGCAACTCGATTTACAGCAGATTCTGATGGTTTTCCAGTTTCATCATGTTCAACACCTGTTACATGGTGGATACCATTTTTCATACCAGGTATTACCCGAGGAGAAACTCCATCACTGGTAACTTCATAACGTTTGAAATATCCTTTGTTTTCAATTTCAGGAATTTCATTTGTAACGAGCTTACCGCGTCTAATTTCAACTTTATCCATTGCCAAAGGCTCAACTGTCTGCTTTCCTAATGATAGTTGAAGGTCTGTAAGAATGATAACAGGACATTGGTATTCTTCTGCAAGGTTAAATGCCTCTGCAGTGTCATAGAACGCTTCTTCTACCGTACTTGGTGCCATTACGATTTTAGGGATTTCTCCGTGTGTACCGTAGATCATCGCCATTAAATCTGATTGTTCTTGCTTCGTTGGCAACCCAGTAGAAGGACCGCCACGCTGCGTATCAACAACAACAAGTGGAGTTTCAGTAATACCCGAAAGACCAATTGCTTCCATTTTCAAAGATAGGCCTGGACCAGCAGATGCAGTAATGGTACGAACACCCGCATAGTTAGCACCAATTGCCATTGTACAAGCAGCAATTTCATCTTCTGTTTGAATAACTGCTCCACCAAGTGCAGGAAGCTTTTTAATTAAATATTCCATTATTTCAGAAGCTGGTGTAATTGGGTAAGCAGCCATAAAACGACAGCCTGCTGCAACAGCGCCTAATGCAATTGCATCGTTCCCAATCATAAACATACGCTTCTTGCCATCAGCTTTTTCTAGCTCCATAATTTCAGCGCCATCAACAAGCTGTTTTTTCATATAATCAAATCCAGCTTTAATTGCATCCATGTTTTTCGCTACTACTTGAGCACCTTTTTTACCGAAAATCTCTTGAACTACTTCTTCAAATACATGGATATCAAGATCCAATACTGCAGAAGTCGCACCAATGGCTACCATGTTTTTCATTAGGGATGTTCCTAATTCAGTAGCTATTTCAGTGAATGGAACCGCATACAATGAAGCTTGAGTATCTTCCGGTTTCTTTGGTGAAAACTTTGCATCCGCTAGGATTACCCCTTTAGCATGCAATTCTTTGTAGTTTACATCAATTGTTTCTTGGTCAAATGCTACAAGAATATCAAGATCATCTGAGATTGAACGAACTTCTGTCGTACTTACTCTGATCTTGTTGTTAGTATGACCACCTTTAATACGAGATGAAAAGTGACGATAACCATACAAGTAATAACCGAGACGATTCAATGCAATAGCAAATATTTCCCCTGTACTTTCAATACCTTCCCCTTGTTGTCCGCCAACTTTCCACGAAAGTTGATTGATCATGACTTACACCCCTTTGGATATGTAAAAAATATATTTTTTAAATCGCTTATAGTTTAGCACTTTTCCGAGTAATTCACTAGAATTTAGCCTATAATGCTTTAAAGACCAAATAATATGAGTCAATAGATGTACTAAACGCTTACAATTCTAGACCTCAAAACAAAAAAATGCAACCCTTTCAGATAAAATATTGTCTAAAATATGAATATTTTTTTATAATTCAAAAATTGACATTTATTAGATTTCCAAGATACGCTCAAAAAACCCAGTATAACGCCTTTTTTAATCAATCTAAATAAATTTATTTACCTATTATTCTATCAAAGAAAACGGTTTCATTTATTCTAGAATAATATTATCCTTGAAATTTTAAAAGCATAAAAATACCTGCTTAAAGTTAAGCAGGTAAATAGTAGCTTATTTCAATCTAATTTCACATGTTTGATTCTATCTCTTTCATCTCGGTTCAACAATAAGCTTTATAGCCGTGCGCTCTTCACCGTCAATTTTAATATCAGTGAACGCAGGGATACAAATCAAATCAACTCCGCTAGGTGCTACAAATCCTCTTGCAATCGCTACTGCCTTAACAGCTTGATTCAATGCACCTGCACCAATTGCCTGTATTTCTGCAGCACCTCTTTCACGCAGAACTCCAGCAAGTGCACCAGCTACAGAATTAGGATTAGATTTTGCTGAAACTTTTAATATTTCCATTCCTAGCTCCCCCTTGTATAGTCCCGATCCTTGGCATGAGCAGTTTCATGAGCAAATCAGGTATATAAGTTTCCACTGCTACTATATTCATTCTATAAATGACATATTCCGGCTTGGACAAAAAAAGTGTTTATTTATCTACAAAAAAGAAAAACCCTCCAGAGTGGAAGGTTAGGAATACCAAGGATTATCTTCATTAATTAGGATGCGCTCCATTTTTTTACATTTACCAGTTTTCCTATCAAGTTCTAGATATACACCACTAAGCTGGCTTCGTCCGGTTTTTGGGACTTCAAATCTTACAGGGAGGCTTGTTAGAAACTTAGTGATGACAGCTTCCCTCTCCATACCTAGAATTCCATCATATGGACCTGTCATCCCAACATCGGTTAAATAACCTGTTCCGTTAGGCAGTACCCGGCTATCTGCTGTTTGTACATGTGTATGTGTTCCAATGACAGCAGAAACTCTTCCATCTAAATACCAGCCCATTGCCAGTTTTTCACTAGTTGCTTCTGCATGAAAATCTACAAATATAAAAGGTGTTCGTGCCTGAGCCAATTCCACTAATTCATCTGCTTTCTTAAAAGGGCAATCTAAAGGAGGCATAAACGTTCTACCTTGTAAATTGATTACAGCAACTTCTATGTCATTTACTTTGAAGAATGCTAGTCCTTTGCCAGGAGTTCCTTCAGGAAAATTCGCAGGCCGCACCATATTCTTTGCGGTTTCGATAAATTCAAAAATCTCCTTGTTATCCCATGAATGGTTTCCGAGTGTCACAGCCTGTGCCCCTGCTCCCAAAAACTCTCTGTAGATTTTCTCAGTAATCCCCCTGCCGCCTGCAGCATTTTCACCATTAATAACCGTGAAATTGGGTCGATATTTTTCTTTTATCTTTGGTACGTATTCTTTAACCATATCCCGGCCTGGCGAGCCTACAACATCTCCAATAAATAATAAGTTCATTTATGATCCTTTCGTAAAGCAATTATTTACTATAAATTGTATCACATTTTTATTTTATTTAACCGTGGTTAAACTAATCAAATAGGCTGTGTTAAACTTGGCTGTTGATTT
>NZ_JBALNQ010000001.1:226060-229497 GCF_036961885.1 Neobacillus niacini | reverse complement strand
CAGGCGGTCTCTGCCTGTCGCGAGGCACTTCGCTTTCCGCGGGTGGTCGGTGAGCCTCCTCGCCGCTGCGCGTCTGCGGGGTCTCACCCTGACCTGCTAATCCCGCAGGACTTTGAATTTACATCCTTGAGTTTGCCCACGCACGAAGAAAATGCGATAGCATTTTCGAGGAGTCTCGTGCCTTCCGCGCAAATCAACAGCTAATAAATTCAAAAGTATTCATCCATTAACACAGTCAAAAAATAAAGCAGTGCTTTCGCACCGCTTTATTTTGCGTATTCCACAGCCCGTGTTTCACGGATGACTGTTACTTTAATATGTCCTGGATAATCAAGCTCTTCTTCTATTCGTTTGCGAATATCTCGAGCTAGACGATGTGCAGCTAAATCATCAACTGCATCAGGTCTTACAATGATACGCACTTCGCGACCAGCTTGAATCGCAAAGGATTTCTCAACACCATCATAGGACTCAGAAATTTCCTCTAGCTTTTCTAAGCGGCGGATATAGTTTTCAAGAGTCTCACTGCGTGCACCTGGTCTAGCAGCTGATAAAGCATCAGCAGCAGCAACTAGAACGGAAATAATTGATGTTGGTGCAGTATCCCCATGATGTGAAGCAATACTATTGATAACAACTGGGTGTTCCTTGTACTTAGTTGCAAGCTCAACCCCAATTTCAACATGGCTTCCTTCCACTTCATGGTCAATTGCTTTTCCGATGTCGTGTAGTAAACCTGCACGACGTGCTAGTGTTTCATCCTCTCCAAGTTCAGCTGCAAGCAATCCTGAAAGCTGTGCAACCTCCATTGAATGTTTTAAAACATTTTGTCCGTAACTTGTACGGAACTTCAATCGTCCAAGAATTTTTATTAGGTCTGGATGCAATCCGTGAACTCCGACTTCAAAGGTCGTTTGTTCACCTACTTCACGAATATACTCATCCACTTCTCGACGAGATTTCTCAACCATTTCCTCGATACGTGCAGGATGGATACGTCCGTCTTGGACTAACTTTTCAAGCGCCAATCGGGCAGTTTCTCGACGTATTGGGTCGAAGCCTGATAGAATAACAGCCTCTGGAGTATCATCGATAATCAAATCAATTCCAGTTAGTGTCTCAAGTGTACGGATATTTCTTCCTTCACGGCCTATGATACGGCCCTTCATTTCATCATTTGGAAGGTTGACTACAGAAACTGTCGTTTCCGCAACATGATCAGCAGCGCAACGTTGGATTGCGAGCGATAGGATTTCCTTCGCTTTTTTATCTGATTCTTCCTTCACGCGGTTTTCACTTTCCTTAATCATTATCGCAGTCTCGTAGGTTAACTCCTGCTCCATTTTATCGATAATGATGTGCTTTGCTTCCTCGCGCGTCAAACTTGAAATACGTTCAAGTTCAGTTTGTTGTTTTCGTACCAGTTCGTCCACTTTGCTTTCCATCTGTTCAATATGCTGTTGTCTTTGGTTTAGAGAATCATCCTTCTTTTCTAATAGAATTTCTCGTTTATTTAACGAGTCATCCTTTCGATCTAAATTCTCTTCTCTTTGCAGTAAACGGTTTTCTTGTTTTTGCAGTTCATTTCTTCGTTCTCGAACCTCACGTTCGGCTTCTGTACGAAGCTTGTGAATTTCATCCTTTGCCTCAAGCAAAGCTTCTTTTTTCACTGAATCAGCGTCTCGCTTTGCATCTTCAAGAATCTGCTCTGCAGCATTCTTTGCACCTGCTATTTTTGCCTCAGAAATAGATCTACGAGCAAAATAGCCAACAACGGCACCGACGATAATGCCAAGCAAAATGGAGATGATAGTAATAGTGTCCATCGTTACACCTCCTCTTGCTATGAACTTTTTAACATTTTTTAAGTGTCGGCATGTATATTGGTTTGGTTCAACATACAGCAAGCACCAAGCTTTTCAATGTAATATTAACAAAAATGTAAAATATACATTTTAATTGTAAATGTGTGTATATTCATTGTCAAGGGTAAGTCCTGCTAGCTTTTTGAAATATTTGGACTTTGTTCATATTTTTTCAAGTAAAATATTCTGTATATATGAATAAATATGCAACTTCACTTATATTTATACGATTTTATCAAAAAAAGCAAAACCCATCAGGCTTTGCTTTTAATATTAGTCTATTAATTCAAATTGCTCATCATCATCTGTTTCTGTGACTATTTTTTCTCCATCTAATCCGAAGTGATCACGAATTTTCTGTTGAATTTCAAGCGCAATACTTGGATTTTCTTTAAGGAACGTCTTTGCATTTTCTCGCCCTTGGCCAATTCTTTCTTCATTATATGAATACCAAGAACCACTCTTTTGAACAATATCTAATTCAGAGCCGATGTCAACGAGTTCACCCACTTTAGATATACCTTCACCATACATAATATCCACTTCAGCCGTACGGAATGGCGGCGCAACCTTATTTTTAACAATCTTAATCTTCGTTTTGTTTCCAATTATATCTGTACCTTGCTTAAGTGCTTCTCCGCGTCGTACTTCAACACGAACAGTAGAGTAGAATTTTAACGCGCGTCCACCAGGTGTCGTTTCAGGGTTCCCGAACATAACACCAATCTTTTCACGAATTTGGTTTATAAAGATTGCGATTGTTTTCGATTTGTTAATGACACCAGAAAGTTTACGGAGTGCTTGAGACATCAAGCGTGCTTGAAGACCCATATGAGAATCTCCCATTTCTCCTTCAATTTCTGCTTTCGGAACTAATGCAGCAACGGAATCGATTATTAGAATATCAATTGCACCGCTTCGTACAAGAGCCTCTGCGATTTCTAAGGCCTGTTCCCCTGTGTCAGGTTGAGATAACAATAACTCATCAATGTTTACTCCTAGTTTTTGTGCATATGCTGGGTCAAGGGCATGCTCAGCATCGATAAACGCTGCTTGTCCGCCTGCAGCTTGTACTTCTGCAATTGCATGTAAGGCTACTGTTGTTTTACCTGAGCTTTCAGGGCCGTAAATTTCAATAATACGTCCTCTCGGATATCCACCAACACCAAGTGCTGCATCAATGGCTAACGAGCCGCTTGGGCTTGTTAAAATCCTAGTATCAGTTTTCTCTCCCATTTTCATAATGGAGCCTTTACCGAATTGCTTTTCAATCTGTTTGAGCGCCATTTCTAAGGCCGCTTTACGATCATTACTCACTACTAGTTCCTCCCTTATATATAAACCAAAAAGTTAATAGCCAGATCTTTATTTAGAACCTATTAATAATATAACCTCTTTTGCGGCATTTGTCGAGCAAAAAAACGAACATTCATTCGATTTTTTCGAGCCTATTAATCATGTAAAAATAGGTAATTCATCTAGGCATTTATGTATTTTTGAATCAGATTTTATACAGAAAGTTACTTTTTCTACCTTTTTCAGATATTTTCATTTTTAATAAAGGCTGTATTA
>NZ_JBALNQ010000001.1:178866-225976 GCF_036961885.1 Neobacillus niacini | reverse complement strand
CCTCGACACTGCGTGTCTGTGGGGTCTCGCCTGTCTCGCTTCTCCCGCAGGAGTCTTCGTGCCTTCCACTGCAATCAACAAATGTTCCAAATTCAACATTATTCATTAACAAATTCTTTCAATAAAAAATCACAGAGAGCTATTTTAAGCTTTCTGTGATTCTTTCAATTGCTTTATTATATAGTAACATCCATATTTTACAGATCGGGTTCGATTTGCTTCTCTTGTACCGCCTAGTTCTAGCATATGAACAGCCGTCTGTTTGCCTTTAATAGATATACCAATATAAACTGTCCCTACAGGCTTGCCTTCAAGTTCATCAGGCCCAGCAACTCCAGTAAAACTAATCCCTATATCCGAAGCTATCAGCGCTGCAACATTTTCAGCTAACTCTTTTGCACACTCCTGACTTACAACCCCATATTTTTCAATGGTTTCTGACTTTACATTTAATACGTTCTTTTTGACCTCATTCGTGTAACAAACAATTCCGCCCTTATAAACTGAACTAACACCTGGAAAACTAGTAAGTTCCTGTTGAAACAAACCTCCCGTTAAACTCTCTGCAGCTGCGATCGTTAATTTTCTCGCTTTTAATATTTCCATTAACTCAGCTACCAATGTTGTATGATCATACCCATATAAAAACTGACCGACACGGGAATTAATTTTACTCTCGACCTCATCGAGCAATAGCTGAGCTGATTGCATATCTTGGTGCTTTGCTGTAAGCCGTAAGGTACACTCTCCATCCGATGCCAGCGGGGCTATTGTGGGATTCGATTGTTGTTCAATTAAATCAACAATCTCGGTTTCCAATGCAGCTTCGCCAATTCCAAAAAACCTTAATACTCTAGAAACTATTTTTTCATTTGTTTTAACCTGTTTTGACAAAGCTGCTATTCCAAATTTCAAAAACATCGGTTCCATTTCTTTTGGCGGGCCAGGCAGCAGTATGTAGGTACAATTATCGTTTTCAGTCATCATTCCTGGTGCCATCCCATGATGATTGGGAAGAATCATAGAACCCTCTAAAACAAGTGCCTGCTTTCGATTATTATCCGTCATTACCCTTTGTGTCTTTTTAAAAAAGAGTTCGATAGAATCCAAAGCTTCTTGGTCCATAACAAGTTTTTTTCCTAAATGCCTAGCAATGGTTTCCTTCGTTAAATCATCTTTTGTCGGCCCGAGACCGCCAGTAAAAATAATTAGATTTGAGCGTTTTTCCGCGATTTCAATCGCTGACCTTAATCGTTCAGGATTGTCACCAACAACCGTATGGAAGAACACATTAATGCCTAAATCAGCAAGTTGCTGTGAAATAAATTTGGCATTACTATTCACGATTTGACCTAGCAGTAATTCAGAACCAACTGCAATAATTTCTGCATTCATCGTCCGTTTCCCCGAGTTCTATTTAGAATTTTTAAAAACATGCATATTTTTTGCAAAGTAATCCCAGCCAGACCAGATAGTAAAAATTAACGCAACCCATAATGCTACATCATCAAATGGAAATCCAATCATTTCAAAAATAATATTATGTAATAAAAGTGCTGAAATTGCGATTATTTGTGCCCAAGTTTTGATTTTCCCGAGGTTATTGGCAGCAACTACTTCTCCACCCTCTACTAACAAGAGACGAAGACCTGTGACAGCAAATTCCCTGCTTATGATTGCAATAACAATCCAAGAGGCTGCATATCCAAGGTCAACAAGGACAACTAACGCAGCAGAGACAAGTAATTTATCAGCAAGCGGGTCGAGAAATTTCCCCATATTTGTAACAAGATTATGTTTTCTGGCGTAATAGCCATCTACCCAATCTGTAGAAGAAGCAAAAATAAAAAGTAGCGCTCCAACAAAATGGGTTACTGGAAGGTCAGCACCCAGTAGATGCATCGTTCCCCAATCAAAGGGCACAAGCATAATTATCAAGAAAAGAGGAATTAATAGTATTCTTGATATCGTAATTTTATTAGGTACATTCATGTTATTGCCTCCAGATAATATTAGAACGAAAAATAGTCATCACTAGATGACTATTCGTTCTTCGGAACATATTGAATCGTAATGTTCTGTTGAACCACATCAGTCGGTGCGATTACATACTCAAGCTTTTGATCATTTACGTAAATCTCTGTATCGACCGCTCTACCAACTACAATGAATGCTTTGGCATCGCCCGTTAAATCTACTTCCGTACTTTGTGTACCAGTGGTTGATAATAACCCTTGGAACTTAGATTGTCCACTACTATTTTTAACATTTACCCATGTTTGGCCCGTCGAAACCAATTTAACAACAAACTTATCTGTATTTTTCAAATCATAAGTTGAATTTTTTCCGCTATTTTGAACTGCCGTTAATTCTTGCTTTGGCGCCTCGACCACTGGAGTTTCCTCCTCGGTCTTTTGATCTTCCTGTTTTTCTTGGTCTTTATCTTTTACTTTTTCTGTTTCCTTCTCGTCCGCTTTATCTAGATTTTCAGAACGGATAAATTTAACAGGTTCATTTTCTTTATTCGCTGTGTCATTCGCATTGTTTCCGACACTTGTAACAATGAAATAATAAAGTAATCCCGCAGCACCAATCACAAAGACCCCAATTAGGATTTTAGGGATAATATCAAAAATTTTCGAAGAACCATCTGTTACCGATTTACGTGACTTTACTCTTGATAATTTTTCAGGCAAGTCCTCATTGTGAGTTGCAGGTATTTCGTTCTTATATGATTCAAAAATTTCATCCGGATTAAGCTGAAGCGCTTCTGCATATTGCTTTACAAAAGCACGTACATAAAAATTCCCTGGCATGCTAGAATAATTGCCTTCCTCGATGCCAATCAAATAGCGTTTTTGAATTTTAGTGATAGTCTGTACATCCTCTAAGCTTAATCCTTTGGCTAATCGCGCTTCTTTTAGTCGATTACCTAATTCAGTCACCTTTAACACCTTCCAATTAATTAAGGCTGTTTTCGTAACGATTGTTGTTAAAGTCTTATAGCCGACTTTAACTTGGCAATAGTTATTTTTGCGCCTTTGATTTTAGTTTGCCGGCTCTTTTCTTATAAAATTTATGCTGTTTTCTACGAAAACACAGCACAAATATTAATTTTTTCACAAAAAGCAACCAAAAGTTTAAGAAAAGAGCCTTAATTAAAATCCAAAATCTCCAAAATCAGATCCAGAGAACATATTATTTTGGTCGACAATATCATATGTAATTTCTTCGTCAGCATGGTTCCTTAACTCGATGATATAATCAAAATCTTCGAGGGTATACTCCGAATTTTGTACGAATATATCAGGATGTTCGACCACTTTAACTGCAGGTAACCGCATAATTTCACGGACGAGCTGCCAATGTTTTTCACTTGCACGCTTAGTTGATACAATACCATCAAGAATAAATAAGTTATTTTCGTTGTACTCATCTTGAATAAGCTGATTACGGATGGTTTGTTTTAATAGAGTGGATGATACGAACAACCAACGTTTATTAGCGCAAACACTTGCTGCTACTACTGACTCTGTTTTTCCCACCCTTGGCATTCCGCGGATACCTATTAGTTTGTGCCCTTCCTGCTTGAACAGTTCAGCCATAAAATCTACTAGTACGCCAAGTTCATTTCTTACAAAGCGGAATGTTTTTTTATCATCAGCATCACGCTGTATGTATCGTCCGTGGCGGACTGCAAGCCGATCCCGAAGTTTTGGTTCTCTAATCTTAATTACTTTTATTGTGTCCATTGTATTTAAAATTGACTCTAACCGTTTAATTTGATTATCATCTTTTACTAACATCAATAATCCACGTCTGCCTTCATCTACACCGTTTATCGTCACAATATTTATCGACAGCATTCCGAGTAAAGATGATATGTCGCCCAACAAACCAGGACGGTTTTTTTGAATCTCATATTCTAAATACCACTCTTTTTTCTCCATAAAAAACCTCCTAAGCGTAAACGACAAATTTTTCATATTTTCATCTATCCATAATAATATATGATTTTGATTGAAGATGAAAGCAAAAACAAGTTCAATCCTTATTTAAGTGTATTTCTACTGGATCTCAACAAAAAAAAGAGAGGATATCCCTCTCTCCTAGCGACTGCCATTATTTTGGACTAATTTCACCATGATATTTGCAATAGCTTGCTGCTCTTCTTTATCCGCTACTGACCATAGGTCAGAAAGGATTCTCTCTTGTTCATTTTTTGGTTCAACTTGCTCAGATAAATAATCACCTATCTGTAATGCAAGAGCACTAATAGCCCCCTCGCTCATTCCTTCATTTTGTGCTTGGTGAAGACGATCAGCTAGAAAGTCTTCCCACTGTTTCCAGTTATCTAAAACTGACATAAGTAACCCTCCTTTTTTATTGTACAGTGTTATTTTGCAATGATAAGGAGGAAATTATTCATGAAAAAATATTAAGTATACCAACCACCGTTTATCGATAGGACTTGTCCCGTAATATATGAAGACTCATCTGAAAGTAAGAATTTCACACCATTTGCTATTTCTTCTGGAAGACCGAGCCTTCCCATAGGGATCTCGTATTGAAGCAGCTGTTTATCCTCGTCAGTGAACTGACTCATCATAGCAGTTTCAACAACTCCAGGGGCAATAGCATTTACTCGTACCCCGCTTAATGCGACCTCCTTGCTTAATGCTTTAACAAAAGAAATTTGTGCCCCTTTAGCAGTCGAATAGGCCACTTCACATGCCGCCCCTGTTTGGCCCCAAATGGAAGAGATAAATATGATATTTCCTGACTTCTTCTTCGTTAGTTTTGGCAACAATTCTTTCGTTATCATTAGTGGATTCATGACATGTACCCTCATGAGCGATTCAACCTCTGCTTGTTTTATATCTACAAGGAGCCCATAGTGGCTATTACCACTGCAATAAATAATGGCATCAAGCGAGAAAATTTGCGAACAAATCTTTTTATAGCCTTCAGGACCCTCCAAATCAGCCTGAATCGCTGTATATTCACCACCAAACGATTCAAGTTCCCCTTGTAATTCTTTTATGGATTTTTCATTTTGATTAAAATGTAAATATAAATTAAATCCTAGTGATGCTAGTTTTTTTGCAACCGCTTTTCCAATACCTCCGCTTGCTCCCGTAATTAATGCATATTTTTTCATATGTTTCACTCTTTCTCTTTTTAGCTTCTCCTTATGTTAAACCAAAAGAAAAGCGCCGGCTAGCGACGCTTCCTCACTATTTTTTCGGTATTACTTGGCATACTGAGAAACGTTCTTCAGAAATAACTTCAGATGCCATTGTTTTAACGTCAGCTAAGGTTATTTTCTCTAAAGTAGGAACGACATCGAATAAATTCATATCATTAAAGGCATATCTGGTGAATTGATTGGCGATATATTCCGGTGAATTAACGGCACGTAAAAATGTACCAATTTTCTTTTTCTTCGCTCGTTCTAATTGTTCTTCGGTAAAAGACGTTCCGGTTTTTGATTGAAAGAGCATATTTTTAAGCTGATCAGCAAGTTTATCAGGATTTTCTGTATCGCCGCCGATCATTGCAAATCCAAATCCTTGTTCCTGTGTATAGTCATAAGAGAAGGTTTCATCAATCAGACCCTCGTTATAAAGTTGTGTATAATTTTCAGAGCTCTTACCGAATAGTACGTCTAGTAATACATTCATTGTAAGTTCGTTTTTTAATAAATCAGAGCCCGTTTGATTAACATGTAGTGCTTTCATCCCGATTAAACATTTAGAGGTTTGGACATTCATACCTAGAACCTGCTTCTTTTCAGCTGCTTGCACTGGTTCTTCCTCAAACTTACGCTTAATCTCTGGCATGTCTTGGTATACCTTCTTGGCTTGGTTTTCTCTGACTTGATCCATAAATTTATTTGGATCAACCGGCCCTACGATAAATAGCAGCATATTGCTTGGATGGTAGAACGTATTGTAGCACTCATAGAGTAAGTCCTTGGTAATATGTGAAATCGATTCGATTGTACCGGCAATATCAATCTTTACGGGATGGTTTTGATATAGATTTTGGATTAACCCGAAATAAAGGCGCCAATCCGGGTTATCGTCATACATGGTGATTTCTTGACCTATAATCCCTTTTTCCTTTTCAACCGTTTTTTCCGAAAAATAAGGATCCTGAACGAAATCAACTAATGTTTCAAGGTTTTTCTCGACATCTGATGTACTGGAAAACAAATAGGCTGTCCGTGTAAAGGATGTAAAAGCATTGGCAGACGCCCCCTGTCTGCTAAATTGTTGAAAGACATCTCCATCCTCTTTTTCAAAAAGCTTATGCTCAAGAAAATGGGCAATCCCATCTGGTACCACCACATATTCTTCTTTTCCCAACGGTACAAACGTGTTATCAATCGATCCATATTTAGTTGTAAACGTTGCAAATGTCTTGTTGAAGCCCTTTTTTGGTAAAATATAGACATTTAAACCATTAGGTAACTTTTCATGGTAAAGCTCCTCTTGAAGTTGTTCAAAATTAATTTTTTCCATTACTTTACCGCCTCCGTTCCCGTTAAGAAATAGATGGTATCAAGTTCGATTTTATTCGCTACTGCTACTATTTCTTCCCTCGTTGTCTTTTCCATGTCGGTAATCCACTGATCCAGTCTTATTTCCTTGCCTGCAACGATATTATGATAGAGAATTTCTGTTAACCCACGTGAAGTATCAATCGTTTCAAGGATTTGATTTCGGATCACTGCCTTCGTTTGGACTAATTCCTGATCAGAAAAGTCACCCTTTTTCATGGCTTCCAATTGATCACGAATGATTCCTACTGCCTGGTCATAGTTCTTTAGGTCTATCCCGGACATAACCATCATTAACCCTTTGTGGCTTTCAAGTCTGCTTGAAACATAATAGGCTAAGCTTGCCTTTTCACGAACATTGATAAACAATTTGGAATGTGAAAAACCACCAAAGATACCATTGAACAATTGAAGGGCAAAATAGTCTGGATCACCATAGACTATATTTGTACGGTACCCTATATTTAATTTCCCTTGCTTTACATCCTGCTCTTCTTTTATTTCCTGAACCTGATCCTTTTTTTGAACTTCCATTGACTCTCGTTTTTTCGCTGTGCGGTTTTCAAAGGTCAGCAGTTCATTCGCGAGGCTTTTCACCTCTTCTTCCTTTACATCACCGACAACATAAAGATCCATTTCATCTTCCGAAAATGCCTTCTTATAATATTCGAATAAATTTTCTGGCGTGATCATTTCAACATCCTCTGCTTCACCATTCACTTGCAGTGCGTATGGTTCACCTTTGCACATCTCCTGCAGCAGCCGGACATTTGAATAACGCATTTTATCATCATAGACCGATTGAATTCTTTGCTTCAGCGTTCGTTTTTCTTTGTTCACTGTCTCTTGATCAAATGCACTGCCTGATATATTAGGTTTTGTTAAAACCTCGGCAAGTAATTCGAATCCTTTTTTTAACAATGGTGTTGGATCACTTAGAAATTTTTCATTGGCAATTTCAAGCGTGAAGCTGATAATATGGTACTCACCTTTTTTGGCTAAATCAATAAACAGCGTGGCTCCATATAATTCATCTAAATGAGATCTTAAAGCTGTTGTTGTCGGGAAATTAGCCGAGCTGCTTTGCAGAACTTGCGGTAGAAGTGCCCTTTTCGTTACTTCTTCCTTTGACAATGGCGCTTTCATTTTCCATACAAATGTATTTGTTTTGTATTTATCTGTTTCAATGACGTGGAGTTTGTATCCATGCATAGGGGTGATTTTTTCGGCAGTTGACTCCATTTATAGACCTCCTTAGATTTCAAATCCTTCTTATTTATATATGTAAACATTCATCCGGTTATTTTACATCTTTTCCATTGTAATAAACCCTTATTCTTAATATAATTTGCCAAGGTTAGTTTTTACAAGCTAAAACCACTGACTCTTTCACAAAACAAAAAAGGCTGACAAATTAGCCAGCCTTGATACTTACTATTATTAACGTTTACCTGGATCAAATGGTTCTCCAGCAGCTTTAGGTGCTTGTGAAGATTTAGAAAAGAGTACTAAAGCAATTAACGTTACTACATATGGGAAAATCTTTAGTATGATTGGCGGAATAACAGCCAATTCAGGAATAACTTGAGATACGTTAGCGATTGTGCTGGCAAATCCGAAGAATAATGTTGCTCCTAAGATTCCTAACGGTCTCCATTGACCAAAAATTAAGGAAGCAAGTGCTAAGAAACCAAGACCTGAAACGGAACCAGTAAATTCACCAGCGTAAGTTAAAATAATGATTCCTCCGCCTAATCCTGATAAAGCGCCAGAAAGCATAACGCCAATATAGCGGATTCTCACTACATTAATCCCTGCTGCTTGCGCAGCCTGTGGAAACTCACCACAAGACTTTAATCGCAAGCCAAATTTCGTTTTATTTAGCATAAACGCACTAACAAACAGGACTATTAAAATAAACCAAGTTGTCGCATACGTTTTTGTAAATAACAAATCTCCAATTATTGGAATTTGAGATAAAATTGGCACATCAAATGGTGTGAAACCGCTAGTAATACGAATATTACCACTACCAGTTATATTTCTAGCTAAGAATACGGTTAAAGCCATTGCAATCATGTTAATTGCAGTACCACTAATTACTTGGTCTGCACTTAGATTTATGCTTGCGAAGGCATGTAATAGAGAAAACAACAAACCTACTACTATTGCTGCTAATATACCAAGCCATAGGACGGTTGAGCTATTAGGCATTTTGTCCTGCAAAAAATTAACAGTGATTGCACTTGCAAATGCTCCTGATATCATTAAACCTTCTAATCCAATATTTACGATACCGCTTCTTTCACTAAAAAGACCGCCTAATGCTGTTATCAGAAGTGGAATTGTAAAAACAATCGCATAAGGGAATATTTGTTCAATTATGGTCCACATTTTAAGCTTCTCCCTTCTTGCCAACAGGTCCATTTACATCATTTGCATTTGAACGAGTCTTACGGAATTTATTTAATAGACGGTGAATCAGTACGCTAGTAGCAGCAAAGTAAATAATAATGGCGATAATAGTATTAGCAAGTTCTGGTGGAATCTCGATCATCGCATTCATAAAGCCTGTCCCCGAATAAAGAATACCAAAAAGGAGTGCTGCAAAGAATACGCCAACTGGTGAGTTAGCTCCAAGTAACGCAACCGCAATGCCATCATAACCTTGTGATGGTAAAATACCGATTTGCATGCTGGAAGCATTACCAGTGTATAGTGCTACCCCGCCCAGACCTGCAAGGGCACCTGAAATTAACATTGATAAGATAATATTGCGATTAACCTTCATACCTGCATATTCTGCTGCGTGGCGATTGAATCCAACAGCTTTTAATTCAAATCCCAATGTTGTTTTATTAATGATAAATGCAATGATAAGTACTGCAATAACTGCAAAGAACAAACCTAAGTTAATATAAGAACCCTGAAACATTTCTGTCAACCAAGGCGTTCTCAAAGTAGACTCTTCAGCAAGTTTGCGTGATTCAGTTTCTAGGAATTCACCTTTAAAGTAACCAGGAACGATATAATAAACGGTCCAATAAGCAATCCAGTTCATCATAATCGTTGCTACTACCTCATGCACATTAAATCTAGCTTTTAATAAGCCCGGAATGAATGCCCAAAGTCCTCCACCAATAATACCAGCAAGTATCATTAAAATAATTAAAACCGGTCTTGATAAATCAAACGATAAGCCAACAGCAGTGGCAGCAAGGCCGCCAATCAGCATTTGTCCTGATACACCGATATTGAATAAGCCCGTACGAAAAGCAAAGGCCACAGCAAGTCCAGTAAAAATTAACGGTGTTGCCGTTGCAAGGGTATCACCAATACGTGAAATATTTTTTAATGCACCTTGGAACAAATACGAATATCCTTCGATAGGGTTTGCCCCTATAAAGAGCATCAATAAGCCCCCAGCTATTAATCCTAAAATAATTGCAATTATGGATACAATGGTGTTTCTCATACGCTTCTCTCCTTATTCACTCCTGCCATCATCAGTCCTACCTCATTCTCATTCGTCTCAGAAGCAATGACTGTTCCAATCAGTTCTCCATTGTTAACGATGGCAATGCGGTCTGAAAGCTGCAGCACTTCATCAAGCTCTAAAGAAACTAGAAGAACAGCTTTTCCTTTATCACGATGCTCGATTAATCGTTTGTGGATATATTCAATCGATCCTACATCCAATCCACGCGTAGGTTGTACAGCGATGAGCAAATCAGGATCTAATTCCATTTCCCGCCCGATGATAGCCTTTTGCTGATTTCCTCCTGATAGTGTTCTTGCAATTGATGCTCCGCCTTCACCAGAACGAACGTCAAATTTTTCTAATATACTTCTAGCATATTTCTTAATGGCAGTACCATTTAGTAATCCAGTCTTTGCAAACGGTGGTTTATTATATACTTCTAAAACCATGTTGTTTTCTAGTGTATAATCGAGAACAAGTCCACGCCTTTGTCTGTCTTCAGGGATATGACCAATTCCACTTTCGATTCTTTGGCGAATTGAAATATTTGTTATTTCGTTCCCTTTTAATAAAATTTTTCCCGATTCAACTTTCCTAAGTCCAGTTATCGCTTCTACGAGCTCGGATTGACCATTTCCTTCAACCCCAGCGATACCAACAATCTCTCCTCTTCTTACTTCAACCGAGAAGTTTTTTAGTCCTAATACTTTTCTATTATTTTTTACAGAGATAGAATCTATTTGAAGTACAACATCACCTGGTGTACTAGCTTCCTTATCCACTTTAAAGTTAACATGGCGACCAACCATCATTTCTGCAAGACTTGATTCACTAGTCTCTTTCACATTAACAGTTCCAATTCCTTTTCCACGTCGAATAACTGTACATCTGTCTGCGACCGCTTTAATTTCTTTTAACTTATGTGTAATAATGATAATCGATTTACCTTCTTTTATAAGGTTGCGCATAATTTTCATTAACTCTTCAATTTCATGCGGAGTTAAAACTGCTGTTGGTTCATCAAAAATAAGTACTTCAGCTTCACGGTAGAGCATTTTCATGATTTCTACTCGTTGCTGCATTCCTACTGAGATATCTTCAATTTTTGAATGTGGATCAACGTTTAAGCCATAATGCTTTGACAATTCTGCAATTCTTTTTGCAGCCTTATCAATATCTAGGATCATCCCTTTTAATGGTTCACTGCCTAGAATAATATTTTCTGTTACTGTAAAGTTTTCTACCAATTTAAAATGTTGGTGGACCATTCCAATACCGAGTTGATTGGCTACACTAGGATTCGTAATTTTTACTTCCTTCTCCCGGATTTTAATGACCCCTTGTTCAGGTTGATACATACCGAACAATACACCCATAAGTGTGGACTTTCCGGCACCGTTTTCACCTAGTAAGGCATGTATTTCCCCCTTTTTTAATGTTAGGGTAACATTATCATTTGCTACAATACCAGGGAATTCTTTCCTAATATTCAGCATTTCAACCACATAACTCATAGTAGCACTCACCTTTTTATTTAGACTCGGGTTTCTTTGAAAATAGGGAGTCCCCTATTACAACATCAAAACTGAAGAATAGTGAAAAGTAAATTTGATACTTAAGCTATTACTAAACTCAGTAGTTGTATACTCTAGTAATAGGCTTGTTCATCAGATTAATCATACATAAGTACATAAAAGAGACGGGAAAAACCGCCTCTTTTATGATTTTTTTACTTGAATAAACTTCCTTGTTCACCAGCAACTTTGATATCGCCAGACTTAATTTTTTCATATACTTCTTTAACTTTAGCCGTTGTTTCATCGCTTAAGTTTGGATTTTCTTCTGGTAGACCGATTCCGTCGTTTTTAGCATCAAAAGTTAACGTATCGCCGCCAGGGAATTTACCATCTAACTCAGCCTTAATCATGTCAAGAGTAACAACATCTAATTTTTTCATTGCTGAAGTCAAGATAATAGATTTGTCACCTTCGTAGATACCATCCGCATATTGGTCACTGTCAACACCAACGATCCAGATTTTATCGCCAGCTTTGCCGCGAGTTTTTGCTTCGTTAATCGCTCCAACACCTACACCGCCAGCAGCTGTGAAGATTACATCTACACCACGGTCAAACATTTGTGCAGCAATTTGTCCACCTGCAGCAACATTATCAAAAGATCCTTGGTACATTACGTTTTCTGCTTTTAATGATATATTTGTGCCTAAGTTTTCATTAGCATATTTAATACCTTGTTGGAAGCCCCAATTAAACTTTTGAACAGCAGGAATTTCCATACCGCCGATAAAGCCAGCTTCACCTTCTTTTAGTTCAACAGCAGTAGCTACACCTGCCAAGAATCCTGATTCATGTTCAGCAAAGAAAATTGCCACTGTGTTATCCTTAACCACTGGTTTAAAGTCCCCAGAATGTGGATTACCATCAAGAATGACAAATTTTGCATCTTTATATTTATCTTGTGCATGGAATACAGCAGTTTCAAACTTGAATCCAGGTAATACAATAAACTTATAACCTGCATCGTATAAATTGCCCATTTCCTTTAGGTATTCTGCTTCTGTAGTACCAGCTGGTTTAAGATATTTTGATTGAATTCCAAGATCCTTTTCAGCTTGCTTAATACCTTCCCAAGTACCTTGGTTAAAGGATTTGTCATCAATTGTACCTGCATCCGTAACCATACCGATCTTAACTGCATCTTTACCGTTATCCTTACTTCCAGTATCTTTGTCACCGCCACCACAAGCTCCAAGTAATGTGCCGGCAGCTAAAATCATTGACATAGCTAAGCCAAATTTACGTTTTTTCAAGGCAATTGACCCCCTATATTTTTTTGTTTGATTTTGTAGGAATTTTAAGTAAACAGAGTGATTGCGTTTTCAAACCTGCAAAAAAATTAGAATCTTTTTCTCAGAACCTGAAAACTAAATTTATCTGCCTTAAAATAGTTTACCGAAAAAAGGATTGGTTCATCCGTTTCATCGAAATGCATTTGCTTTAAAACAAGCAAAGCAGTTTCTGGTTCACATTCTAGAATGGGGGAAATTTTTTCATGATAACCAATAGGTTCAATCTGAGCAACCGCGTATGTAATTTTTCGGTTTGCCTCATCTTCTAAAATTGAGAAGATTGATTCCTCTCCATGAGAAAAAGTCTCAGGCAAGATTTTTTCAGGTACTTTGTCGATACAGTATACAACTGGTTCCCCGTTTGCAGTTCTAACCCGCTCCATGATTACGATTTCCTCATTTAAAGAACATGTGAAACGACGACTATCCTCTTCTGTAGCTCCAACAGTTGATGAACTTAAAAAAATCGTGCCTGGTTTCATACCTGCTTTAAATATCATATCTGTTACACTATTAAGTTGTTCAATCCCTGAGGTAAACAGCGGTTTTGAGTTAACAAACGTGCCAACGCCATGGCGGCGGATGATAACGTTTTCCTCTTCAAGAATACGCAACGCTTCACGAAGTGTTGCTCTGCTTACTCCAAGTAGTTTGGCAAGATCGAATTCAGAGGGTAATTTTTCTTTTTCTTTATAAACTCCTTGTTCAATATCTTGCTTTAACCGATCAATAACTTGTAAGTATAAATGTCGGTTATCAAGCTTAATAGACATGCAGGTACCTCCAGCTTTTTCCTAAGTCATCAGACATCTGATGTATAATCATTCCTACTAATCGAAAATAATATAACATTTTTTTAGTGATATTGAAATAGAAATTCAAAATTTTGTCGAAAAAACCAGGCCTGTATAAATACGGTTACCATGATTAGCCTTTTTTATTAAAAAGTCTGCTATAATATATAATGGTCTAAATTTATCGTATATATTGAAAAAAAAAAGAGCCGAGAAATCGACTCTTTACTAATTTAATTCTTCATTTTGTTTGGCTTGCAGTACTGTTCTTGGTTTACTTCCTTCGTATGCACCGACAATTCCCCGTGCTTCCATTTCATCAATTAAACGTGCCGCTCTAGTATATCCAATTCGAAATCGTCGCTGCAGCATTGATACAGATGCGGTTTGCATCTCAATTACAAGGTCAACAGCATCCGAATACAGTTCATCGTCAACTTCTCCGGTCAATTCCGGTGTATCATCTGGGATCATCTCTTCTTGATACTGTGCTTTTTGCTGGCCGATTACAAAATTAACGGTATCCTCAACTTCATTGTCTGATAAAAAGGCGCCTTGTACACGAACCGGTTTAGAAGCCCCAACAGGTAGAAATAGCATATCTCCTCTGCCGAGCAATTTCTCTGCACCACCCATATCCAAAATGGTTCTTGAATCTGTTGCACTTGAAACTGCAAAAGCAATTCTAGAAGGAATATTGGCTTTGATTACACCCGTGATAACATCAACGGATGGACGCTGGGTAGCGATAATTAAGTGAATACCAGCTGCTCTGGCCATTTGTGCTAGTCTAGTAATCGAATCCTCTACATCAGAAGATGCTACCATCATTAAATCCGCAAGCTCATCTACGATTACCACTATATACGGTATAAGGGGCTGCTTGTCATTTTCTTCGATGTTATGCCTTTTAATGTGATCATTATATCCTTCAATGTTTCGGGTTCCTGTGTGTGAAAATAAATCATACCGTCTTTCCATTTCACTTACAACCTTTTTCAATGCTTGCGATGCTTTCTTAGGTTCTGTTACTACTGGTGCTAATAAGTGAGGTACTCCATTATAGACATTCAACTCAACCATTTTCGGATCGATCATCATCATTTTAACTTCATGCGGCTTTGCCCTCATTAAGATACTGGTAATAATCCCATTAATACATACACTTTTACCGCTTCCTGTTGAACCAGCCACTAATAGATGGGGCATTTTATTTAATTCAGCTAGAACAGCTTCGCCAGTAATATCTCTGCCAAGACCTATCAAAAGCTTTGCTTCTGGTTTATTATTCTGGGTCGCTTCTAGTACCTCGCGCAAGGAAACAATTGCAACCTCCGAATTCGGAACTTCGATTCCAATGGCAGATTTCCCAGGAATCGGTGCTTCAATACGTATATCTTTAGCAGCTAGTGCTAATGCTAAATCATCACTTAAACTCACTATTTTACTAACCTTAACCCCTACATCAGGGTGTACTTCATATTTTGTAACAGCCGGCCCTAGATGAACCTGAGTTACACGGGCCTTTACCCCAAAGCTTTGAAATGTACGTTCCAGTTTAGCAGCATTGGCATGAATTAATTCGTACTCCCCACTTTGGTCTGTTTTCTTTGGAAGCTTTAGGAGTCTTAGTGGCGGTAGCTCATAAGCTACATTTTCTACTTCTGTAAAAGTAATCGGCGGAGTAGAATCATCTTCATCAATTTTATGTTCATTTGTTTTATTTTTTGATTCTTCACTCTTTCGTCTTGCTTTTGGCGGTTCCTCTTCTTGATAAGCACGATCAGCAAAGCTTGAAATGAGCGGTTCGGGTGCCGCCATTTCATTCTGTAGATTTTGTATTGGTGCAATGATTTCTGTCTGTCCAGAAGCTGCACGGTTTTCACGTTCGCGTTGCTGTTGAACTCGTTTTTCTTCCCGACGTTCCTGCTTTTTCTGTTTCCATTCTTCCATATCTAATTGAAAGGCACTCCATTGTCCCTTGGAAAAATCAGCAATCGTAATACCTACTTTAGCAATAAATTCGCCAAACGATTTTCCTGTTAGTAAAATAAAACCAATAAGAATAAAGATAAATGCAATAATCTTTGTGCCGGTTTCGGCAAAAAGGTAATGAAACATTGCAAAAAGAACTGCACCTATCATCCCTCCGCCAAGGTCGATTGTACTCGTCTCTCCTTTAACTTCCATTATGAAGATTTCCCATGTGTTGCTAATAACACTAGGATTTTTAAAGTTCCCATCATTTGTTAGTAAATGAAATAGGGTTACATGGCTTAAGAGGAGAATGGCTGAAACAATAAAATATGTACCAGTTAATTTAATATGAAAGAAAAAAGGCATGCTTCGTTTCCACATTAAATACACACTTAGTATAACTAGACCTATCAAGCTTAGCATGTACCATTCACCCATCCAAAATCGGAAAAATAATACTAATGCTTCACCGACTGCTCCCAATTTTGCTATTGCAATTATAGCAAGTGCTAATAGAACAAGCGCTGATAGTTCAAATTTAAGTGTTTCTTTTAAATGATTATCTCTCTTTTTTGCTGTTCTTCTCTTTCTTTTTGCCATAAAATCACCTGTCTATAAAAGTGTAGTACTAGCATTATCATCCTTTTGCTATATCAAACATTGTTATCATAATTTAGCTTAAGTTTGTGTTAAACAAGACTGTTGATTTGCGCTCCAGGCACTTCGCTTTCCGCGGGCGGTCGGTGAGCCTCCTCGACGCTACGCGTCTGCGGGGTCTCACCCTGACCTGCTAGTCCCGCAGGAGTCTCGTGCCTTCCGCGCAAATCAACAGGTTATAAAATCATTAAAAACTTTTAACACAGCATAGCTAGCTTATTAAAAATACCCACAAAAGGAAGAAAGCAGCCTTGATGGCTGCTTAAGCTTCGTACTTATGATTATACCATAATATCCTAAAAGTTTGCGGTCAATCCTTGAATGCTTGCACAAGAAATTTTAGCACCAGGACATATACGCTCGTCTAAAAAATGCTGCGGATCACTACTTAAAACGCGTACCACTTGTACGTTTTGTGCATCCGTTTGTTCTACTATTAACGATACTCCTTGATAGGTTACAGTTTGTTGTTTAGTGAAGGATTCTGCTTCCGTCGGAAAAATAAATTCCTGTGGCATCGTTGTATACAGGATCATTGAATCAGCCCCTCGTTGACCACTTTTGCCTGGTCTATTAATTCGTTAAGCTTCTTCATTGCTTGACCTAATCCGCCTACCTCATCTATTAATCCATATTCCACTGCATCTGGCCCCACAACATTTGTTCCTATGTCACGGGTAAGATTACCTTTAGCAAACATTAAATCTTTAAATTTCTCTTCAGGGATTTTTGAGTGCTTGGTTACGAAATTGACCACTCTATCCTGCATCTTGTCTAAATATTCAAAGGTTGCGGGTACCCCAATTACTAGACCTGTTAAACGAATAGGATGAATGGTCATCGTTGCGGTTTCAGCAATGAAGGAGTAATTACATGATACCGCTATTGGAACTCCAATAGAATGTCCGCCTCCTAAGACTATCGAAACAGTTGGCTTTGAAAGTGTAGCCAGCATTTCTGAGATGGCCAGTCCTGCTTCGACATCCCCTCCAACCGTATTTAAGATAATTAAAACTCCTTCTATTTTTGGATTTTGTTCGATTGCCACTAACTGTGGAATCAAATGTTCATATTTAGTAGTTTTATTTTGTGGAGGCAGTGCCAAGTGTCCCTCTATTTGGCCAATAATGGTCAAACAGTGAATTTTTGAATCAGTAGACAGTTGTGGGACATTCGTTTGTCCGAGCTGCTGTATTTTTTCCATTAATGAAGAAGGTTTATCCTCTTTTAGAGGCTCTTGCCCTTCTTGATTTTCCGATTCTCCTTTTTGTATATCCTTATTCATCTTAAGTCTCCCTTCACGCATGATAACGTTAGTATGGACTTAAGAGTTAATTTCATTCTTAGATTTAAATATGAAAGGCACTGGTTGCCCAATGCCCTTCATAAATATTTTAAACCTCCATGATAATTGGAAGAATCATCGGCCTTCTCTTTGTTTTTTCATACAAATACCGGTTTAATCCATCTCGTATGTCCTGTTTGAGACTTGACCATTCAAAAGTATCTTTTGAAATATTCTTTTGCACGATATCACTAACTAATTTTGTCGATTCATCCATTAATTTTTCGGATTCACGAACATAGACAAAACCGCGTGAGATAATTTCAGGACCTGCAGCTATTCTCTTTTCCTGACGAGTTAATGTAACGACTACAATTAAGATACCATCTTGAGACAAAAGTCTTCTATCTCGTAAAACGATGTTGCCAACGTCTCCAACACCAATGCCATCTATTAAAACATTCCCCGATGGAACTTTACCTGAAATATTAAATTTGCCATCCTTAAATTCTACTACATCCCCACGGTCAGCGATAATAATATTATCATCATTCAAACCGCAATCAAGTGCCAATTTCCGATGCGCCTTTAACATTCGATATTCACCATGAACAGGAATAAAGTACTGTGGTTTCATTAAGTTAATCATAAATTTTAATTCTTCTTGACTGCCATGACTAGAGACATGTACCGCTCTTTTTCCAGAAATAACATTTGCACCAGCTCTAAACAGCATATCCACTGTCCTGGATATTAGTAGTTCGCTTCCCCTAAGTGGTGATGCAGCTATTAATACAGTATCTCCTGGTTGAATATTTACATATTTACTAGATTGCTTTGCCATTTTTTGAAGCCCTTCAATCGGCTCCCCTTGACTTCCTGTCATTAAGATAAGGATTTCCCTATCTTCATAGTTATTTATTTCGCTTACAGGGACGATAAGATCTTCTTCCACCTCTAAGTAGCCTAGATCAAGGGCAATATGATAAATTCTTTCAAGACTTTTACCCACCACTGCTACTTTGCGGCCATGATCCCTTGCTGCATTAAATATATGTTGAATTCTGTTAATGTCTGAGGCGAAGCAAGCAGCAATCATCCTTCCTTTTGAATTATATAAGGCAGTAGATAGTTCCCGCTCAACAAATGACTCAGAAGTTGTGTAGCCGGGCTTTTCGGCTTCTGTACTGTCAGATAATAAGCAAAATACACCTTGTTCTCCAATAGCCGCCATTTTCCCAATTTCAGGCTTATAAAGCTTTGTGGCAGCCTGATCAAATTTGAAATCACCTGTATAAACAATGTTACCTTCAGAAGTATGGATACAGACACCCACTGAATCTGGGATACTGTGATTTGTTCGAAAGAAGCTTACTTTGACTGAATCCATTTGAATAATCGTATCTGATGTTACTTCGTTAAAATTAATTTCTCCATTATATTCCTGTTCTTTGAGCTTAGCGTTTGCTAGAGCTAAAGTAAGTTTTGTTCCATATACAGGTACGTCTATTTGGCGAAGAAGATAGGATAGGGCACCGATATGATCTTCATGTCCATGCGTAAGGAAAACCGCCTTAACTCTTTCTTTGTTCTCTGTTAAATAGGTGATGTCAGGAATAACGATATCAATGCCCAGCATTTCATCCTCGGGGAACATTAACCCGGCATCGATAATGAATATATCTTTGTCCACTTCAACAAGATACATATTTTTTCCGATTTCTCCTACACCACCAAGTGTGATAACTTTTATGGAACTATTTGTTCTACTAATCAATTTCCGTTTCCTCCTATGTTGATTGTCTAGCTCAAGCACCGATTCACTAGAGGTCTTCGACATTTCAATATTGCCCGATCGAGATCAGTTATGACTATTATACTTTATAGTTGAAAACCTTTACAACCAATTAGTTGATTTTCCCAATCTTATCAGACTAAATAAGTTGTTAATTTATATAAATGACTGTGTTAAACAAGTCTGTTGATTTGCACTCCAGGCACTTCGCTTTCCGCGGGCGGTCGGTGAGCCTCCTCGCGCTGCGCGCCTGCGGGGTCTCACCCTGACCTGCAAGTCCCGCAGGAGTCTCGCGCCTTCCATGCAAATCAACAGGTTATAAACACAACTGTATCCCTTTCATTGCAAATAAAAAATGCCAATCCATAAACGAGATTGGCATTTTATCTTATTATAATAATTTTATTAAGGTTGAACGTTCTTGTTCAGTTAGTGGGACAAGGGGGAGTCTTACTGACCCTACGTCAAGCCCTTTAACTTGGAGTGCTGTTTTAACAGGTGCAGGACTTGGAGCTGCAAATAGTCCCTGCATAAGTGGTAAAAGCTCTTGGTGGAGTTTAGCTGCTTTCGAATTTTCACCTTCTAAAAAGGCATATACCATCTTTTGTATTTCTTTGCCAATCACATGGGAGGCAACAGAGACAACCCCAGACCCTCCGATAGAAAGAACTGGAATAGTCATACTATCATCTCCACTATAGACGTCGAAATTACTATCCGTATTCGCAATGATATGAGCGATGCCCGTTAAATCTCCACTTGCCTCTTTCACAGCAACTATATTCGGAATTTTTGACAGCCTTATAATCGTATCAGGATGAACGTTTACAGCTGACCTTCCTGGGATATTATAAACCATTACAGGTAGTGAAGTCGCTTCGGCAACCATTTTAAAGTGCTGATATAAGCCTTCCTGATTCGGTTTATTATAATAAGGAGCCACCAGCATAATCGCATCGACACCAAGCTGTTCTGCCTTTTTAGTCAGTTCCACCGATGCGTAGGTATTATAGCTGCCCGTCCCAGCAATTACTGGTATTCTTTTTCCAACTACCTTTACAACATGATTAAATAATGCCAATTTCTCTTCCTTTGACAAAGTCGGCGATTCACCGGTTGTCCCCGCTACTACAAGAGATTCTGTTCCATTATCAATTAGATAGTTTACCAATTGAGTGGTCTTAGGAAAATCAATATGACCTTTTTTATCAAAAGGTGTAACCATGGCAGTTGAAACCCGGCCAAAATGAACCATTTTACTACTCCTCTCAATTACGAAAATCAAGCTGGAAAACGGCAGTTTAAGGTCCGAACTACCATTTCCTACCTTTAGTATATTAGAAATCCGTAAGCTTTGTTTCCATTGTTTCTTCTTCAAGATGAAAGGCGTCATGTAATGCATTCACTGATTTTACCAAGTCGTCTTGCTTCACAAGTACCCATATCGTCGTATGGCTATCTGCGGATTGTAAGATGCGTATTCCATTCTCCGAAAGAGCTGTAACAATCCTTGAAGTAACACCCGGAACTCCTGCAATTCCGGCTCCAACAACAGATACCTTCGCACAATGACGTTCTACTACAGGGTCATGACCTATTTCTTCTAATACCTTAATGGCCTTGTCAGTCATTTCTTCCGTCACCGTATATACTACACCATTAGGTGAAATATTGATGAAATCGACACTGATTTTTTCGTTTGCCATTGCTTTAAATACTTCTGCTTGTAAATTGTATTGATCTTTTTTGGCAAAAACTTTAATTTGAGTTACATTCGAAACATGTGCAATTCCGGTAACCGTTCGTTCTTTAATATCACTGCCCCGGGAACCTTTCAAAATGGACGTAACCAATGTACCTAAACTGTCGGAATAAGTCGAGCGAATTCGAATCGGAACCTTCGCCTGCATGGCTATTTCAACAGCTCTTGGATGAATTACCTTCGCACCTTGATAGGCCATATTACAGAGCTCTGTGTAGGTTACAACCGAAAGCTGCCTGGCATTTTCCGCAATTCTTGGATCAGCTGTCATAATTCCTTCTACGTCGGTAAAAATATCGATCCATTCTGCATTTAAAGCAGCCCCTAATGCAGCTGCAGAAGTGTCACTGCCACCTCGTCCAATTGTTGTAATGTCACCGTTCTTTGCAGCACCTTGAAATCCAGCAACAACGACAACATCATTAAATTCTAGTTCTCGTAACAATCGGTCACATTTCATTTCTACAATCTTTGCTTGGGAATGATCGTTATTTGTTCGAAATCCCGCTTGGGCACCTGTCAAAGCGATCGCATCAATGCCATTGACTTTCAGCATATTTGCAAAAACAATACTAGAAATGATTTCACCACAGGATAATAGCAGGTCATTTTCTCGTTTACTGACCTTACTTTGATTACCTCCCACTAAGGAAAGGAGTGTATCTGTTGCATAGGGGTCACCATTTCTTCCCATCGCAGATACTACTACTACTACTTTAAATCCATCAGCCAATGCTTTTTTGATATGTTTCTTGGCATGCTGCCTGCTAGCTTCGTCCCTGACAGATGTCCCGCCAAATTTTTGAACGATTATTTTCATATGACATTTAAACCTGCCTTTTTTAATCAGATCTTTATTTTTTTTCTTTAATTAAACCTAGCTTAATTAAGCTCTCAGCAATTTGAACTGAATTCCAGGCAGCGCCCTTGAGCAAATTGTCAGAAACTACCCACATATGGAAGCCACGACCTTCATTTAGATCGTTACGAATTCGCCCTACAAAAACATCATTACTGCCTACACAGTTCGCAGGCATTGGATATAATTGATTTTCTGGATCATCCTGTAAAACTATGCCTGGTGCCGTTTTTAACAATTCTTTAATTTCATTTGCAGTGATGTTGTCTGCTTCGATTTCAAAATACACAGACTCAGAGTGACCAACTGCGACAGGTAATCTTACACAAGTGGCAGCTACATGGAGCTCAGGAAGATGCATTATTTTTTTTGTTTCATTTATCATTTTCATTTCTTCATATGTGTAGCCATTCTCTGTAAATTGATCTATTTGTGGTATAGCATTAAAAGCTATTTGATAGTGGTTCTTATCACCTTTTACAGGTAAGATTTTTGGTTCTGCTTGCTCTCCATTTAGAATTGCTTTCGTCTGGTTCTGTAATTCTTCAATGGCTACAGCCCCTGCACCTGAAACAGCTTGATAGGTTGAAACAATAACTTTCTTAAGTCCATATTTCTGTCTAATCGGTTCCAATGCTACTACCATTTGGATAGTGGAACAATTCGGATTTGCAATAATTCCATTATGATCGTGCAAATCAGATTCATTAACCTCTGGTACAACCAACGGAATATCCTTACCCATTCTAAAAGCACTTGTGTTGTCCACTACAATAGCCCCATGCTTTACAGCTTCTGGAGCAAGTTCTTTTGAAATATTTCCTCCAGCAGAAAATAAAGCAATATCCACTCCAGCAAAGCTTTCTGGCTTAGCTTCCTGAATTGTATGCTCTACACCATCGATTGTAACTTTCTTTCCCGCTGAACGTGCAGAAGATAATAGGGTTAATTGGTTAATTGGGAATTTTTCTTTCACTAATGTTTGAATCATTTGTTGACCGACCGCTCCTGTTGCCCCAACTACCGCAACATGATAACCATTTGTCTTACTCATTTTCTAATGCCCCTTTCAATCTTTCATCTATGATTTATTGGTCATTTCTGTTTCAATGTAACAAGAATCAGAAAAGGTTAATATAAATTCTCATCAGTGAGACAATGTGTCCCACTGACGATTGAATTATAAATATATTAACATATTCCTTGAAAGAAAAAACCATATTTGATGAAAGGAGTTAGAATTAGTCTGTATCCCTATATCTTTCCACTAGAACTGGCTGAATTTGTCTGCCGTAAAGAGCAGCTTCAACTGTTTCCATTAGCAACGGCATTCTTGCCACCATCGAATTGGGTTTTTTTTCGGGGTCATCCTGGCCATATGGAATAAAATATATATGTTTTGTTGCCATTAATCTCATCAAGTTTACTCCATTTAGCCCTAATGCATCATTTGTAGATATTCCCAGGACAACAGGTTTTAGATTTCTTAGGGTGGCTTTGGCAGCCATTAATACAGGACTATCATTCATCGCATTCGCAAATTTACTCATTGAAACACCTGTTAATGGGGCAACAACCATACAATCTAAAGGGATCTTTGGACCTAACGGCTCTGCTTTAATGATTGAATCTATCACTCTGTTACCTGTTAAATCCTCAATCCTTTGAATCCAGTCTTCACCTTTTCCAAAACGGGTTTCAGTATTTTTCACCGTAAATGTGACTACAGGTAATACCTCAGCACCTGCTTGAACTAACTTCTCAATTTCAGGAAATACAGCATCATACGTACAATGAGAACCGGTTAATCCAAAGCCGATTTTTTTCCCTTTTAAACTCATATTAATTTCCCCTTTCGCTCACTATAATCATCTTGAAGCAATTGGGCCAGAACATTGGCTAGTATTTGACCAGCTGTTTTTGGCGCGACTATTCCAGGTAACCCTGGTGCAAGCAGTGCTTTTATGCCTCTTTTTTCTGCATACCTAAAATCAGTTCCACCTGGCTTTGAGGCAAGGTCAATAATTAGAGTATGAGCAGGCAATTTGGAAATAACTTTAGCACTAACGATTAATAACGGAATGGTATTGATTAAAATATCAGTATCCTTAACCTCTTTATCTAATTCGTTTAAATGAAAAGGGGTTAGCCCCATTTCGGTAATTCTGGCAAGATGTTCACTTTTTCTGGCACCAACTTTTACTTTTGCTCCCAGGGCATGAAAGGTCCTCGCCACACTCATCCCAACTCTTCCTAAACCTAAAACCGCAATATTGGAGCCATGAATAGTAAAATCTGTATGCTGGATAGCCATCATAATTGTTCCTTCTACAGTAGGGATAGAATTATATATGGCCACATCGTCCCTCTCAAAAAGCTGTATGAGCGAACGATTTGCTTCCTTTGTAATTCCATTTAAATAGGCATTAGTTATTCCTGAATAAATGGTACAATGTTCAGGTGTTTTCTTAAGCATATCAGCTGTCAATACTACCTTTTCATTCGAAAAGATTGTTTCAACATCCCCTTCTAAATTTGTACCGGGTACCGGTAAGATTAAAGCATCCATATTTGAAAAATCGACTTCATCCAACTTATCCTTCACAGCGCCTGTAAACGCGTGATCAAGCTGCTCGAAGCCAATTAAAGATAATCTGGCATCTAACTCGGTTAACTTCCGGATAATTTCCAGCTGTCTTGCATCTCCACCGATTACGGCTATCTGCATCCCTGTCAGCATGAAATCATTCACCTTCTTTTCAAAAAATCCAAACAGAAGTCGTTTCTTCTTATCACTTCAACATCTTATGTAAGAGCGGATAAATCTGTGAGTTTTTCAGATACAGATAAATAAAAAAGCCCAAGCAAAATTTTATTTGCTTAGGCTTTTATCTATATTCCATTTCTACGTTACTCTTCTTCTTGTACATCAATAATAATCATATCAGAGCCTATCTTTTTTATATGCTGCCAAGGGACTCTAATTTCCCCGCCCTGCTTTCTAAATCCAAACCATTTTAAAGATGATGGTATTAGCAGTGCTTGAATTTGACCAGAGTTTTCATTGATCTCCAAGTCTGTTTGACCAAGGACTCCCAGCCGTTCTGCTTTTTTTACATCCACTATTTCTTTACCGCTTAATTCACTTAACCTCATTATATTGCCCCCTCTTTTCAACATCCTTACTATATGTTTATCGATGGGAGTCCAAATTTAGACTAAGAAAAGTGGAAGCGCCTTGCCCAGGGGCGACAGGCATAAGACGAGCCGGCTAGAAGGTTGTTCTTTAACCTTCTTGACGGATTGGCTTATGACCCCGAGCCACTAGGCGCTGGAACTAGACAATAAAAGAAAAAACAGTTCGAAATTGAACTGTTTTTAGCTGCTATTTTAAACTTTTTGGTAATTCTCCATCGGGACTGATTAGGGAAACCGAGAACTTGTTTGAAAAAATGGATGTAGACATCCCATCGACACTTTGTTTTGATACTTGATCAATTTGCTCAATAATTTCATCAAGTGAACGATGACGTTTTAATAGGAGTTCATTTTTCCCATTTCGACTCATCCTGCTATTTGTACTCTCTAAACTTAACATTAAACTTCCCTTTAACTGTTCTTTACTGTTGATTAATTCTTTTTCTGTAATTCCATCATGTGTTAATTTTTCGAGTGTCTCTTGAATCGTTTCATATAACACATCAAGCTGCTTAGCACCTGTGCCGCCATAAACGGTCACAACACCGTTATCTTGATAAGCAGAGTGATAGGAGAAAACAGAATAAGCTAAGCCGCGCTGCTCGCGAACTTCTTGGAAAAGTCTGCTGCTCATACTGCCGCCTAAAATATTATTTAATATAATTAAGCTGTAGACATCTTCGTGACCAATCTTTAATCCTTCGAAACCAATACAAAGATGGGCTTGTTCTGTTTCCTTTTTTCGTGATAATTTATTCGAATGGAATGTAGGTATATTTTCAGTAATCGCACTTTTTCCACCTTCATACGATCCAAAATATTTTTCAACCTCTTTAATAAATGTATCAGAAACATTTCCAGCGATGGAAATCACTACATTTTCTGGTGTGTAATGATTGTGAATATATTCTTTAAGAGTATCACTCGTAAACGTGTTGAGGGTTTCCTCAGTTCCTAAAATAGGATATCCAAGTGGATGATCTTCATAAATGGCACGGCTTAGTAAATCATGGACAATATCATCTGGTGTATCATCATACATCTTAATTTCTTCTAGAACTACATTTCTTTCTTTATTTAACTCTTCTTCAACAAAGGTTGAATTGAAGAACATATCAGCTAAAACGTCTAAAGCAAATTGAGCATGTGTATCCAATACTTTTGCATAATAACAAGTGTACTCCTTCGAAGTAAAGGCATTCACTTGACCACCAATACTATCAAAAGACTCAGCAATTTCTTTCGCTGAACGAGTTGCTGTTCCTTTGAAAAACATATGCTCTAAAAAGTGCGAAATACCATTCGTTTGGGGATTTTCATTTCTTGAACCAGTGCCAATCCATACTCCAATGGCTACAGATCTCACTGTTGGAATATTTTCTAATACAATTCTTACTCCATTTTTGCAAGAATATCTATTTATCATCAAAATCCTCCTATCGATAAAAACCAGAAATCAACTTATTTTACTTTATTATCTGGAAACAATGCTAATTTTATTTCATCATTCTTTCTTCACTCATTAAATCGCTTACAGTACTTATACGTAAACCCTTTTCCTTTATCAATGAAATGAGACGGTCTAGTGATTTGGCAGTTGGTTCAGTTGGATGCATGAGTACCATTGACCCGTTATCGATTTTAGAAATAACACGATTAATCAATTGGTCTGGTGAGGGTTTTTGCCAATCAATTGTATCTACTGTCCACATGACCGTCTTCATCTTTAATTCCGCTGCTATTTTTACCGTTTCATCCCGGTAACTACCACTTGGAGGTGCAAACCATTCACTTTTTTTACCTGTTGCTGCCTCGATTACTTCATTTGTTCTTACCATCTGCTCCCTTGTTTGAGATGCAGATAACCTTTGCATATTCGGATGCGAATAAGAGTGGTTTCCCACCTCATGTCCAGCGCTTACAATCATTTTGGCTAAATCAGGGTTATTTTTTACCCAATTTCCCTCTAGGAAAAAACTGGCTGAAACTTGATGTCTTTTTAGCGTAGCAAGGATTTCCGGTAAATATTCATTTCCCCATGCCACGTTAATGATGAAGCTGACCATCGGTTTTTCTGGATGCCCACGGTAAATAGGAGATGGCGGTAAATCTTTAAGATGAATAGCTGGTTTTATTTGTTTATAGACCAATTTTTTTTCATCAAAGATCCCATCTTTTTTCATATTTTTATATGAAGCTTCAATATCGATCATTACCCCATTATATCCGGGGATCGATTTCCACACTCTATCGACTTTTGCATCAGAAGGTGGTATTTCATATGTAGAAGCATTTTTAACTATACTTTGATATAGAGGATTTTCTTGCTTTCCAACGGTTAGTGCGTTTCCTTTTAGTGAAGACACATATGTATCAACAAGTGAATTATTGACAGAAAACCATGCAGCAATTATTAAGAAAGCGATCATACTTAACTTCTTCATCTTCCTTCCCCCTTCATACAAAATATATGAAAAATGGGGACAAGGTAGAACTAAAAGCGTAAGCGCCTTGAACAGGGGCGACAGGCATAAGACGAGCCGGCTAGAAGGTTGTTCTTTAACCTTCTGGACGGATTGGCTTATGACCCCGAGTCCCTAGGCGCTGCAGCTAGATAGAACTAATAAAGAAAAAGTCAGGGTTCCCCCTGACTTTCACTTTGAGAAGGACTTAATGTTGTTTTTCAGCTTCAGCCTTTTCACGTTGTTCTTTTAATATTGCCTTGCGTGATAAGTTCACACGACCTTGTTTATCAATTTCTGTAACTTTCACTAAAAATTCGTCACCGATTTTAACGACATCCTCCACTTTTCCAACTCGCTCTTCAGCCAGTTCAGAAATATGGACGAGTCCATCTTTTCCAGCAAATATTTCTACAAACGCACCAAACTTTTCAACACGTTTGACTTTGCCAAGATACATTTCGCCAACTACAACCTCACGAACAATATCTTCAATAATTTTCTTTGCCTTTTGATTCATTTCTTGATCAGTTGAGGCAATAAATACTGTTCCATCCTGTTCAATGTCAATCTTAACACCAGTTTCTTCAATAATTTTATTGATTTGTTTACCACTTGGTCCAATAACATCACGGATTTTATCTGGATTAATTTTCATCGTTAGAATTTTTGGTGCAAATTTTGAAAGCTCTGTTCTAGGCTCTCCAATCGTTGCAAGCATTGATTCAAGGATATGCATTCTTCCTTTTTTAGCCTGTTGTAGTGCTTCTTCAAGAATTTCGCGAGAAAGACCTTTAATCTTGATATCCATTTGCAGTGCAGTTACACCTTTTGCTGTTCCTGCCACTTTAAAGTCCATATCCCCAAGATGGTCTTCCATTCCTTGAATATCGGATAATACGGTGTAATAATCACCTGATTTTACAAGTCCCATTGCAATACCAGCTACTGGTGCTTTAATTGGAACACCTGCATCCATCATTGCAAGTGTACTTGCACAAATACTCGCTTGAGAAGTAGACCCATTTGATTCGAGAACTTCAGAAACTAGACGAATTGTATATGGGAAGTCTTTTTCTGACGGTACGATTGGTTCTAATGCTCGCTCACCAAGGGCACCATGTCCGATTTCACGACGGCCTGGACCACGGATTGGGCCCGTTTCACCTACACTAAATAACGGGAAGTTATAATGGTGCATAAAACGTTTTTCTTCTTCAATACCTAAACCATCGAGAATTTGTACATCTCCCATTGCTCCTAAAGTACAAATACTTAATGCTTGGGTTTGTCCACGAGTAAATAATCCTGAACCATGTGTACGAGGCAAGATACCTACTTGTGAAGACAGTGGACGTATTTCATCGATCTTTCGGCCATCAGGACGAATTTTCTCAACGGTTATTAAACGGCGAACTTCACCTTTAACAATTTTATCTAAAATTTGTTTTACTTGCTTCAAGTCATCTGCAGTTGCTTCATTCTCTTCGAATTTTGCAATTACACGATTTTTCACTTCTTTAATAGCATCCTCACGAGCATGCTTTTCCTGAACCTGGATAGCCGTTACCATATCAGCTTCACATATTTCTCTTACTTCCGCTTCAAGGTCCTTATCAAGTTCGTATAGCGTGATTTCTCTTTTTTCTTTGCCAGCCTCGGCCATAATTTTTTCTTGGAATTCAACGAGACTCTTAATCGCTTCATGTCCATACATAATGGCCTCAAGCATTACTTCCTCAGAAACTTCATCTGCGCCAGCTTCAACCATGTTGATCGCATCTTTCGTTCCAGCAACCGTTAAATGGATATCGCTTTTTTCAGCTTGATCTACTGTTGGGTTAATTACAAACTCTCCATCGACTCTGCCAACAATTACACCAGCAATAGGTCCCTCAAATGGAATGTCAGATGTACAAAGTGCTAAAGAAGAACCAAACATTGCCGCCATCTCTGAAGAGCAATCTTGATCCACACTCATTACAATACTAATAACTTGTACATCATTACGGAATCCATCAGCAAAAAGCGGACGAATTGGGCGGTCAATTAACCGACTTGCTAAAATTGCTTTTTCACTAGGACGACCTTCACGTTTAATAAAACCGCCAGGTATTTTCCCCACAGCATATAATCGTTCTTCATAGTTACAAGTTAATGGGAAAAAGTCTAAGTTTTTTGGTTCTTTTGATGCTGTCGCTGTACTTAAAACTGCTGTATCTCCATAACGGACCATTACCGCTCCATTAGCTTGTTTAGCTAATTGTCCAATTTCAACGGTTAATTTACGTCCAGCCCAATTCATGGAATACTCATGTTTTGTTTGTTCCATATTTTTACCCCTCTCTATCCAAATCACACTAGAGAAAATGCGAAATAGTATCGCTCTAATCATCTAATATAAAAAGCTTTTTTCATTTATGTTAGCAATACAAATATACTTATAGTATGCACAAATTTCTGCGACTTAAAATATGTATAAGAGATTATTTCAATCAAGTTCCTTTTTTAAACCTAACAAAAAAGCGGGAAAAATCCCGCTTCTTTTGATTATCGACGAAGTCCTAGCTTATTGATTAAAACACGGTAACGTTGAACATCTTTGTTACGTAGGTACGTTAAAAGATTACGACGCTTACCAACCATTTTCAACAGACCGCGACGTGAGTGGTGGTCCTTTTTATGAGTACGTAAGTGCTCATTCAAATTGTTGATTGATTCAGTAAGGACAGCGATTTGAACCTCTGCAGATCCAGTGTCATTATCATGAGTTTTATACTCAGCGATAAGTTCGTTTTTACGCTCTTGTGTGATTGCCATCCTATTCACCTCCTAAATTTTCTATCCCCTGTTACTGAGCAAGCGTCGGTGACTCGACTTGCCAAGCAAAGGTTATTTTTGGTACGTTAATAAGAATACAACGTTTTATGGCAAAAAGCAAGTTCTAACCAAAGAAAATGCTATTTTTCGCATTTGTTTGGCAGCTGTTTGTCGATATGTTCAAAGTATTGAATTGCATTTTGCTTATCTGTTTCTATTTGGGCAACGAGTTCTTCGATTCCGGAGAATTTTTGTTCTTTACGAAGGTATTTGTGCCATTCAACCATAACAAATTCACCATATATTTCTTGGTGAAAATTAAATACATTTACTTCTACTGAAATCCTTAAAGCTTCCTTATTAAAGGTTGGTTTGAAGCCTACGTTGCATACACCTTCATACCAAGTTTCACCTATCCTGATTTTTACAGCATAAACACCCACTGGAGGAACAATATATTCATCGTTTGTGTCGACGTTTGCTGTTGGAAATCCGATTGTCCTGCCTCTTTTATCACCATGGACGACAATACCTGCTGTTAAATAGAATCTACCGAGCAACTCAGGCAATTCAGCTGTTTTCCCTGCTTTAATATAGTGACGAATTCGAGTTGAACTAACTTTTTCATCGCCGCAGGTGAATTTTTCAACCACTGTAAAAGTAAACTTTTCTCTTGAATGGAATGGTATTGTCTCCATGGTCCCTTTTCCCATACGGCCATAAGAAAAATCAAATCCAGCAACCACATGTTTTACATTTAGATCAATCACATATTGATCAATAAATTCTTGTGGCAACAGGTTAGCAAAATCTGCCGTAAAGTTGACAATAAAAAGATAATCAATGCCTAATTCCTCAATAATGTTTGTCTTAGCTGCTAGTGGAGTTATATATTGAATACGCTCATCACTCTTTCTTAACACAACTGACGGATGAGGGTCAAAGGTCATTACAGCAGATTTCATGCCTTTTTGCTCTGCTTGTTTTTTTGCTTCGAGAATGACCTTTTGATGTCCACGATGAACACCATCAAAATATCCAAGTGCCAAGGACAATGGTGGTAATTCTGTTTTATCTATATTTAATGGAAAATCTAGGTTAATTACTTCCAAATGAAACTCACCTTTTCTTGACGGTAACCTGTTTATCCTTGATCATTACGCAAAACTTTAACTGGTTTTAAAAGTCCAGGCTTGTCCGGGTGTACCGAATAAATGGCAAGGGCTTTTCCTTCTTTGTTTTCCGCGCATATAGGTCCGTTGCTATTTTTTAAGTACTCTGGTATAGGTAAAAGTGCACCATTTTTCACTTTCTCTGCTACTTTATCATTTATTATGTATTTCGGCAAATCAGAAAGTGCCAGTTCTAAAGGTCTTAAACAAGTGGAAATAGCACCTGTTTCCATTAATTTTTCAATCTCCTCAAATGTAAGACAGTCATCAATCGTAAAGGCTGCTGATTGGACTCTAATTAGATTTGACATATGTGCAGGATATCCTAGACATTCACCAATCATGACTGCTAATGTCCTTATATACGTTCCCTTACTGCAGCTTACTCGAAAACGAAAAGAAATATTTTCCCCAAGAAATTCCTCTCTATCATCCAGCAATTCTATAGAGTAAATCGTTACTTTCCTCGTCGGACGTTCCACTTCAATTCCTTTACGGGCATATTCATATAGCCGAGTTCCACCGACTTTTACTGCAGAAAACATCGGAGGAGTTTGTTCAATTTCACCTAAAAAAGAATCAAGTACTTTAAGAATTTCTTTCCTGCTGAAAGTGCGCTCTACCTTCTTCTCCTCTACTATTTCTCCAGAGGCATCTTCGGTTGTAGTAGAGTACCCAATTGTTACTTCACCTTCATAACTTTTACCTGCGTCCGTTATGTATTCAGCTACTTTTGTAGCTTTCCCAATACAAATAGGAAGAACTCCTGTAACATCAGGATCTAGTGTACCCGTATGTCCAACTTTTTTTGTTTTTAATATTTTTCTCAGCCTAAATACACAATCATGCGACGTCAGCCCCGCCGGTTTATATAAAGGTAAAATACCTTCCATCGAAATCACCCCATTCTTTTATGTATGCTCTTTTCTTAAACTATGTTGCTTTTTATAACAAAAATAAATGACTATGCTGCAGTGTTTTTGCAGAAAACAGCAGAAATTTAATAAGAAAAGAGCTTGCAAACTTTAATCAAAGATGCAAAATAACTATTCCCACGTTAAAATCGGCTTTAAGATTTTAACAACAATCGTTAAGAAAACAGCTCTTATTTATGAAAAAAAAGGATAGACAATTGTCTATCCAATTTATTCTTCTTCATTTTTTTCCATGCTTTTTTCGTCATGGTGCAATTGATGGATGAGCGAATTAATACGATTTCCGTATTCCATTGATTCATCCCATTCAAAAAGGATTTCCGGTGTTTTGCGTAAGCGTATACGATGGCCTATTTCCGTTCTGATAAACCCCTTCGCCTTTGCAAGACCCTTTAAAGTGTTTTCCTTTTGCTCTTCATCGCCCAAAACAGAAATATATACTTTTGCTTGCTGGAGATCCCCTGTCACTTGAACATCAGTAACCGTAACAAAACCAATCCGTGGATCTTTAATTTTCCGGCCAATGATGTCACTAAGTTCCTTTTTCATTTGTTCTCCAACACGATTTGCTCTGTGACTCATTACTTCACCTCTTAACTTAAAGCCATTCTATATCGGTGATCGTTCGTTCTATTTCAGGAAAAGAGTCAATAAATTTAAGTACATTTTGAAGTTCCAGTTCAGTCATTACCCGATTGGATGTAACGGCTGCGATAGCTATTCTTGTTCTCTGCCAGACATCCTGGTAGCCAACCTCTGAAACAGATACATTAAATTTTTGTTTTATCCTGGTGAGAATTCGCTGCAAAACAGCACGTTTCTCTTTTAAAGAATGAGCATCATAGATCATACATTCACAAACGGCTATTCCTAAAATCATTTACGTTCAATTTCTTCCATTACGTAAGCTTCAATAATATCTCCTTCTTTAACATCATTGAAGTTTTTAATGGTAACACCACACTCATATCCTTGTGAAACCTCTTTAGCATCATCTTTAAAACGTTTTAATGCATCGATTTGACCTTCAAATACGACAACACCGTTACGAATTAAGCGAATTCCGCTATCACGGGTAATTTTTCCGTCAGTCACATAAGAACCTGCAATCGTTCCAACCTTAGAAACCTTAAAAGTCTGACGAATTTCTGCTTGACCAATGATTTTTTCTTTAAATTCAGGGTCGAGCATACCTTTCATTGCAGCTTCAATTTCTTCAATAACTTTGTAGATAATACTATGCAATCGAACATCGACCTTTTCTTGCTCAGCAGCACGCTTCGCATTCACATCAGGACGAACGTTAAAACCAATCACAATCGCATTTGAAGCCGATGCAAGGGTAATATCCGACTCATTAATGGCACCTGCACCACTATGAATAATTTTGATATTAACACCTTCAACGTCAATTTTTTGCAGTGAGGCTGCAACTGCTTCAGCAGAACCTTGAACATCAGCTTTTAGGATGATGTTTAGATCCTTCATCTCTCCCTGCTTTAACTGTTCAAATAAATTATCTAGGCTGACGATTGTTTTTTCACCACGCTGTACAGCCAATGCTTGCTGTGCACGTGCTTCACCAACTTGTCGAGCTGTTTTCTCATCATCAAATACGACAAAACGGTCTCCTGCTTGTGGAACATCACTTAAACCAGTAATTTCAACAGGTGTAGATGGTCCAGCTTCTTTCACACGGCGTCCTAGGTCATTTACCATTGCACGAACACGACCAAACGTGTTTCCTACAACAATAGGGTCACCAATTTTCAGTGTACCATTCTGAACGAGCAAGGTAGCAACAGATCCACGACCTTTATCTAATTGTGCTTCAATTACTGTTCCAACCGCTTTACGATTAGGGTTTGCTTTCCATTCTTCCACTTCACTTACAAGAAGAACCATTTCTAACAAATTATCGATTCCTTCTCCTGTTTTCGCGGAAAGTGGAACAAAGATGGTTTCTCCACCCCAAGCTTCAGATACTAATCCATGCTCGGTAAGTTCCTGCATAACACGATCAGCGTTGGCAGTCTCTTTATCCATTTTATTAACGGCAACAATTATTGGAACCTCAGCTGCTTTCGCATGGTTAATGGCTTCAACGGTTTGCGGCATTACACCGTCATCGGCTGCTACCACTAGGATCGTGATATCGGTAATTTTTGCCCCACGAGCACGCATTGTAGTAAATGCAGCATGTCCCGGTGTATCAAGGAATGTAATTTTCTTACCATTTTCAACTACTTGGTAGGCACCAATATGCTGGGTAATCCCACCAGCTTCACCTTCTGTTACTTTTGTGTGACGAATAGAATCAAGTAAGGTCGTTTTACCGTGGTCTACGTGACCCATGATGGTAACAACGGATGGCCTTTCTATAAGGTCTGCCGATTCATCTTCTGTAAAATACACTTCAAGATCGGTGGTATCGATTTTAATCTCTTCTTCAACCTCCACCCCGTATTCGCTGGCAATTAATTCAATGGCATCTTTGTCAAGTACCTGATTAATCGTTGCCATAACACCAAGTAAGAAGAGTTTCTTGATTATTTCTGAAGGCTCACGATAGATTTTTTTAGCAAATTCTCCAACAGTCAAAGAATCACTAAATGTAATCTTAGCAGGAAGTTCTTTCACTTTCCTTACTTGTGGCTGTGCTTGTTGAACCGGTGTATGGTTCTTTTTCCGGTTGTTATTATTATTGCGATTTTGGTTATTATTATTAAAAGGTTTTTTAGGACCTTTCCCTGCACTGAAAACTTTATTTTCCTTGGATTGGAATTGTTGACTTTGCTTTTTAGTGTCAACTGTCTTTGGTGGTGAGACCACTTTTACTTTGCTAGGAGTAGTTTTTGAGTCATCATCCTCGAAAGCTTTTGGACTTGTTTTACTTTGCACTTGTGGTTTAACTCCCTGCTGCTGTGGATTCTGATTCTGACGATTTTGTTGTTGTTGTTGTGGTCTTGCTTGCTTTTGACCTGTATTGCTTTGTCCCTTATTATAGGTTGCGTCTAGTTTTACAACTGCCGCATCCTCAATTGTTGCCATATGATTTGAAACTTCTATATTCATTTCTTTTAATTTTGTGATTACATCTTTACTTGAAATATTGTGTTTCTTTGCATACTCATAAACACGTATTTTACTCATATTTTCACCCCCGCTAGAATTAATCGAGCAACGTTATCAGTTTTTTCGCAAATCCATCATCTAGTACAGCTACAACAACGCGGGCTTCTTTTCCAATCGCATGGCCAAGAAGGTGGCGATCTTCCACTAATTTAAATGGAACTTCGTATGATTTACATTTATCTGTAATTTTTTTTGTCGTATTTGCAGATGCATCTGCCGATAATAAAACGAGCTTTGCTTTTCCGTTTCGTATTTCCTTAACAGAAAGCTCCTCACCCGATATGATTTTCCGTGCTCGATTTGCTAAGCCAAGTATTGACATCCATTGATTTGTTTTCATATGGACGGCCTTGTTTCCTTCTCTATAAGCTCTAATAGTTCTTCGTATAACGATTCACTAATAGAAACTTCTAAGTGATTAGATAAGGTGTTTTTTTTCTTGGCTAATAGGACCGCTTCCTTGTCCTTAGAAAGGTATGCACCTCTGCCCGACTTTTTCCCTGTTAAGTCGATAGATACTTCCCCTTCTTTTGAGCGAACGATGCGAACGAGTTCTTTTTTCGGCTTCATTTCACCGGTTGCGACACACTTTCGCATAGGAACTTTTTTACGATTGTTCACGATCATTCACCTCACTTTTTAATCCAATTCTTCTTCATTATTAAATTCAACATCAACCTGATCATCAAAAAGTCGAATCATTTCTTCACGTGGATAAATTCCAAGTTCACGGGCATCTGTTTCAGATTTGATATCTATTTTCCAACCTGTTAACTTTGCTGCTAAGCGGGCATTTTGTCCTCGCTTACCAATTGCAAGTGAAAGCTGATAATCTGGGACAACAACTGTTGTCGCTTTTTCTGACTCATTTACCATTACGTCTAAAACTTTAGATGGACTTAAAGAGTTTGCTACAAAAACAACCGGATTGTCAGACCATTTAACAATATCAATTTTTTCACCTTTTAATTCGTTAACAACAGCTTGAACCCTAGTACCTTTTGGACCTACACAGGATCCAACTGGATCAACCTCATTGTTATCCGAATGAACAGAAATTTTCGACCGGTCACCTGCTTCACGAGCAACTGATTTTATCTCAACCGTACCATCATATATTTCTGGGACCTCAATTTCGAACAATCTTTTAAGCAGACCAGGATGGGTCCTAGAAACGAAAATCTGTGGTCCTTTTGTTGTCTTTTCTACCTTCGTAATGAACACCTTGATACGGTCATGAGGTTTATAACGCTCATTTGGCATTTGTTCATTTACAGGAAGCAACGCTTCAATTTTACCAAGACTGACATATATAAATTTAGAATCTAGTCTTTGAACGATCCCTGTCATGATATCTTCTTCACGATCGATGAACTCAGAATAAATAATACCTCTTTCTGCTTCTCGAACTCGCTGAGTAACCACTTGTTTTGCCGTTTGAGCTGCAATTCTGCCAAAGTCCTTAGGTGTTACTTCCATTTCAACGATATCTTCCACAACATAGTTAGGGTTAATGCGTCTAGCATCTTCTAAAGATATCTCAAGACGTGGGTCAAACACTTGATCCACTACTTCTTTTCTTGCATAAACTCGCATTGTACCTGTTTGCAAATTCAAATCAATTCGAACATTCTGGGCTTGATTGAAATTGCGTCGATATGCCGAGACAAGTGCTGCTTCAATCGCATCAATTATTACATCTCTAGAAATGCCCTTCTCTCTTTCTAGTATTGTAAGAGCATCTAATAATTCGCTGCTCATTTGGTTATATCCCCCTATCTTCCATATATTTTCTTTTTATTATGAAAAAACAATCGCTAGTCTTGCATTAGCTACTTTTTCATATGGAATCTCGATGATTTTTTTGCGGGTTTTAATTTTCATCTCCAGTTTCACCGTTTGCCCATCATAATCTAGCAATGTACCTTCAAATCCTTTTTCACCGTCAATCGGCTCATATGTTTTGATAAAGACATTCTTACCAATTGCCTTTTCAAAATCTTTTGCTTTTTTAAGCGGTCGTTCTGCACCAGGAGAGGATACCTCAAGAAAATAATTATGGGTAATCGGGTCAAGCTCATCGAGTTTTTCACTAAGCCGTTCACTGACAATGCCACAGTCTTCTATATCAACACCGTTTTCTTTATCAATATATACGCGCAGAAACCAGTTTTTCCCTTCTTTAACAAACTCAATTTCCACCAATTCTAATCCTAATTCATGAATAATTGGTTGCGCTAGCTCTTCAACTACTTCCGTTACTTTGCTCATGTTCAACCTCCTTTACCGACATCTTCACCCATATTATACGTATTTCACGGAAAATTTTATTAGTTACTCTACAAAAAATGGTTTATACAAAACGAAAGAGCGGGTTTCCCCACTCTTGTAAACGAGAGTATTTCTTAGTATTTCCAATAAAACTATACCATAACCAAATTTTATATGCAAACTGAAAGGCATCGTGTCAAGGATTTTACTATTTAGAATAGAGAAAGCTGGTTTTGTTCTGGCAGTGAACTGAGACAGCCTTGCTTGTCTAAATATTCCAGAATAGTTTTTGATACTTTACCGCGTTGCTGTAAGTCTTCCTTCGAAAGAAATTCTCCATCTTGTCTGGACTTTACAATATTATAAGCTGCATTCGTACCAAGCCCAGGTATTGAATTAAATGGAGGAATTAAGGAATTTCCTTCAATGATGAACTCTGATGCATCTGATTTATATAAATCGTAATTTTGGAAGGAAAAACCTCTTTCGGTCATTTCAAGTGCTAGTTCAAGAACTGTTAGCAAGTTTTTTTCTTTATTTGATACCTCAAGCCCTTTTGCATTAATTTCTTCGATTTTTGCGCGTATAGATTCTGAACCACGAGACATTGCCTCAATATCAAAGTCTTCTGCACGAACAGTAAAATAGGCAGCATAGTACAAAAGCGGAAGATGAACCTTAAAATAAGCAATCCTTACGGCCATTAACACATACGCAGCGGCGTGGGCCTTCGGGAACATATATTTTATTTTTTTACAAGAGTCAATATACCATTCAGGCACTTCATTTTTGCGCATTTCAGCTTCCATTTCTTCTGTTAGTCCTTTACCCTTACGAACCGATTCCATTATTTTAAAGGCAAAAGAAGGATCGAGTCCTTGATAAATTAGATAGACCATGATATCGTCACGACAGCCAATAACTTCGCTTAAGTTACAGGTTTGGTTATGAATTAATTCTTGTGCATTTCCTAGCCATACATCCGTCCCATGCGACAAGCCGGAAATTTGGACTAATTCAGAAAAAGTCGTCGGTTTTGTATCTTCAAGCATCTGACGAACAAACCGTGTTCCGAATTCTGGTATCCCTAACGTTCCCGTTTTACACATAATTTGCTGTTCCGTTACACCTAATGATTCTGGCCCGCTAAAGATTTTCATCACTTCTGGATCATCAGTAGGAATTGTTTTCGGGTCCATACCACTCAAATCTTGGAGCATTCTAATTACTGTTGGATCGTCATGACCAAGTATATCCAATTTCAGGACATTGTCATGGATTGAATGGAAATCAAAGTGCGTTGTTTTCCACTCAGAATTCCGATCATCAGCTGGGAATTGTATTGGTGAAAAATCATAAACATCCATGTAATCAGGGATAACGATTATTCCACCTGGATGCTGACCCGTTGTTCTTTTTACTCCGGTACACCCTGAAGCGAGCCGTTCAATTTCAGCCCCACGTAACTGTAAATTATTGTCCTGCTGATAAGCCTTTACATATCCGAAAGCCGTTTTATCTGCAACGGTTCCAATCGTACCTGCCCGAAAAACATTGTCCTCTCCAAAAAGAACCTTTGTATAGTTATGGGCCCGTGGCTGATACTCACCAGAGAAGTTCAAGTCAATATCGGGAACCTTGTCCCCTTTAAAGCCCAGGAATGTTTCAAACGGAATGTCATGTCCGTCTTTACGGTATTTACCGCCACACTCAGGACAGTCTTTATCCGGTAAGTCAAATCCTGAGCCAACAGAGCCGTCATTGAAAAATTCGGAATGCTTGCACGTTGGACAGACATAATGAGGTGGTAAAGGATTGACCTCGGTTATCTCAGTCATAGTGGCAACTAAAGAAGAACCAACTGAACCACGGGATCCAACAAGGTAGCCATCATCCAAGGATTTTTTTACAAGTTTGTGCGAAATTAAGTAAATGACGGCAAAGCCATGTCCGATGATACTCTTCAATTCTTTTTCAAGACGTGCTTCAACAATTTCTGGAAGTGGTTCTCCGTAAATCTTTTTCGCCATGGAATAGCTCATTTCTCGCATTTCCTCATCGGCGCCTTCAATTTTAGGCGTATATAAGTCGTCTTTAATTGGTTTTATCGTGTCAATCATATCAGCAATTTTGTTGGTATTGGTTACGACAATTTCCTTAGCCTTTTCTTTACCTAAGAAGGAAAATGCATCTAGCATTTCATTCGTCGTTCTAAAATGGACGTCAGGAAGTTTATGACGGTTTAGTGGATTGGCCCCTCCTTGAGAGTTAACCAATATTTTACGATAGATTTTATCGTTTTCATTTAAGTAATGAACATTCCCAGTTGCTACAACCGGAATACCTAATTTATCGCCAAGCTTCACGATATTACCGATAATATCTTCTAAAGACTTTTCGTCGCGAACTAATTCCATTTCTAATAATGGTGCATTTACTTCCTTAGGCATTACTTCAAGGTAATCATAGAATTGTGCAAAAGCTTCCACTTCATCAGGAGATTTTTGCATCATTCCCTCAAAAACTTCTCCTTTATTACAGCCAGAGCCAACTAGAATTCCTTCTCGATATTTTTGAAGTACGGACCTTGGTAATCTTGGTACTCTATAAAAATATTCAATATGAGAAATGGAGACCAGTTTAAATAAGTTCTTTAAACCTACTTCCGTTTGAGCAAGGAGCGTACAGTGGTAAGGACGTGCCCGCTGATAAGCATTTCCTTTCCCCATGTGATCGTTAAATTGATCATGGTATTCGATGCTTTTTTCCAGTGCATCCTTAAGCATTTTCAATAGTAAATACCCTGTTGCTTCTGCATCATAAATAGCCCTGTGGTGCTGGGTTAATTCAATATCAAATTTCTTTGTTAACGTATTTAAACGATGATTTTTCATTTCTGGATATAGAAATCTACCAAGTTCGAGAGTATCAATGACTGGATTTTTTGCCTTTCCAAGCCCAATATTTTTATAACCCACATTCAGGAAGCCCATATCAAAGGAAGCATTGTGGGCAACTAGCACGTCGTCTCCTACCCAATCATGAAACCTTTGGATGACTGCTCCGACTTCAGGAGCATTTTGTACCATATCATCGGTAATTCCCGTTAAGTTAATCGTTGTTGCTGATAGTCGATGGTGTGGATTTGCGAAGGATTCAAAACGATCAATAATTTCTCCATCTTTAATCTTTACTGCCGCAAGTTCTATAATCGTATCATACACGGCTGACAGACCTGTCGTTTCAACGTCAAATACTACAAATGTATCTTCTGCTAGTAAACGATGGGAATCATTATAGGTAATCGGCACACCATCATCCACAAGATTTATTTCCACACCATAAAGGATTTTAATATTGTTTTTCTTTCCGGCACCGTACGCTTCCGGAAACGATTGAGCAACAGCATGGTCGGTAACGGCAATTGCCTTATGTCCCCACTTACTTGCTTGAGAAATGAGCGTTCCAACAGGAGTCACAGCATCCATTGAGCTCATTGGGGTATGAAGATGAAGCTCTACGCGTTTTTCATCCTCCCGCGCTGTATCCTTACGGCCTGCAGGTTTGATTTCGTTGATATCATTGCCGATCATGACCAAATCACGGACAAAGGTATCATTTTGAATGCTACCTCTTACTCTCACCCACATTCCTTTTTTCACAAGCTGATAAAGGGCAGCATCCTCTTTATCTCGAGAGAACATTTTAACCATCAACGAGCTCGTGTAATCCGTAATCTTAAATGTTAATAGGGTCCGGCCGCTTCTTAATTCCCTTGTTTCCGCATCAAAAATAAACCCTTCCACGGTTACACGTCTTTCCTCATCGACAATGTCAATCATGTTTCGGAGGTCTTGATCACCCTTTATGGTAAGTCCGATTGATAGTGGCCCATCTGGAACATGAACTCCTGCCTCTTTCTCTGCTTCTTTCTTTTGTAGATCAGCTAAGGCCATTAGTCCGCGTTCCTGATCTTCCTTTTGTTTCGCTAATAAGAATTGTTGATATTCGTCATTCTTTTCTTCAGTTTTGATAGTTGTTTCCAATGTTAAGCTAGGGAATCCATATGATTGATAAAGACTAGTAATAAGTGAACCATACTTCCTTTTTAACGTCATTCCTTCCATTTCATTACGGACCGAAATCGTCAGCTTATTACCAGAAATAGTCGGAACTTGTTCATTTAATAGTTTTACTAGCGGTGGTGAAATCCCATCAATTTGTTGAATGCTATAATTCCAATACTCTAGAAGCAGCTCAGTTTGGAAGGTTGGATCGGCTACTTGAATATCGTAAGAAATACTCGCAATAGTTGAAAATTTTCTCTCTAGTTGAGTAGTAAAGCGAAGGTACAAACTAAAAGGAAGAATTTTTTCTAGTAAAAATTGAAAATGCCATCTGCGGGCCTTTTTTTCGACAATAAATCTTTCAATTTGAGCATTTTGAAATTGTGCTACTACAGCGTCCTCTTTTAATTCTAGTTGCTGGAGCAAGAGTAAGAATCGCTCTTTTTTGCCAGTGGCATGTTCGCTCATCATTCCCTCTCCCATCTATATAAAATCTCTCTAATCATTCTTGTCCAAAAAGTAATTATATCATATGATACCGAATCATTCGGCTGATTTCGACAGAAAAATAAAACCAAAAAAGTAAATAAAAAAGGGTCCCATTCGGAACCCATTTTATTTGCTATAAGAAAAATCTTTGGATATCGTTCCAAGTAACCACCAGCATGAGAAGCATGAGAAGTGCAAAGCCAATAAAGTGGACCAATCCCTCTTTATGACGATCAATTGGCTTTCCTCTAACTGCCTCTACTGCGAAAAACATTAGTCTTCCGCCATCAAGTGCTGGTATAGGCAAGAGGTTCATTATCCCCAGGTTAATACTTAATATAGCTGCCCATTTCATAACATAGTAAATACCTGACTGAACAACTGTATCCGTTGAAGCATATATACCAACCGGCCCAGAGAGCATATCAATTGAGAACTGCCCCGTGACCAACTGACCTAGCATAACAAAGATTTGCTTTGTCCAAAAGTATGTCTCAGTAAAACCAGCAGTAATGGATTTCATTGGTGATTTCTCTATAGGACTATATACACCAATCAAGCCTATTTTTTTGCCCTCAACCGTTTGTTCCTTCGGAGTTACAGAGAATTCCTGGTCTTCACCCGCACGGCTAATGGAAAAATCTAGTTTTTCATTTGGATTTTCTCTAATAATTTCTACAACATCGGACCAGCTTGAAATTTCAGCGCCATTAATACTTTGAACAATGTCACCTTCCATCAGACCTGCTGCATTTGCTGCACCATCAGATGTAATTTCGCCTAACTTTGGCTCATTGGTAGGTACACCTTGTAAAAAAGCAATAATAATGAACAAAAAGAATGCAAGGACAAAATTCATCATAGGTCCTGCAAAAATCGCCATTGTTCTTTGTGGCAGCGTTTTGGAAGCGAATTGACGATTATATGGGGCCAATTGTGTTTCAATCCCGTTTTCTACAGTAACAGCGGTTGGACTTACTGAAAAGGTTTGTAAGCTTTCTTCTTCGTCTTCTGGATAGCCCTTAATGAAAAGCTTATGTTCAATATCCGCATGTTCCACTTCAACAATCCGACAATCAGGATACTTTTCTTTATTGTTCAAAATAATTTTATTAACGGTATTATCTTTGTCAAACAAAAGCCCGATTCGGTAACCTGGTTTAATTTCAACAATTTCTGGGTCTTCACCAGCCATCCGGACAAATCCGCCAATAGGTAATAACCTAATGGTATAGGTTGTTTCCCCCTTTTTATGCGAGAAAACCTTCGGACCAAATCCGATTGCAAATTCACGGCATAGAATTCCTGCACGTTTTGCAAAAACTAAATGACCCAACTCATGAAAGAAGACTAGAGCACCAAAGATTACAATAAAGGCAATAACTGTTGTCAAACTAAAAAACCACCTTTTTTTATAGAAGTGTTTTTACAAATTGTCTTGTTTCTTTGTCCACTTCTTGAATAATGGATAAGTCAGGATTCATAATCAAATCATGCTTACTTAATGCCTTCTCTATCAAATCCTCAATCTGTAAGAAATTAATTTTTTCTTCTAAAAAGGCAGCTACTGCAACCTCATTTGCTGCATTCAGAACAGTTGGTAATGTTCCACCTCTTTTGCCAGCCTCGTAGGCATATTGCATGCAACGGAAACGGTTAAAATCCATTTCTCGGAAATTTAATGCACCAATTTTAGCTAGATTTAAACGCTGTGAGCTAGGAAGTGGTAACCTGTCCGGATAGGAAAGTGCATATTGAATCGGAACTCTCATATCAGGTGTTCCGAGCTGCGCGATCACACTGCTATCATGAAATTCTACCATAGAATGGATGATGCTTTCTTTATGAAGAAGGACATCAATTTTCTCATACGGCATATTGTAAAGCCAATGAGCCTCAATTACTTCAAGCCCTTTATTCATCATTGTGGCAGAATCGATGGTGATTTTTGCACCCATTGACCAATTGGGGTGATTTAATGCCTCTTTAACCGTAACGCCTTCTAACTCTTTACGAGTTCGGTCCCGGAAGCTCCCACCAGAAGCAGTCAAAATCAATCTTTCAATATTCTTATCTCGCTCACCCTGTAAACATTGAAAAATAGCTGAATGCTCACTATCAACTGGCAGTAATGCTACTCCCTTTTTCTCTGCCGCATCCATAACAAGATGACCAGCAGTCACAAGGGTTTCCTTATTCGCAATAGCAATTGTTTTGCCACTTTCAATTGCTTGCAATGTCGGACTTAAACCAACACTCCCCAGTACTGCATTTACAAGTATGTCTGCTGAAGGGTAAACTGCTACTTCAATGAGACCCTCTTCACCAAAGGTGAATTTAGTAGTAGGGAATTCTGATTTTAATGTATGACAGTCATGGTACTCTTGTACAGAAACTAGCTCAGGCTTAAATTCATTCATTATTTTCCTGGCTAATTCTAAGTTTTTCCCTAATGATAGAGCCACTAACTTAAATTCTGAAGGATGTTCTCGAATAATATCTAAGGTTTGGGTGCCAATAGAGCCTGTTGCCCCCAAAATACTAATCATTTTCAAAAAAATTTCATCTCCTAATACTTACCATAAATGAAAAAGGTTTAATAATGGCAATACGAATAATAGACTATCAAAACGGTCAAGGATTCCACCATGACCAGGTAAGATATTTCCTGAATCCTTTACATTAAAATGACGCTTAAAAGCGGACTGGACAAGATCCCCTATTTGGCCAAAGATCGAAAGTACAACCGTTATTCCCATTAATTCGAGTATGGTTGCATTTATATCTGAAAATATAGCAAACAATACTCCAATGATTAAGGCGCAACCTACCCCACCTAAGAAGCCCTCAATGGTTTTATTGGGACTTATTTCCGGCCAAAGTTTGTTTTTTCCGATTGCTTTTCCGATAAAATAAGCACCTGAATCTGTTGCCCATATCATAAATAATAAGTAGAAAATATATACGATTCCTGCATCACGGGTCTCAATAAAGAAATAAAAGCCAATTCCTACGTATATAGCGGATAAAATTGAAAAACCAACATCTTCAAAGGTAAAACGATTTTTGGTTATCACGGTATAGGCTAATAATAATAAAATAAAAGCAATTCCAAGTTCTGTTTTTGTATAATAAAAAGTATTTACTACATCATTATACTGCTCTGGTAAGAGTATAACCCAGAGAAATAAAACAGTCAGCAGTCCATGAACAGAGAAAATACTAAGATTTTTCATTTTTAATAATTCATACAAACCGACAGTTGCTAGGAAGTAAGTTAATAGGACAAAAGGCAGTCCGCCGTAAAAAACAATTGGTAGAAATAAAGCAGCTGCTACGACTCCTGTAATGATTCTTTGCTTCATCTAAGATTTCAACACCTTTATAGTACTTGAGCGAGAATAATTTATTAAATACCACCAAATCGACGTTGACGATTTTGATAGGCTTCTACAGCTTCAATCAAATGTTTTTCTCTAAAATCTGGCCATAATACATCGGTAAACCAAAACTCAGTGTATGCTAATTGCCATAACATAAAATTACTAAGCCTTATTTCACCACTAGATCTAATTAATAAATCTGGGTCGTTAAGGTCAGAAGTCATAAGATAAGAGGAAAAAACCTCTTCGTCTAAATCACTCTCTTTCAGTATTCCACTTTTATAATCATTTAAGACTTTTTTTGTTGCATCAATAATCTCTGATCTGCTTCCATAGTTAAGTGCAAAGTTTAATACTAGGCCATCATTGGTCTTTGTATCCTCCATTGCTTTTTCAATTGCATTTAATGTATGTACTGGAAGTTGATCTTTATATCCCATCATTGTTACTTGAACATTTTCTTCTATTAATTCAGGCAAAAAGGTTCCTAAAAATTCCTCCGGAAGCTTCATTAAATAATCCACTTCATTTTTTGGACGTTTCCAATTTTCAGTTGAAAAAGCATACAACGTTAGGGTTTTAATACCAAGGTTATTTGCTAATTTTGTTATTTTACGCACTACCTTCATGCCTTCATGATGTCCAGCAATCCGTGGCAAAGCTCTTTTTTTAGCCCAGCGTCCATTGCCATCCATAATAATTGCAACATGTTGTGGAACAGGCAATTTTCTAACCTTTTCTATATTTTCTCGGAGTGTAGAAGAGTTATTATTTTGATTCTTCCAAAGCCTTATTTTATTAAACATAACATTGCTCCTCCAAATTAAGATAATCATTTCCTCCGATAATAGATCATGGCCACAGAGCCTTGTTGATATATATGAAGAATGCTGATTTTTCGCATGTCTTTATCATACCAAAAAAGTAAAAATTTATCTTCTAATAAATAACTTATGAACTAGTCCTAGAAATAAGAATGAAGTTTTTATTGGCCATGAAAAAATCTTCAAGGTGATAATAGTTAAAAAAACCCCCTAAAAAAGAGGGTTCTTTAAATTAGGCTGTGTTAAACCAGGCTGTTGATTTGCACTACAGGGGCTACGCTTTCCGCGGGCTCGCCCGTGAGCCTCCTCG
>NZ_JBALNQ010000001.1:84840-178799 GCF_036961885.1 Neobacillus niacini | reverse complement strand
GCTCCAATCAACAGGTTCTAAGAACAAAAGTATTATTAACACAGCCTTAAATTTATTAAACTTCCAAGATTTCTTTTTCTTTGTCTTTGGTTATTTGGTCGATTTTACTAATTTGTTCGTCTGTTAGTTTTTGGATATCTTCAGAATAACCACGAAGGGCGTCTTCGGTGATTTCTCCGTTCTTTTCTAGCTTTTTAAGGTCATCGTTTCCATCACGTCGGATGTTACGAATCGCTACCTTTGCTTCTTCCGATTCTTTCTTAACTAATTTCACTAGCTCTTTTCTGCGCTCTTCCGTCAATTGAGGAATAGCAATTCGGATTACTTGACCATCATTGGAAGGGTTTAAACCTAAGTCAGATTTAAGAATTGCCTTTTCAATCGCACCTAAAATTGACTTATCATAAGGCTGGATGACTAGGAGTCGAGCTTCTGGTACTGAAATTCCAGCCATTTGATTCACTGGTGTAGGTGCCCCGTAATAATCTATTGTAATTCTATCTAATAATGACGCACTAGCTCTCCCTGCTCGAATAGTTGCAAGCTCACGCGAATACGCTTGAATGGCTTTTGTCATTCTTTCCTTTGTTGTGGAAATCACTTGTTTTGGCATTAAATTTTCCCCCTAACAATCGTTCCAATTTTTTCACCCATTACTGCACGTTTAATATTTCCTTGTTCCATAATAGAGAAAACAATAAGCGGAATATCATTATCCATACATAATGAAGAAGCTGTTGAATCCATTACAGCCAATCCTTCTTTGATAACATCTAGGAACGTCAGAACGTCATATTTTGTTGCATTTGAATCAAGACGCGGGTCGGCAGAGTATACACCATCCACATTATTTTTTGCCATCAATATTACTTCAGCATCGATTTCAGCCGCTCTTAGTGCAGCAGTTGTGTCGGTTGAAAAATATGGATTTCCTGTACCTGCAGCAAAAATAACGACTCTCTTTTTTTCTAAGTGTCTCATTGCACGACGTCTAATATATGGTTCTGCAACTTGACGCATTTCAATTGAAGTTTGTACCCGGGATTCTATACCCAAGTGTTCCAAACTATCCTGAAGTGCTAAAGAATTCATCACAGTCGCAAGCATGCCCATATAATCAGCAGTTGCTCTGTCCATCCCCATTTCACTTCCAATTTTACCACGCCAAATGTTGCCACCGCCAACAACAACTGCAACCTCGACACCAAGTTCAGCAATTTCCTTTACTTGGCCAGCGATTGACTTAATAACGGATGGTTTAATACCGAAGCTTGTTTCTCCAGCAAGTGCTTCCCCACTTAATTTTAGTACTACGCGTTTGTATTTAGGACCGCTCATATGAACCTCCTTATTATGTATTTTTTATAAAAAACTCTTTAAAAATAGGGAACACATCGTGTTCCCTATTCAAAACATATTTCTAAGATTTTGCGCTGCGTTTGATTACTTTTTATTAATTTGATTCATAACTTCTTCAGCGAAGTTGTCTTCACGCTTTTCAATACCTTCGCCCACTTCGTAACGAATGAATTCACGTACAGTAGCGCCTTTTGATTCAACAAATTGACGAACTTTTTGATCAGGGTTTTTAACGAAAGTTTGGTCAAGAAGACATACATCTTCAAAATACTTACCAAGACGGCCTTCAACCATTTTTTCGACGATTTTTTCAGGCTTTCCTTCGTTAAGTGCCTGTGTAGTAAGAACTTGACGCTCGTGTTCAACTTCCTCTTGAGAAACTTGGTCACGAGAAACATATTTAGGTCTTAATGCTGCAATATGCATGGAAACATCTTTAGCAGCAGCAGCATCTGTAGTTCCTTCAAGAACTGTTAATACACTAATACGTCCACCCATGTGCAGGTAAGCACCAAAAGCATCATTATCTGTTTTTGATACTACAGTAAAACGGCGAAGTGATAATTTTTCACCAATTTTTGCAATGGCAGCATTGATATAATCAGCAACAGTCACTCCATTAATCGTTTGTGCAGAAACTTCTTCTACACTTGCAGGTTTGTTAGCAAGCAAATGTGCAGCTAATTCTTTTACAAGGTTTTGGAATGCTTCGTTTTTTGCAACGAAATCTGTTTCAGAGTTTACTTCTAAAATAACTGCATCGTTACCTTCAGCAACAACATACGTTAATCCTTCAGCAGCTATACGATCGCCTTTTTTCGCAGCAGATGCAATTCCTTTTTCACGAAGGAAGTCAATTGCTTTTTCCATATCACCGTTTGTTTCAGTTAACGCTTTTTTACAATCCATCATTCCAGCGCCAGTTTTTTCACGTAATTCTTTTACCATTTGAGCAGTAACTGCCATGATTAATTTCCTCCTTTAATACATATGTACATACAAATAGCTTAGCCATAGAGTGCTAAGATTAATCTTTAAAAAAAGGCGATAAAGGGTGCTCCCTGTTATCACCTTTTTATTTGTTCAAATCATATAAATTAAGCTTCTACAGCTACTTCTTCACCTTGTTTTGCTTCAAGGATAGCATCTGCCATTTTACCAGTTAAAAGCTTAACCGCGCGAATCGCATCGTCATTCGCAGGAATAACTACATCGATTTCGTCTGGATCACAGTTAGTATCAACAATTCCTACGATAGGAATGTTCAACTTCTTAGCTTCTGCAACAGCAATACGCTCTTTACGAGGGTCGATAATGAAAAGTGCATCTGGAAGTCTCTTCATATCCTTGATACCGCCTAAGAATTTTTCAAGGCGTTCTAGTTCTTTTTTCAATTGAACTACTTCTTTTTTAGGTAATACTTCGAAAGTACCATCTTCAGACATTCTTTCGATATCTTTTAAGCGACCAATACGCTTTTGGATTGTTTCAAAGTTAGTTAAAGTTCCACCCAACCAACGTTGGTTAACAAAGTACATACCAGAACGAGCTGCTTCTTCTTTAACAGAATCTTGAGCTTGTTTCTTAGTACCTACAAAAAGGATTGTTCCGCCATTAGCAGCAAGATCTTTAACCCAGTTATAAGCTTCTTCAACCTTCTTAACTGTTTTTTGAAGATCGATAATATAAATACCGTTACGCTCTGTGAAGATATATTTCTTCATTTTTGGGTTCCAACGGCGAGTTTGGTGTCCAAAGTGTACACCAGCTTCAAGCAATTGTTTCATTGAAATAACTGACATGTTTGTTTCCTCCTATGGTTTCGTTTTCCTCCGCTCGTTTCACTTTTAAACAGAAACTGTTATGAACAGCACCGGCTGCTTAAATCAACAAGCGTGTGTAATAACACCGTTTAATAATATAGCACATGCGCCAGCAACAATCAAGTTTTACTTCAGAAAAAAAACCCCGGTAAAACCAGGGATTTTTCATATCATTTAGTTAGATCTTAATTTGTCTAATTCAATAAGGAATTTATCGTTCAATACTTTGATATATGTTCCTTTCATACCAAGAGAACGAGATTCAATTACGCCCGCACTTTCAAGCTTTCTAAGTGCATTTACAATAACTGAGCGGGTAATACCCACACGGTCAGCAATTTTTGAAGCAACTAACAAGCCTTCATGACCATTTAATTCTTCAAAAATATGTTCAATTGCTTCAAGTTCACTGTACGATAATGAACTAATAGCCATTTGAACCACTGCCTTACTTCTAGCCTCTTCTTCAATTTCTTCTGACTTTTCACGTAAAATTTCCATACCGACAACCGTTGCACCATATTCAGCTAAGATAAGGTCATCATCATGGAACTTTTCTTGCAGTCTAGCAAGAATTAAAGTTCCAAGGCGTTCCCCACCGCCAATAATAGGAACAATTGTTGTTAACCCCTCACGGAATAACTCTCTATTTTCAACCGGGAATGCAGTATATGTGCTATCGACATCAAGGTTTGATGAAGTTTCCTGAATGGCAAAAAGGCCATTTGTATATTCTTCAGGAAACTGTCTGTCTTCCAACATTTTCTTCATACGATCATTCTCAATTTGTTGATTGATAGCAAAGCCTAAAAGCTTACCCCGTCGACTTACAACAAAAATATTAGCTTCTATCACTTCACTTAGTGTTTCAGACATTTCTTTAAAGTTTACTGGCTTGCCTGCCGCCTTTTGTAGCAATACATTAATTTTTCTTGTTTTTGTAAGTAAATCCATCTGTTTCTTCCTCCTAATTAACTGGAACCATTATTAAGTTTTATTAGTAAATCTAAATTATAGGATAAATTGGCTTAAATCTTTATTTTTCGATATTGCTTCGAGCTTATCATCAACATATTGTGGAGTAATGGTAATCTTCTCCATTGAAATATCGGGTGCTTCAAAAGACAAGTCTTCTAAAAGTTTTTCCAAAATGGTGTGAAGTCTTCTTGCTCCAATATTATCTGTATTTTGGTTCACTTCAAAAGCAATTTCAGCTATTCTACGAATAGCATCGTCAGAAAATTCAATTTGTATACCTTCTGTTTCCAATAATGCTTGATATTGTTTAATTAACGCATTATCTGGTTCAATCAAAATTCTAAAGAAATCCTCAACGGTTAATTTCGTTAATTCAACCCGAATTGGTAATCGACCTTGTAATTCTGGTATTAAATCTGATGGTTTTGACATGTGAAAAGCACCAGCTGCGATAAATAAAATATAATCTGTTTTAATTGAACCGTATTTTGTTACAACGGTTGAACCTTCAACGATTGGTAAAATATCTCGTTGGACTCCTTCGCGAGAAACATCTGCTGAAGATCCACCAGAATTTTTGCTAGCTATTTTATCAATTTCATCTATAAAGATGATACCCGTTTGTTCAGCACGGTAAACCGCTTCAGTTGTAACTTCATCCATATCAATTAATTTTGCTGCTTCTTCATTGGTTAAAACTTTTCTTGCTTCACGAACTGTTAATTTACGTTTCTTTCGTTTCTTCGGCATAAAACTGCTTAATGCATCCTGCATGTTCATACCCATCTGTTCCATTCCGGAGCCTTGCAGCATATCAAACATAGAAGGTGATTGCTCTTCAACATCGACTGTAACGATTTCTTCTTCTAATTGACCAAGAGCAAGTCTTTCCTTCACAATTTTTCTTTTTTCCGTTATCGAGTAATCTTCTTGATGATTTTCAGGTTCTGCTGTTGCATTTCCGCCACCGAAAAGCATTTCAAGTGGATTTTTGTAATTTTGCTGTTTCTTTGCAGATGGAACAAGTAAATCAACCAGCCTAGCATTTGCATTTTGCTCTGCACTTTCTTTGACAGATAACACTCTATCTTCTTTTACTAAACGGACAGATGTTTCAACGAGATCACGAACCATAGATTCAACATCACGACCCACATAACCGACTTCCGTAAATTTAGTCGCCTCTACTTTAACGAAAGGTGCACCAACCAGCTTTGCAATTCTCCGAGCAATTTCTGTTTTACCAACACCCGTTGGACCGATCATTAAAATATTTTTAGGAATAATCTCTTCGCGAAGTTTTTCGGTTAACATCCCACGTCTATATCGATTTCTAAGTGCCACTGCAACTGCTTTTTTTGCGTCCTTTTGTCCAATAATATATTGATCAAGTCTTTCTACAATCTGGCGCGGTGTTAGGTTGTCTTTATTAGCCATTGTTGGTCCCCTCCTCTTAGAGCTCTTCCACGATAATGTTATGGTTGGTATATACACAAATTTCAGCAGCTATTTCTAAAGAAGCCTTTGCGATTTCTTTTGCAGATAGATGGTCACCTGCATATTTCTTTAGAGAACGTCCAGCTGCTAACGCATAATTACCACCTGATCCGATTGCTAGAATTCCATCGTCTGGCTCAATCACTTCTCCTGTTCCTGAAACGAGGAGCAAATCTTCTTGATTCATGACAATTAACATTGCTTCTAGCTTTCTTAGCACTTTATCACTTCTCCACTGTTTAGCAAGCTCAACAGCGGCTCTTTGGAGGTTTCCGTTGTATTCCTCTAATTTCCCTTCAAACATTTCAAAAAGGGTAAATGCATCCGCAACAGACCCGGCAAAACCAGCCAATACCTTACCATTAAATATCTTTCTAACCTTTTTTGCTGTGTGCTTCATCACAACTGCATTACCAAATGTGACTTGGCCATCACCTGACATTGAACATTTACCATTATGATGGATTGCAAATATTGTCGTAGCATGAAATTGGTTCATCATTAATCCTCCTCTTGCATTTTTGATAACAAATTTATGTAACAAGAGATTGTCATAAATAGACAAGTGCATTACACTAGAATAGTATGAAAACTTTATTCATTTATTCCCTTTTATGTATGGGTATATACGTTTCATTGACTCCATCAAACTCCAACTTGTTCAGGTATGAACAAAAAGAATTTACACTGAGCATATTGGGATTGTCCAATTGTATATTGTGATTAAGTTTTCACAGTTTGTAAATGGTTGTGACCCAACGTTACTAAAACAGTCACAATTATTACTGTGCCCATCTCACAAAGGCTCCTAAAGCGTAACACACTTCTTAACCCCTTGCAATAAATTTTACAAAACCTTCACAAAGTTCTGAATTGTTTCTAGCGCTCTGTTTGCATGTTGCAGATTTCGTTCCTGTTTACCTTTGATTTTTTCAGCTAATTCAGGAAATAGCCCAAAATTTGCATTCATCGGTTGGAAGTTTTTAGCATTAGTCGTCGTGATATAACGCGCCATACTTCCAATTGCCGTTTCGACGGGGAATTCTACTGTTTCATACCCCAAAGCCAGTCTAGCGGCATTAATTCCGGCAGCTAATCCACTAGCAGCAGATTCTACATATCCTTCCACACCAGTCATTTGTCCTGCAAAGAACAGGTTTTCACGTTCCCTAAATTGATATGAAGCCTTTAATACTTTGGGTGAATTGATAAAGGTATTTCGATGCATGACCCCATAACGTACAATTTCAACATTTTCAAGTCCTGGGATTAACCGAAGAACTTCTTTTTGCGGTCCCCATTTTAAATGCGTTTGAAATCCGACAATATTATAAAGGGTACCTGCAGCATCGTCTTGGCGAAGTTGAATGACGGCATATGGTCTTTTCCCTGTTTTCGGATCTTCCAATCCTACAGGTTTTAATGGTCCAAATAACATGGTCTTTTTTCCTCGCTGTGCCATTACTTCTATTGGCATGCAGCCCTCAAAGAAAATTTCTTTTTCAAATTCTTTTAATGGGACTGTTTCAGCAGCGATAAGTGCCTCATAAAACCGATTAAACTCTTCCTCTGTCATCGGACAATTTAGATAGGCAGCTTCACCTTTATCATACCGTGATTTTAAGTAGACCTTATCCATATCAATGCTATCTTTTTCAAGGATAGGTGCGGCAGCATCATAAAAATAGAGGTAATCCTCTCCTGTTAACGATTTTAAACTTGAAGAAAGCTCTGGGCTTGTTAAGGGTCCCGTTGCTATTACAGTAATTCCTTCAGGTATTTCTGTCACTTCCTCATTGATTACCGTAACATTCTCATGATTCTTTACCATCTCCGTCACTTTAGCAGCAAATTCATGACGGTCTACTGCTAAGGCTCCACCTGCTGGAACAGAACTAGCATCCGCAGCCGTAATAATAACCGAATCGAGAATTCTCATTTCTTCCTTCAATACTCCTACTGCATTTGTTAGAGTATTAGCACGCAAGGAATTACTGCAAACCAATTCTGCAAATTTATCAGTATGGTGTGCAGGTGTTTGTTTTACTGGCCTCATTTCATAAAGATGGACTTTTACACCGCGTTTAGCAATCTGCCAGGCAGCCTCACTCCCTGCTAAACCTGCTCCTATTACGTTTATTGTAACATCGTTCATGATATACCTCCTGATTTTCCAATGCCCAATCAATTTTTGACTTTTTACAATTTTACTTTTCCCATTTTTCAGCCCATCTTGCATTTTACTATACGATTCAAAAACAAAAAAGTTTTATGTTTGATTAAAAAAAAGCGGAAGCGCCTTGAACAGGGGCGACTGGCATAAGACGAGCCGGCATGAAGGTTGCGCTCTTTAACCTTCTTGACGGATTGGCTTATGACCCCGAGCCCCTAGGCGCTGGAGCTGGATTAAAAAAATTGAAAAGAGTGAGCTGTGCTCACCCTTAACTTTGTGGTTCTTCTTTGTAATCACATTCAACACACTGCACTTGAACGCCTTTTTTTAATTTCTTTTCTACGAGCGCTGCATCACACTTAGGGCAAGTTCTTGGCAACGGTTTATCCCAAGAGATAAAATCGCATTCTGGGAACCTGTTGCAGCCATAGAATATTCTTTTTTTCTTACTCTTACGCTCAATGATACTGCCTTCTTTACACTTTGGACATGTTACTCCAATTTCCTTAACAATAGCTTTTGTATTCCTGCAATCTGGGAAATTACTGCAAGCCATGAATTTACCGTATCTGCCCATTTTGAATACCATTGCACTACTACATAATTCACAATCTTCGCCAGCCGGTTCATCTTTAATTTCGACAGACTGCATTTCTTCTTCGGCCTTTGCTAAATGCTTTTCAAATTCTTGATAAAATCCATCGATAATTTCAACCCAGTGAATTTTACCATCTTCTACATTATCTAAATCCTGTTCCATTTTGGCGGTAAAATCGACATTGAGAATATCAGGAAAGAATTCAATCATTAATTCATTACAGATTTCCCCTAACTCTGTGGGGACAAATCGCTTATTATCTAATGAAACATAGCCGCGTTTCTGGATGGTATCTAACGTCGGTGCATATGTGGAAGGTCTGCCAATGCCTGATTCCTCAAGCGTTTTAACTAATCTAGCTTCCGTATATCTTGGCGGCGGCTGAGTAAAATGCTGTTTGGATTCTATATCTTTTTTGAAGACTTCATCGCCTTCTTTTAAATCTGGCAGCATTTTATTCTTTTCTTCCACTTGATCATCCGTTCCCTCAACATAGATCTTCATAAAGCCAGGAAACTTAATCTTTGAGCCATTTGCCCGGAAAATTACATTACCATTTTGAAGATCGACACTCATTGTATCCATGACAGCCTGAGCCATTTGACTTGCTAAAAATCGTTCCCAAATTAGCTTATAGAGACGAAATTGGTCTCTTGACAAGTATTGCTTCACACTATTTGGGTCACGGAAAGTACTTGTTGGACGAATGGCTTCGTGAGCATCTTGTGTATTACTATTTTGTTTCTTTTCTTTTCGCTGTTCATCCTTTAAGTAAGCCTCACCGAACTCTTTTTGAATATATTCAGCTGCTTCTTTCTGAGCCACTTCAGAAATACGGGTTGAGTCTGTTCTCATATAAGTAATAAGACCAACGGTTCCTTCTGCTCCTAACTCCATCCCCTCATAAAGCTGCTGAGCAATCATCATGGTCTTTCTAGCACGGTAATTAAGTTTTCTGGCCGCTTCCTGTTGAAGTGATGATGTAATAAAGGCAGGAGATGGGTTTCGCTTTCTTTCCTTCATGGTAACAGAAACGACTTTGAACTTATCTCCTTCCATTTGCTTCAAAATAGCCTCTACATCTTTTTCAGAGTTAAGTTCAACTTTTTCTTTATTTGCAATCATATGGAATGAAGCACTAAAATGATCTTTTCCTTTTACCAATTCACTTTCGATCGTCCAATATTCTTCTGGAACAAACGCCTTTATTTCTTTTTCTCGGTCAATTATTAATTTGACCGCAATAGATTGTACACGTCCTGCACTAAGCCCCTTTTTTACCTTCTTCCAAAGTAGCGGGCTAATGTTATAACCGACGAGACGGTCTAAAACCCTTCTAGCTTGCTGAGCATCAACCAAATCCATGTTGATAGGACGGGGATGTTTAAAGGACTCTTTTATTGCATCCTTCGTTATTTCATTAAAGACCACCCGGCAATCAGATGTAATATCAACATCTAAACTATGAGCCAAATGCCAAGCAATTGCTTCCCCTTCGCGATCCGGGTCAGCCGCGAGATAGACTTTCTTTGCTTTCTTTGCTGCAGTTTTTAATTCCTTCAATACGGGACCTTTGCCCCGAATCGTGATGTATTTCGGTTCAAAGTTAGTTTCTTTATAGACTCCCATTTGGCTCCGCGGCAAATCTCGCACATGGCCCATAGATGCTTTTACTTTATATTTTTTTCCTAAGTACCGTTCAATTGTTTTCGCTTTTGCTGGTGATTCTACAATTACTAGAAACTCTGCCATGCGAATAATCCTCCTCAAGGGGATATAAGAAGTGAAAGCACTCTGAAAATGACTACGCTCAAATTCAGACCTACTTACAATTTGAGAAGTTTTTCTAAATTCCAAATTCCTCAATCTGGACATGTGAAAATACTTTACAAAAATGACTTATCCCTAATTTTCCATAACTATATATTATTCCTAACTAATGTGGAAAGTGTATACCAGATTAATACCTATTATTCTTAATCAAATAATCATTGATGTCAATAATGACGAAGTCGTCACCCATAATTAATGACAATTATAAGCCATAATATTCCTGTTAGAAATTCTTTTTTCGAATATCTGTTGGAAAATGTATAACATATTAGAAAAAATTTCAAGCTTTTTTAGAACTTATTCTCCAATCGTTTAGAAAAAACCTGCAAAAATCAACGATTAAGTGTTAAAAGCTATAACCGAAGTTCCTCCAAAATATCCTCGCTGCTCATGACCAGCTTTGCACCTTGCCGGATTAAATCATTTGACCCTAAAGAATACGGGTTGAAGATGCTTCCAGGCAGCGAAAAAACCTCTCGTCCTTCATTTACTGCATAATTTGCCGTTATGAGTGACCCACTTTTTCTTTTTGCTTCTATTATAAATGTACCATTAGACATCCCGCTGATGATTCGGTTGCGGGCTGGGAAATGCCATCGCAGTGGTGTTGTATCAGGAGGATATTCTGAGACAACTAGCTGTGTTGCCATCATTTCTCTTGCCAAATCAGAGTTCTCTTTTGGGTATATATGATATAACCCCCCAGCTATTACGGCAATTGTATTGCCGCCATTTTTCATTGCGAATTCATGTGCAAGTGTATCGATACCAGCAGCCAATCCACTGACAATTACAACTCCTTTTTCCAGTAATTCAGGAAATATGACGCGTATTGCCTTCTTACCATATTGTGTCGCTTGACGTGAACCGACAACTGCAAGCTTTGACTGTGTTTCAAGTAAAGATAGATTTCCTTTTACAAATAACGCCCATGGAGGCTGATAGATTTCTTTTAGCAAACTAGGATAATTTTTATCAAAGATAGAGATGACGTGAATATCATTTTTCTCATATTGGCGGATTTGTTCGATAATGTGTTCCGTTTGAATGGCTGTTAAGGAAGGAAAAACTGATTTGTTGAGTGTGTTGGGTGAGGAAAGGAGAGTTGAGTCCATTTTCAAACATTGAAGAATGGTATTCCATGAAATTCCCGGATAATGCAGTAAATATGTGAGGTTTTCTTTAAATTCATCCATTTATTTCCCTCCAATATAAATAGAAAGAAGAAATAGCCCCTTATCAAAAGGGACTAATTCTACTATTCTTAGTGTGTTTTACACTGATCGTAAATTCCTTGCTCTTTGAGAACCTCAATTAAAGTTTCACCCATTACAGATGGTGTATCAGCAACTTTTATTCCGCACTCATTCATTACGCGGATTTTTTCATCAGCTGTACCTTTACCACCTGAAATAATCGCACCAGCATGGCCCATACGCTTTCCAGGAGGTGCTGTACGTCCACCGATGAAGCCGACAACAGGTTTAGTCATATTAGCTTTAACCCATTCTGCAGCTTCTTCTTCAGCGGTACCGCCAATTTCACCAATCATGATAACGGCATAGGTTTCAGGGTCTTCATTAAATGCTTTTAGTACATCGATGAAGTTTGTTCCATTAACAGGGTCGCCGCCAATTCCAACAGCGGTTGTTTGACCAATACCCGCTTGGGTTAACTGATGAACAGCTTCATAGGTTAATGTTCCAGAGCGGGAAACAACGCCAACATGGCCTTTAGTATGAATATAACCAGGCATGATCCCTATTTTACATTCATCTGCAGTTATAACACCTGGACAGTTTGGACCAACTAGTCGGGTCTTTTTACCTTCCATATAACGTTTTACTTTTACCATATCCAATACAGGAATATGCTCTGTAATACAAATGGCAAGGTCTAACTCAGCATCAACCGCTTCAATAATTGCATCAGCAGCAAATGGTGCTGGAACATAGATGACAGAAGCAGTAGCGCCTGTAGCAGAAACGGCTTCTTGCACCGTATTAAAAACAGGTACCCCTTCAACTTCCATGCCGCCTTTACCAGGAGTAGTACCAGCAACGATTTGTGTACCGTATTCTAGCATTTGTTTTGTATGAAAAAGGGCAGTTGAACCTGTAATCCCTTGAACAATTACTTTCGTATCTTTATTAATAAAAACGCTCACGTTAATTCCCCTTTCTTTCGATCCTATTTCACTAGTGAAACGATTTTTTGTGCACCGTCAGCCATTGATTCTGCAGGAGTGATAGCTAAACCAGATTCAGCAAGAATTTTCTTACCTAAATCAACGTTTGTACCCTCTAATCGTACAACAAGAGGAACACTTAATTGAACTTGCTTCGCTGCTGCTACTACACCTTCAGCAATGACATCACATTTCATGATTCCGCCAAAGATATTGACAAAAATACCTTTTACGTTTGGATCAGAAAGGATAATCTTAAATGCTTCAGTTACTTTCTCTGCTGTAGCACCGCCCCCAACATCAAGAAAGTTAGCTGGGTCGCCGCCATAATGCTTAACAATATCCATCGTTGCCATAGCAAGTCCGGCACCATTAACCATACAGCCGATGTTTCCATCTAAAGAAATATAACTTAAATCATACTTAGACGCTTCAATTTCTTTCGCATCTTCTTCTTCAAGATCTCGATATGCAAGAACGTCCTTTTGACGATAAAGTGCATTAGAGTCAAAGTTTAATTTTGCGTCCAATGCCATTACTTTTCCATCACCAGTTACAACTAATGGATTTATTTCAGCGATTGAACAGTCTTTTTCAATGTATGCATTGTATAAGCCCATCATAAACTTAACAGCTTGATTGACTAACTCTTTTGGAATGTTAATATTAAATGCAATTCTGCGGGCTTGATATGGCATTAAACCTAGAACCGGATCAATTTCTTCTTTAAAGATTTTTTCCGGATTTTTCTCTGCTACTTCTTCTATTTCTGTTCCGCCCTCTTCTGAAGCCATAAGAACAACACGTGAAGTAGCACGGTCTAAGACAAGACCAACATAATACTCTTTTTTAATATCGCAGCCTTCTTCAATTAGAAGTCGCTTAACTTCTTTTCCTTCTGGTCCTGTTTGATGTGTAATCAAAGTCTTTCCTAAGATTTCACTCGCATATGTACGGACTTCATCAAGGTTTTTAGCAACCTTTACCCCGCCAGCTTTACCCCTTCCGCCAGCATGGATTTGCGCCTTTACGACACAAACCTGTGTGCCTAATTCTTTCGCGGCTTCTACTGCTTCTTCAACCGTGAATGCCACTTTTCCATTAGGAACAGCTACCCCGTAACGCTTGAGGATCTCTTTTCCTTGATACTCATGGATATTCATTTCCCATCCTCCTATCAAACTCTTCAAAAAATTGACTCCGTTTTCATTTTATATAATGACTATTCTCTTGTCCACCATTATGCATAAAAAATTATATTCATCTTAATATTATGAATACTTCTATCGTTAAATAAAGCGCTTTCATGGAGAGTGAATCCATATAGTAACAACAATTTACTTTATGGCAATAATAAAAACAGGTATTTGGCCTGTTTTTATTATTGTGGCAACATGTCTTTTACAGGCGCAAAACTCTTACGATGATAAGGGGTTATTCCATATTTTTGAATAGCTGAAATATGTTCTTTTGTGCCATATCCCATATTATTCTGAAACCCATATTCCGGAAAATCATCGCCAATTTTCGCCATTAAATGGTCTCTTGCTACTTTTGCAATAATAGAAGCTGCGGCAATCGAGACACTCTTTGCATCACCTTTAATGATTGACTCAAAAATAAATGGAGTTTCTAGTTTCATAGCATCGATTAGTAAAACTTCAGGATTTTGACTAAGTGAAACGACTGCTGTTTTCATCGCCTTTTTTGTTGCTTCGTAAATATTGAAGGTATCAATTTCCCCTGCATCAACTTCTGCAACACTATAAGCTATTGCTTCTTTTCTAATTATTTCTGCATATTCATTTCTCTTTTTTTCTGATAGTTTCTTTGAATCATCAATACCTGGTAAGTAAAAATTCTTAGGAAGAATAACAGCAGCTGCCATTACTGGTCCAGCAAGGGGTCCTCTGCCAACTTCGTCCACTCCAGCAATAAATTGATATCCCTTGGCACGCCATTTATTTTCAAATACATTCATTTCATAAAATTTTTCTTGCAGCTGTCTTTCCTGTTCCTTTCTCCTCTGCCATTTATGTATGAGTTGTTGGACTCCTTTGCGTTCATCCTGCTGAATTCTTTGAAAATAAGGTTCACTTTCAGCCTTTATGTTTGTAAGTTCTTGTTCGATTTCTGCAATTGTTTGTACTTTCATTTTCTTCACCCGCTGTAATAATACATTCTCATCAATTTTATTTCAATGTCAAAAATAAACAAAAAAACTCTCCGTGATTGAGAGTCTCTTGTTTATTTATTTTACACTGTCATTTATGAAATCACCTGGACGCTCAAACGTTAGCGGTCCGAAGTTCTCCGTTCTAATGTCCCTAATGACAAGCTCCGATACTTTATCATAATCAACGACCCCGCCGGCTCCTAGACAGCCTCTAAGTTCACCAATTTGGTCAAACATTTCAACCACATTTTCAGGGACAGAATCGAGCCTATATCGCTCCTTAAGTCTCTCAGGGTAGCGCTCTGATAAAAACTTTATAGAAAAGACAACTAAGTCCTGCATATTTAGGAGTGTGTCTTTAATCGCCCCTGTTACAGCCAGTCTCTTTCCTACCTCTTGGTCTTCAAACTTTGGCCAGAGGATCCCAGGAGTATCTAATAATTCTAACTCTTTACCTACCTTAATCCACTGTTGAGCCTTTGTTATCCCAGGTTTATTGCCTGTCTTGGCAATATTCTTCTTAGCAAGTCGATTAATCAATGTTGATTTCCCAACATTTGGAATTCCAACAATCATCGCACGAATGGCTCTCGGGTTGACAACACCTTTTGCTCGTAGTCGATCAAATTTTTCCTTAAGAATTTCGTGGGATGCTTGAACAATATCCTTCATTCCTATCCCAGCATGAGAATTAATGGCTAGCGCTTTTATTCCCTTTTTAGCAAAATAGGATATCCACTCATTCGTCCTTGCTTTATCTGCCATATCTGCTTTATTTAAAAGAACAAGTCTTGGTTTATGCTGAATAATTTCATCAATCATCGGATTGCGAGAGGAATAAGGAATTCTCGCATCCACCAATTCATAGATAATATCTACTAATTTTAATTTTTCCGTGACCTCTCTTCGAGCTTTTGCCATATGGCCAGGAAACCATTGGATCGTCAAAGCAGTCACCTCCTAAGTCTATTTCACAATGTGTGCGTCTTTTATCGGCCAATAAACAATACTTGTTTTACCGATTATTTTATCCAACGAGATGGTACCGATATGTCTGCTATCCTTACTGAAACGGCGATTATCGCCCATTACGAATAATTCACCTTCTGGCACAGTTTCCGTCCCTACAGGTGTCTCCTCAAGAGTAAAAGGATCGGTTAACGGGCCTTCTACTTTCTTCTTGTATTCGGCTAAATACGGTTCTTCATAGGCTTTACCATTTACATATAGGGTATCATCTTTATACTCAATACGGTCGCCCGGAAGTCCAATTACTCTTTTAATGTAATCCTTCTGTTCCGGCGCATGAAAGACGATAATATCAAACCGTTTTGGCTCACCTATATTATAGCTTAGCTTGTTTACTATCATACGGTCTTGGTGCTGTAGTGTTGGCATCATGGATAGCCCGTCCACTACAATTGGAGCGAATAGAAAGTAACGAATGACTGCTGCCAAAGCAACAGCAATTAAAAGTGCCTTCGTCCATTCCCAAAGTTCATTCTTCTTTTTTACCATGTAATGTTCCCCGCCAATCACAAATAAAATGTTTGCTATCATCTTATTTTACATAAAAATAGTATATTAAACACGTGGGGATTGCACTTTTTAACCAAACTTTAATATTACTACTTTTTCGCAATTTTGAAATGTTATGTACGAAAAAAGAGCTTGCAAAGCAAGCTCTTTCTTTATTATCGAATTTCTTTAATACGAGCTTTTTTACCACGTAGCTTACGTAAGTAGTATAGCTTAGCACGGCGAACTTTACCGCGGCGCAATACTTCAAGCTTCGCAATTTTAGGTGTGTGTACAGGGAAAGTACGCTCAACGCCTACTCCGTAAGAAACCTTACGAACTGTGAAAGTTTCGCTAACTCCACCACCACGACGCTTAATCACAACACCTTCGAATAACTGAATACGCTCGCGAGTACCCTCGACAACCTTAACGTGTACACGTACAGTATCACCAGGACGAAACGTAGGTAGATCAGAACGAAGTTGTTCTTTTGTGATATCTTCTATTAATTTTTGCATCGTTTTCAACTCCTTCCAACAGACGCTCTTGCATATCTACTATCCTTTTCCATTGCAGCGGAACATCGTTATAAGACCAACTGAATTCATAACTCAGCTTAAGTCACAAGATGTATCATACCATAAAAGATAAGCCCACGCAATAACTACTCGTATTCTTTTTTTAATTCGGTTAGCCATTTTTCTTGGTCTTTGGTTAATTCTATTTTTTCTAATAAGTCGGGACGTCGTAGTAAAGTTCGTCGTAAAGTTTCCTTGTTTCGCCACTCTTCGATTAATTTATGATTTCCTTGAAGGAGGACCTCTGGTACCTTCATTCCGCGAAAATCAGCGGGACGTGTATAATGAGGATGCTCCAATAGTCCAGTACTAAAGGAATCTTTCATATGTGATTCTTGATTGCCTAAAACTTCAGGCAAAAGACGGACGACACTATCAATCACTACCATTGCTCCAAGCTCTCCACCAGTTAAGACATAATCACCGATTGAGATTTCATCTGTAACTACATGTTCACGAATTCTTTCATCATAGCCTTCATAATGACCGCAAACAAAGATAAGGTGTTGTTCTTCGGATAGTTCCTCAGCTATTTTTTGGTTATAGGTTTTTCCCTGAGGGCAAAGTAAAATCACTCTTGTCTTATCACTTTCTGCTTGTTCCTTTAACGATGCAACTGCATCAAATAGCGGCTGTGGCTTTAAAACCATTCCTGCTCCGCCGCCATAGGGATAGTCGTCTACGGTTTGGTGCTTATTATCTGCAAAGTCTCGAAAATTGACAACATTATATTGAACTGCAGATTTCTCAGCTGCTTTTTTTAAAATGGAGTGCCCAAATACACCTGAAAACATCTCAGGAAATATCGTAAGTACATCTATTTTCATCACGGAAGCAGCCCTTCCATCGGGTCAATTAGGATAACCTTTTCCTTAACATCCACTTTTTTCACAACATCTTTGATATAAGGAATTAATATTTCCTTACCTTCGCTCGATTTAATGACCCAAACATCATTCGCGCCAGGAGAAAGAATTTCAGTTACCTTGCCAATTTCTTTACCACTAGTGGTCGCTACAAGACAGCCGATAATTTCATGATAGTAGAATTCATCTTCTTCCAAATCAGCCAACTGAGATTCTGGAACTTTAATAATTCCATCCCTAAACTTTTCAACGTCGTTGATGTTTTCTAAGCCTTCAAAGGTTAAAAGATTAAAATTTTTGTGTGTCCGGTGAGTTTTCACAATTAACTCGATCGGTTTATTAGATCCTGGCATAAACAAATACAAAGTATTGCCCACTTTGTAACGCAGCTCTGGGAAGTCTGTTTTAGAAATCACCCTAACTTCCCCTCGAATACCATGTGTATTAACGATTTTACCTACATTAAACCACTTTTCCATATAGTTCGTCACCTCTATCTTATTTCCTCGATAATGCCGTCTTTAATGATGATCGTCGGCTGCCTCATTACTTCATCCCAATTGTCACCAATATTAACTTCAACCAGGGCTTGTACTTCCTTTTCCTTTAATTCACTCCCTAATGGTAGCATATGTAATTGTTCAATTTGAAACTCAAAAAGCTTTTCTTTGTCATGGCGTTTTTGCATTTCTTTTTCGAAATGATTTTTAAGTGCGCTAGGTTGAAATTTTTTTGCCTTTTCAAGTTTTTTCAACTCAAAGTGAAGTTGCTCATATTCCTTTTGCATCTGTAGTTTTCCAGCAAAATACTTATCAAGTAGCTTTTGTTTGCTCTTTTCCGTTAAGATTTGCTTTACGATAACCGTTTGAATTAGTTGCATGCATACCAGCCTCCCCTAGCATCTATTTTCTAATAGCAAAAAAGGGAGGAATGTAATCCCTCCCTTTAATCTAGATGCAAAAAGCTATTCACCAATTTCTAGAAAAATTTTCTTTTGTTGTGATGATCCTGCTGCATATACAACAGTCCTTATGGCCTTTGCAACACGCCCCTGCTTACCAATTACTTTTCCCATATCTGTCTTGTTGACGGTTAGGTGATAAGTGATTCGCTGATCCTCTTCATTGACATTGACAACAACATCTTCAGGAAAATCAACAAGGGGCTTAACAATCGTTTCAATTAGCTGTTTCATAGTAATTACTTGCTATGCTTAGCATTATGGAATTTCTCCATGATGCCTTCGTTAGAGAAAAGGTTACGAACTGTATCAGATGGCTTAGCACCGTCTTGTAACCATTTAAGAGCTAATTCTTCATTGATTAGAACTTGTGCTGGTTGCACAACCGGATTATAAGTTCCAAGAACTTCAATGTAACGTCCGTCACGAGGAGAACGAGAATCTGCTGCTACGATACGATAGAAAGGAGTCTTTTTTGCTCCCATACGCTTTAAACGAATTTTTACTGCCATTTTAAATAAGCACCTCCGAATAGTTTCACACAAGATAGTATATTATCAATTATTTTATCATTTGTAAAGTGTTTTTTCTTTACACTAGTATTACCAATTTTAAACAAGTTAAAACATGTTAGAAAGGCTTAAATGGAAACTTAAATCCGCCTTTTTTCTTGCCTTTTTGCTGCATTCCTGACATTTGCTTCATCATCTTTTTCATGTCTTCAAACTGTTTTAAAAGTCGATTAACCTCTGTAACCGTTCTGCCGCTTCCTTTGGCAATTCTTTTTTTACGGTTTGAATTCAAAATCTCAGGATGATTTTTTTCAGCTTTTGTCATTGATCGAATGATTGCTTCCACGTGTGCAATTTGTTTCTCTTCAATTTGAACATTGTTCAAACCTTTAATTTTGTTTGCACCCGGCATCATTTTTAATAATTCATCAAGCGGTCCTAAATTACGGACTTGTCCGAGCTGTTCCAAAAAGTCATCAAGCGTAAAGGATGCTGTCCGCATTTTCTGTTCAAGCTCTTTTGCTTTTTCCTCATCTACATTTGCTTGCGCTTTTTCAATGAGGGTTAAAACGTCACCCATGCCAAGTATCCTCGAAGCCATCCGTTCAGGGTAAAAAGGTTCAATTGCATCCATTTTTTCCCCGAGACCGACAAACTTAATAGGTGTCTGTGTAACCGCACGAATGGATAGCGCGGCTCCGCCTCGTGTGTCACCATCGAGCTTCGTTAGCACAACCCCAGTCAAACCAAGTTGTTCATTAAAGCTTTGGGCAACATTAACGGCGTCTTGTCCAGTCATCGCATCCACTACAAGAAAGATTTCATCTGGCTTCGTTAACTCTTTAATATCCTTAAGCTCACCCATTAGATTTTCATCTACATGCAAACGTCCGGCTGTATCAATGAGGACATAATCATGATGTTCTTCTTTTGCTTTCGCAATCGCTTGTTTGGCAATTTCTACTGGGCTTACTTGATCACCAAGGGAAAATACTGGCATATCCAATTGCTTCCCTAATGTTTCAAGCTGTTTGATGGCAGCAGGGCGATAGATGTCTGCTGCTGCTAGCAGAGGCTTACGGTTATATTTTTTTCGAAGCAGGTTGGCCAGCTTTCCTGTTGTTGTCGTTTTACCAGCCCCCTGCAGCCCTACCATCATAATGACCGTAGGAGGACGAGTCGAAGCAGCAATCTTGCTCTGTTCACCGCCCATTAATGCAGTCAATTCTTCATTGACAATTTTAATGATTTGCTGACCAGGGGTTAAGCTTTTTAAGACCTCTTGTCCTACTGCACGCTCGCTGACTTTCTTAACAAAGTCTTTGACGACCTTAAAATTAACATCGGCCTCTAGCAGTGCTAGACGGACTTCTCGCATCATTTCTTTTACATCCGCTTCAGTAACCTTGCCTTTTCCGCGGATTTTTTGGATTGTATTCTGCAGTCGGTCGGCTAATCCTTCAAACGCCATTCATGCCGCCTCCTAATCTAATTTCTCAAGCTCGGCAACCACTTCCATCATTGCCTGCTTTGATGGATGTTCATCAATTAGCAATTCTTTAAAATGTCTTAACAGCTTGCTGCGCTCTTGAAATTTCTGGAATAGTAATAGCTTTTCTTCATACTCCTCTAGCATAGCTTCTGTACGTTTGATGTTATCATATACAGCCTGGCGGCTTACTTCGTACTCTTCTGCGATTTCTCCAAGTGAGTAATCATCTAAATAATAGAGAGACATATAGTTTTGCTGCTTTGGTGTTAACAACGAATAATAGAAATCATAAAGATAATTTATTCGCGTTGTTTTCTCAAGCATGTCTATATCCTCCTTTGTTGAAAAGCATATACAAATGTAGTTTACACAGTCTGTCGCAGTCTGTCAAGAAAAAATCTTTACATCATTCAGCATTATCCACCTGGTCTGCAAATAAGCCATAAACATATTGTTCGGCGTTAAATTCCTGAAGGTCATCCATTTTTTCACCAAGACCTACGTATTTTACTGGAATTTTTAATTCGTTCCGGATTGCCAATACGATACCGCCTTTTGCCGTCCCATCTAATTTGGACAGAACAATCCCGCTGACATCTGTTACCTCTTTAAAGGTTTTGGCCTGTATGAGTGCATTTTGACCTGTGGTTGCATCTAAAACAAGGAGAACTTCGTGTGGGGCACCTGGTACCTCACGCTCGATCACCCGTTTTACCTTTTCAAGTTCTTTCATCAAGTTGACTTTATTCTGTAAGCGTCCTGCGGTATCACAAATCAAAATATCTACTTTCCTTGATTTTGCTGCCTTAATCGCATCAAACATAACCGCTGCTGGATCAGAGCCTTCCGCTTGTTTAATAACGTCTACACCTGCTCTTTCTCCCCATACCTCTAATTGTTCAATTGCTCCTGCACGGAAAGTATCTCCAGCTGCTAACAAAACAGATTTTCCTTCAATTTTGAACTTATGACCAAGTTTACCGATTGTCGTCGTCTTCCCTACCCCATTAACACCGACGAATAATATGACAGTCAGTCCGTCCTCTTGAATATTTAATTTAGTAGATTGTTCCTCACCGCCATTGTAAATAGCAACTAATTTTTCTGATATCACACTTTGAACTTCGCTTGGGTCCTGGATATTTCGGCGTTTAACTTCCATCTTCAACTCTTCGATCAGTTTCATGACCGTATCAAAGCCTACATCAGCTTGGATTAAAATTTCTTCTAGTTCTTCGAAGAAGTCCTCATCCACTTTACGATACCGAGCAACCAGGTCATTTACTTTACCAGAGAAGTTATTCCTCGTTTTCGAGAGACCATCTTTAAACTTTTCTGTTACGGTCTCGGTTTGTTTGGTTATTTTATCTTTTAATTTTTTAAAAAAACTCATGTTTTTCACTTCCTATCATTAAGTTTCAACTAGCTCCTTCGTATCCTCAAGGCGAACCGAAACCAGCTTTGAGACACCAGACTCTGGCATTGTTACACCATATAAAACATCTGCTTCTTCCATTGTGCCTTTTCTGTGCGTGATGACAATAAACTGGGTTTCAACACTAAATCTTTTTAAATATTGACTAAACCGAAAAACGTTGGCTTCATCTAATGCTGCTTCTACTTCATCTAGAATGCAGAAGGGAACTGGACGAACTTTTAAAATGGAAAAAAGAAGGGCAATTGCCGTTAATGCTCGCTCACCACCTGATAACAAGCCAAGATTTTGAAGTTTCTTCCCTGGCGGCTGGGCCACGATTTCTACACCTGTATTTAGCAAATCCTCTGGATTAGTAAGTTTTAAATCTGCCCTTCCACCGCCAAATAAAGCTCGGAATACCGGTTCAAAATGCTCACGAATTCCGGTAAACGTCTGCTCAAAGCGTTTTTTCATTTCCGTATCCATTTCGTCAATTACCTGATAAAGCGTGTCCTTTGCCTCTTGAAGGTCTGTCTTTTGTTCATTCAAAAATTCATATCGCTCTGAGACTCTCTCGTATTCTTCAATGGCTCCAATATTCACACTTCCTAATTCATCAATGGCAAGTTTTATAAGCTTCACTTTTTTCCTAGCCTCTTCCACTGGCAGTGTTAATGGATATTGCTCTTTTGCTCCATCGAACGATAGCAAATATTCCTCTCTTAGATGCGCAAGCTTGTTTTCCAGCTCAACGTCTAAACGATTAATCTTTACTTCTTCATCTTTTAAAACTTCAACCATTCCCTTATGAAGTCTTTTTATTTCCTTCGCTTCAACCTCTGCGGTTTCTAGAGCAGAAAGGAGGTTGAGTCGCTCCTGCCTTCTAGCAGAAATAAGTGCAATTGTATCTTCCTTGTCCTGAAGCTTTCGTTTTGCAGCAGCCGCTAGCTGTTCTTCACCTGAGGTACTGCCCTCCATCTCAGATGTTAACAGCATAAGGTCCTCAGTATAAAGCGCGAGCCTCTCTTCACTTTCAGTTAATTCTTCATCTACTAAAGCAAAACGTTCTTTTGTATTTACAAATTGTTCATTCTTAGCAGCAAATTCAACTTTTAAATCCGTAATTTCCTTAGTCAAGGTTTCTTTTGTTGAATTATCAAGTGTTTTTTGTTCTGTTAGTTTCGCTATTTGGCTATCAAGAGAAGATATGTTCACTTTAAAACTGGCAATAGCTGCAACTAGCTCACTTTTACGCTTCGTTAAGGATTGCTGTTCCTCAATAAATTGACCTTTTTCAAGGTCATAAATCGTTAAGCGGTCATTAATATTCTTAGCCTCAAACTCAGCTTCACGGAGATCGCCTTTTAAAGCTTGTTCGTCCAGTCTTAATTCTTCCCCGAACTTTCGCATCGTCTCCAGCTCTTGCTCTTGTGTTTTTATATCTTCTTTTAATGACTTTACATGAGTTTCTAAACTTGAAGCTTGATTACTCATCACTATGAGTTTTTCTTTCAACTCTTCAAGCTCACCTTTTCTTGTTAATAATGAGCTGGATTTTTGCTTTTGTGCGCCTCCCGTCATCGATCCTCCAGGATTTACAATATCTCCATCCAACGTCACAATCCGACAACGATACTGGAGAATTTTCGCCAGTTCGTTGGCACCTTTTAAATCTTTTGTGATAATAACATTACCTAAAAGGTTACGGATGACCTCAGCATATTTGGAGTCAAAACTTACTAGATCTACTGCACATCCAATCAACGATGGATGATTTTGAATAGACAAAAGCTGTGACGAAGCCAAGGATCTGCCTTTAATTACACTTATTGGTAAAAAGGTAGCTCGACCGAAGGAATTTTGTTTTAAAAATTGAATCGCGATACGAGCATTCTCTTCTGTATCAACGACAATATGCTGCAAGGTGCCGCCTAAAGCTGTTTCAAGCGCAGTCTCATATTCCTTTGGCACGGTAATAAGCTCGGCTACCGCTCCTTCAATACCTTGCAGTCTTTTTGCCCGAGCTTTTAATACTTCTTTTACCCCTTGGAAAAATCCAGAATAATCTTCTTCCATCTCCTCAAGCATATCTTTTCTTGACTTTGCCTGTTGGAGAATTTGATATGCCTGGTATAACGTTGTTTCTTGCTTCTGATAATGCTTTTTTGCATTTTCTAGCTTACTTTGTTTCTCCCTAAATTGTAAAACTTGATCAGCTAATTTCTTTTGAACTTCCTCTAATGATGTTTGAATTTGTAACGTCTTTTTCTGAGCTACTTTTCTTTCCTCAAGGAATTTGACATTTTCAGAGTCAAGTCGTGAACTCTTAGTCGCCTGTTGTTCTAACTGCTGATCGACGTATTTCAGTTCATTTTTTGCACCAGCTTGTTCATTTAGCAGTTCAATATATTCACTTTTTAACGATTCAATTTTTTCCTCAATATTTTCTGTGAATAACGCTACTTTAGCCTGCTTTTCTTTTAATTGTTTAAGAAGATCATTTACCTGTTCAGTAAGTTTATTTACTAAATTGGTCTGTATATCGCGGTTACTTTTTAACTGGGTGATTTTATCCGTAAGTTCAGCAATACTTTTTTCAAGCTGTGCTCTATTTTGAGAGGCATTTTTCTTTCGTTCCTTTAGAACCTCTTTCCGACCTTCCAACTTTTCTAATTCTTCACTGGCATAAAGAAGGGCATTTTGCAAATCCGTTATAGAATTGTCAAGGCCAGCAATATGATCTCTTGTTTCCTCAATTTTTGTTTCCCTAACCTGCAGCTGTGCCGAAAGTTGGATTTCTTCCTGCTGATGTTCTGTAAGCTGTGTTGAAAGCTTTTCCCACTTTTGATGTAGATCTTCGATATCATAGACGGTTAAGGAAACTTCAAATTTTTCAAGTTCTTCTTTTTTCTCTAAATAATCTTTTGCCATGGAAGCCTGAATTTTTAACGGTTCAACTTGACCTTCAAGCTCATGTAAAATATCATTGACTCGATTTAAGTTATCCTGTGTTTCTACTAGTTTTACTTCTGCTTTTTTCTTGCGGTTTTTATATTTTAATACACCTGCAGCTTCCTCGAATATTGTTCTTCGGTCCTCCGCCTTACTGTTAAGAATTTCTTCTACTTTTCCCTGGCTGATAATCGAAAACGCTTCTCTGCCAAGACCAGAGTCCATGAACAGATCAATAATATCTTTAAGTCTGCAAGGTTGTTTGTTGATTAAAAATTCACTATCTCCCGCACGGGTGACCCTTCTTGTTACACTTACTTCATTGTAATCAATTGCTAACCCTTCATTTTGATTATCAAGAGTTAAGGTTACTTCCGCATAATTTAACGGTTTTCTCGAATCGCTTCCCGCAAAAATGATATCTTCCATCTTAGAGCCTCTAAGTGATTTTGCAGATTGTTCACCAAGTACCCAGCGAATCGCATCTGTTATATTACTTTTCCCACTTCCGTTTGGACCAACAACAGCAGTGACTCCTTGGACAAAATCTATCCCAATTCGATCTGCAAAAGATTTAAAACCAATGATATCCAACCGTTTTAAAAACATATCCTTTTCCTCCCTAGAGCTTGGCCGGAGTTTTCCCTTAGCATTCTATGTTGCTTATCTATGATGATTTTGCTTTAATACGTCCAACGCCATATGGGCGGCATGCTGTTCTGCTTCTTTTTTCGATTTACCGGTACCAATACCTAATTCTTCACCATTTAATGAAACACGAGAAACAAATTCCTTACTGTGTGCTGGGCCTTTTTCAATTAGTACCTTGTATTCGATCAAGCCTGTTCCATCTCGTTGAATTAATTCTTGCAGCTGGCTCTTATAATCCATCACATGAGAAAAAGCACCATCATTAATTTTAGGAAATACCACTTTATCTAGAAATTCATTTACTGTCTCAAGTCCCTTATCTAGGTATAGGGCACCAATAAATGCTTCAAAAACATCTGCAAGCAATGCTGGTCGTTCCCTGCCTCCAGTCATTTCTTCCCCTTTTCCCAACAATATTAATTTCCCAAAAGAAAGTTCGTTGGCCAAGGTTACAAGTGAAGGCTCACACACGATTGCTGCTCTGAGCTTCGTCAATTCTCCTTCACTCATCATTGGATATTTAAGAAACAAAAATTTAGAAACTGTCAGTTCTAATACAGCATCCCCTAAAAATTCAAGCCTTTCATTATCTTCATAAGGCTTCCTGCGATGCTCATTCACATAGGATGAATGGGTAAAAGCTTGTTTTAATAGTTTTTCATTTTCAAAATGAATACCGATCTTCGTTTGAAAATCATTAAATTGATTTTCCTTTGCGCGATTGTTCATTTCTTTTTCCTTACCTTTTCTGCGCATTAAAGTCTCCACCTTGCATAATTTTTACACATACCTATAAACAGTTTAAGTAAACTCCGTTCAAAACGCAAAGAAACTTGACAGTTATTTTTTCTGCCAAGTTCTATAATACAGAAAGAAGCTCCGTTTGAAAACGGAGCTTTTGATGAAATCCAACGAAATTAATTTTTGCTATTTATGTAATTAACAGCATCACCAACTGTGCCGATTTTTTCAGCGTCATCGTCAGAAATTTCCATATCAAATTCATCTTCTAATTCCATAACTAGTTCAACTACGTCAAGGGAATCAGCACCAAGATCATCTTTAAATGAAGCTTCAAGTTTAACTTGTGACTCATCTACACCTAAACGGTCAACGATGATTTTTGTTACGCGTTCTAATACCTCTGCCATTGTAGTTCACCTCCCCTCAAGCTATTATAGAGTATTTCAATGAAATAATAAATGTATTAAAATAAGAAATAAATATATCCTTAACTTTGATTAATGTCCAGCTCCAGCGCCTAGGGGCTCTCAGGTCTAAGCCAATCCGTCAAGAAGGTTAAAGAGCAACCTTCTCGCCGGATCGTCTTATGCCTGTTGCCCCTGGTCAAGGCGCTTCCGCTTTTCTGTTTACATTACCATTCCACCATTAATATGAATCGTCTGCCCTGTTATATATGAGGCGTCCTCTGAAGCTAAAAAGGCTGTCATTTTTGCAATATCCTTAGGTTCTCCTAAACGAGCTAAAGGAATTTGTTTTAACATTTCTGATTTAACTTCTTCTGGCAATTTATCAGTCATATCAGTAGTAATAAATCCTGGAGCAATAGCATTTACTGTGATATTACGGGAAGCAAGCTCCTTCGAGGTTGTTTTCGTTAAACCAATGACGCCTGCTTTCGCTGCCACATAATTTGCTTGGCCCGGGTTACCGCTAACCCCAACAACTGAAGCAATATTAATGATTCGTCCAACCCGCTGTTTCATCATTTGGCGGGTTACAGCTTTTGTGCAAAGAAAGACACCTTTAAGGTTAATGTTAATTACATCATCCCATTCTTGTTCTTTCATTCTCATTAATAAATTATCTTTCGTAATACCTGCGTTATTTACAAGTATATCCAATTTACCAAATCGTTCTACGGTTTCTTTAATCATTGCAGTAACTTCATCGCTATTGGACACATCACACTTAATCGCAAACGCTTCTTTACCAAACGCTTTTATTTCGTCTACAACTTCATTTGCTTTACCTTCGCTGCCAGAATAGTTTACTGCAACATTAGCACCTTGTCTTGCAAGTTCAAGGGCAATCTCTTTTCCTATCCCTCTTGATGCTCCAGTTACCAAGGCAATCTTACCTTCTAAAGTCATAGATTTTCCTCCTTCAAAGCCTCGATAACAGATTGAGCACTTTCCTCATCTGAAATCGAATATGTTTTAATGCTGCGATTGATTTTTTTTATCAACCCTGAAAGTACCTTACCAGGACCAATCTCAATAAATGTATCTACACCTAAATCGATCATCTTCATAACAGAATCTTCCCACAAGACAGGTGAATATAACTGTTCAATTAAATTTTCTTTTATTTCATCTGCCGTAGTCATAGGTTTTGCCGAAACATTTGCAATTACCGGAATTTCGGCATCCCTCATATCTAATCCATTTAACACCTCACGCAATTGGCCGGCAGCTGGTTTCATTAGTGAAGAATGGAAAGGTCCGCTGACTTCTAATGGAATAGCTCGTTTGGCACCTGATGCTTTCGCCTTTTCACTTGCAAGCTCTACACCTTTTCTTGATCCGGAGATAACAATTTGCCCAGGACAGTTCAGGTTTGCTAATGAAACGGGGAACCCAGATTCACTGATGGCAGCTGTAACTTCAGAAAGAGGACCACGATCTAATCCTAAAATCGCAGCCATTGCCCCTTCACCATTGGGAACAGCACACTCCATAAATTCTCCTCTTTTTCTTACGGCAAAAACCCCATCTTCAAAGCTAAGTGCACCTGCCGCAACAAGCGCAGTATATTCACCTAAACTATGCCCAGCAACAAAATCAGGCTTTATTGCTGACTTCCGGAACCATTCGAGTATTGCGATACTTGTAGTTAATAATGCTGGTTGAGTATTAACAGTTTGTGTCAATTCCTCTTGAGGACCCTCGAATATCAACCTGCTTAAATCAGCCGAAATGGTTTCATCCGCTTTATTAAAATAATCCATAACCTCCGGATATTGCTCAGCCAGCTGTTTTCCCATTCCAACCGTTTGTGAGCCCTGTCCTGGAAATACGAATGCGATTTTTCCCATATCCACACTCCTTTTAGACTTCTATTTTGAAGTATTTGCTTCTTCCATTGTCTTTTTAATTAGCCCGACAACATCCTTTTCAACCATTTCCCGCGTTTGCCTTATAGCACTAAAAATAGATTGGCCATTTGAAGAACCATGAGCCTTGATTACGGGAGCTTTTAACCCAAATAAACCTGCACCGCCATATTCAGAGTAGTCTAGGGTATTTTTTAATGTGGTGAATTCAGGTTTTAGTACAGAAGCAGCAAGTTTGCTCTTTAAACTGCTCATTAACGTACTTTTAAGCATTTTAAACATAGACATTGCCGTTCCTTCAACTGTTTTCAACACCATATTACCCGTGAACCCATCGGTAACCACCACATCAGCAACACCTTCAAGCAGATCTCTAGCTTCTACATTTCCAACGAAATGTAAATTTGCAGCTTTTAATAGTTCATATGCTTGCTTTGTTAGCTCATTTCCTTTTTTCTCTTCGGTCCCAATATTTAATAAACCAATACGAGGTTTAACTACGCCTCTCACTTTTTCACAATAAATTGAGCCCATGATTGCATATTGCAATAAATGTTCCGCTTTGGCATCCACATTCGCTCCGACATCTAGTAAGAGAAAACCTTCTCCCCCAATAGTAGGTAATGTAGGTGAAAGTGCAGGGCGATCTATCCCATCAATCCTGCCAACCACGAACAATCCGGCAGCCATTAAAGCACCGGTATTTCCAGCTGAAATACATGCGTCGGCATTGCCATCAGCCACCTGCTGTGCGGCCAGCACCATTGAAGCAGTTTTTTTTCTGCGAACTGCCCGTACTGGCTCGTCAGTCCCAAGAATAACCTCGGTTGTATGTAAAATACTTATCCGTTCTTGGTTTGTTAAGTATTCTTTAATTTTTGTTTCATCCCCGACCAGGGTTATATGTATATCTGAAAAAGCTTCTACAGCTCTCATTGCACCGATAACGATTTCTTTAGGAGCATGGTCGCCCCCCATAGCATCGATAGCTAATTTCATCTTTTCTCATCCTTTAATGATTTTTCCGAGCGGTACATTTCGAATTCGCCTTTAAAAACAAGTTCGTTATTGACATAACTCATTACTTCAACAATTGTCCTGCCAATGCCATCATCTATGGTAATAACCTTTGCTTTGGCGATCACACGTTCACCCTGTTTCACTGAGCGCTTAAATTTAATATTCGCTTTTGCAGTTAACGCCAATTCATCATTTATCACCGCTACCGCTAGTGAATTTGCCTGTGCAAAAACATGGTGACCACGAGCGATCTTGTTCCGAATAAAGACATGCTCTTCTCTAACGTCAAAAATGGATATAGCACTTTGATCTAATTCCATATCAATAATTTCACCAATTACCTCTTCAATGGGTAAGGATCGTACTTCATCTTCAAATTTTTTCTCTGCCACGTATTTAATCCTTTCCCGTAGTTCAGGAATGGATAATTCCAAGCGATCAAGGCGAATTGTTTGCACACTTACTTGAAATTTCTCTGCCAGGTCTTCGTCCGTAATAAATGGATTCTCCATAATTGTCTCTTTTAACATTTGTTGTCTGTCTTTTTTTGTTCTTCTCATAATCACACACCGTCCGAGATCTTATGACTAGGTACTAATAGTAGTATAAAAGTAGAAATAGCAGATTGCAAGAATAAGTTTTATTTCTTACAATCTGCTATTAGGTGTTTTCTAAAAATTAATCTAATTTCTCCCCATCTAAAACACCTGTATCATTGAGCTGAATTCTTAAATATTCATATTCCTTGGCATTCCAGAAAGCCTTGGACTGAATCATGATGGAAGCATCATTTCTAGCCGTTTCAAGTGTACGGTAATCATGAACCATGTCTGCAAGTTTAAATTCAGGTACGCCGCTTTGTTTTTTTCCAAAAAAGTCCCCTGGACCCCTTAATTCAAGATCCTTTTCACTTAAAACAAAACCATCATTTGTTTCGGTCATTATCCGCATTCTTTCCTGCCCTACCTCAGACTTTGGATCTGCTAATAAGATACAATAGGATTGATCACTGCCCCTGCCTACTCGGCCGCGGAGCTGATGAAGCTGGGAAAGGCCAAATCTTTCCGCATCGTAAATAACCATCATCGTAGCATTCGGAACATTGACCCCTACTTCTACGACGGTTGTCGATACCAAAACTTGTACCTCATTCATACTGAATGCCTTCATGATTGTATCTTTTTCTTCCGAGTGTAAGCGCCCATGCATAAGCCCAACCTTATAGCGATTCTGGAAGTAGTGCGTTAATGTAGTATACACATCGATTGCATTCTGAACATCTAGTTTATCGGATTCTTCAATTAACGGACATATAATATAGGCTTGATGACCTTTAACTAATTCCTTTTCTACAAAGGATAGGACACGATCCAACATATCTGGTTTTGCCCAGTACGTTTCTATCGCTTTTCTACCAGCTGGCATTTCATCGATGATGGATACATCCATTTCACCAAAGACAGTAATAGCAAGTGTTCGTGGAATCGGAGTAGCCGTCATGAACAGTACATCAGGATTCTCTCCTTTTTCTCGTAACACTTTACGTTGTTCGACACCAAAGCGGTGCTGTTCATCCGTTATGACAAAACCCAGCTTCTTAAATGTTACCTCATCCTGTATCAGTGCGTGCGTTCCAATTAATATATCCACGTTTCCTTCAGCTAAGTTTTGCAGAATATCTCTCCGGCGTTTTCCTTTAATTGAGCTGGTTAGCAATTCACATTTAAGTCCTAGAGGATCTAATAGTCCAGCAAGCGACTCAGCATGCTGTTCGGCTAAAATTTCCGTCGGTACCATTAACGCCCCTTGATAACCAGCTGTAACAGTGGCATATAAACCAATCGCTGCGACAACTGTTTTCCCAGAGCCTACGTCACCTTGTAAAAGGCGATTCATTCTGAGTGGTGACTTTAGGTCAGTTAAGATTTCCGATACGACCCGCTTCTGTGCATTTGTCAAAGGAAACGGCAAAGATTGAATGAAGGCATCTACCTTGGTTTCATGATAGTTTTGTTCAATTCCCGGTGAATGCTCCCGCTCAAATTTCCGTAATGCCTGCATTTTCAACTGAAATATTAAAAATTCCTCATAGACTAATCGACGTCTAGCCTGCTTTACTTCCTCCTGGTTAACAGGAAAATGCATCGCGTGAAAAGCTTCATAGCGGTTTAATAAACGATACTTAGTCACAAGAGATATCGGCAGAATTTCCTCAATACCTTGTCCGAATTGTTTAAAGGCAATTGAAATGAATTTCCGCATTCCTTTAGTTGTTATATTTCCTTTTAGTGAATATACAGGTTCAAACTCTTTACTTTTAGCATTTTGTCCAAGCTGCATTTCATTTGCCGTAACCGTTTGGCGATGTGCATCCCATTTACCTGTAACGGTAATGGTTTCGTTCATTACTAGTTTTGTCTTCAAATAAGGCTGATTAAAAAATACAACCTTAATGAGGTACTGCCCTACGAACATTCTAAACATGAGCTTTGATTTCTTTCGACCATAATAGCTAAGAGAAGGCTCACTATGAACCTTCCCTTCTATTGTAATTTTTTCTTCATGCTTTACATCCGTGAGTTCACGGAGTCTGTAATCTTCATATCGGTATGGAAAGTACTCTAATAACTCTTGAACTGTACTAATTTTCATTTCTGCTAAACTCTCAGCGGTTTCTTCTCCAATACCCTTTAATACAGTAACTGATTGTTTAAGATTTACGTTCACTTTACACGCGCGCCAATACCAAAGATCTTCGCTTCTAGTGCACGACCTGTCGGTGTTGCCGCCAACCCTCCCTGTGCGGTTTCTTTTAATGCTGTCGGCATTGATAGTCCAATCTTATACATAGCATCAATGACTTCATCACATGGAATTCTACTGGTTATTCCTGCTAAAGCCATGTCCGCAGCAACCATCGCATTCGCTGCACCCATCGCATTTCTTTTTACACACGGTACTTCTACAAGACCGGCAACAGGATCACAAACGAGCCCCAGCATATTCTTTAGAGTTATTGCCATTGCTTCAGCACATTGCTGTGGTGAACCGCCAGCCATTTCAACGATAGCTGCTGCTGCCATTCCTGAAGCAGAGCCAACCTCTGCCTGACATCCCCCAGCGGCACCTGAAATCGAAGCATTGTTCGCAACAACAAAACCGAAAGCACCTGCCGTAAATAGAAAGGCAATCATTTCTTCTCTCGTTGGGTTGAGTTTATTTTTCACCGCAAACAAAGTTCCTGGCACGACACCAGCGGATCCTGCTGTTGGCGTCGCACAAATTGTTCCCATCGCCGCATTCACTTCATTTGTTGCAACGGCTTTGCTGACGGCGTCAAGAATGGTTTTACCAGATAAAAAATTGCCCTTTTCAATATATTTTTGCAGAAGAACCGCATCACCTCCGGTTAACCCAGAATGTGATTTTACCCCTTTTATTCCGCGCTCTACTGCTTCTTCCATAACAGTTAAATTACGATCCATAAAGGCAAATACTTCTTCCCGGCTACGTCCAGTGACTTCCATTTCTTGTTCAATCATAATATCTGAGATCTTTTTATTTTTACTAATTGCAAGCTCTACTAACTCTGCAACATTACGAAACAATTGCCTTCCCCCTTGTTGTTTAGTGTCATTTTCTAGTTAATCCACTATCTTTGTTACCCTCAAAATATTGGGTAACTTTTCTAGTTCATGAAGGATATTATCTTCGATGTTTTGATCTACTTCAATGGTCATAAGTGCTAGCTTTCCTTTTTCTTTTCTTGAAACTTCCATATGACCAATATTTATCTCGTATTTAGCCAAAACATTAGAAACGTTTGCTATCGCACCAAAGCGATCATTATGGACGACTAAAATTGCGGGATGGTTTCCTGATAATTTAAGCTCAAATCCATTTAACTCTGTGACTTCAATTTTCCCACCGCCAATTGAAATTCCAACTAGCTCTAATTCACCCTTATCATCACCAATAATAACTCTAGCGGTGTTAGGATGGTCCGTTATCGCCTCTTCTTCGATAAAACGGAGTTTCATACCACGTTCCTTTGCAATATCAATCGCCTTAATAATCCTTACATCATCGGTATCAAAATCTAATAACCCGCCAATAATCGCAACATCTGTTCCATGACCTTTATATGTTTTCGCGAATGAGCCGTATAAAGAAATATTTGCCCATTTTGGCTCCCTTCCGAATAAACTTCTAGCGACTCTGCCAATCCTTGCTGCACCAGCAGTATGCGAACTAGATGGGCCAATCATGACAGGTCCAATTATGTCAAAAACGCTTCTATATTTCATTCGTAATTTCCCCCTAGGACAAATAGATCTATCTTAACATTTTATGCACAGAAAAAAGAAGGGTTTTTTCCCCCTTCTATTTTATCACTTATTCAATTGCAAAGATAAATGAATATAATGGTTGTTTTCCATTATGAAGTTCAACTTCAACGTCCTCGAAGTTCTCGCGGGCAAACGATACGAGTTGATTTACCTCGTCCTCAGTAACATCTTCACCATAAATAATGGTTAAAATTTCCGATTCCTCATCAACCATTTTTGAGAGTAAGTCTTCGGCTACTTTACCTTTATCTTTGTTTTTCACTATAATTTTCCCTTCAGCAATGCCCATGAAATCATCTTTCTCAATTTCTAACCCATCTATTTGGGTATCGCGGACAGCAAAGGTAATTTGACCTGTTTTGACGTGTTGCAATGCATCCGTCATCGCAGTTTGATTGGATTTCACATCACCAGCTGGATTGAATGCTAATAGTGCTGAAAGCCCTTGTGGGACCGTTTTTGATGGGATAACATAAATTTCCTCATCTGATACATCTGCAGCTTGTTGTGCTGCCATAATAATATTTTTATTATTCGGTAGAATAAAAACTTTTTTGGCATTCACTTCTTTAACGGCTTTTACGATATCCTCCGTACTTGGATTCATTGTCTGGCCGCCTTCAATTACTGCTTGTGCACCAATGCTTTTGAATAATTCCGCAATCCCAGAACCCATTGAAACTGTAACAATTCCATATTCCTGTTGTTCCTTCGGTACTGGTGGACGATCAGAAACTAATGGTGTATGTGTTTCACCAACAATATTAGAATGCTGTTGTCTCATATTTTCAATTTTGATATTAATCAAGCTTCCATATCTCTGCCCATAACTTAGGCAATTGCCGGGCTGTTCAGAATGTATATGTACCTTTACAACCTCTTCATCAGCAATAACTAGTAGGGAATCCCCAAACTTACTAAGATCATTTCGATAAACCTGTTCGTCAAATGGGTGCTTTGCTAATTTGGCATCTTCAAACTTAACCATAAATTCTGTACAATAGCCAAATACAATATCCTCTGTATTCATATGACTTTGGACACTTTTATGGTGTTCCGCATTGACCATATCATTCATAGAAGGATAGTTTTCAGGAGAATCGGGAAGCTTCTCTCCTTTTAATTCTGCAAGAAATCCTTCATAAACAAAGACAAGCCCTTGTCCACCGCTATCTACTACACCAACTTCTTTAAGAACAGGGAGCAAATCAGGTGTCCGCTTAAGTGATGCCTTTGCCTCTCTTAAAACTTCTTCCATAATCTCAATAATATCATCTGATTTCTGGGAAGCAGCTACACCGCTTTTGGCAGAATCCTTTGCTACGGTTAAAATTGTTCCTTCCACCGGCTTCATTACTGCTTTATATGCAGTTTCAACGCCAGAATCCAGTGCAGCAGCAAAATCTTTTGCGGAGATTGCAGCTTTTGTTTCAATTGCTTTTGAAAATCCACGAAATAATTGGGAAAGGATGACACCAGAGTTTCCTCTTGCACCCATTAGTAACCCCTTTGATAGAGCGATTCCTACTTTACCAATATGTTCCTGAACATTGTTTTTTACTTCCTTTGCCCCTGAGGTCATTGATAAATTCATATTCGTTCCAGTATCACCATCGGGCACAGGGAAAACGTTTAACGCATCGACCATTTTTGCGTTGGCACCTAAATGATTCGCACCTTGAATCACCATTTCTGCAAAACGTTTTCCATCTAAAGCTGTTATTGACACAAACTTTCCTCCTCACTTCCGGTCGTTCACGAACTTACGGGTTCGTCACACGAACTCCCTGCACGTAAATGTTTACCGAGTCAACGGCAAGTCCAACGGTCTTATCAAGTGTGTATTTTACTTTCGATTGCACATTATGAGCAACTTCAGAAATTTTTGTTCCATAGCTGACAATTATATACATATCAATATGTACTTCTTCATTCTCTTGGCGAACAATAACTCCGCGAGTAAAATTCTCTTTTCTTAAAATTTCCGTAAGACCGTCTTTTATCTGACTTTTTGAAGCCATACCGACAATTCCATAACAATCGATAGCGGCACCTCCAGCAATGGTGGCGATTACTTCATTAGAAATATCAATTTGTCCGAACTTGGTTTTTAATTCGATGGACATCAATCGTTCCCCCTTTTGGAAATTGCTCCTTGACTAAGGTCATTTTACTATAGTCAAGAAAAATATGAAAGTGATACTTTCATCAAACCTGTTTCTCAGCCAATTTTCAGGCATGTCAAGGTATTTTTCTTGAAAGGTTTATTAATCACTATTGCAATCAAACTTTTTGTGTGATAAATTATTAAGGTATCTTTAGACAATAACGTAAATGCTGTATAAAGCTTTGGGTATTAAGGAGGGAATCATTATGCCACGTAAATGTGTTGTAACTGGAAGAAAAACTACAACTGGTAACGCACGTTCTCACGCTATGAACGCTAACAAGCGTACATGGGGTGCTAACCTACAAAAAGTACGTATTCTTGTTGATGGAAAGCCTAAGCGTGTTTGGGTTTCTACAAGAGCGTTAAGATCTGGTAAAGTAGAACGCGTATAATATGTCTGGGCATCCTTTAAGGGTGCCCTTTCTTAATTATCTTACCCAATTCCTCTTAAAAATAGGCTGTGTTAAAGGGTATTGTTGTTTTAATAACCTGTTGATTTGAGCGGAAGGCGCTCGACTCCTGCGGGAGTACGGGGCAGGGGAGACCCCGCAGGCGCTACAGCGCCGAGGAGGCTCCCCGTACCGCCCGCGGAAAGCGTAGCGCCTGGAGCTCAAATCAACAGCCAAGTTTAACACAGCCTAAAAATAAAAAAGCACCCATATAACAGGTGCTTAGACAGTTACTCTATTCATTCTTTTTTAAATGCACCAATCATCGCTCGGACAAGTCCACCTAAAAACTTTGGCAGTTTAATTGTATAAAACTTCATTTATGTCCCTCCTCACCATCTCACACATCTAACTTCTCTCGTACGCCCTTACTATTTTATTCACACGGACGAAATCAGTACCACCATAATAAACGATTAATCATTACTTCTTATCACTAATAATATGCCTTCTGAAAATGAAAAAGTACCATATTCATTAATAAGTTCATTACTAATGCATAATGTGGATCCGATGGAAATATGACGATTTTGTAGCGGATATTTAAATCCATCAAGTGTAAGACCTTTTACATTAAGGGTTAGAGGAACAAAAGAAACATACTTTTTATCCACCCTTTCTTCAATTTTATAACTTCCCGGCCCTTTTAATGATAAAATATTTTGATTATCAATAAGAAAAATATTCATAACATTTGCTTCCATCAAAGGCTTAACCAATAAGTGAACATTCGCTAAAAGATGATCTAATCTCCCGCCAGTTGCCCCAAAAATTCGGATAAAATCTGGATTTTGTTCAATTGCCCAATTCAATGCAAGCTCCATATCTGTTTCATTTTTTTCAGGCTTAAACCTTTTCATTTCTTTTACATATTCTTCAATTACGGAAATTTCATGGTTAGAGACGGAATCGAAATCCCCAAAAGCAATCGATGGGGTAATATTCCTTTTGATTAGGGTATACACGCCTCTGTCAACACCAATCCATATCTCATCTCCACCAGTATATTCATTTAAATCAGGAAGAAGTTCCTCAGGACCTCCTGCTAAAATATTGATATGCACTCCATTGCCTCCTCATTGCTATACAAAAAGCCAGCACGATTGCTGGCCTTCTTTAACCTCTTATTAAGGATATAGCTGCTGCATAATCCTTTTGATTATAAATAGCAGAACCTGCCACTAGCACATTGGCCCCTGCTTCAATACATAATTTTGCTGTTTCTTGATTTACCCCGCCATCTATTTCAATCTCCATATCTCTTCCTAATGCTTCAGCCATTTCCTTTACTTTCTTGATTTTAGGAAGGACTTCAGGAATGAAGGTTTGTCCGCCAAACCCTGGATTCACTGACATTAATAATACCATATCAATATCTGCCAATATATGCTGAATGGTTTCTACAGGAGTAGCTGGGTTTAACACCACGCCTGCTTTAATTCCAAAAGATTTAATATGGTGAATAGTCCGGTGAAGGTGTCTGCAAGCCTCAACATGAACGGTAATATAATCCGCACCTGCTTTAGCAAAGCTCTCGATATATAGGTCAGGGTTTTCAATCATTAAATGAACGTCTAGGGGAAGCTTGGTAACTGGACGAATCGCTTCCACAATTAAAGGTCCTATCGTAATATTAGGAACAAAATGACCGTCCATCACATCGATATGGATATAGTCAGCTCCTGCACTTTCAACAGCAACGATTTCTTCACCTAATTTGGCGAAATCGGCTGAAAGGATGGATGGTGCAATTTTTACCATTATTAATACCTCGGCTTTCTATCTTTTATTTCTTGTAGGAAGTCAACATAATGCTTATACCGATATTGGGTTATCTTTTGTGATTCAACTGCTGCTTTCACTGCACATTTAGGCTCACTAATATGTAAACAGGCTCGGAATTTGCAATTTTCACTTTCCCTTGCGAATTCCGGAAAGCAAAAAGTCAGCTCTTCTGCTTCGATATTGGTGAACTCCAATGAACTAAATCCCGGGGTATCAGCAATGAGACCATCCCCGACACTAATTAATTCAACATGGCGGGTGGTATGCTTTCCTCTGCCTAAATGCGAGGAAATATCATTTGTTTTTAGTTCAAGATCTGGCCGCAATACATTTAGCAGTGACGACTTACCGACACCAGATTGCCCTGCAAAAACTGATATTTTATCCTCGACATGCGGATTTAAACCTTCAATACCCACTTCTGTTTCGGATGAAGTAAGTAATACTTCATACCCAATATCTCTGTATTGCTCAGCATATTCTGAAATTGCCTGTTTTTCATCATCATTGGTTAAATCCATTTTTGTAATACATATTAGTGGTTTAATATGGTTGTATTCGACAAGAACGAGGAACCGATCCAAAAGCACGGTACTAAAACTCGGCTCAACAGCAGAAAAAACAAGAATCGCTTGATCAACATTCGCAATCGGTGGTCGAACAAGTTCATTTTTTCTTTCCTTAACTTCCATTATATAACCCTCACGGTCATTCTCGGCCTGAAAAACCACTTCATCGCCGACAAGTGGTGTAATCTTGTTTTTTCGAAATACACCTCTTCCCCGGCATTGGATCATTTGACCATTACATAATACATAATAAAAACCACTTAATGCTTTTACAATTTTCCCCTCGGGCATAGCCACACTCCTTGAAGTTTATTCTAAATCTTGATAATTAAGCGTTTCTTGTGCAATAACCCTATCATCAAGTTGTACTCTGTAACCGCCTTTTCCATTGAATGGAATTTTCAATGTGATTGGAACTCTTGTTGTAGAAGTAATTTCAAAGTCTTCCGCAGGTTCTGTCATACTATGATTCATATCCTCAATATAAATAAGAACTCTCTGTTTTTGCCCTGGTACTAAGGGTTTGTACTCAATTGTGATATCTCTTGTTACATCTTTAGGCGGTTTTTCTTCCTTGCCTTTTGAAATAACAACAGAAACCTTGTCACCCTTTTTCAATTCCGAATTAGGCAGTGGTAACTGTGAAATAATGCTGCCCTTAGAAATCAAATCATCATACTTTTCTTCTGAAATTTCAAATTTAAGCCCAACAGAATCTAAATATTCCTGTGCACCCTTTGTGCTGTATTGTGTTAAATCTCTTAAGACGACCGGTTCAGGACCCTTACTTACTTCCAATTTTAAAATAGTTTCATCCGGTATTATTTCTTGCCCGCCTTCAGGCGATTGACTAAGAATTGTACCAGCCTCACTATCATCAAAAACTTCAGTAATATCAATGTCTTTAAAGTTTAGATCCTCCAATAGACTACTTATATCATCATAGTTCTTTTCAACATAATCTTCTAGCTCTATCATTTCCTTACCAGAACTTACAAATATTTTGACAGATGTATTTTCTTTTACCGTACTTTCAGCTTCAGGACTTGTTTTGATGACTTTTCCCTCTTCAATTTCATCATCAGGTATCTTTTCTTCCTCGCCAGCCTTAAGCCCGGATGCTTCCAATTCAGCAATTGCTTCTTCTAGTTCCATCCCGCTGATATCAGGTATGCTTACATCTTTAGGTGATAATAAGTCTGGTAAGACTGTAATGGTGAATATTCCTAGCAATACTAACAATAAAAAGGTTGAAATTAAAATAATAGGCCACTTTTTACGTTTTTTTTGTTTTTTTCCCTTTTTTGAAGCATCATCAATGCCTTTAGTTTGACTATGTACTAATGTCTCGTCAAGATTTTGGAACGGACGATCATTCGTAATTACTGGTATTGCTTTTGTTGCTTCATCATCAATAGGAATAGCAAATTTTGCTTCGTTTATTCTCTCAGAATCAAGCGCGGTTCTTAAATCATTTTCCATTTCATCTACACTGTTATACCGATGAAAAGAATCCTTTGCTGTTGCCTTCAAAACAATATTTTCAACACTTTGTGGAATGGTCGGGTTCCATCTTCTAACAGAGGGAGTTTCCGATTGCAAATGTTTCAGAGCAATGGAGACAGCGGATTCACCTGAGAACGGCAGTCTTCCTGTTAATAATTCGAACATGACAATTCCTAAGGAATAGATATCAGATTTCTTATTTGCCATGCCCCCGCGTGCTTGTTCTGGTGACAAATAATGAACTGAGCCCAGAACGGAATTCGTTTGGGTAATGCTTGTTGCACTTAATGCCATCGCAATTCCAAAATCAGTAATTTTCACATTACTAAACCGGTCAACAAGTATATTTTGAGGCTTGATATCCCTGTGAACAATATGGTTTTGATGGGCGTGTGTAATAGCAGATGTTAGCTGTTTCATGATTTCAATCGTTTTTTCTACCTGTAAAGGTGAATTCTGTTGTATGTATTGTTTTAATGTTTGACCTTCTACATATTCCATCACAATATAATAAAGATCATCTTCTTCACCAACATCATAAATGTTTACGATATTTGGGTGTGCTAAACTTGTAGCAGATTGGGCTTCTCTTCGAAACCTGCGTATAAATTCTTCATCATTTGCAAAATCAAGGCGCAGCATTTTAACTGCAACATCACGGTCAAGAATCATGTCGTGGGCTAAATACACGTTAGCCATACCGCCTCCGCCAATCATTTCCAAAACTTTATATCGACCGCTTAAACGTTTTCCTATCAACATTATTCATCACCCTCGCTGAATTCAGAAAACTCCACAATTGCAAGTGAAATATTGTCCTCGCCGCCATGCTCATTTGCTAAAGAAATCAGTGTTTCTGCCTTTTTATCTAAATTAATGTCATTCTTAAGAATTTCAGCCATTTCTTCTTCACTTACTTTGTTAGAAAGACCGTCAGAACATAATAATAGGTTGTCCCCTTCTTCAAAAGTAATCGTTTTAATATCAATGTTTACAGTCTGTTCTGTTCCCAGAGCGCGCAAGATAACGTTTTTTCTTGGATGATGTTCGGCATCCTCTTTTGATATTTGCCCTGTCCGAACTAATTCATTAACTAACGTATGATCTTCAGTCAATTGTTGAAATCCCGATTCATTTAATATATAACAACGACTGTCACCTACATGGGCGATGGTTGCAAATAGATTTGTTGTAATCACCGCTTCAATGGTTGTACCCATTCCTTCACATTCAGCATGATTATTTGAGTGTTCAAACAAATCCCTGTTTACTTGTACTATTTTTGATTTTAACCATTCTTCTGCTTGATCTGCGGTTTGAATCCTTTCAGATTCCTCCCACATTTCTTTTAATGCAGTTAATGTCATTGAGCTCGCAACGTCACCTGCACGGTGACCGCCCATACCATCTGCTACGATGGCAAGGCGCTGTCCGTCATTGTTAATAAATATACCAACACTATCTTCGTTATTCTTTCGAATTCTCCCTACGTCTGTCTTATATACAGCTTTCAATGCTGTCACCTCGTCTCTTCTTTTCGCTCCTTTGCACGAAGTTGTCCACATGCTGCGTCAATATCGTGACCTTGCTCCCTGCGAATTGTAACATTAATACCACGATTTTTAAGTGCTTTTTCAAACGCAAAAATTTTATCCTTCGGGGTACGAACATAGTCTCTTTCGGGAACATAATTAACGGGAATTAAATTAACATGGCATTTTAATCCCTTCAACAGGTCGGCTAACTCTTCCGCATGTTCAACAGAATCATTTACACCGCCAAAGAGTCCGTATTCGAAGCTAATTCTACGCCCCGTCTTATCGATATAATACCTTACAGATTTCATTAAGTCATCAAGTTTATATGCCCTGTTGATTGGCATTAACCGTGATCTTATTTCTGTGTTCGGCGCATGGAGTGATATCGCAAAATTAATCTGCATATCCTCGTCTGCAAATTGATAAATCTTTGGAACAATTCCACTTGTTGAAACCGTAATATGACGTGCTCCAATGTTAAGCCCTTTATCATGATTAATTATTTTGAGGAAAGACATCATATTGTCATAGTTGTCAAAAGGTTCACCAATCCCCATGATAACAACCGAGCTGACCCGCTCATCTGTTTCATCAATGGCCTGCTGCACTGTTACAACTTGCGAAACAATTTCGCCTGCCTCTAAGTGACGCTTAAGACCGCCAAGCGTTGAGGCACAAAAGGTACATCCAATGCGGCATCCAACTTGAGTTGTTACACAAACCGAATTACCGTAATCATGGCGCATTAAGACCGTTTCAATCGAGTAACCATCATGAAGCTCAAACAAAAATTTAATGGTACCATCCGAGGAAGTTTGTTTTATTACCGTTTTTAATGTAGTAATTTGAAAATTCTCGGAAAGTTTTTCCCGTAAACTTTTTGATAAATTATTCATGTCCTCAAATGAAGTGATCCTTTTTTTATATAGCCAATCAAAGATTTGTTCTGCTCGGAATGGTTTTTCACCATTAGCAGCTAGCCAATCCTTGATTTCATGAAGCTCTAGTGAATAAATAGAAGTTTTTTTAGTTTCCAATGTTGTGTTCGTCTCAGTTGTATTTAGTTGTTCCAACTGTTACACCTTCTTTCTTAAGCATGCGATAAAAAATCCGTCCGAGCCCAAATCTTGCGGGAAAATTTGCAAAGTTCCGCCTGATACCAGCGGTTGGATTGGCTCGGGCAATCTATCCTTCATCGTACTATCCAAATTAAATTCCGGATGACCTTGTAAAAACTTGCTAACAGCATTTTCATTTTCCTCTTTATCTACTGTACACGTACTGTAGACAAGAATTCCACCCTTTTTCACTAATGGTGAGACGGCGTCTAGTAAATTCTGCTGAATCGTACTTAATTGATAAATATCTTGCTCTTTTTTTGTGTATTTCATATCTGGCTTTCGTCTCATGACTCCAAGTCCTGAACAAGGAGCGTCCAGCAAAACTCTATCAAAAGATTCTTTTTCTAAATGGTCTCCGGCATGTCTTGAATCCATTACCATTGTCTTTATGTTACCCAAACCTAAACGGCTGGCATTAGCATTAATTAATTTCACTTTGTGTTCATGTAGATCAAGCGAGTACACTACCCCAGTCAATTCCATTTTCTCAGCAATATGGGTACTTTTCCCTCCTGGTGCTGCACATGCGTCGAGAATTTTTTCATTCTTATCAGCGGCTAATACATAAGATACTAGCATTGAACTTTCATCTTGAATGGTGATAAAACCTTTTTTAAATGCTCTAGAAAAAGCTAAATTTCCTCTTAATGCCCTAATGGCTTCTGGAATTATCGGGCTTTTTTCAACTTGGAAGCCTTCTTCATCAAGATCTTCAATACATTCTCGGACTGACGTTTTTGTTAAGTTAACTCTGGCTGTTTGAAGGGGAGCCGTCAAGTTGACTTCACACATTTCTTTTGTTTTTTCATAACCAAATTGATTAACCCATCTTGTAACTAACCATTCTGGGTGACTCGTTTCGATTGATAATCTTTCTACTGGATCACTAACTTTATCCATTGAAGGGAGGCCTTGACGCTGAATATTTCTTAGTACACCATTTACCATTCCAGCAATTCCCTTGTGACCACGCTTTTTCGCAATTTCTACTGCCTCAAAAATGGCTGCTCTGTCTGGAATCTTATCAAGGTAAACCATTTGATACAGGGTAATCCGTAGTAATTGAAGCACCCAATTTTCCAGTTTTTTGGTGTTATTAATAAACGGTTTTAAAAAGTAGTCTAGTGCCATCTTTCTTTGTAAGGTTCCATAGGTTAATTCAGTCAATAGGCCAATATCAATTGAGGTCAGCTTATTTTTCTCAATCGTACTATTTAGCAATAAATTACTATATGATTGGTTCTTTTCTATTGTTTCAAGTAAATCCATTGCTGCTTCACGCACATTTTTTCTTTTATTGGTCATTAGGTTCTCCTAGTCTGCTGCCAACAACGATTTTCGAACCTGCACCTCTGTAAAACTCCTCACTTGTCATTTTGGTTTTACCAGCTGGCTGCAGTTCTTTTATCTTGATAGCTGTTTCATTACCTGTTGATACGGTGATACCATCAGATTCGTTTTTTATAATCGTACCTGGGAGCTCATTTTTTACCCCGGTTACCTTCACAGACTGCCATACTTTTAATGTCTGACCCTCAAGTGTTGTAAAAGCTACTGGCCAAGGGTTTAATCCTCGAATATGATTATAAACTTCTTCTCCCGTTTTAGACCAGTCGATTCTTTCCTGATCCCTTTTAATATTATAAGCAAACGATGCTTCGTCATTATTTTGTGGGATAGAGGTTAATTTACCTTCTAGTAGCTTAGGAAGTGTTTCAGATAATAATACAGATCCTGCTTCACTAAGTTTACTATGGAGAGTTCCAACATTATCCTCTTCGGTAATCTCAACCTCTGCCTGTGTTAAGATATCACCTGCATCAAGCTTTTCTACCATGTACATTATGGTTATACCTGTTTTCTTCTTTCCTTGGATGAGGGCATAATGAATAGGTGCTCCACCGCGAAGTTCTGGAAGAAGAGATGCATGGACATTAATACACCCATACGTTGGAGCTTCTAAGATCTCATTTGGCAATATTTGTCCAAAAGCAGCTGTTACGATTAAATCAGGCTTCAAAGCTAGAATTTTTTCCATTTCATCTTTTTGGCGAATTTTTTCAGGTTGATAAACTGGGATTCCGTGCTTTAATGCTTCGACCTTGACAGGTGGAGGCGTAAGGATTTTCTTTCTTCCAACTGGTCTGTCCGGCTGAGTAACCACACCAATCACTTCGTACCCATCATCAATAATTTTTCGTAACACAGGTACAGAAAAGTCAGGTGTACCCATAAAAACGATTTTCGTCATTCTATTTCTACTCCTTTTAATTCATCTTCTGTGAGATATCGACTAACCTTTGTCGTGAATAATATCCCATCTAAATGGTCAATTTCATGTTGGATTGCTCGTGCGAGAAATTCCTCAGCTTCAAGAGAGTATTTTTTACCTTTGCGATCATATGCTTCAATCTTTACATAATTTGGTCTAGTTACTTCGCCAAAAAGATCTGGGAAACTTAAACAGCCTTCTGGTCCCGTTTGCTCGCCAGCTGTTTTGATAATGCGAGGATTAATCATTTCTATCGTTCCTAGCTCATTATCAATATCAACGATTGCAATTCTTTCATCAATTCCAATTTGAGGGGCAGCCAGGCCGACACCGTCGTATTCAATCATCGTGTCATACATATTATCAAGTAATTTTGCCAGTTTTTTATCAAATTTCTCGACTGGTCTGCATTGTTTTTCAAGTATTTCTGCTGGGTAGGTAACGATTTTTTGTATAGCCAAGGTGTTCCTCCATCTGGATGTAGTTGTCCGATTCTTTTTTTATATTATTACTATTCATTTTCACCCAATTTACCTTATCATAACCTTTTATATCAAGGTTTTTTGGGTACTTTACATTAATATGAACGGGTTCACGTCAATGGAAACAAGTAATCCACTTTTCGGATCGGCCTGATACTGGTCAAGAATAGTTTTTAACGTCTTAGTAAGTTCAGGTTCTCGCTTATATTTAATTAAACAATGATAGCGGTATCGATTTTTTATTCGAGGTATTGGTGATGCAGCAGGTCCTAGGACAACGGCTTGATTTGAAAGGCGAGACCTTACAAAGGCTGCAATTTTTTCTGTTGCCGATACCACATTCATTAACTGTTCATGGCTAATGGTGATTAATGCCAAATAATAAAAGGGAGGATAGTGATGAGCTTTTCTCATCATCATTTCACGATTATAGAAAAGGTCAAAATCCTGTGTTCCAGCCAGTTCTACACTATAATGTTCAGGTGTATAGGTTTGGATAATGACTTCACCAGGTAACTCATGGCGTCCTGCCCTTCCACTAACTTGTGTTAATAATTGAAACGTTTTTTCCGATGACCGGAAATCTGGTAAATGAAGCATTGTATCTGCTGACAAAACTCCAACAAGTGTTATGTTCGGAAAGTCTAAACCTTTTGCAATCATCTGGGTCCCTAAAAGAATATCTGCTTTACCTTCATGAAATTCCTTTAACAGTCTTTCATGCGAGCCCTTTTGTCCCGTTGTATCCACATCCATACGAACCACTTTAGCCTCTGGAAGAATTTTACCAAGCTCATCCTCAACCTTTTGTGTGCCCGTACCAAAATAGCGGATATAATCACTTGAGCACTCAGGGCATTGATTAGGGACATGACTATCGTAACCGCAATAATGACATTTCATTTGTTCTCTAACCCTATGATAGGTTAAAGAGATATCGCAATTTGGGCAATTCATTACATACCCACAATCCCTGCACATAACAAATGAAGAATGACCGCGTTTATTCAAAAATAATACAGACTGTTCTTTTCTTTCGATTCTTTCTTTCAGCAATTCAAATAACTTTCTCGAAAACATGGAGCGATTCCCAGCTCTAAGTTCTTCACGCATATCAACAATCTCTACCGCAGGAAGTGCTCGCTGATTCATCCGATTTGGAAGAGATAACAGTTTGTACACCCCTTTTTGAGCTCTAGCAAATGACTCAAGCGCTGGTGTAGCACTCCCGAGTACGACTGGACAGTTGTTTTTTTGTGCCCGTTCAATTGCTACCTCTCGTGCATGATAGCGCGGCATTTCTTCCTGTTTGTAACTTGTTTCATGTTCTTCATCGATAATAATAATGCCCAGGTTTTCAAAAGGAGCAAAAATCGCAGATCTGGCACCAACGACAACTTTAACTTCTTTCCGCTGAATTTTCCGCCATTCATCATATTTTTCACCAGCTGAAAGTCCACTGTGCATAACAGCTACTAAGTTGCCGAACCGACCCTTAAAACGATTTACCATTTGTGGTGTTAGTGCGATTTCTGGAACAAGGACAATCGCTTCTCTGCCTTTTTCAATTACATCCTGAATAGATTGCAGGTATATTTCTGTTTTTCCACTGCCTGTAACACCATAAAGTAAAAAAACATGATGGAGTTTATTTTCAATTGAATCTAGAATTGGTTCAATTGCTCTTTGCTGGTCAGCGGTTAAAGGTAAGGGTTCCGTGCGAGTAAAAGACCGATTTTCATAAGGATCACGATAAGTTTCCATGTCCTGTTCCGAAAGAAGTCCCTTTTCTACCAGAACTTTAACGGTTGCTGCTGAGATGTTTAAGACCGTTAACAAATGTCTAAGTTCAATAGGTTCTGGATTCTTAACAAAATACCTTAATACTTCTTTTTGTTTTTCAGCTCTTACTGGTAAGTTATTGAGTTCTTCTTCTAAGTCCGCAGAAGGGAGAAGCGGAGTAACCACCTTTAAAAACTTTTTCTTTAACTTTCCTTTAACAATATGAATCACTTCTAAATGGCCTTTGGATGCTTCTCGTTGGAGCATTGGAACTAGCCCCAACTTCAAGGCATCATCCCAAAGTATTGCATCCTCATTCTTAAAAAGTTCTTGAAGCTCTATTGGCAATTCAGTTGCCTTTACACCCAAAGACAGCTTTACTTTCTTTTCATATTTCGCTTTCAAGGCTGCAGGCAGCATCGCCTGAAAGGCATTAATTTTGAAGCACAAAGTATTTTCAGTCAGCCAATTGCCAATTTCTAGTAACTCTTGGTTAAGAACGGGTTTTAAGTCCATCGGCTCACAGATTTCACGAAGCTTTTTAAATTCTGATTCAGCTTTTATCTCGGTTACAAATCCTTGGATTTTCCTAGGACCAAATGGAACAATCACTCTCATTCCAGGTTGAATGGTATCGATCCATTCAGCTGGAATTAAATAATCAAACGATCTATCTGTTTGTTTGGCTGGCACATCCACAATAACACTGGCAATTTTCATTCTTGTTCCAAATCCTTTGGTAAAGCAGCTATTTCTTCGATAATTTTTTCAGCAACTTCTTTTTTTGACATTAGCGGCAGCTCTATTTTACTGCCATCTCGTTTTATTAACGTTACAATATTTGTATCCATTCCAAATCCAGCGCCCGGTGATTTTACATTATTAGCTACAATCATATCGGCATTTTTAGTCTGTAATTTTTTTCTCGCATATTCGTCAACATTTTCGGTTTCAGCAGCAAACCCAACTAGAATCTGCTCCTTCTTCAATGTCCCCAGCTCAAACAAAATATCCTTTGTTCGTTCAAGTTCAATTACTTGGTCCCCTGGCTGTTTTTTCATTTTATGGTCAAAGGAAACCTTAGGGCGATAATCCGCAACTGCAGCAGTTTTTATAATAATGTCGGCATTGTCATAGTTGTTCATCACTGCGCGATACATCTCATCCGCACTCTCAATCTCAATTAACTCCACACCGGATGGTGGAGATAAATGGACAGGTCCAGAAATCAAAATGACCCTTGCTCCTGCATTCTTCGCAGCTTCGGCTAAGGCGTATCCCATTTTCCCAGAGGAATGATTGGTGATAAAACGGACGGGGTCAATTTTTTCTCTTGTAGGACCAGCTGTGATTAGGACATTTTTCCCTTTAAGCTTCAAGGAGTTTTTTTTCAAAAAATGTTGTTTTATCAATTCAACAATTTTCTCAGGTTCCTCTAAACGACCCTTTCCAACATAGCCACAAGCCAGATAGCCTTCACTTGGTTCAATAAATTGATAATGGTATGATGACAAAGTTGCAATATTCTTTTTCACCGCGGGATGGTCATACATATGAACATTCATGGCGGGAGCAATCCAAACTGGAGCAGTTGCTGCAAGTAAGGTAGTTGTAATCATATTGTCAGCAATACCATTTGCAAGCTTTGCAATCGTATTTGCTGTTGCAGGTGCAACTACGATTAAATCTGCCCAATCAGCTAAATCAATGTGAGCAATCACAGTCGGATTTTTTTCATCGAAGGTGTCCGTATATACTTCATTGCGGGAAAGTGCCTGAAAAGTTAAAGGGGGAACAAACTTTGCTGCAGAATCACTTAGTATTACTTTGACCATTGCACCTGCTTGAACAAGTTTGCTTGTTAATGCAGCTGCTTTATAAACAGCTATTCCACCTGTTACACACAATAATATCTTTTTATTCATCGTCAAATATCCCCCACTTCTAATCCATCAGTATCTATTCTTTTATTATGCTAGAATTACATGATTTTTTCATCTTTTACAGCTCTTTTTCGACAAAAATGTCTTTTAAATTGGAAAAATAAAAAGGCTGACATCCTGCTGCTGTCAGACCTTTCTGATTATTACTTGCCTATTGAGCTGTCTTTTCCGTAAATAGCACCTGTTTCTGATTTCTTAGGAACCCGATAGGTTAGCTCCCCACTGTATATTTCTTCCAGAGCCTTGCCTACATGCTTATAGGAAACATATTTTGGTAATCTTTCATCCTTTGTTTGCTGCATGGATCTGGCACGTTTAGCTGCAACCGAAACAAGCGAGTATTTTGAATCTATTTTATTAAGTAATGAATCAATAGAAGGATATAACATTTATTCAACCTCCAGTAATTTTTTATATCTGTATTCCACACGTTCTCTGCGACAATGTTCAGCAACAACAATAGCTTTTACCCGTTCACAAGCCATTTCTACTTGATCATTTTCTACGACATAATCATATAATTCCATCATTTCAATTTCCTCACGTGCAGATAACATCCGATTATTGATTAACTCTTCTGTTTCAGTTCCCCTAGTAACGATCCGATTCTTTAACTCGGACAGACTTGGGGGCATCAGGAAGATAAATAAACCTTCCGGAAACTTTTCCCTAACTTGTCGTGCACCCTTTACTTCGATTTCTAAGAAAACATCTTTCCCAGCGTCTAAGGTTTCACGGACATAATCCACAGGTGTACCGTAATAATTACCGACGAACTCTGCATACTCTAAAAGTTTCCCTTGTTCAATTAAAGTTTCGAATTCTTCTCGTGACTTAAAGAAGTAATCTACCCCATTAACTTCACCTGGACGAGGCGCGCGGGTTGTTGCTGATATTGAGTACTCAAAAGCCGTGTCAGGATGAGAAAATATTTCTTTTCTAACGGTTCCTTTTCCGACACCTGATGGACCAGAAAATACGATAAGCAATCCTTTTTCCTGCATTTTCTATAATCCTACCCTTCATCCATAATTTCATCACGGTCTGCCAGTCGATGGGCGACCGTTTCAGGTTGTACAGCAGAAAGAATAACATGGTCACTATCCATGACAATTACTGCACGTGTACGTCTTCCGTATGTAGCATCAATCAATGATCCCCGATCTCGTGCATCTTGGATAATCCTTTTTATCGGTGCAGATTCAGGGCTTACAATTGAAATGATCCGATTGGCAGATACGATATTTCCAAATCCAATATTAATCAACTTAATCGACATGATTATCATCCAATCATCAATAATATATTTTTGCCGTGTCTAACAATTCCTAAACACATTTATTCAATGTTTTGAACTTGTTCTTTCAGCTTCTCAAGCAAACTTTTAATATCTACTACTTTTTTAGTAATCGTTGAGTCATTTGCTTTTGAACCAATTGTATTCGCTTCTCTATTCATTTCTTGTACAAGAAAATCAAGCTTTCTTCCAATTGGCTCTTGGTCGTTTAATGTTTGGTTAAATTGCTGTACATGGCTTTTTAACCTCGTTAATTCTTCATTAATATCAATTTTATCAGAGAATAATGCCACTTCGGTCAATACGCGCGTTTCATCAAATTGTCCCTGGACGAGTTCCGCTATTTTTTTCATTAACCGTTCTCTATAGGCTGAAACAACAAATGGAGCAATTTCTTTTACTTCATCAATATTTGTATCTAATTGTTGTATAGAAGTATGTAGATCCTTGCTTAGCTCTACTCCTTCTGTTACTCGCATTTGTTTACATTGTAAAACTGCTTCCTCTGTTGCTCTAAGGACTAAATTTTCTAATTCTTCGGTGCCTGCATCCATTTCTTCGATATGTAAAAATTCCTGGCGTGACAATACATCTTGAAGTGATAGATTTCCTTCAATATTGAATTTTTCGCGTGTTTGATTGATAATCATGTAGTACTCTTCAAGCAGTTTCCAATCAACCTGGATTTTTCTTGTAACCGTACCATCCCCTTCTATCATTATATAAACTTCTGCTCTGCCACGACGGAGATGCTCATTCAATTTTTTCTTAATCTTATCTTCAATCTTTAATAGCTGTCTAGGCATCCGAACATTTATTTCATTAAAACGATGGTTGACTGTTTTTACTTCTACATTTACAGAAAAAGAGGCTGAAACAATCCTGCTTCTCCCAAAGCCCGTCATACTTATAACCATTAAGTACACTCCAATCTATTGAAGATGAGCAATTATGTTATGTATAGTATATTGTATTATTCTGGTAACTAACAAAAGGTAATAGAGTCATCTCTACTACCTTTTGGATTATAACACACTTTATTTTGTTTTTCTTAACAAAAATGATCCGGCTAGTAAAAAAGTTGGAATGGATGATAGTCCAATAATCAATAGCCAGTCTTTTGCTAGGATTGGCAAGGTATGAAATATTGGTTGGAAAGGCGGGTAGTAGATCACTACAATCATCAGCGCAAGTGATGAAATTACTGCCCAAACAAGGTATTGATTCCCAAATGGGTTTCTTGATAAGACAGACTTTTCACTTCTACAATCAAATACGTGAATAAGCTGTGCCATAACTAGCGTTGCAAAAGCGATTGTTTGTGCATATTCAAGATTAGCCGGATTCTGATCATAAACAATGATAAAGGCAAACAGCGTTACGATTCCAATAAGAAAACCCCGTGAGACTACTTTCCAGCCTAACCCTCTGGCAAAGACACCTTCATTAGGACTACGTGGTTTGCGCCTCATTACATCCTCTTCAGGCCGGTCTAGTCCTAAAGCCATTGCAGGTAAACCATCGGTCACTAAATTTACCCAAAGAATTTGAATCGGAACGAGTGGAAGCGGCAGCGCTAAAATCATCGCAAATAACATAACTAAAATTTCCCCTACGTTTGAAGCAAGTAGGTAGCGGACAAATTTTCGAATATTTTCATAGATATTTCTGCCTTCTTTAATTGCTGCTTTTATGGTTGCAAAATTATCATCAAGTAAAACAAGAGAAGATGCTTCTTTGGCTACGTCTGTTCCTGTAATCCCCATTGCAACACCGATATCTGCAGCTTTTATGGCTGGTGCATCGTTTATTCCATCACCTGTCATCGCTACAATATGCCCTCTATTTTGTAATGCCTTGACGATTTTCAATTTATGCTCGGGTGAAACACGAGCAAATACGGATACTTCATCTACTACATCTTCAAGCTCATCAATCGACATTGTTGATAAAGCATTACCATCGAGAACCTTGCTTTTTTTGGTTAAAATTCCGAGTTCGGCCGCAATGGCTTTCGCAGTAATGACATGATCACCCGTTATCATGATCGTTTTTATTCCTGCCTCCTTACATTCTTTCACGGCGTCTTTCACTTCTGGTCTTGGCGGATCAATCATCCCTTGAACACCAATAAACGTTAATTTCTTCTCGGCTTCCTGTTCGCTAAGGATAATTGTATTCTCTGGAACAGGTTTAAAGGCTATTGCAATGGTTCTAAGCGCTTTTGATGCAAGATGATTGATGGCCTCTTGCACCTGACTCTGGACTTTCTGGCCAAGATATTGTGTTTTGCCATCCCAGAGGATTGATTCACTCTTCCCTATTATCACATCTGGTGCACCTTTGGTAACAATAAAATTCCTGCCTTGTTTATCTTTAACGTGCATACTCATCATTTTTCTGACAGAATCAAACGGAAATTCCTTGATGATTGTGAACTCATCTAATAAATTTGAACGGTCCAACCCAGCCTTCATCGCACTAACGAGTAATGCTCCTTCTGTTGGATCTCCGTCAAGAATGTAGTCTTCATCCTTAATGACTAAATCTGAATGATTACAAATCATCCCAAAAACCAGCATTTGCTGCAAAGCTTTCTCTTCTTTTGGATGTATACGAGTATTGTCGCGGTAAAAATCTCCCATTGGTTGATAGCCAACGCCATCAACTGTCCAAGTATTGCCACCGCTCCATAAGTGGGTAACTGTCATTTTGTTTTGCGTCAATGTCCCTGTTTTATCAGAACAAATAACAGAAGCACAGCCTAATGTTTCTACTGCTGGCAGCTTCCTGACAATGGCGTTTTTCTTAATCATTTTTTGGACCCCGAGCGACAATGCAACAGTAACGATTGCCGGCAATCCCTCTGGTATAGCCGCAACAGCCAGTGAAACACCTGCTAGAAACATCGTATAAAGTTCGTGTCCCTGTAGGACACCAATCGCAACAACAAGAACGGTTAATACTAAAGCAACGGTTATTAGAATTTTACCCAGCTGTTCCAAACGACGTTGCAAAGGAGTATCCTGGGTTTCTGCATTTTGCAGTAAGTCTGCTATTTGCCCCATCGCTGTTTTCATGCCTGTTGCAATGACTACTCCTACCCCGCTTCCTCTAGTAATCATGGTACCCATAAAAGCAATATTCTCCATGTCCCCGATTCCAGGGTTCATTGTCTTTAAGCCATCCGTATGCTTTGAAACTGGAACAGACTCGCCAGTGAGAGCGGACTCTTCGATTTCTAAGCTTCTGGATTCAATAATCCTTACATCCGCTCCAATTCTGTCTCCGCTAGAAAATTTTATAATATCGCCGACAACAATTTCCTTAGAAGGGATTTTCACCCACTGTCCTTCACGTAAGGCAGAAACCTGTGGAGCGGATAATTCTTTTAGCGCCTGTAATGATTTCTCTGCTCTTCTTTCTTGAAAAAAGCCTAGGAAACCATTAATAATGACAATAGCGATAATCGCTACCGCATCAATATACTCACCAAGTAATCCTGATAATAATGTGGCTGCAAGCAGCACTAAAACCATAAAATCTTTAAACTGACTAAAAAATAAGAGTAAAGCAGATTGCTTTTCCCCTTCCACAAGTTCATTTAGTCCATGTTTGGCTATTCGTTTCTTTACTGTTTCTGTAGATAACCCAGCAGAAAAGTCGGTATCTAAGGTCTTTTCTACTTGATTGATCTCCATCTCATGAAATTTCATCCGACCATCTCACTTTCTCCTTTTTTCATTGAGACTAGCTCTAAAGAATGTTTATTCAGACTCGTCCAAAAAAATGCTATGATAATTAAGACAAGTTATGATTACTCTATGAACAAGATAAAATGAGACATACTTTATCCTTGTAAGCTATACTAAGGGAATAAATATGTTTGAAGTAAAGGATGTTTTCCATGTCATTTGATGGTTTATTTACAAAAGCAATTGTTGCTGAACTCGCGAGTACCTTAAAGGGTGGACGAATTAATAAAGTTCATCAGCCTTATAAAAATGAAGTTATTCTAACTATTCGTGCAAATGGAGTAAATCAAAAATTATTATTTTCTGCACACCCTAGCTATGCCAGGGTACAGCTTACGAATGAAGCTTATGAGAATCCCAGTGAACCGCCAATGTTTTGTATGCTGCTAAGAAAGCATATTGAAGGATATATATTAGAGGATGTATATCAGGTCGAAAATGATCGGATGATTATTTTTGAGATAAAAGGTCGAAATGAAATCGGTGATGTTAGCTACAAACAATTAATTATTGAAATAATGGGCAGGCACAGTAACATCGTTCTAGTAGATAAAACCCGCAACATTATTCTCGACAGCGTTAAGCATGTTTCGTTTGCCGTTAACAGTCACCGAGCGATATTACCAGGTCAGCCCTATATATACCCGCCAGAACAAAACAAACAAAATCCATTCTCTGCAGTAGAAGAGGATTTATTGAGGAAAATTGATTTTAATAGCGGTAAGCTTGATCGGCAAATCGTTGAGCAATTTGCTGGAACATCTCCTCTATTTGCAAAAGAAGTCATTTACCAAAGTGGGATTGCCAATCGAACAACGGTCCCAAAAACATTCATTCTAATGATACAAAGGATTGCAAATGGAGAGTTGAAACCATCCATCATGTCAACCGAAAATAAAGAAGTGTACTACCTTTTTCCGCTGGAACATGTCAACGGAGAAATCAAAAGCTTCTTAACTATTAGCGAAATGCTCGATCGCTTTTATTTTGGAAAGGCAGAACGGGACAGGGTTAAGCAGCAAGGAAATGATATTGAGCGGTTAATCATCAATGAAAAAGAGAAGAATGAAAAGAAGATTGAAAAATTGGAGGATACTTTAAAAGAAGCAGAGAAAGCAGATCAGCTTCAGCGTTTTGGTGAGCTGTTGACTGCCAATCTTTATGCGGCTAAAAAAGGAATGCACGAGATTGAAGTCATGGATTATTATGACGAAAACGGCGGGACAGTTGCCATCACACTAGATCCGAGAAGGACTCCTTCGGAAAATGCACAAAAGTATTTTTCTAAATATCAGAAAGCAAAAAATTCTGTTTCCATCGTAATTGAACAGATTGAAAAGGCACGCGAGGAGGTCATTTACTTTGAGAATCTACTTCAACAAGTGCAGTCTGCCTCCCCTAAGGACATTCAAGAAATTCGTGAAGAACTTATAGAAGGCGGATATATCCGCAGTCGTCAAAAACGAAATGCAAAAAAAATGTCTAATGCCAAACCGATTTTAGACCATTACCTTTCCTCAAATGGTACTGAAATTATTGTTGGAAAAAATAACAAGCAAAATGATTATTTAACCAATAAACTTGCTGCAAGAGATGAAATCTGGCTTCATACAAAAGACATTCCTGGTTCCCACGTTGTTATTCGCAGTAAAGAACCAATTGAGGAGACGATTCATGAAGCAGCAAATTTAGCTGCTTATTATAGTAAAGCTCGAAACTCTAGCTCAGTGCCTGTCGATTTTACAAAGGTACGTTTTGTAAAAAAACCGAACGGAGCAAAGCCTGGTTTTGTTATCTATGATAATCAGCAGACCGTTTATGTTACACCAGACGAGGAAATTGTTCTTAAACTAAAGAAAAAATAAGAAAATGCCCCAGATTTTCTGGCTGGGGCATTTTCTTATTCGTATTTCTTACTCCATTTTGCTGGGGCTAGACTCCAAGATAGTAAACTCTCTTGATCATTTTTGCTTATGTACCCCTGTTCAATTGCTACCTCTACTAAAGTAGGAAAATCAGTTAGTGATTCACTGTTAATATCCTCCTGTAAGAAGGCTTCCTTCCCCTTCTCTAGTCCGTATGTGAAAATGGAAACCACTCCAAGGACTTCGCATCCAGCTTCTCTGAGTGCTTGAACAGCAGTAATAACACTGCCGCCAGTAGAAATTAAATCTTCTACCACAACAGCCTTTTGCCCTTTTTCCACTTTACCTTCTATCTGATTACCTTTCCCATGACCTTTTGCACTCGACCGGACATAGCACATTGGCGCGTCTAATAGCTCACTGACCCACGCCGCATGAGGGATGCCTGCTGTTGCTGTACCTGCAATGATTTCAGCTCCTGGAAAATTCTCTTGGATAAGTGATTGCAGCCCTTTTGCAATCTCTCTTCTTACTTCCGGATACGAAAGTGTAAGGCGGTTGTCACAATAAATTGGTGAACGTAATCCTGATGTCCAAGTAAACGGTTCATTCGGCTTCAATGCAACCGCATGGATGGATAATAATTTCTCTGCTATTAATTTTTTCATACCTGAACACTCCTCCATGCTTCCATCCATTTTTCATAGCTTCTCACTGGATCATTTGATCTTGTAATTGAGCGTCCGACAACAATCGACGTCACGCCAGCATTTCTTGCAAATTCAGGGGTAGCAATTCGTTTTTGGTCTCCTGAATGATCTTTCTCCATCCTGATACCAGGGGTAACCTTGTAAAAGGTATTACCCAACGCTTCCTGAATGGATAATGCCTCCCAGGCGGAGCAAACGACTCCATCTAAGCCTGCTTCTTTCGTTAATGATGCATAATGAAGAACGGATTGCTCCAGCGAAACAGATATAAGCTGTTCTTTTTTCATTTGTTCTTCTGATGTGCTTGTTAGCTGTGTAACTGCGATGCAAGCGGGGCGCTTACGTCCTGCAACTGTACCTGCCTCTAATCCTTCTATTGCAGCACTCATCATCTCTTTGCCGCCAGCAGCATGGACGTTTACAAGGTCACATTCCAGCTTTGCAAGACCCTTCATCGCGCTCTTCACTGTGTTCGGTATATCATGAAGCTTTAAATCTAAGAAAATACGATGACCACTGTCTTTTAAATAATGGACGATTCCAGGACCCTCTTGATAAAACAGTTCCATTCCAACTTTTAGAAAAAGCTGCTCACCATTAAATGGGTGCAAAAAACTTTCTACTTCTTGACGATTTGCAAAATCAAGCGCGATGATAAGTGGGTTCTCCATGCTTTCGCCAGCTCCTTCCGGTACATTCACTAATGTGTTCATACCCCAATTTTTCTAACAGCAAAGGTAATTCCTCGATGATGGTTGGACACACAAACGGATCTACAAAATTCGCTGTACCTACCGCAACAGCACTTGCCCCTGCATAAAAGAATTCAATCACATCTTCAGCAGACTCAATTCCACCCATCCCAATGATCGGGATATTTACTGCTTGGCTTACTTCATAAATCATTCGTAAGGCAACAGGTTTAATCGCTGGTCCAGATAGCCCACCGGTGCGATTGGCTAAAATCGGCTTACCTGTTTTTAAATCCATTCTCATGCCAACAAGCGTGTTAATCATCGTTAACCCATCAGCCCCGCCTGCTTCTACAGCTTTGGCCATTTCTACGATATTTGTTACGTTCGGTGAAAGCTTTACATAAACGGGTACATCGGATACATCCTTAACCTTTTTGGTTAAATGCTTGGCAACATCAGGTATCGTACCAAAAGCGATTCCCCCTGTCTTTACATTTGGACAAGAAATATTTATTTCTAATGCATGGACATTGGAAGCTTTAGATATGCTTTTAGCAACCGCGACATAGTCCTCTTCTTGCGAACCTGCGACATTTGCAATAATCGGGACATCATACTGTGCTAACCATGGCAATTCATTGCTCAGTACACTTGCTAAACCAGGATTTTGCAGGCCAATGGCATTAAGCATTCCTGCTGATGTTTCTGCTACCCTCGGAGTTGGATTTCCAAATCTAGGTTCCACCGTTGTTGCTTTTATCATAATTGCACCGAGTTTGCTCAAATCATAGAATTGGCTATATTCCTTGCCAAAACCAAAGCATCCGGAAGCTGGCATGATTGGGTTCTTTAATGTTAAACCAGGTAACTCTAGTCTCAACTTGCTCATAGGACTACCTCCCCAGCACGGAATACTGGACCATCACTGCAAACTTTTTTATACGATACATCTTCTTGCTCGTTACTTGTTTTACATACACATGCAAAGCATGCACCTACCCCGCAGCCCATTCTTTCTTCTAATGATAAAAATACTTTCTTATGAGCATACTCTTTTTCAATTGCTTTCAGCATTGGGGTTGGTCCGCACGTATATAGACAATCAAAATCTAAATCTCGGATAATATCCGTCACAAATCCTTTGGTACCGTATGACCCATCAACCGTTGTAATATAGGTTTCTCCGTTCTCCAAAAATTTCTGTTCAAAGAAAACTGCTGATTGTGTTTGGAAGCCAAGGACATGGATCACCTTAACCCCTTTAGCAGTCAGCTGTTTTGAGAGCTCATATAGTGGAGGTACACCAATCCCTCCCCCAACTAGTAAGGCTGTTTCACCCGCATTCACTTCATCAACAGGAAAACCATTACCTAAGGGACCAAGAATATCTAGCTGCACCCCTTGCCTTTTTTCAGCCAGGAGTGTTGTCCCTTTCCCATCTGTTCGATAAATCATGGTAAATTGCGATTTCACCTTATTAAAGGATGAAATACTTAAAGGTCTACGTAAAAGTGGATCTAGTGCCTTGTCAATCCGAATATGGACAAACTGACCAGGTGCGGTAATTTCATTTACTAATTGGGCTTCGACTGTTAATTCAAAAATATCTGTCGCGATTTCCTCTTGGGAGATGATGTTGCATAATTCCTTTTTGATCATGCAAAGACAGCCTCCTTTTCCTCTATAGCCATGGCTTCAGCTGAAAAATTCATTGACTCTATTACTTTCAGAATGGCGTCTGCAGTATCTAATGACGTTAAGCATGGAACTCCATTTTCAACTGCTTCCCTACGGATTCTAAAGCCATCACGTTCCGGCTGTTTTCCCTTTGTAAGTGTGTTGATGATGAATTGAGCTTCCCCATTATGAATGACATCGAGTAATGTTTTTCCTTCTGAGCCAATTTTTCCAATTACTTTTACCTGGAGACCAGCAGACTCTAGTACAGTTGCTGTCCCACCGGTTGCCATTAGACGGTAGCCGTTGGCCGCAAATCGTTTTGCAAGCTTTAATGATTCTTGCTTATCTTTATCCGCAACTGTAAACAAGACAGTACCAAATTTTTGGATTTTCATACCAGAAGCTACTAACCCTTTGTAAAGTGCTTTTTCCAGCGTACTATCTTTTCCCATAACCTCACCCGTTGATTTCATTTCAGGTCCGAGTGTGATATCAACATTTCTTAACTTAGCAAAAGAGAAAACTGGAACTTTTACATAAACACCTTTCTTTTCAGGAACAATTCCTGGTGTATATCCCTGTTCCGTTATCGAAACTCCTAAGATAGCTTTTGTAGCAATTTTAGCCATTGGAACATTGGTTATTTTGCTTAAAAACGGAACCGTACGACTTGAACGGGGATTGACTTCAAGGACATATACTTGACCCTTTGCTAATACATACTGAATATTTAACAGACCTATGATGTTTAGACCTTTAGCCATTCTTTCCGTGTATTCCACTAGTGTTTTTTTCACAGTTTCTGATAAAGTTTGCGGTGGATATACTGCAATCGAATCCCCCGAATGGACCCCGGCACGCTCAATATGTTCCATAATTCCAGGTATCAACACATTCTCACCATCACATATGGCATCTACTTCAATTTCCTGACCTGTTAAGTAGCGGTCGATTAACACGGGATGCTCTGGATTAATCTTAACGGCATTTTCCATATAATGAAGCAATTCTTCTTGGCGATAAACAATTTCCATCGCTCTGCCGCCGAGTACGTAAGAAGGACGAACAAGGACTGGATAGCCAATTCCATTTGCAATCTCTACAGCTTCCTCTACTGATAATGCCGTTTTTCCAAGTGGCATTGGAATATCAAGCTGTACAAGAGCTTGTTCAAACTTATCCCGATTCTCAGCACGATCTAAATCCTCAAGGCTTGTTCCGAGAATTTCAACTCCATGTTCTGCTAATTTCGCTGCAAGATTAATGGCTGTCTGCCCGCCGAATTGAACAATGACTCCCATCGGCTTTTCTAAATCAATAATACTCATGACATCTTCTATCGTTAAAGGCTCAAAATACAACTTATCGGAGATACTGAAATCTGTCGAAACCGTTTCAGGATTATTATTGATAATAATCGCTTCATAGCCGGCTTCTTTAATTGCTTTTACTGAATGCACGGTTGCATAATCAAACTCAATTCCCTGTCCGATGCGAATTGGACCGGAGCCAAGCACAATCACACTTTTTCGATCCGTTACAATCGATTCATTTTCTTCTTCATAAGTCCCATAATAGTATGGTGTTTCTGACTCAAATTCAGCTGCACAGGTATCGACCATTTTATAAACAGGAATCAACTGATGATCTTTGCGCAGACTGTAAATATCTTCTTCTGTTTGTTCCCAAAGCTCGGCAATCTTTTTATCTGAGAACCCCTTTTGTTTAGCTTCCTTAAGTACTTCCAAATTTTTTGGATTGGCAGCTATTTTTGTTTCGAATTCGATGATCCCCTGAAATTTGTGTAGGAAAAATAAATCGATTTGGCTCCATTGGTGAATGGTATCTACTGTGATCCCTCGCTTAATTGCTTCTGCGATATAAAATAGTCTTTCGTCTCCAGCTTTGTGAATTCTTTTTTCTAGTAATTCATTACTGATTTCTGCTGCTCCATTTAACTCGAAATGGTAAACTCCAGCTTCAAGGGAACGAATTGCTTTTAATAATGATTCCTCAAAGGTACGGCCAATTGCCATTACTTCGCCGGTTGCTTTCATTTGGGTACCAAGTGAACGGTTCCCTGATTCAAATTTATCAAATGGCCATCTCGGAATTTTGGTTACGATGTAATCAAGTGCAGGTTCAAAGCTTGCATACGTTTTCCCGGTTACAGGATTAAGCATTTCATCCAGTGTTAAACCAACCGCAATTTTTGCTGCAAGCTTGGCAATTGGATAGCCGGTTGCTTTTGAGGCAAGAGCGGAAGAACGGCTTACCCTGGGATTTACTTCGATAATATAGTAGTTAAAGCTATATGGGTCTAGGGCTAGCTGAACATTACAGCCACCTTCAATCCCAAGTGTACGAATGATTTTAAGTGAAACATTTCTTAATAGCTGATATTCTCGGTCACTTAACGTTTGACTTGGTGCAACTACAATTGAGTCACCTGTGTGTACACCAACAGGATCAATGTTTTCCATATTACAGACAACAATCGCATTGTCATTTCCATCACGCATGACTTCGTATTCGATCTCTTTATATCCGGCAATGCTTTTTTCTAGTAAGCATTGATTTACTGGGCTATGCTTTAATCCGCTCGCTACGATTTCTTCAAGCTCTTCTGAATTATGGCAAATACCTCCACCTGTTCCTCCAAGCGTATAGGCCGGGCGTACAATCACAGGAAACCCAATTTTTTCAACGAATGACCGGGCTTCATCTAATTTATGGATAATTTCACTATCGGGAACTGGCTCATTTAGTTCATTCATGAGACTGCGAAATAAATCACGGTCCTCTGCTTGTTTGATGGCTGATAATTTCGTTCCTAGGATCTCAACCTCACACTCATCTAAGACTCCGGAGTTTGCTAATTCAACCGCAAGATTCAGACCTGTTTGACCGCCAAGAGTAGCCAAAAGTGCATCAGGACGTTCCTTCCGAATAATTCTGCTGACAAATTCTTCTGTTAAGGGCTCAATATAGACAGCGTCTGCAATCTCTGTATCCGTCATAATCGTGGCTGGATTTGAATTAACCAGAATAACCCGATACCCTTCTTCTTTTAAAGCGATACAAGCCTGAGTGCCTGCATAATCAAATTCCGCTGCCTGGCCAATGACAATTGGTCCTGATCCGATCACCAATATGGAGTTTATATCTGTACGTTTTGGCATGTTGTTGTAACCTCCTGTTTTTCAGATTCAATCATTGCGAGAAACTGATCGAATAAATGGTTTGCATCCTCAGGTCCTGGTGATGCCTCTGGATGATACTGGACGGTAAAGGCAGGATAATCTAAATGTTTTAATCCCTCTACAGTTCCATCATTTAAAGCGATATGCGTAACAACCAGCCTTGTACCTTGTAATGATTGTTCTTCAACCGTAAAGCCATGGTTTTGTGCTGTTATCGCAATTTTCCCAGTTGCTAAATCCTTAACAGGATGGTTAGAACCTCTATGACCAAATTTCATTTTGATTGTATTTGCGCCGGAAGCTAAGGCAAATAATTGGTGCCCAAGGCAGATTCCAAATAACGGTACTAACCCCATAATCTGCTTAATCATATGGATGGCTTCTGGGACATCTTTTGGATCCCCAGGACCATTCGATAACATAATTCCATCCGGACGGAATTGGAGAATTTCGTCTGCAGTTGTATGATACGGAACTACAACAACATCACAATTCCGTTTATTTAATTCTCGTAAAATACCATGCTTCATCCCAAAATCAACGAGCACAATTCTTTTTCCCCTACCTGGGCTTGGGTAGGAATTTTTTGTAGAGACGCTTCTGACTTGATCAATTGGAAGCTTTGTCTGTTTTAGTTTACTTATTACCTCATTTGGATCCCTTTCAATCGAACAGATTGCCCCTTTTAATGTCCCATATTTACGGATAATTCTTGTTAATTTGCGGGTATCAATACCGGCAATGCCCGGAATTTTTTTCATTTTAAAATACTCATCAAGTGTAAATTCACTTCTCCAATTTGAAGGGAATTCTGTCGCATCTTTTACAATAAAACCTTTTACTGCTGGATTAATCGTTTCAAAATCATCTCTGTTAATCCCGTAATTTCCAATCAATGGATATGTTAACATCACAATTTGACCGCAATAGGATGGGTCGGAAAGTATTTCCTGATAGCCAGTCATTCCAGTATTAAAGACGACTTCTCCGATTGTATCCATATGACTGCCAAAACCTTCACCGATAAAAATAGTTCCATCTTCTAAAATAAGCTGTGCTTTCATACGGTTACACTTCCTTTTTCCCAAGCTACTTTGCCACTCGCGATCGTCATTTGCGGCCAACCCTTACAAGTCCAGCCAGTAAATGGGGTGTTTTTCCCTTTTGATAAAAATTCTTGTGGGTTAATATCTTTTTCTTCATCAAGATTTAAGAGAACAATATCAGCTGGGGCACCTTCTTCAATTTTTCCGTAAGGAAGCCCAAAGCTTTCTGCAGGCTTTTTCGTCAAATAACCAATTAACTGTTCAAGTGTCATGATGTTCTTTAAGACTAAATGTGTATAAAGGAGTGGGAAAGCTGTTTCTAAGCCGACAATCCCAAATGGGGCTAGCTCCATTCCCTCATTTTTTTCTTCACTCGTATGCGGTGCATGATCTGTGGCAATAAAATCAATCGTTCCATCCAAAAGTCCTTCGAGTAAAGCTTCCCGATCACTTTTATCACGAAGCGGTGGATTCATTTTAAAATTCGGATCAAGACCTGGAATATCCTCTTGAGTTAATAATAAATGGTGTGGCGTTACTTCCGCAGTGACTTTAATCCCTGCTCGCTTTGCATCCCTTATCACGCGTACCGATTCTTTTGTACTTACATGGCAAACATGATAATGGCAGTCAGCCGCCTCTGCCAACAGCACATCCCTTGCAATTTGAACGGACTCACAAACGGAAGGAATTCCGTTTAAACCATTCCTTTTTGAAAAAGAACCTTCATGGACGCAGCCTTTATTGATTAATGTATCTTCCTCACAATGCGCAACAATCGCTACATTTAGTTCTGCAGCTTTCTTCATCGCTTTTAACATCATCTCTGCAGATTGAATGCCAACACCATCATCGGTAAAAGCAAATGCACCCGCGTTCTTCAGCGCCATAAAGTCTGTTAATTCCCTGCCTAGCTGCCTTACCGTTATCGAAGCATAGGGTAAAACCCGTACATTCGCAGTATCTTGTATTCGTTTTTGCACCCATTCCATTTGTTGTTTAGAATCTGGAACTGGTCTCGTATTTGGCATTGCCGCTAGTGTAGTAAAACCACCTCTTGCAGCAGCGAGGGTTCCGGTGGCAATTGTTTCTTTCTTCTCGCCCCCTGGCTCGCGCAGATGAACATGTAAATCAATAAAACCTGGTGATACTAACATTCCTGAAGCATCTACTTTTCGATCAACATTTTCTTCTATTTTTGTGTCAATTTTTACAATGATCCCATCTTCTATTAAAATATCAGCCTGTTTATTTTGCTTGTTAAATGCTATGTAGCTGGCGTTCTGAATAAGTAGTTTCATTCCCATACACTCCTTTTATACTTGCAATTGATCTTTTTAAGACAGCCATTCTTACATATACACCGTTTTCCATTTGCTTAAAGATTCTTGAACGTTTGCACTCTACTAAGCTATCAGATATCTCAACATTTCGGTTTACAGGGGCCGGATGCATAATAATACTATTTGGCTTCATTGTCTTTTCCCTTTCTAAGGTGAGACCAAATTGTCTATGATAATCCGCGGCTGTAAAGCTTCCCTTCTTTTGGTGACGTTCGTGCTGTACACGTAGGAGCATAACAACATCGGCATCCCGAATTGCTTCATCTATGGGTCTATATCTTGCTGCACTTAAACTATGTTGGTCAAACCATTCTAGCGGTCCTGAGAAAATCACATCTGCTCCTAGTCGTGTGAGTGTATCAGCATTTGAGCGTGCTACTCTGCTATGTCTTATGTCACCAATGATGGCAATTTTCAAACCTGAAAATCCACCAAACTCCTGGTAGATGGTTAAAAGGTCTAAAAGTGACTGTGTTGGGTGGTGGCCACAGCCATCTCCACCATTTATAATTGGAATATTTATCTTCCCAACAAGCTCATCAAAATAACGATCCTGTCCATGGCGGATGACAATGGTATTCACGCCAATGGCTTCTAGAGTTTTTACAGTATCATACAAGGTCTCCCCTTTTTGAACACTCGAAGTGTTCACTTCAAACGGAATGACGTCAAGCCCCAACCTTCTTTCAGCTATCTCAAAACTGGACTTTGTTCTTGTACTAGCTTCAAAAAATAAGTTTGCTGAAAACATTTGAGTTTTCGGCCGCCATGTTTTCCCCTCAGCAAACTCTTGCGCCTCGGAAAGTACTTGGTAAATCTCATCTACCTTCAATTCATTTGTGGTTAGCAAGTGAGTTAACATGCTATTCCCCCATCCCTCAATATGGTAAGACTGTTTTCGAAACGATTGTTGTTAAAATCCTAAAGCAACAAAGTTTAAGAAAAGAGCCTTTGGTAAAAAAAGACCCTGATCTAATTGATCAGGGTGCAATTAATCGTACTAAGTCCATGAAGATACTGCATCCATGGCACTTAGTGTTACACCCTTATAGCCTCTCTGGGACTACTTTAAAAGGTTGATTTTCCTTATGCAGTTTTATGTTCTTTTTCTACTTTTTGTTCAAACATGTCTTCCTTAACTGGCTCTTTGCCTGGAAGGATTAGGTGTAAAAGGACACCCGCTATTGCGGCTAATGCCATTCCTTGAATTTGGAAGGACTCTGATACTTTAATAAAGGCACCGCCAATTCCGATCACAAGAATGACAGACGATATAACCAAGTTACGATTGTTTCCAAAGTCAATATTACTGTCAACGAGCATACGTAAACCCGATGATGCGATGATTCCAAAGAGTAGTATGGAGACACCACCCATAACAGGTGTTGGGATTGTACTGATTAATGCTGTTATTTTTCCGACAAATCCAAAGATAGTAGCAAGAACTGCTGCACCCGCAACGACATACACACTATATACTCGTGTAATGGCCAGCACTCCAATATTTTCACCATAAGTAGTCTTTGGAGGTCCTCCAATCAAAGCTGAGATGATTGTTGCTGTTCCATCCCCCAAAATGGAGCGGTGTAAACCTGGTTCTTTAATATAATCACGGCCAACGACTTTACTAAGTACGAGCTGGTGACCAATGTGTTCTGAAAGAGTTACAACTGCGACTGGTACCATTAATAGTGCTAAATCCCACGTTATTTTAACCTCGTAGCTTACAAAAGGGATAATGAATTCTGGCATTTGAAACCAGCTTGCTTCCAATACTGGCTTAAAATCAACGATTCCTATTGCAAAGGAGTAAAGATAACCAACGACAATCCCAGCTAAAATTGGAATTATACTCAACATACCGCGCATGTAGATGGTACAAATAATCGTTGTTGCTAATGTTACCAAAGCTGCCGAGAAGTGCAGCAGGCTATATTCACCTGCAGGGTTATTCATCGCCATACTAACAGCTGTCCCAGCGAGAGCTAAACCGATTACGATAATGACTGGACCGACAACAATCGGAGGAAGTAAATTCATAATCCAGCGGTGACCTGCTTTACTGATCACTAGTGCCACTATTCCATAAACCAAACCTGCTAAGAAGGCACCAATCATCGCTCCTCCTGGTCCGGCAGTTGCTTTTGCAGCTATGACTGGTGCAATAAAAGCAAATGACGAACCTAAGTATGCAGGTACTTGCCATTTTGTAATCATTAGAAAGGCAAGTGTTCCTAAACCACTTGATATTAAGGCAATTGCCGGGCTTAAGCCGACGAGATATGGAACGAGAATGGTTGCTCCGAACATTGCGAATAAGTGCTGTAAGCTTAATGTAATCCATTGGGTAGGTTTTGGAATCTCGTGTACGTCTAAGATGGGTTTGTTGTTGTTCATTTTGTCTCCTCCACAATCTTTTCATTTATTGTTAGTATTTTTTTCACAAAAAACCCTCTTTGTCTAGGAGTTTACAAAGAGGGTTTAGAATTGCCTTGAAAACAAAGTTTTCAGGCAGGATCCCCCCTTTTTCAGCCTCACAGGACTGGAATTAAAAGGGTTTCTATTTATTTTTCAAAGATACTCACTTGGTCTAGCTTGTCGACTTCAAGTAATTCAACGATTACTTTTTCACTACTTGAAGTTGGGATATTTTTTCCAACATAATCTGCTCTAATTGGAAGCTCCCGGTGTCCTCGGTCAACCAGAACGGCCAGTTGTATAACCGATGGTCGACCAAGATCCATAATGGCGTCTAAACCCGCTCTAACAGTTCGACCTGTATATAGAACATCGTCAACAAGGATCACTTTTTTATCTCTCAATTCAACAGGAATATCAGATCCCTTAACTAGAGGATTTTCTGTTTTCTTCGTTAAATCATCTCGGTAAAGGGTAATGTCCAATTCACCAACAGGAATTGATTTGCCTTCAATTTCTTCGATTTTGGCTGCAAGCCTCTTCGCAATGAAAATTCCTCTGGTTCGAATACCTACCAGAACACAATCTTCAATCCCTTTATTTTTTTCAATAATTTGGTGGGATATTCTAGTTAATGCTCTACCAATAGCTTGCGTATCTAGCACTACGGCTTTTTGGTTCATAATCATCACCTGCCTATTATAATAAAAAAACCTCTCACCTTGAGGTGAGAGGTACGAGAGCATGTTAGTATGGGCATAAGTATCCCATCTAATTAATCCGTTCCTTCTCAGCCTCACAGGACTGATTTAAAGGCATATTTAACTGTTGTAATCGTACTTTAATTCGACAAATATGTCAATGATTATTTCGTAATTGTTCTAAAACCTCATCAAATTCTCTTGGTAAGGGAGCTTCGAATTCTACGTATTCGTTGGTTCTCGGGTGGTTAAACCCAAGGACTCCAGCATGTAATGCTTGTCCATTTATATCAAGTGTTTTCTTAGGACCATACTTTGGATCCCCAGCTAGCGGGTAGCCAATATACTTCATGTGGACACGAATTTGGTGTGTTCTGCCTGTCTCGAGTTGGCACTCCACAAATGTAAAATCCTTAAACCTTTCAATTACATGGAAATGAGTAACGGCATGCTTTCCATTATCCACAACGGTCATACTTTGTCGGTCTTTTGTATCTCTTCCAAGTGGTGCATCGATTGTTCCAAAATCATGCGGGATTACCCCATGAACAATGGCTCGATATTTTCGAGTTACTGTTTTTTCCACTAATTGATTAACAAGCTTTTCATGAGCCATGTCATTTTTAGCCACCATGAGAAGACCTGAGGTGTCTTTATCAATGCGATGAACGATCCCAGGGCGTAGAACACCATTTATCCCTGATAAATCCTTACAATGGGCCATTAAGCCATTAACAAGTGTACCTGTCAAATGACCTGGAGCAGGGTGAACGACCATTCCGCTTGGTTTATTAACCACTAATACATCCCTATCTTCAAAATAGATTTCCAAATCCATCTCTTCAGGAATAACATCTAATAGTTCAGGGTCTGGAATGGTAATCTCAATTTGATCGTTTAAACTGCACTTATAATTTGTTTTTATCTTTTGTCCATTAACAAGAACATTTCCTTCTTTTATCCATTGTTGAACTTGCGTTCGTGACCATTCTTCATCTAAAGTTGAAATAACCTTATCAATTCGATCACCTTTTTGTTGTTCAAGAATGATGTGTTCCATTTTCTCCATATGATTTCTCCTTTGTTCCTCGCTCATCACGCAGCATTTGAATCATTAATAATACTACGCCAATGACTAAAGCCGAATCCGCTATATTAAATACTGGGAAGTTATAATTGAAAATATACGTATGAATAAAATCAACAACTTCTTTACGAAGCACACGGTCAATAAAGTTACCTATTGCCCCACCAAGCATGAAAGCCAGGGCAACACCTAACAGCCATTTACCTTTCGCCTCTTTTTGAATGTAAAAAACGATCGCAATGATTACTATAATGGTAATTACGTAAAAGAACCACATTTGACCTTGCAAGATACCCCATGCTGCTCCCCGATTTCGATGAGAAGTAATATACAAGAAATTATCAACAACAGGGATACTTTCTCCAAGATACATTTTAGAGACAATCAGCCACTTCGTCACTTGATCTAAAAAAATAATAACAATTGCGATTAAATAATAAAACACTAAGGAATACCCCCATCTCATGCGTTGACTTTACCCTTAGCATTTTAGCATAATCTTGGACGAAACAACAATGAAAGGTTAGTAAAAGGCGGAAATAATCGGTTTCCTATAGTAGTTTTCTAAATCATCGGAATCCTTAGAGGATTTTATCGTTGGCATTATTTTCAAAAGATATTCGGGCAATGGTTCACCTGACATCTCACACTGACCAAAGTTGCCATGTTCTATCTTATAAATAGCGGATGAAATATCTGCAAGTTCATCCTGCAATATCGGGATTAACCAATCGTCTTGCTGTTTATTCTTTAATGATCTTAAAAGTTCTACTTGAGTTTTACGGAGTTCCCAAAACAGCTGTTCCTGCAATGCATTCATAGTTGTAACCTCCGTTATATTGATTTCTAATAGTATCTCCTAGTATCAACAAGTGAACCGGAAAAAGATTTGACAACCCCTACAACAATTAACGGAAAAGGTTAAAAATTGAAAAAACCCCATGATTTAATCATGGGGTTTTCTCTTTATGCTAAGTGGGAATAGTTCCCTTTAACTACTTCAGCACAGCGTGGGCAAAGTGTAGGGTGCTCACTGTCCTGACCTACTTCAGGAGTAACTACCCAGCAGCGTTCACAGATTTCGCCATCTGCTTTCGTAACAACAATGGCAGCCGTATCTAATTTAATTGCATTTTCAGGTGCTTGATCATAACTACCCGCAACTTCAAATGCTGAGATGATAAATAACTGTTGTACATTTTCATCAATGGAGTTTAACAAGTCTTTCGTATTCTCATTCACATATAAAGAAACCTTCGCCGTTAAAGATTTACCAATAACCTTTTGATTTCTAGCCTCTTCAAGTGCTTTTAAAACATCATCACGCAGCTTCATGAATGCAGTCCACTTCTCTTCTATGGCTTTTGCATTCGCAAGTTCCTGATACGCAGGCATATCGGTTAATTGTACACTTTCTTCTGAAACTGCAGGAATGAATTTCCAGACCTCATCTGCAGTATGAGGAAGAATTGGAGTAACTAACTTAGTTAATGCCACTAATGAATCGTAGAGAACCGTTTGGATTGCACGACGTTCATGGTTGTTAACAGCCTCAATATAAAGAACATCCTTAGCAAAATCAAGATAGAAGGAACTTAAGTCTAGAGTGCAGAAATTGTTAACCGCATGGTAAATTCCAGCAAACTCGTAATTTTCATAGGCATTTAAAGAATATTTGATCAGCTTATTTAATTTTACCAGCATAAATTGATCCACTTCACGAAGGTTTTCATATGAAACCCTATCGGTTGTAGGATTGAAATCGGATAAGTTACCCAGCAAGAAACGGAGGGTATTACGGATTTTTCGATAAACCTCAGCAACCTGCTTTAAAATAGCATCCGATACACGAACATCCGCCTGATAATCAACAGAAGCAACCCAAAGCCTTAAAATATCTGCACCTAATTGTTTCATTACCTTCTCAGGAACAACAACATTTCCTATTGACTTACTCATCTTTCTTCCTTCACCATCCAGGGCAAATCCATGGCTTAGTACACCTTTATATGGAGCTTTCCCTGTGACGGCTACAGCAGTTGATAACGAAGAATTGAACCAGCCACGATATTGGTCTGAACCTTCTAGATATAAATCAGCTGGTCTAACTAGGTCTTCTCTTTCTAGAAGTACGGCTTGGTGAGAAGATCCAGAGTCAAACCAAACGTCCATGATATCTGTTTCTTTTGTAAACAAACCATTCGGACTTCCCGGGTGCGTAAATCCTTCAGGTAGAAGGTCTTTTGCATCACGCTCAAACCAAATATTTGAACCGTATTCTCGGAACAAACCAGAAACATGTTCAATCGTTTCATCTGTGATGATTTCCTTACCACTTTCATCATAAAACACTGGAATTGGAACTCCCCATACACGCTGACGTGAAATACACCAGTCACCGCGGTCACGGACCATGTTAAATAGTCGGGTTTCACCCCAGGCCGGTACCCACTTTGTTTCTTTAACAGCTTCAAGCAGGTCATCACGGAAGTCTTTTATCGATGCAAACCATTGCGCTGTAGCACGGAAGATTACTGGCTTTTTTGTTCTCCAATCATGTGGATAGGAGTGAGTGATGAATGAAAGTTTTAAAAGCGCTCCAGCATCTTCTAATGCTTGAGAAATTGGCTTGTTGGCCGTATCGTAAAATAATCCTTCGAAACCAGGCGCTTCACTTGTCATTACACCTTTATCATCTACAGGGCAAAGTACTTCAAGTCCATACTTTTGACCAACTTGGAAGTCATCCTCCCCGTGTCCTGGAGCTGTATGAACGCAGCCTGTTCCAGCATCAGTTGTGACATGTTCACCAAGCATTAGTAAGGAGTCACGGTCATATAATGGGTGTGCTGCAAGAATATTCTCTAATTCATTGCCCTTTACCTTTTGGACAACAGCAGCATCTTCCCAACCAACTTCCTTCGTTACTGCTTCTAGAAGAGCTTCTGCTACTAAGTATTTGTTTCCATTTGCTGCTACAACTACATAGGTTAGGTCTGGGTGTACGGAAATTCCTAAGTTAGCTGGAATCGTCCAAGGAGTAGTCGTCCAGATGACAATTTGGACATCCGTATCAAGAACGCCTTTTCCATCTTTAACTTTAAAGCCAACATAGATAGAGGGTGACTTTTTATCTTGATATTCAATTTCTGCTTCTGCAAGAGCTGATTCACTTGACGGGGACCAATATACAGGTTTAAGACCTTTATAAATGTAGCCCTTCTTCGCCATTTCTCCAAAGACTTTAATTTGCTGTGCTTCATACTCAGGCTTAAGTGTAATATACGGGTTTTCCCAATCTCCACGAACGCCGATACGTTTAAATTGTTCACGCTGATTACTCACTTGTTCAAGAGCATATTTTGTACAAAGCTGACGGAATTCAGCAACCGTCATCTCTTTACGTTTTACTCCCTTATTTGTTAATGCCTGTTCAATTGGCAAACCATGTGTATCCCAACCCGGTACATATGGTGCATGAAAGCCGCTCATCGATTTGTAGCGCACAATAAAGTCTTTCAATACTTTATTGAGGGCATGACCCATATGAATATCACCATTTGCATATGGTGGGCCGTCATGGAGCACAAACATGGGACGTCCTGCAGTTCGCTCCTGAACCTTTTTGTAAATATTTAATTCCTCCCACTTTGCCTGAATCTCAGGCTCTCTTTGCGGAAGATTTCCACGCATTGGAAATTCAGTTTTTAGCATTAATAACGTATCTTTATATTCCATTTTTTTCATCCTCCTGTATTCCTATATAAACAGAATGGCCTTTTTTCCAAATAAAAAAACCCTCTCATCCCATAAAAGGGACGAGAAGGTTTTATTCCCGCGGTACCACCCTGATAGATAGTACAACTAGGTACTATCCTCTTGAAGATTCGTAACGTGAATAACCCGCCATAACTTAATCCTCTTTAAAAAAAAGTTTCAGTATGGGACTCAAGGGTGATCTTCCAATTCCTCTCTTTTACCAGGCTTCCACCATCCCCAGCTCGCTGCCAAAAGTTTATGAAAAATTGTACTGTCCCTGTCATTGCCATTTAACAATCTTTATAATCTATTAAGAAATTATATGCGAAATAATACCAATTCGTCAAGCTAAGGAATCTTCTTCCTCATGGATTTTAAGTTCTGTGGCGTCAACTTCATACTCTAATAGATGATCCCAGTCATCCGTGTTTAACATATCAAGCTGAGCTTCGATCAACATTTTGAAACGGGTACGGAACACTTTTGATTGCTTTTTCAAATCCTCAATTTCAAGAGCAATTTTTCTAGCTTTTGAAAGTGACTCATTTACAATCCGATCAGCATTCTTTTCTGCCTCTTTAATAATCAGCTTTGCTTCCTTTTGGGCATTTCTTTTTACATCTTCACCAGCTTCTTGAGCAATAATAATTGATTTGTTTAACGTTTCCTCAATATTTACAAAGTGACCAAGACGGTCTTTCATTTCATTTAAACGTTCTTCTATTTCTTTTTTTTCACGAAGGACTAATTCATAATCCTTTATGACTTGGTCTAAAAATTCATTTACCTCGTCCTCATCGTAACCACGAAAACCTTTGTTAAATTCTTTATTGTGAATATCTAACGGCGTTAACGGCATGATGCCACCTCCAAGAATCTTTCTTCTAAATATATGTATAAGCAAATATTCGACAAAGTTTTCAAATTCCCTGCTTAAATAATAAATTTATTTTTGCTTTCCGACAACTATTCGCCACTTATCCTTTTTTGTTCTACCTTCTATTGACAAAATTTTCACCCTGCCATAGCCTCTAGCTGATAACAAATCACCCTCTGCACATTCAAACGAATGATTTTCAATCGTTGTCCAGTTCACCTTTATCAATCCTTGTTGAATAAAAAGCTGTGATTTTTGCCTAGATATATGGTGAATACCTGAAATAATCGTATCAAGACGTAAGGATGAAACGGTTATGTCTTGCTCCATCCATACTTCATCTGTTGTAACAGCTTCCTCAAGTGCTAACTCTTTTAAGCGTATTGATGCCCTGCCAATCGATTCCAAATTAATTTTAATGTAGTCACTGATTTCTACTGCAATGAAAAACTGTATCCGTCCATCCTTGATAAGGATGTCGCCAAATTTCCCGCGTTTTAATCCTAAAGACATAAGTGAACCTAACACTTGTGGATGCTCAATGGAAACAAATTTAATCGGATAATCAATTTCAAAGAGATTAATTTGAAATTCCTCTTCAGTAGGAACCAAATAATCGGGCATGATTAATGCCCTTTTTCTTTCACTATTTGATATCCCGCCAAAAAGCTGAACCTTTACACTCCCATGCTCACCAATTAAAACCTTTAAGATATGCTGCTCTCTTGGATCTAGAAAATCGGTTAGTTTAGGTGAATAGCTGGATTCAACATAATCCTTCCAAGATAATACTTGATCAATAAATTCCCGTTCCTCTGGGCGAAAATGCTGATAAATATTCATGTTTGACTCCTTAGACCAATTGGCTAGATTAAGAAATTAAGCTTTGAATTACTCTTAAGCCATTAGGGGCAAAAGATAAAACCAAGAAAGCTGCTAAAGGAGAGAGATCCACCATCCCTAAAGGGGGAATAATTTTTCTAAAAGGCTCTAGAAATGGTTCACATAACTTACCAAGAATCGCTCCTATTTGTGAATCTCTCATATTCGGGAACCACGATAAAAGGATATAGATAATAAGCATCCATTTATAGATCCCAAGTAATTGGACCAAAACGTTAAAAATTATATCCATTTCTATCTACCACCTCGTATCTTGATATTCTTCTTGTTCCTTAATTAATTCGGAGATATTGCCGGATATCTCAACATTATCAGGGGTACACAAAAATATATTTGAGCCTACTTTTTGTATGTCTCCGCTTAATGCATAGACAGCTCCGCTTAAAAAGTCAACAATTTGCCTTCCTTCTTCATGACCAATACGCTGAAGATTCACAATTACGGCACGTCTGCTTTTTAAATGGTCCGTAACGTCTTGTGCCTCCGCATATACTCTAGGTTCTACTAAAATTACTTTTGCCGCTTTTTGTACACTCTGTAAACTTACAACATTTTGAGGCTTAGTTGGCTGCTTTTGAGGCTTTATCGGCTCTACCTTTTCATATTCATCCTGATTATTATCATCATAATCATCATCTAAAAAGAAAAATGTTTTTAATTTTGATTTAATCGTCATTTCTTTTCCTCCTCACCTGTTTCACCGACAAGTGCAGTTCCAATTCTAATCATCGTTGCGCCTTCTTCTATGGCAATACCAAAGTCATTAGACATTCCCATAGAAAGTTCATTACAAGGGGCAAAATCAAAATTGCAATTTTTTATTTGTTCACGAAGCTCCTTTAACTTTCGGAAACAATTTCGAAGTTGTTCTTCATCCTCCGTAAATGGTGCCATCGTCATTAATCCTGCAATGATAATATTTTCAAAAGGACGCAGGCTTTCGATGAAGTCCAGAACATCCTCTGGAGCTAAACCATGCTTTGATTCTTCTTGAGATACGTTTACTTGAACAAGACATTTCATTTTTTTCACTGCACGTTTGTTAATTTCCTCAGCAAGTGAAATTCGATCTAAGGAATGAATATATTCTACCTTATCAATAATATTTTTAACTTTACGTGTCTGCAGGGTTCCAATAAAATGCCATAAGGGCTTGTCCGCTAATACTTCCCACTTAGCCAAGAGTCCTTCATCACGATTTTCACCGAGATTTATGATCCCTGCATCCAACGCTTCTTGGGCTCTTTCAGTGCTGACATATTTAGTAACTGCAATCAGTTTCACCTCATCAGGAGCCCGATTTACCTTTTGGCAAGCATGACTTATTTGCTGTTTAATATGTAAGAGATTATCTGCTACTTTCATTCTGTTCTGAGGTCTCCTTCCATCCAATAAAACTTAACATCCTTCCCGTTTGTCCCTTATCTCGGCGGTGAGAAAAAAATTCAGATTGGTCACAGCTGGAGCAAAGTTTAGAAATGGTAATATTTTCTTCAGGAACCCCTGCCTTCAGAAGAATCCGTTTATTTATTTCCTTTAAGTCTAATGTATATTGACCATCACTAATTAAATTATATGGTTTTTTTTCGACATCTACTAGTGTATTTTCTACAAAGTTAATAACATAATCATTAACAATATAACATTTTTCACAAATTGACGGACCTATTGCTACTAGAATTTGATTCGCTGCAATCCCTTCGGCTTTCCAATGGTCGATCATTTTTTGTGCAATTTTATTTACCGTACCTTTCCAGCCAGCATGAGCAGTACCAATCATTTTATGTTCAGGAGAAATAAAAAAAAGAGGGACACAATCTGCATAGCATAATGTTAATAAAATCCCCTCTTCATTTGTGTAAAAGCCATCTGTCCCCTTAAAAGCATATTCATAGGAATCTGCCCCTGTCCCTCGGTCAGCCTTAGAAATTTTTCTGATTAGAGTATCGTGGGTCTGTTCTGCCCCTACCCATTGTTGAACAGGAAAGTGAATTAATTCGGCCAGCTTGTTCCTATTTAAACAAACTGCCTCATTTAGGTCTCCAACGTGAAAACCCATATTAAAACTTTCATAAATATTTTTGCTGCTGCCGCCTTTTTTTGTTGTTATGCCGGCAACAAGCCCAGGATACTGGTGTATCCAGTGGTTAATTGAAAAATAGGATTGATGATCATATACAAAGGGCTCCATATTCAACCTCTTTTGTTTTTTTCTAGTGTACCATGAATCGTTTAATTGGTCACCGTAAGATGACAATGATATCCTAACCTTCCATTTCCTCCGCGGACCTTTCTTCCATTAACTTGTATCTTACTAAGATTACATCCTGACCAATTTTAATAATATTTTTCCAAGGAATAATAATATCCTCTTCCCTCCCAAAAAAGCCCAGCACTTTACCGTTACCACTAACAATAACCGCTTCTATTTTACCAGTAGTAAGGTTAATTTCGATATCACCAATGTTACCTAGTTTTTTGCCATCAGATACATTTACAACATCTTTTATTTGAAATTCAGAGATTTTCACCATTTTTTCCCACTCTCCCACTATTTTATCCTTATAAGAATATATGATTTGTTTCGCTATTTTATCTGTAAATGAAAGAAAAAATAAAGCTGCCCTTGTAGGACAGCTTTAACTTTGAATATTTTTATTCATTTGTTTTATGGCAGCTTTCTCTAACCGTGAAACCTGTGCTTGTGATATTCCGATTTCATCGGCTACTTCCATTTGCGTTTTACCTTGGAAGAATCGTTTTCTTAAAATTAGTTTTTCACGTTCATTTAATCTCCGCATACCTTCTTTTAAGGCTATTTCTTCAATCCAATGGATATCTTTACTTTTCTCATCGCTTAATTGGTCCACCACATAAATTGGGTCCCCACCATCGTTATAGATTGGCTCAAATAGGGATACCGGGTCTTGAATCGCGTCTAATGCAAATACTATTTCTTCGTGAGGGACTTCCAATACTTTTGCAATTTCCTCCGCCGTTGGTTCCCGTGAAGTTTCACTCATTAATCGTTCCCTAACTTGAAGTGCCTTATAAGCGATATCCCTCAAGGACCTCGAAACGCGAATTGGATTGTTATCGCGCAGGTACCTGCGAATTTCGCCAATAATCATTGGTACGGCATACGTGGAAAACTTTACGTTTTGACCTAAATCAAAGTTATCAATCGATTTCATAAGCCCAATACAGCCAACCTGAAACAGATCATCAACAAACTCACCTCGGTTGTTAAACCGCTGAATGACACTTAAAACGAGTCGTAAATTTCCGTTGACGAGTTTTTCTCGTGCTGTAATTTCGCCCTCTTGCATTTGCCTGAAGAGTATTCGCATTTCTTCATTTTTTAATACAGGAAGTTTTGATGTATCCACGCCACAAATTTCAACTTTATTTCGAGTCAATCCCTTTTCCCTCCTCATAGGAGTTGCTGTACAAAAAACAGTATTTCCTTGAGCAGGAAAAATATGCACTTGTACTTTCCAAGGAATTGCCATGAAATTGTCAAAAGTCTGATGAAATCTCAATTTTTATAGATAACTTAGCAAGAAAAAATTTCTTTTTTCTTTTTTGTCTAGCTCCAGCGCCTAGCCCCTCGAGGTCATAAGCCAATCGCTTCGGAAGGCAAAAAGAGCGCCTTCTGTCAGCGCTCGTCTTACGCTTGTCGGGGCTGAACAAGGCGCTTCCGCTTTTCGTACTTATACCATTTTATTGAACTCTTTTCGTAATCTTTTGATGATTCTTTTTTCTAACCTGGAAATATATGATTGCGATATTCCCAACATATCAGCTACGTCCTTCTGTGTCTTTTCCTCACCATTGATAAGTCCGAAGCGCAGTTCCATAATTTGCTTCTCTCTGTCACTAAGTTGATGTAGTGCCTTTGTCAGTAGCTTACGGTCTACATTTGCTTCTAAATCCTTGGTAATAATATCATCATCCGTTCCCAATACATCAGATAAAAGTAATTCATTCCCATCCCAATCAATATTTAATGGTTCATCAAAGGAAACTTCAGATCTAATTTTATTATTTCTTCGCAAATACATGAGAATTTCATTTTCAATACATCTGGAGGCATATGTAGCTAGCTTAATTTTTTTCTCTGGATTAAACGTGTTGACAGCCTTAATTAAGCCGATGGTACCAATACTAATTAAGTCCTCAATATTAATTCCGGTATTCTCAAATTTCCTGGCGATGTAGACAACAAGTCGTAGATTTCGTTCTATTAGTATCGATCTTGCCGCCTTATCCCCACCTGGAAGCTTATTTAAAAGCAGCTCTTCTTCATCCTTACTTAAAGGAGGCGGTAAGGCTTCACTGCCGCCAATATAATAAACTTCATCACTTTTAATTCCTAATTTGATTAGTATCTTATACCAGTAGTAGGATAAGCGAAGTCTCCATTTTTTCACGCAAGTTCCTCCTTCTAAAATATGTTCTTTACGAGTATAGTATTATTAGCTTACCTTCACCGAATCATCATGCTGCTTTGGTCCGGTGAGCATTTTGGGATGAACAATGCATTGAAAAGCATCATCAGCAGATAATTGCTGCATAGTAAATGATACAAGACCCTTTTCGCATAAATAACTCTCACCTTTAGAAGCAATCAAAATTGTATCAGGCTTTACGGCCACGATGAGCTGATTCTCTTGTCCCACCACCCGGCAAGGAACAATCCTTAGCCTATTTTGCCAATCTACCGGAAACTCTAGATTTCCAAGAATCAGAGATTCGGGATCGGTTGCCATTTTTTGAATTGGTTCGCTCAACCCTTCTACCATATTCTTTATTGAGACAAACATTACTGGAAGTTTGGATAATGGATCATAAAGCTGATTACCACTGTCAACAAGCCCTTTAAAAGTAAAGGATTCATTATTTATTTTTAGTGTGACAGTAACAATCTGATCAAATTGAATCTTAGTCATTTCCATGTTTTCAATATTCCTTTTTGAGAAATGCCATGCAATTGGAAAACCTAACAAAACAAAAAGCCAGCTAACCGGATCACCAAACCCAGTAACACTTGCAATCATTACCTTTGTTGACATTTCAGAGTCAAATTGAACAAAATAATGAGCTCCAATTAATGCTCCTCCAATTAAAAACGTTGTTACATAAAGAGTCATTAATGCCTTAATAAAAAAGGATAGGCGTTTATAACCGAAGACAATCAATACCATTACAACCGAAAAAAGAAGCTTGGATATCGGGTGGTTCGAATAGGAATGTAATGGTGTAAACGAAAATAGAATAATTAATGAACCGATAAAACCACCTGCTAATAACCTCCAAATCTTAATTCGTCTTTTTAAAAAAATGGCTGAGAGATACAGAAGCAGGCTATCGAATAACATATTAAGGGCCCAAATAACGTCTAAATATACCGACAACTAGCCTTCCCCCTTTAATGTCTCCAGCAAGTTAGTAGCATGATCGATTATACATATGTGTTATTACCATCTATTCATATCTATTAATCTGTTTAGGAAAAAGTATAACCTACCTTAGGGGCTGAAGTGTGTCACTTTATGTAATCAAAAAAACAGAAATTTTCACTATAAACAACGTATTTTGTCTATTTTTTTTGACATCAAAAAGGGCATAGTCCTATTGGACCATGCCCTTCTATAAAAAATTATCTTCTACGATTTCTGTTTCGTAAGAAAGTAGGGATATCTAAAGCATCCTCTTGAGAAACATTGTTATTGCGAACCGATTCCTGTGGGACCTCTTCACGTTTTTGCTCTCTCTTACTAGTGTTCACCTGTGGTTTGGCTTGGCCAAATGTTGGACGAACAGCTTTAGGTTGTACTACTTCTTCATTAAAGCCGGTGGCAATAACGGTAACAATAATTTCATCCTTATGATTTTCATTAATTACAGATCCAAAGATCATATTTACTTCTTGATCAGAGGCTGTAGCAACTATATCAGCTGCTTCTTGGACTTCATAAAGACTCAAGTTACTGCCGCCTGTAATATTCATTAGAACTCCCTGTGCTCCATCTATAGAGGTTTCTAACAAAGGAGAACTAATTGCTTTCTTTGCTGCCTCAGTGGCACGATTTTCCCCTGTTGCCATTCCAATTCCCATTAATGCGGATCCTTTGTTTGACATAATTGTTTTTACATCTGCAAAGTCCAAGTTAATTAGACCAGGAACTGCAATTAAATCTGAAATACCCTGAACCCCTTGGCGAAGAACATTATCCGCTTCACGGAAAGCTTCAAGCATTGGAGTACTTTTATCGACAATTTCTAGAAGTCGATCATTAGGAATAACAATCAGCGTATCCACAGCTTCTTTCATGGAGCCAATACCGCCAGCAGCTTGGTTTGAACGTTTTTTACCTTCAAATGTAAATGGACGTGTAACAACGCCAACCGTTAAGGCACCTAAATCCCTGGCAATTTGAGCAATAACTGGTGCGGCACCCGTACCAGTACCGCCGCCCATACCTGCTGTAACAAACACCATATCCGCGCCGCGTAATGCGTCTTCTAATTGCTCTCTACTTTCTTCTGCAGCTTTCTTCCCAACTTCAGGATTAGCACCTGCTCCAAGTCCTCGTGTTAACTTTGAACCAATTTGCATTTTAACTTCTGCCTTTGAAAGGTTAAGTGCTTGTGCATCGGTGTTTACTGCTAGAAATTCTACCCCTTGAACACCATGTTCAATCATTCGATTTACCGCGTTGTTTCCTCCGCCGCCAACCCCAATTACTTTTATTGTTGCAAGAGAATCTAAATTTGTATCAAACTCTAACATGACAAATCCTCCTAATTCATTGATATTCCTTTTCGTGTTAGCCTATTCGAAAAAGAGACCAAGGAATTTTTTTACTTTTGATGACATCTTATCTTCCGGATGTTTTTCTACTTTTGCTTTTGGCTGTTGTTGTTGTTTTTGAACTTTCTTCTCGATTGGTTCAGAAACAGGTGCAGAAGCAACAAATGTCCCACCTGGTAATCTAGCATTCTTGTAAGCATATTTAATCAAACCAACCGCTGTTGTATATTGAGGTTCTCTTACACCTATATAATTAGGAACGGCCTTACGAACTGGGCTTTGGAAAATTGATTGAGCTAGCTCTAATACGCCTTGCATATTTGCAGTACCGCCTGTAAATACAAATCCACCTGGTAAATCATTTATACCTAATCGCTTTAGTTCATGGGCAATCAATTCAAAGATTTCTTCCATTCGGGCTTCAATGATCTCAGAAACATAAAGTTGATTAAATTGTTGATGTTGATCACTTCCGATAATGGGAACACTAAAAAACTCATCTTCTGATGCATCATCGTAAAAAGCATGTCCATATTTTACTTTAATTTTTTCGGCATCTTCGGTAGAAGTGTGCAAAACCTTTGAAAGGTCGTTTGTAATCATATCTCCACCTACTGGTAAAACACTAGTAGCTGCCAGGAATCCTTCCTCAAAATAAGCAATGGTTGTTGAACCACCACCTAAGTCAATTAAAGCAACCCCTAAATTTTTCTCATCCTTTGATAGTGCATATTCCCCAGCAGCAAGCGGCTGTAGAATAATGTCCGTAATCTCTAATCCAGCCCGTTCTACACATCGCAGTGTATTCGTAATGATTGCATTGGAACCCGTAATAAGTGTACCCTCTACTTCTAAGCGGACACCAATCATACCACATGGATTATTAATTTCATCCTTGCCATCAAGAATAAATTGTTTCCGTATAACTCCAATAATTTCTCGATCCTGAGAGATGGAAACAACTTGAGCCTCTTCAATAACACGTCTAACATCTTCATTTGTGATTTCACGATTTTGACTGGAAACACCAACAATTCCCCGACACGGTTCCAGAGCAACCTGATTGCCAGAAATCCCAACAATCACCTGTCGGATTTCCATTCCAATCATTCTCTCTGCTTCTTCAATTGCACGTTTAATAGAATGAACGGTATCATTGATGTCAATGATAGACCCTTTACGTAACCCTTCAGAATTAACGTTTCCAACACCAATTATATTTATCGTGTCGTTGACAATTTCACCAATGATTACTTTTACACTGGATGTACCGATGTCAAGACTTACATATATTTCATTGCTGTTCATTCTTTGGCACCTCCTTAGCTTTCCTTTGAGTCGAACAACAATTTCATTTTAACAAGATATATAAATAAACAATTCATACCTATATCTTATAAAATTATTCGTCACAACTGAATAATTCCCTTTAAAAAAACTCAATTTTTTTCTTATTTTTCTTTGTTTGTTGACCATTTTGTCAATAATATTCGTCTTATTACCGCAATATTTTGAAATAAGCGGACACCAAAGGCGAAAACTGCTGCTAAATACAAGTCTACACCAAGATGAACGCCTAGAAAAGCTAAACTTGCAGCAAGTATAATATTAAAAAAGAATCCAGAAACAAATACTTTTTCATCATATATATTTTGCAGATGTGCCCTTATTCCACCAAATAACGTATCAAGAGCAGCCAAAACTGCTATAGATAGATAATTAGAATACTCTTCTGGAATACTTATATCTGTTAATAACCCAAGTGTTATTCCCACAATCAACCCTAATAACGGGAGCCACATTATGAATTCCCTCCTTCAGACGCCTTTATTGACTCTAAGTATCGAATCCGGATGGGATTATCATATCCTGGAATCGTGATTTCAGGATTGGGTTCCAAAACCTTTAGCTTGAGGTTTTCAATGAAAAATTCTTCTGTAGCTTTAGAGACTTTCATCTGATTATATAACTTTTCAGCAGTTGCCATTTTATCAACAGCTACCTTCACTTCGATTGGTAAACTTGACAGTGCGTGACCATCAATTTTCGTTTCATTGTTAATGTCTCTAATAACCGTTGTATTAATGATACGTTGATCATCAACAGATACGTATTTAGCGTCATACCTATTCAATTCATTCAATAGTCTTTTTAGAAGTTCAGGTGACACGCTATTTGATATTGGTGCACCAATTTGAACTTTCTCAAGTATTGGTTCGATTCTCAGCGTTATTCCGGGAGCTTGAACCTCTGTCATTCCAGCCTCAATCTTTAATTCTTGAATCGTGTCAATCAATGTCTGTTCCTTACTCTGTTTCTGTTTTGATTCATAAGCGAGCAATTTTTCCTCATTGGAACGAATTTCTCTAAGTAAATCAGATTGCATTTCTTTTTCCTGAAGTAATGCTTCCCGCAGCTGCCATAAATCACGAGTATCCCGCTCAACGGGATTTTTGACCGTTTGAAATTGAATCGCAATCATAAAACCAATCACAGCAGAGATTGCAATAAAACTTATATTTTTTTTATGCTTGTCCACTTTTTTCACCTAACCTTTTATTTTTTCCTTATGTGGACATATCGAATATTTATGATTTTCCTAAAATTGGATTTAGAATGATTTCATTCATTTTTTCAAGGGTAAAAACAATATTATCATTTACAAGTTGGTCTTTAACTCCGCCTGTTAAATTCAGGGCAGAAGTTAATACCTCAGGGTCACCAATAGCTGTAATGACAAAAGGTGCTGGATGTTGAATGCCATCTACCGTAATAACGGGACCATTACAAAGAATATAAGACTGACTTGTCAACCTTTGGCCATTAATGGCAATGGCGGCTGCACCAGAAATGTATAGCTCATTAATTACTTTAAATACATGGTATTCATGGACAAGGTAGTTATTAATATTTGCTTCCTTGGGATCGTATTCGCCATCTGAAAGCTGCACCATTACCCCTTGGCCCTTAACCTTAACTTTACCTAAGAACATTCTGTATTTCTCTGCATCTTCAGCTAGGGTAGAGTAAACCTCTGCTTCTTTGGAAAGATCCTTTTCGTTTTGTAACACCTTTTCTTGCTTTTGGTTTAATTCCTTCTGGAGCTTGAGATTTAATTCCTCTAATTCAATCAGTTGATTTCGAAGGTCTAATGTCTTTTCCCACTGTTTACTTGATATATTTGTGCTTTGTTGATTGATTTCTTTTTGAGTAAAATGATAGGAAAATGCTATCATAAACCCAAGAACAAGGCAGACTAGGGATAATATTACATGCTTACCCTTCACCTTTATCATTTTCAATTTTTGTATCCTCCGCTTCCAATTCATAGGCCTTAAAGTATGAGCCGACCTCTAAATCGATAATACCCTTAATACTCGGATCTAATTGACTTATGATTGAAGGGTAATGTATCATTTTTTTCGAAAAAGTTCGCAGCGTGGCACTTACCTCAAAACCATCGTTCATGAATAACGATATATGATAATCATCCGTTTTTTTTGGGGTATAGTGTATCTCTGAAATAGCATTTCGAATCTCATCAGGAAGTTCTTCCAGGGCAGATACCATCTCTTTAAGCATAGAACCTTCATCAAATTTAAAAAGAATTGGTGCATTTACAGGTATTTCAGCAACTTGTCTATCTTTAAGAACTTTTCCATTTTCCAGGACCGGATAATAGGATTTATCCAACTCATAATAGGCTATTTTATTCCGTTCCTTGATTTCAATAATTACCGTATTTGGCCAATTAATTTTTACTTCTGCTTTCTTTATCACACTCAGCTTTTGGAGGTCATGGGTAATTGTTTCTTTCTTGATACTCCAAATATTTGTCTTTTTTGATATTCCGGTGTTTTTAATAATTTCACTTGCTGACAGTAATTCATTTCCTTTTACGGTTATCTTTTTCACATGACTTAAGGGTGATTGTCCATAAGCGACAATGACAATCATGGTAAAGAACAAAAACAGAAGAAAAATTAGCCTTCTGTTAGCTTTGCGCCGTCTTTGCTCTTTAAGCTTCGGTATTCGGTCCTCAAGGGCAACAATCTTACCTTTATCCATACACTTCCCCCCATCAAGAATAACACTTAGCATGTCCCAAAAGAAAACCTATGTATTACTACTCGCTTTTACTGCCAAAAAAGCGAAAACAACGGCACGAAAAATCATGCCGTCATTCATTTTCTTAGTTTTTTTCCATATTTATAATGTGTAATTATAACACAAAATTTGTAATTAGTACGACTATTTCTTTATTGTCTCCCAACAATTTCTACCTCAGTTTCAATTTTCACTCCATAAGAATTTAGGATGGTGTCTTTTATAAATTGAATTAAATCAAGAACGTCCTTTGCTGTTGCATTACCTGCATTTACAATAAAATTCCCATGCATTTCTGATATTTTTGCCCCGCCAATTTGATACCCTTTTAAGCCAGCATCTTCAATCAGTTTTCCCGCATAATGAGGCAGTGGGTTACGAAAGATACTTCCTGCACAAGGAAAATTCCATGGTTGGGTTTCTTTGCGATAATCTTTGTTTTTTTGCATTTGGGAAACGATAGCCGTCCTATCACCCTTGGTTAATTTGAATTCCGCTTCTAAAACGATACCCGGACGCTTCTTTTGAAGGGCTGAGGTTCTGTAGGTGAACTCCATTTCATCATTAGACAACCATTCGATTGACCCGTCTTCAAACAGTATATGCGCCTTCGTTAAGATCTTACTAATATCTGATCCATGTGCCCCTGCATTCATATAAACTGCTCCACCAACTGAACCTGGGATGCCACTTGCAAATTCAAGTCCGGACAACCCTTTCTTGGAAATTATGGTAGATAAGCTCACTAAGGAATGACCACCCCCAACTGTAATTGTAGAATCATTTATCGATAGATGGTCTAACCCCGAACCTAGTTTAATTACTACACCTTCAATCCCTTTATCAGAAACAAGTAAATTAGATCCTCTGCCAATCGCTCTCCATGGGAGTTGACGGTCCTTAATAATGCTCATTACTTTTTGAATATTTTCCAAAGAAGATGGTTCAATTAAGAGGTCTGCAGGTCCGCCAATTTTCATTGTCGTATGCAATGAAAGCAGTTCATTTTTTTTCACTTTCCCAATATTCAATTCTTGAATTTCAGTTAATAATCCGTCCATTCCTATCACCCTATCTTTCAAAACAAACGTATAGTTTTAGTTTATGCTAAAAACCTATTTGGGCTACTTTTGTTTTCCTTGTATTAGCTGTTTCATAAGTTTATATAGTTTTTCAGCTGAATTAGGTACACCTAATTTCTTTGCTTTCATTTTCATCATTTTCTGATTTTCAGTGTCTAACAGAATTTTATCAATATGTTGAATTAAACTGTTACTCGTTAAGTCTTTTTCAAGAAGCAGCTCTGCTGCGCCATGATCACTAAGTGACCTTGCATTTTTTTCTTGATGATTATTTGTAACATACGGGCTTGGTATGAGTATACTCGGAATTCCTAATGAAGTGATTTCAGCCAACGTTGTTGCACCAGCTCTAGAAACAACTAGATCAATGCCCGCCAAAACCTCTGGCATGTTATGAATAAAAGGTTTTATCACTACGTTTTTCGGATTCCCCACTAGTTCCACTTCATTCTGTACGTCATTAAAATGTGCATCACCAGTGATGTAAAGTACCTGATATGGTTTATCGGCAAATTCAGATAGTGCCTTCACAACCGCTTCATTAATCGGTCTAGCACCACGGCTCCCACCGAATATTAATACTGCCGGCATTGTCGTACTTAATCCCGCGGAAAGTCTTCCTCTAATTCCATCTTTACCAATGACTTCCGAAGCTCTTGGGTTTCCTGTAAATTCAACTTTCTCATTTGGAAAATATTCTCTAGCCTCTTCAAAACATATAGCAACCTTATTAACATATCTACTTAGGAATTTATTTGTTAACCCAGGCACACTATTTTGCTCATGAATAATCGTAGGTATATTCAATTTTGCTGCTGCATAGACAACTGGCCCACAAACATAACCACCAGTACCAATCACGATATCAGGCTTAAATTCTTTTAACATTTTTTTGCTATCTTTAACACCCTTTAAAAATCTTACTACTGTTTTGATATTATCCAAGGAAAGTTTTCTTTTAAACCCAGTAATATGGATAGATTTAAAAGGTATCTTTTCCCGTGTAACAATCGTGCTTTCCAAACCGTTCTTTGTGCCTATGTATAAAACTTGAGCGTCTTTATTTTCTTTTTGTATTTCCCTTATGAGAGCAAGAGCTGGATAAATATGTCCGCCAGTCCCGCCCCCACTTACTACTATTTTCATATGTCCACCCCAATAATTAATTGCATCAAGTTCATTTCTTATCCTATCTTACTATAAAATTAACAGAAGTTAATGATTGAAAAAAGATTGTTATCTAATTGTAAACAAATAAACCGATAAATAAAAAGAACCCTGCCTTCGCAACAGGGTAATTTAATATCTCGCATAACGGCTAATATTTAAAAGAACACCTATTGCCATTAACATTAAGGTTAGTGAAGATCCCCCATAACTTAGGAACGGAAGCGTGATTCCGGTAACAGGCATTAAACCTGTTACAACTCCGACATTAATCATTACCTGAATGGCAACCATAGAAATAATACCTACCGCTAAAAAACTCCCATATAAATCAGGTGCCCCCAGGGCGATGCGTATTCCCCTCCACAGTAACAGGGCGAATAAAAGTAAAATGAAGGAGCCGCCAATAAATCCTAGTTCTTCAGACAAAATTGCAAATATAAAATCAGTTTGAGGCTCAGGCAAGTAAAAAAACTTCTGTCTGCTTTCACCAAGTCCTAGTCCGAATAGTCCACCTGGTCCAATCGCATAAAGTGATTGAATAATTTGAAATCCACTGCCTAATGGGTCTTGCCATGGGTCTAAAAAGGAAGTTATTCTTTTTATCCTATATGGTGCTGAAGCAACTAAGCCAACAAAGCCTGCTAAGCCTAATAATCCTAGAAAAGCAAAATGGCCAACTCTTGCACCTGCAATAAATATCATGACAACACAGGTTCCAATCATTACAGTTCCAGTACCTAAATCTGGCTGGAGCATAATTAAAGCAAAGGCGATAAATGCAAGTCCTAATGAAGGAACTAGTCCTTGCCGAAAGGACGTTATTAATTTTTGCCGCTCAGAAAGAAATTTGGCTAAAAAGGCAATCATTGCGAGCTTCATAAACTCTGACGGCTGAACGGAAAAAGCCCCAACTCCAATCCAGCTGCGAGAACCATTTCTAACATTTCCGACTCCAGGGATAAGAACAAGTATGAGTAACACAAAGCAGACAATCAATATGACCTTTGACCACTCTCTCCAAGTCCAATAATTAATATTCATAATAAAAAACATAGCAGCAATCCCGACACCAGCAAAAAGCGTTTGTCTTTTTGCAAAGAAGAAGGAGTCATCAAATTTAAATTCAGCCCATACTGCACTCGCACTATAAACCATAATCAGCCCTACAGCCAATAAGGTAATGGTTACAATTAATAATATAAAATCAGGAGTAGTTCTCTTTGTCGGCACACCTAACACCTCGAGTAGCAAGTTTTAGGGCATTAATTGTTGTCCAGATCCAGCGACAGTCGCTGGGAGCCTTTCGTTGGACAAGCTGCCCTTACTTAAGCTTATGCACCGCTTCGATAAAAATGTCTCCCCTGACTTCAAAAGTTTTATATTGATCCCAGCTTGCACATGCAGGAGATAACAAAATCACGTCGCCTGGTTCTGAATACTGATAAGCAACCGGCACGGCCTTTTCAACATTATCGACACGAGTGATTTGTTTTATTCCTGCCTCTCTTCCAACACGTTCAATTTTTGCTGCTGTTTGCCCAAAGGTAAGTAATGCTTTTACATGTTTTAAATATGGTAGTAATTCATCAAATTCATTTCCACGATCAAGGCCGCCCGCTAACAAGATAATTGGATTCTTGAATGCCTGTAACGCAGGAATAGTCGCTAGTATGTTTGTAGCTTTTGAGTCGTTATAAAACTTTCTCCCAGACATTTCGGTAACATACTGAAGACGATGTTTAACGCCAGCAAATGTTCTAAGAACGTTTTGAATGGCTTCATTACTAACACCTGTTAACTTAGCAGCTGCCATTGCGGATAAGATATTTTCAAGATTATGAGTTCCAGGAAGGGCGATTTCCTCCACTAACATAACTTTTTCACCATTAAAACAAATGTAACCTTCGCTTAAATAAGCCCCTTCATTAAGGACTTTCTTCGTTGAAAATGGAATCGTTGTGGCAAGAGAGTGTTCAGCAACCTCCCTTACTTCCTGCTGATCTGCATTATAAATAAAGTAGTCTTCTATAGTCTGATTTTTAGTGATATTTGCTTTTGCTTTAAAATACTCATCACGAGTTCCATGATAATCCAAATGAGCATCGTAAAGATTAGTAATAATTGCTATCTTAGGAGTAAAGGTTTCTATCCCCATTAATTGAAAGGAAGATAACTCAATCACAATATTATTATCTTGGGATGCCTCTTCTGCAACACCAGATGCAACCGTTCCAATATTCCCAGCAATTAAAGGGTTCTTCTTGCCTTGATTTAAGATTTCGAAAATAAGTGTCGTCGTCGTCGTTTTCCCATTCGTACCTGTAATTCCGATAAAAGGTGCTTCTGAAATTTGATAGGCAAGCTCCACCTCGGTTAATACGGGGATGCCCTTCTCTATAGCACCTTTAATAATGGGGTTTTCGTATGGAATTCCTGGATTTTTAACAATGAGTTCGAAACCCTCATCTAAAAGTTCTACAGGATGTTCACCACAGATGACTTTTATTCCTTGCTCTAACAACCCTCGAGCTTCTGGATTTTCTGATAATGGCTTTTTATCATTTACTGTTACGAACGCTCCAAGCTTATGTAATAGCGCTGCAGCTGTTACCCCGCTTTTCGCTAAACCAAGGACAAGAATTTTCTTATGAAGATACGTTTTTATCTGCTTCATTTATAACCACACCTCAATATAGATACCTAGTATCGCTAATAGTAATCCAACACTCCAAAACGTTACAACAACCTTCCATTCTGACCAGCCAAGCAATTCATAATGGTGATGGAGTGGACTCATACGAAATATTCGCTTACCTGTCGTTTTAAATGAGATAACCTGAAGAATAACAGATAGTGTTTCAATAACAAATACTCCACCAATAATGACTAACAATAGCTCTAATTTAGTTAAAATAGCAATAGTCGCAATCGCGCCACCAAGTGCCAGCGATCCAGTATCACCCATAAACACTTTTGCAGGATGGGCATTAAAAACAAGAAAACCTAGTACTGCTCCAGCTACTGCAACTGAAAAAATTGCTACTTCCATCTGCGATTGGTTCCAGGCTAGTACCGCAAAGGCGCCAAATGCAATAGCAGCAGTACCTGACAGTAATCCATCCAGACCATCGGTTAGATTGACAGCATTTGAAAATCCTACGAGCCAAAAAACAATGAAAAATACAAAAAACCAGCCTAGTTCAATGGAGTAATCTGTACCTGGGACTGTTACATCTGTCGGGAATCCATTTTGTTTATAAACAAGATAAAAAATAACAGATATAATAATCTGTCCTAAAAGCTTTTGTTTAGAGGTTAATCCTAAATTACGCTTTAGGGCTACTTTGATAAAATCATCCAAAAATCCGAGTAATCCAAAACCAAATGTCACAAGAATCAATAGGTATGTTTTTACAGTCGGTTCAGAAAACTTCTCTGTCATGACAAGAGTGGTAATAATAATTGAAAATAAAATCATGATTCCACCCATCGTTGGTGTACCTGTTTTTATTTGATGGGACTTAGGACCTTCCTCACGGATGCTTTGTCCAAATTTCAACCTTCTTAAGAAGGGAATAAATATGGGAGAAAGTAGAACGGTAATAAGAAAACCCATTAAAATTGTGAAAAAAATAACTTGCTCCAGCATTTTATTCCCTCCCCTCTGAATTATCATTAGTATTTTTTAACAATCCTTTTTCTAACATTACAGCTATATCATATGTTTCTTTATTTTCTTTGAGAAGTTTTTTATTTAAAAATACGAATTTGGTCACATTCATTTTCTTAGCATTATCTCCGTTTATTTTTTCATAGTAAAATCGTAATAGTTGTGTCATTCCTTCGATGGGGTTATCTGTAAAAAAGATTGGAAAATGATTAGGTGCATACTTAGGTATTGGTTTATTTCTTTCCCAAATAGCCGCGATGGCCCCGTTGGCAATCGCATCTAAAAGTTCCCCGGAATTATCATTTAACGGTATAAACAAACCTCTCGGCTGAGCTACAGCGGCATTGTCTGTTATCGTAAAATATAAATGGTCTGCCTCTTTTACTCCCTTAAAATCAGAGAATAATGTTACTAAATCATTAAATGCTAAATACATTTCTATCTCTCCTCGATAGCTTCCCGAGCCACCACTCGGTCATCAAAATCATAAACTTTACTGCCAATAATCTGGTAGGTTTCGTGACCTTTACCTGCAACTAAGATAACATCACCAGCATCAGCCTGGTTTATAGCTGCTCTTATGGCCTCTTTTCTATCAGGAATTGTGATGTAACTTTTCCCCATGACACCATCTTCCATCTCTTTTAAAATGGCTAATGGATCTTCACTCCTTGGATTATCAGAGGTAAATATCGGATCTGTAGCATAACGACAAGCAATTTCTGCCATAAGCGGCCGCTTCGTTTTATCACGGTCTCCTCCACAGCCTACTATTACATAGATACGTTTTTTCGCAAAACTTTGTACTGTTTTTAAAACATTTTCTAAACTATCTGGTGTATGTGCATAATCTACGATAACAGTAAATTCTTGACCTGCATTGACTAACTCAAATCTACCATCTACTCCCTTAACACTCTCAATAGAATCGATAATATCCTCCATCGGAATCCTTGAAATAAAAGCAGCTGCAATACTCGCCAGCACATTATAAACACTAAACTTCCCAATTAACTGAATGTTGATTGGATAAACCTTCTCTTTTATGACTATTTCAAAGCTAGTTCCTGCAGAAGTCATTTGAATATTTCTAGCATGGAAATCTGCCTCATGATCAATTCCATATGTAACAACATGTGCAGCAGTCGATTTCCGGTATAGTTCGGAGGCGGAGTCATCAGCATTCAAAACTGCAAATTTAGGTTTATTAGCGTCAAAGGTATTTCCAAGCTGCGAAAACAATAAACCCTTGGCATGCATATAGTCATCCATCGTTTTATGATAGTCTAAATGGTCTTGGGTAAGGTTAGTAAATACAGCGATATCGTAGTCACAACCATGGACTCTTCCCATATGTAGGGCATGCGATGAAACTTCCATTATAGCTGTATCAACACCTGCTTCAAGCATTTGGTGAAAACCTTTTTGGAGAACAAGACTCTCTGGAGTTGTATTTTTCGTTTCAAACTTTTGATCACCAATTTTTGTATACATGGTACCGATTAACCCAGTGCTCCGGTTTACATCAGAAAATATTTTTTCGATTAGATGACTGGTCGTCGTCTTTCCATTTGTCCCTGTGATTCCAATTAAATGCAGTGATTTAGTTGGATGGTTATAAAAAGCATCAGCAAGTACTGCCATTGCTCGAGTAGTGTCATTTACGATTATCACGGGGACTGAAAGAGCTAATTCTCTCTCGGCTAGTACTGCGGCAGCACCACTTTTCACTGCCGATTCAGCAAAATCATGCCCATCGACGGTATAACCTTTAATACAAATAAATAAGCTTCCCTGTTGCACCTTTCGATTGTCGTTTTCAATCGAAGTGATTTCAGGATTAATCCCTTGATAAGGAACGAGGAGGTGCAATTGTTGAAGTAGGTTCTGTAGTTTCATATCTCAAATCCTCTCTTGCCTTTTTGCAAAAAAAACCAATTTCTACTTTTAAAAATTTCTCTAATAAAAGATTCACCTTATTTTACAGCAAAACAATGTAGAATACCATTATCCTAAAGAATACAACATTATTTTTTCAATGGTTGTTAAATAAGTCTGTTGATTTGCGCTCCAGGCACTTCGCTTTCCGCGGGCGGTCGGTAAGCCTCCTCGACGCTGCGCGTCTGCGGGGTCTCAC
>NZ_JBALNQ010000001.1:58162-84774 GCF_036961885.1 Neobacillus niacini | reverse complement strand
CGCACAAATCAACAGGTTCAAAAATCATCAGCATCCTTTAATAACCCTTTTCAAAAAAACAGGCGGCGGAAATCATTCCGGCCGCCTAACTCTTTAAATTACTATCATCTTTAATTTATTCTTCTTTGTTAAAATACAGTCTTATGGTTGAACCTTCTTTTACTTTTGCACCAGCTTCTGGTGACTGTCTTACAACCACATCACCTTCACCACTTGCATCAATTTTAAGGTTTAGGAGCTGTTCGGTAATCTCTAATTTCGTTAAACCCGTTAAGTCAGGAAGTGTAATTAAAGGTCTGTCTGGCCATTTTATTTCTTTTTCAATTTGATCCTTTCGAGGTTCTACCCCCATTGCCATAAGTCCGTCCTTCATAATACTGCCTACGATTGGAGCCGATACGGTTCCACCAAAAATTAACCCTCCTTTTGGATTATCAACCGCAACATAAACCACGATTTGCGGATCATCTGCCGGGGCAAAACCCATAAAGGAAACGATAAAGTTATTTTCCAGGTATCGTCCATTTTGTGCTTTTTGAGCTGTTCCTGTTTTGCCGCCAATTCGATACGAGTCAACAAAGGCCCTGAAACCTGTACCTTGAGCGACTACGCTTTCGAGCGCATGACGGATTTCCTTGGACGTTTCTTCAGAAATTACTTTTCTTTTTGCAACTGGAGTATTTCTCATGACTACTTCTTTCGTAACAGGGTCGATTAATTCTTGTGCAATATATGGCTTATAAAGTGTCCCGCCATTAACCGCTGCTGCTACCGCTGCAACCTGTTGAATCGGGGTCACTGAAACACCTTGACCAAAGGCAGTTGTCGCTAATTCAACCGGGCCCACTCGATCTAAATTAAACAAGATCCCTGATCCTTCGCCAGCTAAATCTATTCCTGTTTTCTGCCCAAAGCCAAAATCTTTTATATATTTAAACAAAGTATCTTTCCCTAATCTTTGTCCCAATTCCACAAAACCTGGGTTACAAGAGTTTTGCACGACCTCAAGGAAGGTTTGACTACCATGACCGCCACGTTTCCAGCATTTCAGTCTAGCTCCGGCAACTTCAACCGAGCCCGGATCATGAAAATGTTCCTTTTCTAAATTTACCTTGCCTTCCTCTAAAGCTGCAGCAAGGGTGATAATTTTAAAGGTCGAACCTGGCTCATAGCTTGACCACACTGGCAGGTTTCTATTGTACACCTCTTGTGGAACGTTTTGAAATTCTGCTGGATCAAAGGTCGGCCGGCTCGACATTCCTAAGATTTTCCCGTTATTCGGATCCATCGCAATTGCTATAATTCCATCGGGATTATAAGTTGCCTCAGCAATATCAAGTTCCCTCTCAATAATGGTTTGAATTTTCGTATCGATTGTGAGCTTTAAATCTAGTCCATCTACCGGATGTTCATAGTCGTCAGCCATGTTATCCATTCTTTCACCTTTAGCATTGGCATAAAACTTAACCGCGCCTCTTTCCCCACTTAACTCTTTATCATAGAAAAGTTCTAAACCCATTAAGCCCTGGTTGTCCACCCCAGAAAATCCTAGAACATGAGAAAGATAACTTCCGAACGGATAATGTCTTTTAGAGTCTTCTCCTATATATACTCCTTCGAGTCCTAAAGCCCTGATTTCCTTTGCCTTTTCATGAGAAATCTTTCGTCCTTCTTTTATCCTAATAATCGATTCACCCTGAGTTATTTGTCTATACGCATTTTCTTTTGGAATATTTAACACTGCTGCTAATTTTTCAGACGTATTTGCAGGGTCCTTCACCTGCCTTGGTATCACATATACAGTTGGAGCACTTATATTGGTTGCTAAAGGAACACCATTCCGGTCTATAATCTCGCCGCGCTCTGGTTCAAAAGGAATATTTCTACTCCATAAACCCTTTGCTTGGCCAGTCAACTTATCACCTAGAACAAACTGTACATATCCAAGGCGGACATCAATAATTAGAAAAATTAGAATTCCTACGAATAATGCAATCATTAACCTTTTACGGACAGTTACATTTGAAACACGCATAAAATGAACGAGCCTCCTTTATCCTACTCGTTCATTTATATGCTTGTACTTATTTGATTAGAACGATTACACCAACTGTTTATGAACCAATTTTATTCTTCTCGGAGGCTTGTTCTTCATCCGATAGCACACTATTTTCTTCGGCTTTTATGGTTTCAGCTTCAAGTTTTAATTTTTCTTCTGGAGTTTTTAAATCAACGATTAAAAAGTCTCCTTTGCGTAAAACTGCACCCTCTTTTATATTTTGGGTTACAACATATCCACTGCCAGTTGAATTTAGTTTTACCCCTGATATTTTAGCAACCTTCATTACATCTCGAAGGGACCATCCTGTCATATTAGGTGCAATCAAATCTCCATCTGTTTGAATGATAATTTTCTCACCTTCAAGCACATTGGTACTCGCCTCTGGAAGCTGACCAGTCACTTTTGCTCCATTACCTAAAACAACAACATCTAGTCCTTGCTCCTCAAGCTTTTGTACTGTTTCCGTTACATTCTGATTCATAAAATCAGCCAATTTTGTTGTAGACGCTTTTGCTTGCTGTGAAGGCTGAATATTTAAATATTGTAAACTATTTTTCATTACAGGATTAAAAAGCATCGAAACTGGAATCGACCCCTTAGAATAATGGTCTATCTCTGGTTGTTGAACTGCAACGTATACAATTAACTTCGGATCATCCTTTGGTGCCATTCCTAAGAATGAAAATATATAATCTTTCTGTCCATCTAGATATCCGCCCTTCGGATCAGGAATACTTGCAGTCCCTGTTTTCCCCGCAACACTATACCCATCAATTTGATATCGATTACCTGTACCTGTTTCTTCGTTTGAGACGACAGTTTCAAGAATATCCAGGACTTCTTTTGCTGTTTTTGCAGAAATAGGCGAGGAAACAACTTCTGGCGTAACATCACGAATTACCTCTCCAGTGTCGTGATTAACAATTTTATCAATTACTTGAGGTTTCATCATTTTCCCATTATTAGCAATCGCAGTAGCAGCTTGTATTTGCTGAATCGGTGTGATCGCTGTACCTTGACCATATGCAGTTGTTGCTTTTTCAATTGGCCAATTATATTGAATTTTCCCTGACGTCTCTAATGGCAAGTCAATTCCTGTTGGCGCATCAAAACCAAATTTAGTTAAGTACTCACGGAATTTCTCGAATCCCAACTTTTCATTTGCGAGCTTTGCAAATGCAACATTGGATGAGCGCTGAACTCCCTCGAGATAAGAAATAGTACCCCAGCCATACCCATTATGATCATGAATCGCCTTATCCTTCGATGTTACTCGATAGGAACCCGACTGGAATGGTTCATTGGGATCAAATTTATTTTCTTCAATAGCCGCTGCAAGCGTAAAGATTTTCATTGTTGAACCTGGTTCAAAAGAAATTTCTATCGCTTCATTGTGCCAACTATTATCAATCCCTTCTTTTGTTTTAGGGTGAAAAGAAGGTCTTTGTCCCATTGCTAAAATATTTCCTGTTTTAGGATCGGCTACAATGGCAATGATTTTTTTGGGTTTGTATTCATCAACAACTTTGTTCATAGCGTCTTCTAAAAATGTTTGAATCTTTTTATCAATCGTTAAATAAACATCATTTCCATTTTGTGCAGGAGAAACCTTTTGTTTTCCATCGGGAAGCAAATAGCCCCATAAATCACTTTCGTACTTAATTTCCCCATCCTTACCTGTTAACTCATCGTTTAATAGCTGTTCAATTCCCATTTTTCCGATATAGTTATAGCTCCCGTCCTTTTCATCGATTCTATCTGCATAACCAACCAGGTGGGATGCAAAGATTCCATTCGGATAAAATCTTTTTGAATCGCGTTTAAAGGTAATCCCCGGAAGCTTTAATGCTTCAATTTCCTTTTTCGTTTGGTGAGATATGTCCCTTCCGGCTTTCCCAAATTCAACCTGAAATTGATCTTTCGTCAAAATACTATAAATCTCGGATTCTTCCAAATTTATATACTTTGCTAATTCGCTTGCTGTTTTTTGAGGGTCTGTTACATGATTTGGTTTCTTAGAATTGGTGGTCATCTTTTTATCGAGAATTGCGATTAACGTATACGCGGTTGTATCTTCTGAGATGACTTCTCCTTTTTGGTCATAAATTACACCTCTTACCGCATCCATAGTCCCTATTCTGCTATACTTTTGCTGGGCTTTTGCTGCAAGTGGCTGTGAGCCTACTTCACCAGTAATCTGAATGGAAAAAAATCTAAAAAGCAAAATAAAAAAGAGCAGGCCGAAAAATCCAAATAACCCGGCTGCTCCGAAATTCATATATGGCTGTTTCTTTTTCATTCCTCGTGCACAACCTTGACGTTATTCTCGTTTAAAACAAGCCCCATTTGTTTAGCTTTTTCCAAAATCCGCTCATACTTACTAAGTTCACTTACTTGTACATGAAGATCATTGTTTACCTTTTGCAGTTCACTTATTGAAGTTTGGACCTCCTGAATATCCTTATTTACCTGGTAAATTCCCGCTTGATTCGAGATGAGGTGGACGGCACCGAAACACATCAACCCTGTAAATACGATTCCGATTATCTTTTCCCCAGGTGTAAGCCAGTGTTTTTTTGTTTTAACAATGCTTCGTTCCTGTACAGTCCGTTCTATTTTCTGTTGTTGCTGAAATTTCCTGGCAAGATTACTCATTCTTTCCCCTCCATATAGTTATTTTATTCGCTATATTTATAACTTTTCCGCAATCCTAAGTTTTGCCGACCGGGCACGATTATTTTGTTCTAGTTCTTCTTCTGATGGAAGGAGAGGTTTTCTTGTAATTAACTTTAAATTGGGTTTAAACTCGTCCGGGATTATCGGTAATCCTTTAGGCAAATTGGGTGTTTCACTTTCCTTTTTAAACGCTGCTTTGCATATCCTGTCCTCCAATGAGTGAAAGGTAATAACACTGATTCTGCCTCCTGGATTAAGGATTTCAATGGCTTTTTGCAAGGATTTCTCAAAAACCGCTAGTTCATCATTTACTGCAATTCTTACTGCTTGGAATACTCGTTTTGCAGGATGTCCACCTTTTCTCCGAGCTGGGGCAGGAATCCCTTCTTTTATCAGCTCAACCAGCTCAAATGTCGTTTCAATGGGTTTCATTTCTCGTCTTGCCTCAATTTTCCTAGCTATTTGCTTGGAGAACTTTTCCTCACCATAGCGAAAAAAGATACGAACAAGATCCTCAAAGGACCAGTGATTAATGACATCATAGGCAGATATGTCTGCATCATTGTCCATTCTCATGTCGAGCGGCGCATCATGATGATAACTAAACCCTCGTTCAGGTGTATCTAATTGAGGGGAGGAGACACCAAGGTCATAAAGAACGCCGTCCACTTTCTCTACTCCCAGCTTTTCAAGTTCTTCCTTAAGGTACAAAAAATTGCTTTTAATTATTGTAAGTTGCTCACCATAGAGTGACAATTTCTCTTTTGCATTGGCAATAGCTATTTCGTCTTGATCGAAGGCAAACAATTTTCCATTATCAATAAGTTTTGAAAGTATTAGGGAACTGTGACCAGCACCGCCTAATGTACAATCAACATAAATGCCGTCCGGTTTAATATTTAATCCGTTAACAGCTTCATCAAGTAAAACAGTTGTATGTTCAAACATATTTATCACCTTTTCCAATCTAACGATATAAAACGGAGTTATAATAGAATAACTTGTCCATTATATATCAAACCCAATCATATTTTCGGCAATTTCAGCAAAAGAATCTTCAGACTGTGAGAAATAGTCTTCCCAAATCTGTTTGCCCCAAATTTCAATTCGATTGGAAACCCCTAAAACTACACATTCTTTTTCTAATTTTGCATACTGAAGCAATGGTGCAGGAATATTGATTCTTCCTTGTTTATCTAGTTCACTTTCTGTTGCACCTGAAAAGAAGAATCGGGTAAATGCACGAGCATCTTTTTTTGTCAGAGGCAGACCTTTGAGTTTTTCCTCAATCAGTGCCCACTCTGATAATGGGTAACCAAAAAGACATTGATCCAAACCGCGAGTGATGATAAACATCTCACCAAGGTCGTCACGGAATTTGGATGGCACAATCATTCGGCCTTTATTATCAATGCTATGATGGTATTCACCCATAAACATACCCGGTACCCCCACTTTCTATATAAAATGTACCACATTCCCCCACTTTCCTCCACCTATTTTTTAATAATTCTCGTTAACTTATCAAAATCCTTTTTTATCCAGAAATTTTCCGTAAAAAAAAGAAACTTCTTGTGAAGTTTCTCAAATTTTTATTACTTTATGGCGACCATCAAATTCAAATTCGAGTTCCATTAATTCTTTAATAAAATTAGTTCCATACTGATTTAAGTAATAGAAAATGTTCCAAACTCGCTCTTGTGGAAAACCATCTGGACGTAACGATAAATCAATACGGTTAAACTTACTAAGAACCACATCGAACTTTGATTGCACTGATGCCTCCAGTTTGGATTCCATAAATCCAATTTCCTTTAGCAGATAATTTTCATTTTTCTTTAGTAATGGTAACAAGCTACGATCAAGCTGATTTGTTTTCGCTTCAATTAGCTCATATTGTCTTAGTAACTGTGATTTTAGTTCAGAAAAGAGTTCAGATACTTCTCTATCCTTAATAGACTCTAAAAATTGATCTCTTTCCATCGCACTTCCCTTACTCAAAACTGCAGACAGTTCTAATTTCAACTCATTGATGTCACTTTCAATCGTTCTTTCCAAAAAAGAAATATTAAGTCTTGGCACTATCGGAGGCATTTTTATTTTAAAATGTTCAAATACCAACTTCAATTCTGCCCAATAAGAAATTTCACCTGGTCCTGCAATAAATGCAACGGTCGGGAAAAGCCACTCTTGCATTAAGGGTCGGGTCACCACATTATTACTAAGTTTAGCAGGTTCCTGGAAAGCTACTTCCATCAATTCTTCTTTTGTAAAAGAAACGACTCCACTCTTCCCCACAAAACGATTACTTTCTGAGTCAAATTCAAGTAAAATTCGTTCATTTGTTTTTGGATTGTAAAAAAACAGATTAGCAGCTTTCTCATTTGATTCGATTGTAATCGGAAACCCATTCTTGCCAATGACACTTTGCTGTTCTAACAAATAACTTGTAATTTCCCGATGCTGTTCGATTTGTTGTGAGAAATACTCTTTTTGCAAAAGACGGAAATGACGATCACCTGAATCCACGATTAATAAGCCATAATCTTTAAATAGTTCCATTACAATATTGGCAAAAAAGTCAACAAACGTAGATGATTTCATTAATGTATCTTCCGCAAAGTTTATTAACCTTTTTGTGTGATTGGTTTCTCCAAAACTTTCAATTACATTATATACCCATTCTCGGCAAACATCTTTATTAAGGGTTATATCAGAAACCATCTTTTTTTGTCTTACCTTTTCTGGGTAAGTCCATTTTTCAACTTTTTGCTCAACCGGCAAAAACACATGATTTACCTCATGAAAGTCATGATCTTCTCCCGCTATCCAAAAGACCGGGATGACAGGTACACCAAGCTGCCGCTCTTTTTCCACAGCTAATTTAATAATTGAAATTATTTTATGTATTGAATAAAGAGGGCCGGTAAGAATTCCTGCTTGTTGACCGCCAATGACAACTACACTATTTTTTTGTTTTAGTTTTGCTAGTGAATCGTTTACAGCCTGAGCTGTTGGAAAACGATCCATAAATTTCTCAATGTAATCAGCTACTGATTCACGTGGAAAGTATCGCTTGTTTAATTCATCTAACCTCTTTTGATCGTCTGCAAAGTCATTAAAACGATAATGGAAAAAAGGCAGAACATCAGGAGAATGTTCTAAATAATTAGAAGCAAAGCGATTCGTTGCTGATAAAGAGAGATTTAAAATCTCCATTCAAGTACTTCCTTTCTAATCAACCATATTCATACATATGAGTATAGCATCAACCATCCTAATAAAAAAAATCCTTTGCTTAAGAAAAGGTAAAAGTTAATGCACTCCGAAGTATACCAAATATCGTTAGTGAAATATAAGCTAAAAAGAATAAAAGAAAATTAAACCGCCAATAACCTTTAAAAACCTTTGTAAATATAATTTCCCCCCTTATTTTCCAATGTATAAATACGAATACCATTGCAATGATAATTAATACTAAAAAGATAATCCAGAGGAATGATTTACCCAAAATCGTAAGTAATAAAAAATGAACGGCAAATATAAATAAAATGGTTGAGTAGTCCAATGCTTTATGAACCGACTTTCGAGTGTTTTTTGTTATTAGCTTATTTATTAAATAAATGATGAAAAATCCGAGCAGAGGTACTGTTAAAAAAATTGCAACAATGGAAGATAAGAAGGAATTCAATAAACTCGCTCCTTTCGGTGTTCTTTTCCTTTTAATAAATAATAATAACTTTCAATCACCCTTACTTCTTTTTGTTGTTTTACTGCTTCATCTAATAAAAAACCGAGTATCGCGTCGATCTCCGTCCTGCGCCCGGCCTCTAAATCTATTAGCATTGATGACCGATTAACAGCAGTTTTTTTGCATATTCTGATTAAATCCTTAAAGTTTCTGAGTGGGTCTTCAAGGTTTAAAATAAATGAAATTTCAAGAAATAGTGTTTTTACAGCAGCAAAATAATAAGTATTTGAAATCAACTCACCGTTTCTCACTTGAAGGATTGCCGTTAGAGGGTTAATGACAGCATTTGCAATTAACTTATTTATTAGCATATTATAATAATCATTTTTTATAGTTATTGGGAAATCAATTGTTTCACAAGCATCAATAAACTCCTTAATCCTTAAAAAATCACCAGTAAATACCCCTACATTGATGGCTCCTTTACCATTGTGGCGAACCGTATGGGTATTAACTTTACTGGCTCCATGCTCAACAGACCCAACAAAAATATTAGTTGGACGAATATTTTCAAGTAATTTTAAATGACTCATCCCGTTTTGTAAAAATAATAGATTCTGAGGGTTAACATCTAATTTATGTAAATGTTTAATAATAGAGTCAAGCTGGTATTGTTTTACAGCAATTATTGTTAATTCTTCGTTACCAGTCCAATTTGATATTGGACTTGCTATCACCCTAATACTACTTTGGTTTGTACCTTCTAGAAGAAGTATGCCCTTTCGATTAATTTCTTCTGCTTGGACGGTTGTTTTCGTATAAAGCGTTACAGAAAAGGCCTTGCTTAAATATGACGCGAATAATAATCCGATAGAACCAGCACCAATAATGCCAATTTTCATGCCATCCACCCATTTATAGTCTATTTAATAAATATTTTAGCAGATACTTTATAAAGAAAGTAAGATTGTTCAAAAAAAATAGAACCCGTTTCATAAATTATTGAAACGGGTCTCTCAATGTTCATTAAACTGGATATACTGGATGTTTTCTATTACTAAAGTTTATTTCTTTTGTTTCATAAAAAGCAAAGCGTTGTATAAGTACATTTCGGAGCTCTGATGGGGCAACGATTTCATCGACAATTAATTCTGACGCTAATTTGTAAATATCAATATGCTCCTTATACTCTTGCTGCTTCTCTTGGACGAAGGCTAATCTTTCTTTAGGCTCCTCAATTTCATTTATTTTGTTAGAGTAAACAGCGTTGACCGCCGCCTCTGGACCCATTACTGCAATTTGGGCAGTTGGTAAAGCTATGCAGCAATCTGGTTCAAATGCAGGTCCAGCCATTGCGTAAAGACCAGCCCCATATGCTTTTCTTACGATAACAGAAATCTTTGGTACTGTTGCCGAGCTCATGGCGGCAATTAGCTTTGCCCCGTGGCGGATAATTCCTGCACGCTCTACTTTTGTACCTATCATAAACCCTGGTACGTCAGCAAGGAACAACAATGGAATATGGTAAGCATCACATAGCTGGATAAATTTCGCACCTTTATCAGCCGAATCGACAAATAACACACCGCCTTTTGCCTTCGGTTGATTTGCTATAATCCCAATCACTCGACCTTCAATTCTAGCAAAACCAGTAATTAACTCAGCCGCAAATAATTTTTTTACTTCATAAAAACTATTTTCGTCAATTAGCCTTTCGATTGCTTCGTACATATCAAATGGAGCATTTTGATTTGGCGGGATAATTGCTTCTAATTCACGCCCCGGTTTTGGTGCGGCGCTTTTCGATAATTTTGTTTTTTCTTTGAAGCTGGAAGGAAAAAAGCTAAGATATTTTTTTGCCGATTCAATTGCCTCTTCTTCACTGTAAGCGAGAACATCACCACACCCACTAACGGAACAATGCATACGAGCCCCGCCCATTTCCTCTAATGAAACTTTTTCACCAATAACTTTCTCTGCCATGCGCGGTGAGCCAAGATACATGGACGCATTTTGATCGACCATAATAACCACATCACAAAAAGCAGGGATATAAGCTCCACCCGCAGCAGATGGTCCAAACAAGATACAAACTTGGGGTATCATTCCAGAGAGCTTCACTTGATTATAAAAGATCTTGCCAGCACCTCGACGGTTTGGAAACATCTCCAGCTGATCGGTAATTCTGGCACCAGCAGAATCTACTAAATAAAACAATGGGACTTTTAGTTTCTCAGCAACCTCTTGAATTCGGATTATTTTTTCGACTGTTCGAGCTCCCCATGAACCAGCTTTGATAGTGGAATCATTCGCCATTACACAAACAGTATTCCCGTTAATTTTTCCAATTGCCGTTACTACCCCATCAGCTGGTAAATCACCTGCCTGGAAATTGGCAAACTTCCCATCTTCTTCGTATTTTCCATCATCGAATAATAATGAGAGGCGGTCACGTACAAACAATTTATTTTGCTGTTTTAGCTTTTCATGATATTTGGGATGTCCCCCTGCTTCAATAACCTTTCTTTTTTCAGACAATTGTTCATTTAAAGTTTTTATCGTTGTCATAACGTCCCCCCTAAAGCCCTCTATTCTACTATAATTAAAACGTCACCTTCATTTACAAAATCTCCAATGCTAACCTTTATTTCCTTTATTAAGCCATCTGTTTCGCTTTCAATTGGAATCTCCATTTTCATTGATTCAATTATCAACACTTCTTGTCCACCACTAACATTGTCACCACTTGTTACAAGGATATTTAATACAGTACCAGCCATAGTTGCAATAATTTCTTTCATTCTAATCTCTCCTTATTTCTTTCATTTGTTAGATAAAAAGTTTGTTGTATAATTCCCATGCTGGAAGGATTCATTGCCTAGAACGTTCAAGAATAGCGGGGCATTTGTTTTGATCCCTTCGATTTCCAGGTCATTAAAAAAACGTTCCGCCACTTTAATCACTTCTTCACGTGTATCTCCATGAAAAATACATTTGGCTATCATCGGGTCATAGTAAGGAGTTATCGTATTGCCCACTTGATACCCCGAATCTATCCTAATATCGGTCGTGTCGTTCCAATCAAGCTTGGTGATTTTTCCAGGTGAGGGTAAAAATCGAACAGGGTCCTCTGCATAGAGACGGAACTCTATTGCATGGCCAGTAGATGTTATTTGTGATTGCCGGATTGGTATAGGCTCTCCTTGTGCTATCCGAATCTGCCACTCAACTAAATCTATGCCTGTTATCATTTCTGTGACGGGGTGCTCCACTTGCAGTCGAGTATTCATTTCTAAAAAGTAAAAATTCTCTTTTTCATCCACTATGAACTCTATCGTTCCTGCATTTGTATATCCAACTGCTTTTGCTGCGATTAAGGCAGTTTCATAAATTTTTTTTCGGGTCGCTTCTGTTAAAAAAGGTGACGGTGATTCCTCAATAACTTTTTGGTGTCTTCGTTGAATGGAGCAGTCCCTTTCGAAAAGATGGACGATATTACCTTGTTGATCTCCGAAAACTTGAACCTCAATGTGTCGGGCTTTTGTAATATATTTTTCGAGGAACACTTCATCTGAACCGAAATAGGTGAGTGCTCTTGACTTTGTAGAAGCAAACGCTTTAATGAGCGCTTGCTCATTTTCACACAGGACCATGCCAATTCCACCGCCGCCGCTACTAGCTTTCAGCATAACAGGATAATTCATCTGTTTGGACAAGCTACAGGCTTCCTCAATCGATTTAAGACCGTGCCCACTTCCGGGTACTACTGGCACTCCTGCCTTCTCCATCGTTTTACGAGATACAATTTTATCTCCCATGAGTTTAATTATTTCAGCATCTGGACCAATAAAAATAATCCCTTCCATTTTTGCACGTTCTGCAAATGCACCATTTTCTGATAGGAATCCATACCCTGGATGTATAGCATCAACCTTTTCACCTTTCGCAATTTCTATAATTTTATCGACTTGTAAATATGATTTAATAACAGGGGCTTCCCCCACACATACTGCCTTAGATGCTGCTTTTACAAATGGCATTTCTTTATCAGCCTCGGAATAAATAGCAACAGTTTCAATTCCCATTTGGTGGCAAGTTTTGATAATCCTAAGTGCAATTTCCCCTCGATTAGCAATTAGTATTTTTTGCACATTTTTTCTCCTTTCATGCCCTTACGCTTACACCCCTTATATTTCTACACCTTTCTTTAAATTTCCTGCTAATTAAGAAAACGCTTTCTTGAGTTATTTAAACAATTTTTTGTATTTTTGTTATATAATAAAATTAATTCATTTGAATAATATAATAATTTACTTCAAATTCATATTATTCAACTAAAAATGAATATATACAATTAATATGATAATGTTTTCAAAAGGGGGCATATGGTGATGAATGTTCAGAAATTGAAAGTAAATTTTAAAACACTAGAAGAATTCAAAAAATTTAAAGAATATGGGATCCAAGAACTCTCCATGCTAGAGGACTTAGAGGCAAATATGATTGAAGATGATAGTGACTCTCCATTTTACGGAATCTATTTTGGAGACAAACTAGTAGCCCGAATGAGCTTATATCAAATTGAGGCAAAGTTTGATCGTTATTTCTATCCACCACAGAATTATTTAGAATTATGGAAACTTGAGGTATTACCAGATTATCAAGGCAAGGGATATGGGAAAAAACTTGTAGAGTTTGCAAAAAATTTAAATCTCCCAATTAAAACAAATCCTCGGGTTCAATCAAGAAGCTTCTGGGAGCATATTGGCTTTACAAATGTGGAATACGATATGGAACGCGACCGAGGAGAAAACCCACTCGTATGGTACCCAGAAGGTGTAGAAGCGCAGCATAGTTAAGAATAGTAAAAGCGGACATTAGATGTCCGCTTTTACTATTTCTCGACTCTTTCAAGATTACCGTTTTTATCCATTTGAAACTTTACTTTTTGCTGTCTATCTTCTTCTTGTAAAACAACCATTTTTCGGGCTCTTTCCATAATTTCAATTAATGAACGGTAGTCCTCTTCAATTGCTTTAATATTTTTTGTTAATCTTTCATTTTCTGCTATCAGTAAGTAGGATTTCTTTTCAAGGTCTTTTAGTTTTTGAATAGACTTTTCCTTTGCCTCCTCGATACTTGATGCAGCTGCGGCTTTCTTTTGAAGGTTTTCTAGGAAGTGAAGAACAGCTTGAAAGGTAACGCCTTCATTCTTAGCTGTAACGCTAGAAATCGTTTCTTCCCTTATTTCTTCTTTTGGATATTCTTCCTCTGAAGGTACAGTTTGTTTTTTTATTTCTTTTCGCTGTTTTTTGGCTAGTTCAATTCCTGATTTATATTGCTTCCTTACAAATGAGTTCCAGCGGAATCCACAGGCCGCAGAAGTTCGCGATAGCTGTTTTCCAACCTCTTCAAATGCTTGAAGCTGTGTCCCGCCTTCTCGAATATGTCTTAATACTACTTCAGCAAGCAATAAATCTTCATCTTGAGACCATGCATCCTGACGAGTTGGTGACATCAGAACATCCCTCCTAGTGTTTTTATTCATAATATGCATCTACTAGAAAAGATAGACTGATAACAGTTTGTCTTTTATTCTTAATTCTGTGTTTTTTTATTCATAAACCTGTTTACATATTGATGATGTGACTCACTTTCCCAAAGGACACTGCAATTGCTCACTTCTTTTTCTATTCTTTCTCTAAGCCTGCTTTCCTCCCACTTACGAATCCATATCATTTTATATGATTCTAATACCGTGAAATTGACTGCTAATAGCTTTTCCAAAAAATCTTCGCAAGCAGAAATTGGGTCCGATGAATAAATTTTATCGATAAAACCTACTTCTCTCAAATACTCTGCAGGTTGAATTTCTGCTTCCATCAAAAGCTTCATGGTTCCTGCAGCAGGTAGTTTCTCTGCTAAAATCGTCCCGCCGCCCCAGCCTGTAGTAATCGCCTGTTTACCTTGAACAAAACCAGCTTTTATTCCATCTCTCGCTAACCGGAAATCACAAGCTGCTGCCAGTTCACATCCACCACCAATGGCTGTACCATTTAGTAAGGCAATTGTAGGTTTAGTTAGTGTCAGCAACGAATAAAGAATTTCGGACATTTTTGAAAGCATTGGATAAGCCTCTTCTTTCGTATGAAGCTGGTGAAAAACAGATAGGTCCCCTCCAGAACAAAAAGCCTGTTCACCTTCCCCAGTAATTACCAACGCCTTAATAGCAGGATCCTTTGCCAAAGATATCGCTTCTGTTAAACCATGCATAATATCATAATTAACGGCATTTCTTTTTTCATTTCTTGCCATGGTAAACAATAAATATCCCATTTCTTTTTTCTCAATGGTATACGACAAACAAATTCCCCCTCTATTTTGGTGTTCTTTAGAAATGACAAAAGCACAAGGGCATAATGCGCCTTGTGCTGTTTATCCTAAGAAAATTAGTCGTTTACAACTTCTTTTCCTTTGTAAGTACCGCAAGCTTTACAAACGCGGTGGCTAAGTTTCATTTCACCACAGTTTGGGCAACTTACCATACCAGGTACGTTTAATTTAAAATGTGTACGACGTTTTCTTTTTACAGTTTTAGAAGTCCTTCTAAAAGGTACAGCCATTCTTCCCACCTCCTTAAAGAGTATCAAGAAAGTAATGAAGGCCAGGAATGCTGGTTCTTCACTTTGCTTCTTATATTGCTGATTAGATTTACGAAGAAGAATTGTCTTTATCAAAAAACTTTGCAAGACCTGCTAGTCTTGGATCAATCTTCTTAGATTGATTTTGATCATGAACAACTTCCCAGTCCTTACCGGATTGTGGTGCAGCATCTTCATGATTAACATCATCATCGCAGAAAACCTGCAATGGAACTTCTAGTAAAAGGATTTCTCTAATGACTGGCATTAAATCAATTACTTCCCCTTTTACTTGATGTACTTCCTCTTCAGTTTCATATTCTGAACCTTGTAAGAGGAAAGTTTCAGTTGTTTCGACATTAATCGGAAGTTTTACATCCACTAAAGTACGAGAACAAGGCAGGATTAATTGACCTTCTATTTTCAAATGAAATGTCACTTTAGTTGAATCAATATCTCCACGGCCAGTAATATGGATTGGAGATACTTCACGAATCATTGGATCCGTTTCTTTAATTTCATCAACTCGAATGGTATCATCTATCAGAAAATCCTTGTTTCGATATTTTTGTAATTGGCTTAAAGTCCATTTCAATTGAATCACCCCAAGGCAACAAAGGTAATTATAGCCTTCGATCAAATTTTTGTCAATGTTTTTTCTTTACACCTAAATGTGATTTTTCATTTCACTATTTTCTCAAAAACAGCATCTTCATATTAGTCTACCCAGTTAATTCAGATTACAATCGCTGCTTACAATAATCGTGGCCAATTATCTTATTATGGTAATTTTTGTTATAATATGATTACTGTCAAATCTACTTAAAAAACTTAAAAATAAGGAGATATTTTTTAATGAAAGCAGTTGGTTTAATTGTTGAATATAACCCTTTCCATAATGGACATGCCTATCATCTACAGTCAGCAAAGGAAACAGCGCAAGCTGATGTCGTTGTTGCCGTTATGAGCGGAAACTTCCTTCAACGCGGAGAACCCGCACTTGTATCAAAATGGGTTCGAACCAAAATGGCACTCCTAAATGGTGTTGATATCGTCCTTGAACTTCCTTACCAATTTGCAACACAAAAGGCAGAGACCTTCGCAAATGGTGCAGTCTCCATTCTAGATGCAATTGGCTGTCATTCACTTTGCTTCGGCAGTGAAAGCGGCGATATAAAATCCTTCGTTCAAACTGTCGACTATTTGGATAGCCATAAAGAAATTTTTGATGAAAATATTAAAAAGAATATCAAAACAGGTGTTAGTTTCCCTAAAGCATTATCGTTGTCTTTTCAGTCATTGTCAAGTACTGAAAATCTAGTTAGCTTAGAAAAACCAAATAATATTTTAGGTTTTCATTACATAAAAGCTTTAAAACATCAAAAAAGCCCAATCATTCCTCTCACGGTCAAAAGAAAAAATGCAGATTATCATGATGAGCACTTTGCGACTGAAACAATTGCCAGTGCGACAAGTATTAGAAAAGCACTCTTTGCCTCGAAAGAAAATAATAGCCCGATCGAACAATATGTTCCAGACGCAACAAGTCGGCTCCTCAAAGAGTATCTAAATGATTATGGGAATTTCCATGAATGGGAACATTATTGGAATTACTTACGCCTTCGTCTCCTCCATTGCAAACCGGAAGACCTTAGAGACATATATGAGGTGGAGGAAGGGATAGAGCATCGATTAATAGCCGGTGCATTAGAGGCTGCTAATTTTAAAGAATTTATGCAAAAAATTAAAACAAAACGATACACATGGACGAGACTGCAACGGATATGTTTGCATATCCTGACCAATACAAAAAAAGCAGACATGATTCGAACAACCGACAAGGCTACCTATTTACGTCTGTTAGGAATGACAGCGATGGGAAAAGAGTACTTAAATAAATTTAAAACCCAATTTACTCTTCCACTCATTTCTAAGCTATCAGCATATAAGGAAAACGATATTTATTTGGATATTAAGGCTTCCCGGGTTTATAGCTTCGGTTTAGGAAATCAAACACAGAACAAACTTTTAAACCAAGAATTTAAACAACCCCCTATTTATGTAGAATAAAAAGATGATGCCTCTTGGCACCATCTTTTTATTTCATCTGTAACTTCTTTAAATAATTAATTGCATCATCGATTACATCCACCGGGACAATCTTTATCTTTGAATTAATTTCACGTGCTGTCTTCACTGCTAGATTGTAATTAGAATCTTTACTGCCTTTTTCATTTGGTGCAAAAAAGATTTCTGCTCCCGCTTTATCGGCGGCAACTATTTTTTGGTCAATTCCCCCAATGGGTCCAACGGTTCCTTCAGAATCAATTGTCCCGGTTCCTGCTATTTTGTAGCCTTTCGTAAAATCTTCGTCCATTAACTGATCATAGATTTCTAATGAAAACATTAAACCGGCAGAAGGTCCTCCGATTTCGTCGGTCTTAACCATGACTTTTGGAGAAACAATAACCTCCTTATCATCAACCAAAGTAATCCCAATTCCAACTTTATTGGGATCTTCTTTAAAGGGTTTGACAGGTACGATGACTGTTTTGGTTTTTTCGTTTCTCATAATGGTTAATTTTAATTGATCACCAGACTTTTTCCTGCCGACATACTCAATAAAGGTTTCAGAAGAGGCAAATTTTTCCTCATCTACTTTAATAATTCGATCACCAGGAAGTAGTTTCCCCTCGGCAGGCATATCAGGTACTATCTGGACAACATAGACCCCTTTGTATTCGTATTTAACTGGGTACCCCGCTTTTTTGTATGCAACTTCAATCGCATTTAGCTTAGAACCTGCCATCATATGGAGCTGTCTGGCATTATATTCGTCTTGTGTCTCTGTTTCGTGCAAGATTTCCTCCACAGGATAAAGTTCCACATAATTAAAAAGCTTTGCCTCAATATAAGAATAGATATTGGCTCTTCCCATTCTTACAGTTGTCAGCATAAAACTACCCTTTCCCACTTCTCCATTCTCAACTTGAATAATTGGTGCTAATTCCTTCGCCATACCTGGCTTTGACACATAATAAGGCAACGATAAAAATATGCCGGCAATCATTATCAATGTTATAACAATGGAAGTACCTACAAATAATTTTCTTCTCACTACACCTTTACCCCTTCCATCCATCAATAACATTTTTTATTTGAACAATTTGTTTTTTTGTCTCTTCTTCTCCAAGTGCAATGATTTCTTCAATATTTGTAAACGCACGTGAGCTAAATATTTCAACAGGTGGACGAATCATGATATCAGACGCAATTTCTCGATTATTAATAATTTCTGTCTGCATTATATCGATACTTTGCATAATGACATCATAGATGGAGGTAATTTCTGCATTTCTCTTTACCCTGGATACATCCACTGCGATTACAATATCTGCACCCATTTCTTTTGCAACTGATACTGGAACCCTGTCTGAGACCCCGCCATCAACCAATATTCTCCCATTATATTTTTCAGGTACAAATATTCCAGGAATTGCGATACTAGCCCGTACAGCCTCTGCAACAGGACCTTGCTTAAATACAACCTTTTCGCCTGTAAGTAAATCGGTAGCGACGATACCTAATGGAATTAATAAATCTTCAATATTTTTACCATGTGTAAAAACCCTAATGAAATCCTTTACTCGTTTCCCCGCAATAAAACCCATTTTAGGGACCGTAAAATCCAAAAAATATTTTCTTTTAAAGGCAGTTGATAATTTATATAAACGATCCATTTCAATTCCTGCACCATAAAAGCTGCCTACAAGTGCTCCCATACTGCTTCCCGCAATAATATCAATAGGAATTCCCGCTTCCTTCAACACCTTTATAACACCTAAATGGGCAAATCCTCTTGCTCCGCCAGAACCTAGCGCTAATCCGATTTTAGGCTGCTCCATATCGTTCCCACCTTTATATAAGCTTTAAAGCGTTATGATGATAAACAAAATAGGTTAGGAGAAATCTCGTTCAATCTTATGGTCTAAATTAGCGTTCTATGAGTATATTTGTGTTATATGGGGACAAGTTGAGACTTAATTTGAGAATGAATAATCCTTATTTTAACATTATTTATTTATAGAGTATAACAAAACTCTTGGAAGGGAGGCTATTCATTGTTTTTTTCAAAATTAAAAACAATTTTTCTTTCTATATGTGCCATCATATTAGCTGTTTCTATGATTACGTATCCTAAGGAATCCTTTGAAGCCTCCATCCGTGGGCTTAATATGTGGTGGGAAATTGTCTTTCCGTCATTATTACCGTTTTTTTTAGTTTCAGAAATGTTAATAGGATTTGGTGTTGTTAAATTTATTGGAGTGTTGTTAGAGCCGCTTATGAGACCTCTATTTAAAGTCCCTGGTATAGGAGGTTTTGTTTGGGCAATGGGAATGGCATCCGGGTTCCCGGCTGGTGCAAAGCTGACCGTAAGAATGAGGCAGGAAGGCCAGTTGACACAAATTGAAGCAGAAAGGCTCGTATCCTTTACTAATTCCTCTAATCCATTGTTTATCTTTGGTGCAGTAGCCGTTGGTTTTTTCCACAATCCACATTTAGGCGTACTATTAGCCCTAGCCCACTATTTGGGGAATATTTGTGTGGGTCTTATTATGCGGTTTTATGGTAAGGAAACCCCGTATAAGGATAAGGATAAGCAAGGGAGGTTCATTGTAAGGACTGCTTTATCCGCCTTACATCAAACTAGATTAAAAGACAAACGCCCGATTGGCAAATTACTTGGTGATGCTGTGAATTCTTCGATCCAAACTTTGCTTATGGTGGGTGGATTCATTATTTTATTTTCCGTTATTAACAAACTACTTTTTCATCTACATATTACCGCTATACTCGCAAAAGTTTTTGATCTTTTACTTTCAGCACTTTCATTTCCTGACATGCTCAGCATTCCATTTATCTCTGGTTTATTCGAAATTACCCTTGGAAGTGACTTAACCAGCCAGGTTCAGGATGCTACGCTGCTGCAGCAAGCGATTATTACCAGCTTTATTCTAGGTTTTAGCGGTTTTAGTGTCCAAGCCCAGGTTGCTAGTATTTTAGCCCAGACCGATATTCGCTTTAAACCTTTTTTCTTCGCTAGAATTGCCCAAGGATTATTTGCTAGTCTATTTGCTCTCCTATTATGGAAACCAATATACATCCGATTTTATCAAAATGAGCAGCCATCCAATGCAATCCCTGTTAGTTTCTTTGAAGAAGGTACACTTCTCCATTCATATTTTTATAAGTTAATGGAATGGGGACCACTTATTACCATTTTATCTCTTAGCATTTATGTAATTTTACTATATAATCGTTTACAGAAGAATCATTAGATACGCAAAAGCCTCGGCATACATACCAAGGCTTTTTGTATTGTTAGCGATTAAATTTTTTATTCAATGCTGCTTCTACTATTGGTGGTACAAGTTCTGATATTTTTCCATTATACTTCGATACTTCCTTAACAATACTAGAACTTAAGAATGAATATTGACTGTTAGTCATGATAAAGAACGTTTCAATTTCATCATTTAAAACTCTGTTCATGGAGGTAATTTGCATTTCATATTCAAAGTCAGAAACGGCACGTAAGCCACGAATGATTGCATTGGCATTAACTGCTTTAGCATAATCAACAAGGAGTCCAGAATGCTCATCTACCTTAACATTGGGCAGATCCTTTGTTACTTCCTTTATTAAATTTATCCGCTCCTCCACACTAAAGAGCGGATTTTTGGATGAGTTGTTCATAACGCTTACATAGATCATATCGAATACCTTTGCGCCTCTTCTGATGATATCTAAATGACCATATGTAATTGGATCAAAACTCCCTGGACAAACGGCAATACTAGCCATGAAATACTCCCCCTAAATCCTTACTAAAATATGAATAAATCGTTATCGCAATGATTCCATACTTTTCATGTTTAGTTTGTGTAAACTCCCCTGTCGATTCCGGCAATTCAACATCATGACTGTGTTCACAGATAATGTATCCGCTATTTTTTAATAACCTTTTTTCAGATATTTCTTGCATTAAACTAATTAACTGCTGCTTTTTATACGGCGGGTCTAAAAATATGTAATCGAAACCAATTTCCCTCTTCATTAGGGCTTTTAATGCTCTGTCCGCATCATTACGATAAACTTCTGCCTTTTCCTCCATTTTACATGCTTGGATATTCTCATGAATTGTTTGAAGGGCCTTTTTATCTCGGTCGACAAAAATGACTTTATCTAAACCCCGGCTTAACGCTTCCAGACCTAATCCACCGCTTCCCGCAAAAAGGTCCAGCCCTATTCCACCATCAAAATAGGGTCCAATCATATTAAATAAAGCTTCCTTTACTTTATCTGTAGTTGGTCTGGTTGTATTTCCTGGAACGGCTTTTAACGCTCTTCCTTTACAAACACCTGAAACGACTCTCACTATTATCACCACTATTTTTCCCAAAATCTTATTTTATCAATATCCTATCATAATTGAATAAACTAGCCAACTGCCTGTTACTATCTGAAAAATTATTTTTAAATACGTATAAGCTTATTAGTTGTGGAGATAATGTAAGTAACAACATCAATTCGAGGATGTTGTTGCCAACCGCGGAGAAGACTTACGTTTCCCCATAAGTTCTTCCTCCGGTTTCTCCTCTCCCTTTGCCTTCTATCCTGAGTAAGGATATAGAAGGACCCTGCAGATTTATGTCTGCAGGGTTTTTTCTTTTAGAACAGGCAGTATTATCGTTAAAAATATGATAAAGTATGGAATGAATTGATAAACAAAGGAGAGTTTAATTTGATACAACGCTTTATTGAACTCGGCGAGGGGTATTCTGATATATATGAGCTGCTTGAACTAGCAAAGGCAAATCAGCACAGACTTCTTCACATGATGGCATTTCATACAGAAAAAAATGAAAAGCAAGTAACCTCTTTAGCAGTAGTTTTACAGCTTACTGATCCTGGAAAATTCCAAGCACTTTATTTCTGCCGTGAAGGGATCCCGAATCCAAACTTTACTCCGAATAAAAGGTTTGAACTATTTCAGCACACTGCAGACGAACTCGGCAAAGAAATTATTCAATTATCCGTAAAACCTTCAACGATCTTTCATGAAAAAGAATTATACTATCAGCATTTAATTGCTATACTTAGACTAAATCACTATATAAAACCACTGCATTAAGAAAAGCTTCAGCGTCTTGACCAGACGCTGAAGCTTTTTTATATACCCATCTTATAATCATATTCTTTCGCTTTATCTGGTGCTGCATTTTCAAATTCCATCTTTAAGAAAGGCTTATATGACGGTTCCACTTTCTTAACAAATGAAAAGGAATTTATTTTTTCCATTATGACTTCAATTTCATCTTGATTACAATACAGTACAACATATTTTAATTTTTTAGAGACGTAATGCACATTACCAAAGCGTCTTAACATTTTTGCTTGCTTTAAGGAGTATAACCAAATAACTAATCCTTGCCTTTGAACGAACATACTTTTTTTCCCCTTCAAAAAACCATCATTTTAATAAGTCTAGCATATTAAAACACTCTTTATCAATGGCACTTTTCTAATACAATAAAAAAGGTACGAAAAAAGGCTTAATGATTTATTAAGCCTTTCTTAAGCAGAACACCCGCAGCTTCCACCGCCGCCACAGCCAGAACCGTGGGAACCTGTATCGAAAAATGGATTTCCTGAAGGAACTTTGATTTGTTTGGATACGGCACCACCGACCAACATACTGATTTCATCTAGCAGACTTTGAAGATCATTTTCCGCTAATTTGAATTCAGCAACATAAGTATCTAAGTCCATTTCCCGTTTATATTCACGGATTTGGCTCATTACCCTTTTATAATCAGGGTGATATTTACCAAAACGCTGCACCTCTTCATAAAGCTCCTTGAGGTTTACAAATCGTTTTATTTTCTCCTGCGTTTCCTTGCTATTTTGCATTTTATATAGACAAATATGATATTGTTCAACAATATCAGATTCTAATACCATTTGTGCTAATTGCTCAGCGTATTCGAGTAGTTCTACACTTTCTGTTGTAGCAAGCATCCAAGCCCACCTCCATTCACATTTTAACATGAATACATAAAGAAAGTGAAATAATCATGCTCACTTAGTGATATTTACCAAGAACTCCTTGGTTAATCCATAAGGTACATTATTTAAGTCTACAACCTCAAGTTTTACCTCATGATTACCAGGCTTCAGCCCTTTAATGATAAAAGCTGCTGTGTTAACTTCCTTTTCTCTTTTTCCATCCAGCCATATAACTAGCTTACCTATTTTCTGATTTTTTTGTTCAGACTCCCGAAAGCTAATCCCAGATAATATGCATTCAACAAATACATTATTGCCTTTTATTTTAGATTGGACAAAAAATGTAGGGGTTTGGTTATCATTTTGAATAAAACCTGACATAATTCCCACTATAAAAATAGATAGAAGGATCACTCCAATAGACTTTTTCAATACAATCACTCCTTTTAATTGTATTGTTTACCTTGTTTATTGTTTTTAATCTTAACAAAAAAAAGACCACTCACTACGTGGTCTTCCGTCAATTTTGATCTTTCATGGACTGTAACATGTAAAACATCATCGATGCCATTTGAACATTATTTGTTAATTTCTCTACCTGATGTGGGATTGTTTTTTTATAATAATGAAGCGACTCAATTTCTAGCTTCTGTAAATCAGTAGGATTTCTAGAGAGTTTTCGATACCAGAGCGGCTGTTCCCGGATAAACTTTTTTAATTCTTTTTGTTGATTAATATATTCTAATACATCTTTTCTCATGTGAATTTTCCCTTCAGTTAGTCTTTACGGAATGAAAACGGATGTTTATGTTCGATTTTTGGTGTTACTTGTTTCAGTTGATTTCCTTGAAATTGCGAAATCACTCCCTGAATAGCCCCAAGCGCTTGACTTAGGTTATTTATATAATGCTGAATTTGATCCGGATCCATTTTTTGAATCGACCCAAGGATAGTTGATACCCAATCCCCTTTTTTCTCTACCTCTTTTTCAGTACTAGAATTCTTCTTATCGCCTAGCGTTTTCCACCGGTTATCCTCTTCACCAAGCAGATACCAATCCTCATACAATTCCTGCCAGGTTGAATTACCATTCCGTACTTCCTTAATTAGCGAAGGGTTATTTTTCACGAACTCTTTAAATTTAATCACAGAAGGATGTAAATTTTTCTGCATACTGCTTCACCTCTGCCCATATCCAATGCCTATTATACGATATGTATAAAATAAAAAATGGTGAAATCCTACTTGCTGTAAAAATTGTTTTTTTAATGGTAAGATGTCTTCAGAATTAGAATTGAAAGAGGGATTACAAATGAAAGACAAGTTACATCTATTGTTGGATAATTGCATCGAAAAAGGTTCTGAAGTGGATTTAAGTGCCCTTGCACATGTGTTAGAAGGATTTCAAAAGAAAATCGATAACAAATACACCCAATATATTGATGGCTTACTTCATATGGAGAGAAAAATTGATAAGGAAAAGAAAATATGTGAAATTAAGGTACCATTAAATGAAGTTTGGAATAATTCTTTAGATATTGTTCATGGCGGAATAACAGCCACTCTTCTTGATACTGTAATGGGTACAGCAATAAATGCCGTTCTCCCTGAAGGTTTTGGTGCAGTGACTAATCAACTAAATATCCATTACATAGCTCCTGGTATAGGTGATAGCCTACATTGTAAAGCCGAAATCATTCATCATGGAAGTAAGACTGTAGTTATCTCAGGAGAAGCGTTTCGGAGTGACGGAAAAAAAATAGCCCATGCAACAGGTACATTTTTTATCATTCAAAAATAGTGTGCAAGGAGCATGAGTAAAAATGGTTACTGCAATTGTTATACCCATTATTTGCCTTTACTTTTTTTGGATTACAAAAAAGGAAATGAAACAAAATGACAGCAATTGGCTGGCATCGGCAGAAGTCAATAAAGAAGCGATTGTTACAGGAGAAATTAAAAGCATTAGCCAAGAGAAACAGCGTTTTTATTATCACAGATATATATTAATCCAGGAACTAAAACTCCAAACAGAATCAAAGATTATTTCTGCAAAAAAAATAACCCCGATTCGAAACAACATTAAAATTGATACGTTTCCGATTGGAGAGATGATACGAATTTATGGATGTTGGGAAGGGAATCATTTTCATTTTAGTGAATTCGAAATAATACAAAAAGGTGACTAGTTTGTCACCTTTTCTATTCTTCAAATTTCTTAATAAAGTTTTGTGTATAATATTTTTGATATACTCCAACGCCTAAATGGGTGAATTCTTCATTTAACAAGGACTCTCGATGCCCTTTACTATTTAACCATCCTTCTGCCACGGAAGGACCATCGATATAATTTACCGCAATATTTTCACCGGCAAACTTATACGCGACATTTGCGGCTTCCAATCTATCAGAAAGACTGCCAAATTTTTTAGAAGTATGGGAGAAATCATCACTTTCGGACATATCCTTACTATGGCCATAGGCAACCTCAGAAGTCTCTTCGTCCCATATTAGTGTCTTTACATTATGTCTTAGCCGCATAACATTGGTAATATCAAGTATTTGCTTCTCTGTCCCTTCCTCTATTAAGTGCCACATTTCTTCACTAGGCTCGATTGGTTCAAGTAATTCTCCACTATAAACCAGTTCAAATGGCCGCTGCTTCACTAATGTTTCATCATTTAAAAAGCGAACGCTTGATAGACTTCCAGTAAATTTATCAATATATAATTGGACAAAAACATCTCCCAATTTAATTAATGGACGTATATTTAAATCTGTATCATTCAATTCAAAACGATAAGAATTCCCCTCAAAATCAATATCTATATTTGGAGCGATTATCTGTGTATTGAAAATTTCCTCGATTGGCTGCCCTATTTTAAATGGTGAGACATCTAAATTATCACCTATTGCAAATACTGTAACTACCTTGTTATTTTCCACCCCAACTTGTACATAACGATCGTAGTCAGTATTATATATGTACCATTCATAGCCAAATAAAGATGCATCAATTCTACGGGGTTCACCAAGTATCCCATGTAATTGAGCAAGATCTTGACCAATTAATGCTCCGATACCACTTTTAGGACGTTCAGTAGCAGATTGATCCTGTAATTCCTTTTTCTGCTTTTGATATAATGAATTATTCATTTCTAACGTAGGTTCATCAGTTATTAAAATTTCATTGTCGTCATTTTCATTTATACTGACGTAAAACCCAATAGTCACGAAAATTGACGCTAGGATGAGGATCCTGAAGAGAGTACGCAGATGTATTCACCCTCTCTATTACTTTTTCTTTCATCATATGTTTTTTCATTTATAATTATATCACCATTGTCATTGTTAGTAATAGAGAATATTAAATTTGTCAGAAATATAAAATTTATGTAAAAAAACAGATACACCATGTGATGTATCTGTTTTTTATTTATTGTTTATTAAACTAGACTGTTGATTTGCGCTC
>NZ_JBALNQ010000001.1:28793-58017 GCF_036961885.1 Neobacillus niacini | reverse complement strand
CCAATCAACAGGTTATAAAATAAATAATATCCTTTATCACTGCCAATTATTATTTAATGTTGTACTCCGTTATAATTTTGCTCTGAGATTTCAGAAAGTGCTTCTTTTGCTTGATCATCGGTCATTTTTCTTATCGCAAAGTCTCCTAATGAGACTATTCCAATCAGTTTATCTCCTTCTACTACTGGAAGTCGGCGGATTTGGTGCTCAGCCATTAAATTAGCAGCTTCATTGGTTGTTGCTTCTGCCGTTATAGTAACAAGTTTACTGCTCATGATGTCTTCTACTTTTGTTGAACCAGGGTGTTTTTCAGCAACACCTCGCACAACGATGTCACGGTCGGTAATCATCCCAACCAGTCTATCCTTGTCGACAATTGGTATTGCTCCAACATTTAATTCTTTCATTTTTACCGCAACTTCAAAAACATTGTCCAACAAAGAACAACACTCTACTTGATCTGTCATTATATCACGTATCTTTTCCACTTGTTCGCCTCCTGTTTTTCTTGTTACTTTATTTATTTATCATTTCATTATAGTTGCCAAAAAGGAATGATTTATTCGATGATGTATTCATTGCAAGTTTAAACTTTTTCAACTATTATTAAATTGAATTAATTTGCATACCTGACAAGTAATTAACAAAGGGGAAGGCATTGTTTCTAGGAGGGACTATTTATGAAATTTGAGAATACTGGCTTAGAAAAGTTGAAAGCTGATTTAAACCGTTTAGATGATGTAATGCTTGATTACGGCTTAGTGCGTGAGGGTCAATGGGATTATGATCGTGTTACATATGACCGAAAGTTTGAGTTAAAAGAAGGAACATTTTACTTACGTGTTCAAGGCCATGCAATTGAAGGAAATGTTGATTCTAATAAAGCCGTTATCGAGTTAATGACGCCTTTGTTAGGAAAACACTATTATCCTCACGGAGTTGAATATGGTGAAGGAGAAAGCTTCCCTTCTTCCCTTGTAAATCAATGTAAGAAAATTCTTGAGTCTATTAAAACCGAAGTAGATAAATTTTCAATTTAATCAAAACGACGACGCATGATAACAATCATGCGTCGTTCTATTTTCAAGGCTGTGTTAAACTGGGCTGTTGATTTGCGCTACAGGGGCTACGCTTTCCGCGGGCTAACCCGTGAGCCTCCTCGGTCGTTCCGCCCTGCGGGGTCTCACTCAGCTCGTACATCCCGCAGGAGTCGAGCCCCTTTCGCTCCAATCAACAGTTTCTAAAATCATCCGTGTATATTAACACAGCCATTTTCAAAAGAAATCATAGAAATATGGCTTGTTTTGTGGAAATAGTTCTTCCAACACTGAAATTTCTGTTTCTTGCCCCTTAATATAACCTAATTCAAATAATTCTGTTGGGCGTTTGTAACCAAATATTAACGCTGTCAACGTATTAATATCTAACCTAACCCCTCTTTGAGGAGGATGTGCGCAAGAGCTTCCAGGTTTATCTTTATATACCGTCACTTTGCCATTAGCTAGTAAATAACTTCCATTGTTCCAAGGTGCATATTCATCTTCGATATGTAAGAATAGCTTTTCCGTTACATCTTTAAAGAGATATTTTTGTAAACATTGCTCTGCATCCACAATTCGCGCCATAAAATATGGGGTGACCTCCATCTTTATTTTAGGCTGGTGCAATATAAATGGTAATAGCTCATGGTTAGATGTTAAAATACTGACCGTTTCAACCATGGAATCATGCTGACAAATGAAATTCCATAACCCTAACCTAGCCTCTTGTGTCAGCGCTACAAGCTCTTGAACGTCCATTTTCTGATCTTTCGTCTCATATAATACATATCCCTGTGCTTCACTTCTTTTATTGAAATAAACAGCAATCTGTCCATCATCATAAACACTATTCATCCACCATTTTAAGTCGCGAACAAGCATGCCCATGTACTTTTTACTAAACTGAACATAAACGGATTCAATGTCTGGATGATGACTCTCTTTTGTATACCTTTTAATGGTTCCTTGCTGTGCATTTAAAAACGTAAGATCCTTTCTGTCAATTAACATCTTTTTGTTTTCTGTAAAAACTTCCCACCCAAATTTCCGGTAAAAACCAATGTCAAAAGGATGTAATAATGAAACAATTTGTTGATCATTTCGCATTTTCTCTAATGCCTGAATCAATAACTTTTTAACGTACCCATTCCTTCTGTATTCTGGATAGGTAGCAACACCTGCAATACCGCCCATTTTCCACTCTTGTCCGCTCATGTAGATGTGGAATGGAATAATATGTAGTTTAGCAGCTAAATTATTTTCTTCCCAAACCCCTAATACATGATGATTTTTTATCTTTTCAATTCTAGATGCTTTTCTTTCTTCAGGTATTTTATACTGAAAAGCGTACATTGAAAGCTTCAAAGATTCTATATAATCTTTTTCAGTTAGTTCTTTTATTTCCAAGACCATCACTCCCCCTATTTAATGTATTTCTATCAAAGAAGCTAAATTCCTTTTAAAAAACAAAAAAAGTGCCATGTAAAGACACTTTTAAAATCCTAATATAGCTTTAATAACAGAGGTAGTTTCCCCACCATAAAAAAACACATACAATAATAAGTATACTGCTACACCTGTGATGGCAGTAAAAAACCAAATAATACTCGTAATCGGACCTAGTTTCCGATGCTTAGTTAAATTATTCTTGTATCCTGTATATAGCGTAACAATACCAAAAACCGCACCTGTTGTTGCTAGGGTGATATGGAATACTAAAAATACTGTGTAATAGATTTTTAGATCATCTGGTCCGCCAAACGCAGTATTTCCGATAAAAATCGTTCTTGACGCATAGATGATAAAGAAAATAAGTGCAAAAATTGCTGCAGTAAACATCGCCTTTTTGTGAGCGTCTATTTTTCTTTGTGTAATAAGCCACCAGCCTATTGCAACCGTTACTGCACTTAAAACGATGAAGGTTGTACTTATCGTCGGTAAAATCGGTAGGGAATTCATAATTAGCCTCACTTTTAATTTATTCTATAATAATTTTAAGTTAGTTCGTGCACATTTTCAATTAAAAAGAAAATCTCCCAGTTCTATGGGAGATTTATTCTATCAAAGATGGTCTTAAAGTTTGGCTTAATTCTTTTTCAGAGTCTGCCTGGTCCTTACGATACCATTCAAAGAAAACATGAGCTAAGATAACTCCATATACAATTTCTTGTATAACCTTCATTAATACACCGCCAAGCTGCTGATCATGTAATAATGACATTGAACTAAACAATTCAGGTCCACTAATGTCTAAACCAGCAAATGTTGCAGGCCCCACACAAAGACTCATGACTTGAGCCCAAACTTGTGGGTCAGAATAGGTGGCATAGATTGAAGCAGGAGCAAAAATGATTAAGGCACATGCAGGGGTGATTAAGATTCCGTCCGCAAAAATATACCCTACCTTCCTAAGCCCATTTAACCTTTGCTGCTCTGGCACAGGATTAATAAGCGGCCACCACATAAAAATCGCAACAAAAAATAAAAGAGTCGAATACCCCGCATGTAACCAGAAGCTCTGCATAACTTGATCAAAAACCAATGGAACATGATAGAAGGAAAACAAACCATTAAAAACAATTAACGCAATGATTGGTTTGGTAAAAAAGTGAAATAATGCACGGATCGCTTTTATGTTGAAAAGCTTTCTCCATATCCAAACGGGAATACCAAAGATAAAGATTGGGGGAATCACAAGAACTAATAGCGCCATTGAAACCATGTGGACATAAAACATTAAATGTGCCATTAAATCCAGTGGAGAGCCCTTAATTGCATAAATTAATGCCATCGAAAGCAAAAATAAACCAGCCTGTTTTCTTGTTAGCGGTTCACTATCAGCAAACTTGCTGCGGAATTTTATTGTTATTAAAAAATATACTGCTGTAACTGCTAGTAAACTTAATAGGAAGTACGGGCTCCAAAGTGCTTTAAAGCCAAAAATATCTAATGTAAGCACCGCATATCACCTCTAAATTGTAGTTAGTTCATGATTAAATTATATCGTTATCCATTGAATGACACAAAGATTTGGTCATTCCCTATAAAAAGAAAATCGGCATAAAGCCGATTTTCTAAAAATAGTTACCACCAAATAATTGTTGTAAAAGCTAAAAGAGTTAGCATACCAACAAGTAATCCTGAATAGAGAAACATTGATGGTGCTTCATGTCCTTTATGGCTCATATGCATGAAATAGTATAGCTGAAATATTACTTGAACAATAGCTAAAAGAAGTATAAACGGCACGATAAACCAAGCCGAAAAACCTTTTATTGCAACTGTTGCAAAAGCAATTAATGTTAAGAAGATCATTAATGCGAATGAAACAACTTGATGTCTCATTTCTTCAGCACTTTTTTTCTTACGATATTCAATGTCAACTCTTGGGTTACCTGAATTTAATTGTGAATTTTCCATCAGTTTATCCCACCATCCCCATTAAATATACTACTGTAAAGATGAATACCCAAACTACATCAATAAAATGCCAATATAAACTTGCAACGTAGAATTTAGGCGCATTGTAAAGGTTTAATCCGCGTTTTGAATTGCGAATGATTAATGTAAGAAACCACATTAGACCGAAAGCAACGTGCGCTCCATGGAACCCAGTCAAAGTGTAGAAGGCAGATCCAAAAGCACTACTTGTAAACGTATGATTGTACTCATGAACATAATGTGAAAACTCATAAACCTCTAACGCAAGGAAAGCAGCACCTAATAATACAGTGATGATTAACCATGTGTTCATTTTTTTTGCATTAAAGTTTTTCATGTGATACATCGCATACACACTTGTTAATGAACTTGTTAATAACAGCATGGTAGCAACAAATGTCAGCGGCAGGTCGTATAAATCTTTTGCTAAAGTATGTGTTGAATCAGGTACTTTATCCTTTAATGCAAGGTAGGTTGCAAAGAGAGAGGCGAAAAGCACAGTCTCTCCACCTAGAAAGAACCAGAAGCCTAAAAATTTATTTTTTGCTTCAAGGGTTGATTTTTCAGGCTCAGCAGGCCATGTTTCTAACGATAATTTTTCTTCTGCGTGCATTATGCCTTAACCCCCTTATCCTCATCATCCATTAATTCTTCTTTATGAATATGGAATCCATGGTCATCCTTTACTGAACGTATAAACATAGATCCAAAGGTAATCAATAACCCTAATACAATTACTGGTATTGACCATGCTTTATCATCCATATTGAATAATGCACCGAATGCGGCGACAAATAATCCAAATGACATCATAAATGGCAGGAATGATGAATTTGGCATATGGATATCACCAAGTGGCTCGGCAGGTGTCATCCCTTTTTTGCCTTCCATTTTTTCTAACCAATATGCATCTAATCCACGCACTAACGGAAGCTGCTTAAAGTTATAGAAAGGCGGCGGTGATGGGAGTGACCACTCAAGTGTTCTACCGTCTCCCCATGGATCATTTCCAACCCTTACATTTTTCACAGATGTCATAATGATGTTGTATAAAAGAACTAAAACAGCTAAAGACATAAATACCGCACCAAGTGAACTGATTAAGTTAGATGTTTCAAAGCCTTGACCCGGCAGGTATGTGAATACACGACGCGGCATGCCCCAAAGACCTAAGAAATGCTGGATGAAGAATGTCATATGGAAACCGATAAAGAATAACCAGAAAGTGATTTTTCCTAATGTTTCATTTAACATTGTTCCGAACATTTTCGGCCAGTATAAATGTGTACCTGCAAGAAGTGCAAATACAACACCACCGACAATTACATAATGGAAATGTGCTACAACGAAATACGTATCATGGTATTGATAGTCAGCCGCTGCAACTGCAAGCATAACCCCTGTTACCCCACCCGCAACAAATGATGGAATGAATGCTATTGCATAATGCATTGGAGTTGTAAATTTAACACTTCCACCCCACATGGTTAATAACCAGTTAAAGATTTTAATACCCGTTGGTACCGCAATAGCCATCGTTGCAACAGCAAAAATCGCATTTGCAACTGGTCCTAAACCAGTTGTGAACATATGGTGAGCCCAAACCATGAATCCTAAGAAACCAATTAATACCGTTGCAAATACCATGGATGAGTATCCGAAAAGGCGTTTTCTTGAAAACATAGGCATGATTTCCGAGAAAATACCAAAGGCAGGAAGTATTAAAATATATACTTCAGGATGTCCGAAAATCCAGAATAAATGTTCCCAAATTACCGTGTTTCCACCCATAGTGGTAACAAAGAAATTAGAACCAAACATACGGTCAAACATCATTAACACTAGACCAACCGTTAATGGTGGGAAAGCAAATAAGATTAGGGCAGAAGTGACAAATGTTGTCCATGTAAATAATGGCATCCTCATATACGTCATTCCTGGTGCACGCATATTAATAATCGTTACTAGGAAATTGATACCACCAATAAGTGTACCAAGACCTGATATTTGTAATCCCAGTACATAGAAATCAACACCATGGCCTTTTGAAGCCATAGCAAGTGAAGCATATGATGTCCACCCAGCGTCAGGTGCTCCATCAAAAAACCAAGAAAGATTTAAGAATACTCCTCCGAAAAAGAATAACCAAAATCCTAATGCATTAAGAAATGGAAACGCGACATCACGGGCACCAATTTGTAATGGCATTACGGCATTCATAAAAGCAAACACCAGTGGCATCGCAGCAAGGAATATCATCGTTGTTCCATGCATGGTGATAATTTCATTAAATAATCCTGCACTTACAAAATCATTGTTTGGTACTGCAAGCTGGATGCGGATAAACACTGCTTCAAGTCCGCCAATTACAAAGAAAAACCCACCTGCAATAAGATATAGGATGGCGATCTTTTTATGGTCGACTGTTGTTAGAAAGTCCCATATTGTTGCGCCAAATCCCTTTTTTTGTGCGTAGGTACTCACGCTTTTTACCTCCCTTTCAACCAATTCCCCTATTATTCCTGGACTTTTAATTCCATTAAATATGCTGTTAAAGCATCAAGCTGTTCTTCAGTCAATTGTGGATATTTATCTGTCATTAAATTTCCAGGCTTGTATTTCTCAGGTGTACGGAGCCAGTTTTTTAACTCTTCTTCATTATGATCTAATACACCAGCGATACGTGAACGTTCTCCAAAGTTTGTTAAGTTTGGTGCAAACCTTGCTTCTGGGGGTGTTGTATTTCCAGGTGTAACAGCATGACAACTGATACAGCTTTTATTAAAGATTTCTTGACCTTGCTGAGCCAAATCTGTTTTAGCTTGTACAGGTTCCTTAACATCCTTCATATCAGCAACCCAATTTTCAAAATCATCACGGCTCAACGTTTTCACTTTAAAGTCCATTAATGCATGTGATGGTCCACAAAGTTCAGCACATTTACCGTAAAATAAATCTCCAGCTTCTTTAGCCTTCTTGCTATCAAACTCTAACCAGAATTTGTTAACATTTTCAGTATTAGTATCAAGCTTTCCCCCAACTGCCGGAACCCAAAAAGAGTGTTTTACATCAGAGGATATTAAATTAAAATATACCTTTTCATCCGTCGGAACAACCAAATCCTGGCCGGTAACAATACCTTCACCTGGATATTCAAACTCCCACCAATATAAATTAGAGCGAACATTGATAACAAGTGCATCTGAATCTTCTTTATCCATTGGAGAAACATCCGCTAATTTAAATGTAGCCGCCACAGTTGGAACAGCTAAAATCAAAAGTAATAAAATAGGAACAACAGTCCAAATAATTTCAAGTTTGTGACTACCTTCAACTTGTTTTGGTATTTTTTCATCTTTTCGTCTAAATTTCACCAAGACTATTACAAAGATTACCATTACAACTGCAATTACCCCTACCATAATCAATGTACTTAGTTTCATCAGATCATATTGAATGTCTGCAACTTCACCAGCAGGCCTTAATGTCGATAGGAACGGTTCGCCACATCCTGAAAGGATAAGCGAAAGAATCGCAAATATCGAAATCAAGCGCCATTTTGCAAGCCTTTTCATAGCTTAATCAAACCCCTCTTTCGCCAATTGATTTCTTTTAATTTTCTGTGATCAAAAATGTATGTAGTATTATTCCAACTTAAACTTTTAAAGAAATCTTGGAGGCAAATAAAAATGCCTCCGACACTTTAAATTAAATAGGAATATTATTCCCCTTATTTAAGAAAGAACATCCAGCTAAACTAATGTAACAATGACCATTGCGACAAAAATAATTGTTAAATATTGCAATGAGTACACGAACATTAATTTTGCCCACTTAATATCATCTTTGATCTTATATCCATAAATCCCTAATACTAGCCACCCGATATTTAATATCGTTGCCAAGATTAGAAATGGGATTCCTAATGAAGTAAGTAATATAGGAGTTGGCAGAAGTGCCGCTACCCATATTAAGATGTGTTTCTTAGTTGTTTTAAAGCCCTTTACTACCGGAAGCATCGGGATACCAGCAGCTCTATATTCCTCAACCCTTCTCATTGCTAGGGCATAAAAATGTGGAGGCTGCCAAATAAACATTAGAATAAACAAGCTCCAAGCTATAATATCTAAGTTCCCATCAACCGCCGCCCACCCAATTAATGGCGGAACAGCTCCAGAAATACTACCTATTATAGTATTAGATACCAATTGTCGTTTAGACCACATAGAATATAGCACTACATAACTAAAAACCCCTAGAAGTCCAATCACTGTTGCTGTTATTGTAGTAAACGATAGAAAAATTGTACCTAGTGCGATTAAAAGAATCCCTAACCAAAGGACCTTTGAAGGAACGATTTTACCCGTAACGGTTGGTCTAGCTTTTGTTCGTTCCATAAGATGATCGATATCACGGTCAATATAATTATTTATGCTGCATGAACCTGCAATAATTAGTGAAGATCCAATTACAGTATATAAAACAATATCTAGATTATTTAAAAAGCTTTGACCGCTAAAATGTAAGGCCAGCCAAATTCCAGTAAAAGTCGTAATGAGATTTGAATTTACAATTCCAATCTTGATAAGTGCCGTAAAATCTTTCCATATTGTTGATTTTTCTATATGAGAATTTATAACAGTAGAGCCATTTTCAATTGTTGCTTCACTGTATGCCTTTGAATTTGGCATCTTTCACCCTCCTAGTAGTTTGTAAATATTATTATATACTCGATGGATAACTTCACCAAATTATAATAGTTATTTAAAAGCATTTATTATCTTATAATAATGTTATTCAAGGAACACTTTCTCTGTATATTAAATCACACTTAGGTCTATTTTTGTGAATTTTTTTTGAATATTTTTTGTCTAAATTGTGTCCGAGGTTATTTATTACCCATTATACTATATAATAGAATTTTTAGATAATAAAATACACTCTAATATTAATGAATTTCATAATATTTTTTGTGTTCTATATTAACAAAGACTGTTTGAATATTGTTGTATATTAATAATTTTTAATTAATTGCGAACACAGATCTTTTTACAAATAGTTTTCACTATAATAATAGTGAAAACACAAAGTTATTCTGTTGAGGAAATTTTTAAAAAAAGTTAAACGAGAAACTCGCTCTTAATTCTGTTCTTTTTCTTAAGTTTTCGTTATGATAAGTAAGGACTTTATCTTTTAAATTATACTGACATCAATATCCCACAACAAATTATTAAACTTTTATTTAAGAAGGTGATTTTTTGCGACGCTCTTTAAAGTGGTTAGCTGTTGCAACCACTATCGGTATGATACTCGTTTTGCTAGGTGGAGCTCTAGTAACTAAAACTGGGTCTGGTATGGGATGTGGAAGATCTTGGCCACTTTGCAATGGCGAGTTCGTACCAACAGACATAACTCCTGAATTAATCATTGAACTTGCACATCGACTTGTATCTGGAACTGTCGGAATTCTGGTTTTAGTCTTATCCATTTGGACATGGAAAGCAATCGGACATGTTAGGGAAACGAAATTTCTTTCTTCTCTCTCGTTTTTCTTTTTACTGTTACAAGGGTTAATTGGTGCAGCAGCAGTAAAATGGGGCCAATCTGATTTTGTCTTAGCTTTGCATTTTGGTATCTCACTTATTTCCTTTGCTGCAGTATTCCTGCTTACTTTACTAATTTTTGAGATTGATAAAAAGTTTGAAGCAGATAATCTAAAAATAGATAAAAGAATGAGCTTTCATATTATTTCTCTTTCTATTTATAGCTACCTGGTTATTTACACAGGTGCTCTTGTGCGCCATACCGACTCTAGTTTGGTTTGCCGGGATTGGCCATTATGTATCAATGACAGCCCTGCACTTCCAAGTAACCTCTTTGAGTGGGTCCAGATGGGGCACCGGGCAGCGGCAGGTGTTATTTTTATTTGGATCGGTTATGTTGCCTATTTAGCAATAAAAAAGTATCGTCATCAAAAAGTTATTTACTGGGGTTGGATTAGTGCATTTACTCTAGTATCCCTTCAAGTATTATCAGGGGCTCTTATTATATTTACCCGTTTAAATCTTTATGTCGCATTAATGCATGCTCTTTTTATTACTTGTTTATTTGGTGTCCTAAGTTATTTTCTGTTATTACTATCAAGATCACGGAAGAACAAATAAAAAAGTTGCCAACTGATGGCAACTTTTTTTATTTGTTTATTTATCCAATTCAAGTAGTAAATCTCCTGTTTGGATGGCATCTTCATTTTTTACGTAAAGCTCTTTTATTACACCTGAGAAAGGAGCTTGGACGGTGGTTTCCATTTTCATTGCTTCAGTAATTAAGAGATGGTCACCTCGTTCCACTCTTTCCCCTTTTTCCACTAACACTTTAACAACAGTACCGGGCATAGTTGCAGAAATATGCGTTTCATTCTTAAGGTCAGCTTTTAATCTAGATAATAAAGTTGATTTGATACTTTCGTCTTTAATATTTACCTCACGCGGCTGACCATTTAATTCGAAGTAAACGATACGTGTGCCATCTGCCTGTGGCTGACCAATAGAAACAAGTTTAACAATAAGTGTTTTTCCTGTTTCAATTTCTACTTCAATTTCTTCCCCAAGCCTTAGTCCATAAAGGAAAGTTGGTGTATCTAGAAATGATATATTTCCAAAAAGGTTAACAGTATCCATATATTCTTTAAAAACCTTTGGATAGAGTGCATATGAAATTAGATCTAAATCGGAAACGTCTTGCCCCGTTTCTCTCACTAACTCTTCTTTTATTTCCGTAAAATTCACTTCAGGCAGTAACTCACCTGGACGGACCTCTAATGGTTTTTTTCCTTTTAAGATCACTTTCTGCAATTCTTCTGGGAATCCCTGATGCGGCTGTCCGAGATACCCCTGAAACAATTCCACTACGGAATCTGGAAAATCAAGTGAGCCTCCGTTATTTAAGACATCAGCTTCAGACAAATTGTTTTGTACCATAAACAGAGCCATATCACCTACTACCTTTGAAGAAGGAGTAACTTTAACAATATCACCAAACATATGATTCACACGCATATACATTTGCTTTACTTCGTCCCACTGGTCGCCAAGCCCTACTCCCTTTGCCTGCTGCTGAAGATTACTGTATTGCCCGCCAGGCATTTCATGCTGATAAACCTCTGAATGTGGTGCTATCATGCCACTTTCAAAATCATGGTAATATTTTCGAACATCCTCCCAATAGTAAGAAAGCTGTTCAAGTGCCTCAATATTAACATTTGCCTTCCTATCCTTACCTTGGAGTGCATAATACAGAGAGTTTGCACTTGGCTGGGAAGTAAGCCCCGCCATCGTACCCAAAGCAGTGTCGACAATATCGACCCCTCCGTCTATGGCACGCGCATACGTGAATATACCATTTCCACTTGTATCATGTGTATGAAGATGGATGGGAATGTCTATCGTCTCTTTCAATTCAGAAATAAGGCGGTAAGCTGCTTCAGGTTTCAATAAGCCTGCCATGTCCTTAATCCCCAATATATGGGCACCTTGATTCTCTAGTTCTTTAGCAAGTTCTTTATAATAGTTCATATCATATTTCACTCGAGTTTGATCAAGAATATCACCTGTATAACAAATGGCCGCTTCAGCAATCTTTCCACTATCTCGAACCGCTTCTATTGCAATTTCCATGCCTGGAATCCAGTTTAAGCTGTCAAAAACTCTGAAAACATCAATCCCTTCTTCAGCAGATTTTCTTACAAACTCGCGGATAAGATTGTCTGGGTAATTTTTATAACCCACTGCATTGGAACCACGGATTAACATTTGAAACAGAACATTTGGAATTTTTTTACGAAGCATTTGCAGCCGTTCCCATGGATCCTCTTTTAAGAATCGATACGTTACGTCAAAGGTTGCTCCACCCCACATTTCAAAAGAAAAAAGGTTGGGCAAAAGCTTGGCTGTCGGCTCGGCAATATGCAAAATGTCTGTTGTCCTAACCCTTGTAGCCAATAGAGACTGATGTGCGTCCCTAAAGGTAGTGTCTGTTAATAATACCTGTTTTTGATCCTTTATCCATTGGACTAGCCCTTCTGAGCCACTTTGGTCGAGTATTTGTTTAGTACCCTCTTGATAAGGAAAATCAAAACTTATTTTAGGAATCCGCGGTTTTTCAAAAACGGGTCTTTTCTTTTTTTCGATTCCTGGGAAACCATTCACGGTGACGTTTCCAATGTAAGAAAGCATTTTAGTTCCACGGTCCTTACTAACTGGAAATACAAATAACTCTGGTGTTGAATCGATAAATGAGGTATCATATTCCCCTCTTCTAAACTTCTCATGTCTTACTACATTTTCGAGGAAAGGAATATTCGTTTTGATTCCCCGGATTCTAAACTCTCTTAGGTTTCGAACCATTTTCGATGCTGCTTGTTCAAAGGTTAATGCCCATGTAGAAAGTTTCACAAGCAAAGAATCGTAGTATGGTGTAATGACTGCACCCTGAAAGCCATTTCCTGCATCAAGTCGAACACCAAATCCTCCACCAGAGCGATAGGCCATAATCTTGCCAGTATCAGGCATAAAATTATTTAATGGATCTTCCGTTGTAACACGGGACTGGATAGCAAAACCGTTTATCTGAATCTCTTCCTGCGGAGGAATTCCGACAATTGGACTGTGTAAATCCTGACCTTCAGCAACTAAAAGTTGGGTATGTACAATATCAATACCTGTTACCATTTCAGTTACGGTATGTTCAACCTGTATCCTTGGATTAACTTCAATAAAATAAAAGTCTTGTCCTGATACAAGAAATTCAACTGTCCCTGCGTTCAGGTAAGCTACATTTCTCATTAATTTAACGGCTGCATCACAAATTTTTTCACGTAATGAATGAGAAATAGATACACTTGGAGCAACTTCAACTACTTTTTGATGGCGTCGCTGTACGGAACAATCCCGGTCATACAAATGGACAATGTTACCATTTTTATCCCCGAATATTTGGACTTCTATATGCTTGGGTTTCTCGATTAATTTTTCTAAGTATACTTCATCACTGCCAAAAGCTGCTTTTGCTTCTGATTTAGCCCGGTCAAATGATTCCTGCATTTCCTCATGATTTCTTACGATCCTCATTCCACGGCCCCCGCCGCCAAGAGCAGCTTTAACTATAATTGGAAAACCATGTTTTTGCGTAAAATCCTGTACTTCACTTATCGTGTCAACTGGTCCATCACTGCCAGGGATTACTGGTATCCCCGCCAATTCCGCTTGTTTCCTTGCCTTGACCTTGTCACCAAACATATCGAGGTGAATGGATGTTGGTCCAATAAAAATAATTCCTTCCTGTTCACAACGTCGTGCAAAATGAATGTTTTCTGATAAAAAACCATAACCAGGATGGATGGCGGTTGCACCACTAAATTTTGCAATTTCAATAATACCATCAATATCTAAATAGGCATCGATTGGTTTCTTCCCTTCACCTACTAAATAAGCTTCATCAGCTTTGTAGCGATGATATGCACCCGTATCTTCCCTAGAATAAATCGCCACAGTTTTAATATTTAATTCAGTACAAGCTCGGAAAACTCGAATGGCAATTTCTCCTCGGTTAGCGACTAACACTTTATTAATTTGTTTTGTCAACTTAAGCACCTCTATCTTTTCTAAATTATATAAAAGCGCAGGGAATGCAAAACTCCCCACGCTATGTTCGAAATTGATATACATTGCCATCTTGTTGTTTAGGATTTTTTTCTACCGGGTTTAGTTTATATTTACTATCATATTTAACAAACATTGAAACATTTACTAGAATCCCCGCTGCAATAGCTAACTGTAAGAGTGAAGAACCACCATAGCTCACAAATGGTAGAGGAACACCTGTCAGCGGGATAACCCCTGAAACACCTGCAAGGTTGATAAAAGACTGTATTCCAATCATACTGGATATTCCAATTGCCAATAAGCTGCCAAAAGGGTCTTTACAACGCAGGCCAAGATATATTCCCCTTAAAACTATATAACCTAGCGTAATGATGACAAAGCTAACCCCCCATACACCTAACTCTTCTGCAATGACCGCCATAATAAAATCTGTGTGTGATTCGGGTAAATACCCAAGCTTTTGGATACTTTTCCCTAATCCTAAGCCATTTACACCACCAGAACCAATGGCTATATACGAATTTGCAAGGTGGAACCCAGAATCTAGTTCATCTTTGAAAGGATCATTTAACACTTCAAATCGTTCTAGACGTTTTTCTGAAAAAATTTCATCTTGCATGACTAAAAATACTGGTGATAAAAGAATCATACCTAATAATAGTAATTTGGTTATTGTTTTGATATTCATACCTGATGAGATAATAATAGAACCTGCAATTAAACCGATAATAAGCGCTGTTCCAAAGTCAGGTTGAACGGCAATTAAACCTAGGACGATGACCAGGTAGGCCAATGGGGGTAGTACACCGTGATTGAATTTGTTTATATACGTCTGTTTTTTGGCATAAACAGCTGACAAATAAATTATCAGCGAAATTTTTACAAACTCTGCTGGCTGAATACTAATAAAGCCAAAATCATACCAACTTTGAGCATTTCCTCTAACTTCACCAAACACAAAAAGCCCTAAGAGACCCAAAATGGATAACCCAACCATCGGAAGTAAAAATTTTGTACTTCGCATAATTTTATAAGGAAATAATGCGAGAAATATAAAGATAATACCCGAAGCGATTAAATACAGCTTTTGTTTTTGATAAAAGTAATCACTTGGAACGTGATATCTTTGGACGCTTGATGCCATACTTGCACTATACACCATGACTAATCCAAATAAAGCTAAAAGGATTATTGCAATAATTAATGAATAATCATAGGATTTCACTATTTTTTTTAACATATTCTAACTTCCCCGTTTTTTAATTGTCGTTATTGCTATTATAATAGAAAATCTACGTAATTAGTTGAGGAAAAGTTATATTCTTCTATTTTTTAAATAGGAAAATTCTGAAAATAACAACAGGTAATAAAAAACTCAAACAACATACCATCATTGTTTGAGTTTTTTTAGCTATTTTCTAATGGATGCTTCATGAAGCGCAGATAATTCTCTTTCTAATTTATCTAGAATCGCTTTGCCATCCCTAACTTCTATTAAGCCTAATCTAACCGCAAATTCTATTTCTCTTGATAATCCGAACATTTGCGTATCCAATACCTCTTCATAAAGTGGGCATTGAGGCATCGTGAGATTTTCCATTTGCACCTTAATAAGCTTTAATATTTTTTCAGCGTCTGCCTGTAACAAGGCAAAAGCTTTTTCCTGATGATTAACAATCATTTCAGACGCCAACATTGATCCCCCCATTCAGAGCGATAACCCAACTTATCTATAAATTTTACCTTTTACCATAAAAAAATGCAAGAACAATAACATATATGTTCCATTGTTCCTTAACTTTATGTATATGACATTCCCTCTTTTTACGTTATACTTTATAGATATGAACAGGAGGAATGAAAGATGGAAAACATAATACTATTATCTGGCAAAGTTAAACATTCAATTACTCTTGATCCCACTGTCTGGATATTTGATGATCGTAAAGTTGATTTATCTACTTACTTTTCTTCTCCATATAAAAACGATAACGCACTAGAAGAATATACTAAATCTATTTCTAAACATTGGGATCGAGAGATAATGGAGGGTGCTGTCTATCCACCAACCTTAAAAACAGAAAAAAAATATGAAAAAGAGAAGATGTTAACAGGAACTTTTGGCATCCCGTTTGAGCCCTTTTTAAAAAATGCCGAACCTGCTGAACAGGCTGCTACTTTAGTCATAAAAACGGAAACTTCAGCATATGAGATTCCGCTTGACCTTGCGAAGGATCTCATTCTTGGTTTTTCAGATATGGGGAAACCACTTACAGAAGATGGACCTGTCCATATTTATTTCGGTGATGGCTCGAACCGACAAACACCGATTAAGTACGTCAAAGAATTTATTATTAAATAGTAGAGGCTGTTTTCGTAACGATTGTTGTTAAAATCTTAAAGCCGATTTTAACGAGGAATTAGTTATTTTGTGCCTTTGAATTTTGTTTGCAAGCTCTTTTCTTATGAAAAGAGCCATAGGAAATAACGGGTGCCATTTTGGGACCCGTTCCTGCGCGTTTATACCTATATTTTATAGCAAATCTGCTGCCAGTCTTGCTAATCCCGACCGCTCACCTTTTAATAATTTTACATGTCCAGAAATTGTTTGATCTTTAAAACGTTCAACGACATAGGTTAAACCATTATTGTAGGCGTCAAGATATGGATGGTCGATTTGTTCTGGGTCACCCATTAAAATAATTTTGCTGTCTTCGCCAACACGGGTTAAAATTGTTTTAACCTCATGCTTGGTTAAATTTTGGGCTTCATCAATGATAATAAATTGCTTTGGTAAACTTCTCCCGCGAATATAGGTTAATGCTTCTACCTCTATCGACCCCATCCCTGCTAGGATAGCATCCAATTCACCCGGTTTTTTTGTGTTAAATAGATATTCAAGGTTATCAAAAATTGGTTGCATCCAAGGTCTAAGTTTTTCTTGTTTTTCTCCAGGTAAATATCCTAAATCCTTGCCAACCGGTACAATCGGCCTTGCGACTAATAGTTTTTTAAATTCTCTAAAGTCTTCTGTCTGCATTAAGCCTGCTGCCAAAGCTAATAAGGTTTTACCAGTCCCTGCTTTACCTATTAAAGTTACAAGCGGTATATCCTTGCGCAGCAATAGCTCGATTGCCATTGTCTGCTGTACATTTCTTGGGTGAATCCCCCAAACATGTTCTTGATTAATGGCCAGCTTCTTTACCTTTTTCCTGGTTTTATCCACCATTCCTAATGCTGAAGCAGATCCTCCTAAAGCGTCTTTAATAATTAAGTATTGATTCGGATAAAATAAATATTTTCCAATTTCCGTTAAGGGTAACTCACCTTTTTCATAAAATAACCCCAGCAATTCTCCCGACAAAAAAACTTCCAAAAAGCCAGTATAAATATGATCAATTTCCACTACTCGATCACTTAAAAAATCTTCTGCAGTTAATCCTATTGCATCCGCCTTCACCCTGACCAAGGTATCCTTGCTAACGAGGATTACAGGCTTTCCCTTTTCTTTTTGTTGTTCTTCTGTAGATAAATTCTTGGCAACCGCAAGAATTCGATTATCATTTGTTTTCTCAACAAATATTTCCTGTAATTCATGAAATGCTCGATGGTTAAGCTCAATTCTAATGGTTCCACCATTTTCGAGTGGTATTTTTTCATGAAGCTTACCTGCTGCACGCAATTCATCGATTAATCTTGATACATGGCGCGCATTTCTTCCTATTTCATCCATGTATCGTTTCTTTGAGTCCACTTCTTCAAGGACAACTGCAGGAATGACAACTTCATTATCTTCGAAAGAGAATATGGAATACGGGTCTTGTAATAAGACATTTGTATCTAACACGTATATTTTACTCAAAGCGACGCCTCCACTTTTTCTAGTTGATTGGTTAGCTAATGGTTTTCGAACCAACCGATTGCTAGATACGACTTTGGTAAAATATATGTTTGTTCGAATAAAGATAGAAGGATTTCCGCACAATAAATGTAAGTTGAATATAACAAAACGGATGTATCAATTATAAAACTCTTTGTGGAGGTGGATTTTTAAATGAAAATGCTTTTGATATTTACTACCTTACTATTGGTCTTAACAGGTTGTAACAGCACAAACAATGCACAAAATAATGAGAAGCAATCATTAGTTAACGTAAAGAACAGTTATATTGAGAATGTAGATCGGAAAACGGGTCAGGAAGTTTCAAGACGATTGGTTGAACTTGCAACAAGTACTCCTAATGTTAATGATGCCACAGCTGTTGTAATTGGCAGATATGCTATTGTTGGAATTGATGTGAATTCAAAGCTAGAACGTTCACAAGTTGGGACCATTAAGTATTCAGTAGCTGAAAGTCTAAAAAAAGATCCGTATGGTGCAAATGCCATTGTTGTTGCAGATGCAGATACAAATCAACGTTTAAAAGAAATTTCAGCCGATATCAAAAAGGGTAGGCCTATACAAGGAATTATGGAGGAACTTGCCGACGTTGCCGGCAGATTAATGCCAGAAATACCTGGAAATATGATAGAGCCTAATCCTAAGAACGCAACCGAAGAACCAAAGAAGGAATTACCGGATGACCAGAAGAAAAGCTTAGAAAAAAGTCAGGAAGACCAATCAAATTACCATAAATAAAAGCTTAGTCAGCGACTAAGCTTTTTTCATTGCGTCCATTACTTGTTTATCTAATCTGGCTGCTGCTTTTTTGTCATATGTTTTGTCATATTGTGGTTCGGTGACAATTTTTGAACCATAGAACATTACGTCTCTAACCTCATTAATCTTGATCTCAACCAATGAAAGCTTTAATGGAATGTCGGAAATACGATCCACTTTTAAGGATGCATCTCCCTGTATAGAATATGTAGATTCATTCGCAATCAAATTGATAACAACTTTACTATTCTGGCCGATATTCTGAATAATTCTTGATTTAAAATCTACAGCGAAATAGAGTGTTTCTTCGTCTTTTGCTAAGATCCAGGAAATTGCACCTACATTTGGACCACCTGTCTCAAAATCAACCGTAGCTACTGTTACAAACCTTTCTTTCTGTAACTCATCAAACAATGGCTTAATGAGTCTTGGTTCTACTTGATTCACCATCTTTACAACCCCTTTATTCAGTTCCATACTTTCTATTTTGAAAAACAGATATTCTCATAGTACTATTATCTGTTTTTTTCAGCAACTTAATCACAATAGATTTTCCTGTCGCCTGCCTTGCATGATATACTATAGATTAACAAAGCAAGAAAGAATGGACTAGAGGTGCATGATGAGAGTAAAATGTGTTATCTGTGACAAAATTGAATCGATCGAAGATGAATCCTTTGAGGCAAAGCGTCTTCGAAATCGTCCTATCCATACATATTTGTGTAATGACTGTAGTAGTAGAATTTCTGAAAAAACAAAAGCAAGAATTGATACAGGTAACTTTAGATTTTATCGAACCCAGTCTGAAAAGGATGAATGGTAAAAAAACAACATGCCCATCGGCATGTTGTTTTTTTAATCTTCAATTGGAAAATTGCAATATTTATCTGGCTCTTGGTTTATTTGGTTGAGCATTACCTCGATGAGTTCCCGAGGAAACCGCGTCTTTTTCGATTCCCCTTCTTGGGTGTAGGAAACATAATACATCATTTCATCTGTTGTAACGACAATATTTGTAAGTTTATGTTCATCCTTAATAATCCCATCAAAAAGGTCTAACGTTTCTCTTGCTGCCGTATCTTCAGGACGAGCGTCGCAAACAACCTTTATCGAAAGCCAATTATAGAGTGCATCCTGTACCGATCTCATGTTTATATCCCCCGTTACTTTGCCTCAACTTGTTGTTTTTTCGACTGGTGCAGGCGAATTTTGTATATGATTAAAATCAATGCCGCAACAACAAGACCCTCTGTTATTGGTAAAAAGATCCCAAGTGCAGTTAAAATCGTGCAGCCTGCAGCTAAAAAGATATAAATCATAATTGATTTGCCAAGAGGCAGTTTTTGCGCAAAGCCAAGTTTATATACCAAGATGGATAGAGCTACAATGGTAAGATAAAGCAGCCACATTCCCAATTTTGGATTTTCGGTTACATTAAAGAGAGCTGGAAAAAATGATAGCCGTTCCGCTACATTCACACGAAAACCTCCCCCGAAGAGATATTAGCTTAATTCTGCTGTTTTTTTCTTTTTAGCCATTCTTTCACGTTCATTTTTATCTAGGATTTTTTTACGCAAACGAATGGACTCCGGTGTTACTTCACAGTATTCATCTTCGTTAAGATACTCCAAAGACTCCTCTAATGTCATGATTCTTGGCTTTTTAATAACAGAAGTTTGGTCCTTGTTTGCTGAACGAACGTTTGTAGCCTGCTTTACTTTTGTGATATTAACGGTAATATCATTTTCACGCGTGTGTTCGCCAACAATCATACCTTCGTATATTTCAGTACCTGGATCAACAAAAATTGTTCCACGGTCCTCAACATTCATAATACCATAAGTAGAAGCTTTTCCTGACTCCATTGATACTAGCACACCTTGACGTCTTCCTCCCACTTGACCTTGAAGCATTGGCTGATAGCTGTCAAATGTGTGATTAATAATTCCATAACCACGAGTCATTGTTAAGAATTCTGTGGTGTAGCCAATTAGTCCACGTGCTGGGACATTAAAAATTAATCGTACTTGACCGGAGCCATTATTAATCATATCAATCATTTCACCTTTACGTGCACCAATTGATTCCATTATAGAACCTGTATGCTCTTCAGGTACATCAATTTGAACACGTTCAATTGGCTCACAGCGAACACCATCTATTTCTTTTACAATAACTTCAGGCTTAGAAACTTGAAGCTCATAGCCTTCACGGCGCATGTTTTCAATTAAAATCGATAAATGAAGCTCACCACGGCCAGAGACAATCCATGCATCTGGGGAATCTGTATTTTCAACACGTAAGCTTACATCTGTTTGGAGTTGAGCGAGTAATCTTTCTTCAATTTTTCTAGAAGTTAGGTACTTACCTTCTCTACCAGCAAATGGGCTGTTATTAACAACAAACGTCATTTGTAATGTTGGTTCATCAATTCTTAGAATTGGTAATGCTTCTTGGTGCTCAACCGGACAAACGGTTTCGCCCACATTGATATCTTCCATACCAGAAACTGCAATTAAGTCTCCTGCTACCGCTTCTTGAATCTCTTGACGTTTTAACCCAAAGAAACCAAAGATTTTTGTAACGCGAAATTGTTTCACTGAACCGTCAAGTTTCATTAAGGCTACCTGCTGGCCAACATGCATTGTGCCGCGGAAAACGCGCCCAATACCAATTCTTCCAACATAATCATTATAGTCAAGCAAGGCAACCTGGAATTGTAATGGCTCCTCACGATTGTCAATTGGTGCTGGGATGTTATCAACAATGGAATCATATAAGCATTGCATGTTTTCATCCTGTTTTTCATGATCCAAACTGGCAGTTCCATTGATTGCAGAAGCATAAATGACCGGGAATTCAAGTTGATCTTCATTCGCTCCAAGTTCGATAAATAGGTCAATTACTTCATCAATTACTTCTAAAGGACGAGCAAAATCACGGTCAATTTTATTTACGACAACTATTGGAGTTAGATTTTGTTCTAACGCCTTTTTTAGTACAAAGCGTGTTTGTGGCATCGTTCCCTCATAGGCATCAACAACAAGTAAAACACCATCAACCATTTTCATGATACGTTCTACCTCACCGCCAAAATCAGCGTGTCCAGGTGTATCTAAAATATTGATTCGTTTATCCTTATATTGAATGGCTGTGTTTTTAGCGAGAATTGTTATTCCACGTTCTCTTTCAATATCGTTTGAATCCATTGCACGTTCCTCAACATGCTCGTTTGTACGAAATGTTCCAGACTGCTTTAATAATACGTCAACCAACGTCGTTTTCCCATGGTCAACGTGTGCGATGATTGCTATATTGCGAATATCTTCTCTAATTTTCAAGTGTTTCACTCCTGCCTCTATTTCAAAAATTAAGCTATTTATAGTTTCCCATATATGGCTAAAGTATTATACCACATTAATGGTGGAAAACTAAACGCATTTTATGTAGAATGTAACTATAAATAATATTTTTTTCTTCAATTAACAAAGGGGACTCGGTAAAATGAAGCAAATAAAATGGGTTTTTGTCGCTTATGCAGTACTAGCTGCAATGAGCATTATGGGCATCGGGGTTGCAATCGGTGAAGAAAGTATTATAGGAATAATTGGCAGTGTCTTAGCAGTTATTTTGGTAATGGGATTCGGATTTAAAACAAAAGCAAAATATAGAGCCAACGGAGAATTATAGGAAAAGCTGCAGGCCTTGCCTGACGGTGCAGGTAAAAAAAAAGCCTATTTAGGCTTCTTTTTTTACCATTTTCCTTCTTTAAGATAATCTTTTATTATCGTTTCGTGCAATCCAGGTTTTGCTACAAGCAGAGAATCGTTTGAGAGGAAATCAAGTTTTTCTCCTCTTAAGTTGGTTACAACTCCTCCTAATTCATTAATAATAACAGCACCAGCTGCAATATCCCATGGTGACAGCCTCATTGAAATATAAGCATCTACTCTCCCCGTTGCCACAAATACCATTTCAAGAGCAGCAGTACCATATGATCTTGTCCCTCTTGCATCTCTTACTAAGGGAATTAGAAGCTTATGGTCGATACGATGATTTTCCATCACCCAGGTAGCATTTAATGCGATGATCGATTCTTTCACTGACTTTTTACTTAAAGCAGGCAGCAGAGTGTCATTCATAAAAGCACCTTTTCCATTAATAGCATGATATAGTTCACCATGGGCTACATCATATATAATCCCAATTTTTCCAATACCATTTTCATAAACAGCCAGTGATATGGCAAAATTCCGCTGTTGATGAATAAAATTCATCGTTCCATCGATCGGGTCAATGATCCAAACAACACCATTAAGATCACTTATTTCATCGCCAAATCCTTCTTCTCCAAAAACTCGATGGTTCTGAAAATTTTCTCTAATTTTATTAATGAAAAATTGTTCAATTTCTTTATCCATATTTGTAACTAAATCGTTAGGATCTGATTTTGTTTGAATATTTAATGTTTTATCAAAAGAAGCCCGGATTTTATCCCCTGCTTCCAATACCCATTGCTTAGCGTGAAGGTTGATATATTCCCAGTCCATGATTTCCCTCCAATTTCCAAAATAATCAATGTATGTAAAGATTTTGCGAATATCCTAAGCTTAAACAAATATAGGTAAGTCATCAACTATTAGCATTCCCCATACCTAATTTTCCCATGTTCTTCATTTTTTATAGCGCAAAACAATAAACGAACCCTCTACTTACTACACAGAGTCCGTTTTATAATTTCAATATTAGATTCTTCTTTTTCATTCTAAATAGTATCCCCTTTGAATTAATTTATCAAAGAGCTTTTAGTTTTAATAACTCTTGGCGGATTTTTTCTAATTTTTGTTTGCATTCCTTCATCTTTTTTTCGTTTTTTTCCTCAATTGCCTCAAAAAGTGTTGCCAGCTCATAATCCATTTCTAATCGTAAATATGCCGTTCTTTCCTTCTCGCCAACTTTTTTTAGTGAAGTATTCATTAATTGTTTCATTTTAGCTTTCTCCTTTCGATCGTTGTTTAATTTTTCTGACTATTTTTAGTACTATAATATGAGCGACTATGTAAGGTTGCAACTAATTTGTGTGTTTACCTATATAAGCATGTTAATTCATGATTTTCTACATATATGCTACAATATATGACAAATGTCTACACTTGGAGGAAGTAAAATGGATTTTAATGGTTTTAAAAATGAAGACTTCGATGTTTTTCAAATCGAGGGTTTAGAGGCAAGGATGGAAGCGCTAATTGAAAAAATTCGTCCTAAATTAGAAGTCCTTGGTCACCATTTTGCACCAACATTAACAACAGTCACTGGTGATGAAATGTTTGCCCATGTTGCTAAACACGCAAGAAGGACAATCAATCCTCCCAAAGATACTTGGGTTGCATTTGCTAATAATCCCCGCGGTTATAAAATGCTTCCACATTTTCAAATAGGACTTTGGAATACTCATCTATTCATTTGGTTTGCAGTTATATATGAGGCACCACAAAAACAGGAAATTGCTGCCAGATTAATAAAAAAGTTAAACAAAATCTATAAAGAGATCCCGAAAGATTTTGTTTGGTCTTTAGACCATATGAAATCAGAATCAGTGCAGCATGAAACTCTTTCCAAAGAAGATTTACGAAGCATGCTCGAAAGACTTAAAGACGTAAAGAAGGCTGAATTATTATGTGGCTATGAAATTAGCCGCGAACAGGCAATACAAATGGAAGCAGATGAATTGCTGCAGATTGTAGATCATGTATTTGATAAAGTTGCACCATTATATAAAATTGCACAAAATATAAAATAAAAAAACTCCAACCACTGTTTGGAGTTTTTTATTTTACTTCATCATGATCCTATCGCCTGAGGATGCATCTTTGGCTTTTTTTATCACCTTATAAGAAGAATAACCACTGATTTCTTCTAATTCGCCACACAAGGTCTTTTCTTCTGCCTTACTGGGAACGATTTCCTTAAAACGACGATAAATGGTCATTAATTCATCACGATCGAGTCCTTTTTCATATGCCTTTTCAATCGCCTCATAGAATTTAATAACATCGACTATTTCATCCGTTGTCCAATGGTAATCAATCGGGTATTGATATTCCAAGATTTCACCTGCTTACTTTATTTCATATATGTATCATACCGTTATTTTGCCCATTTTTCACGAATTTGTTCTGCATCTGTAATTATTACCTTAAATAATTGATCCACGGTTGGTATATCTTTAATCAATCCCATGACTTGTCCGGCCCATGCAAACCCTTCATCTTCTTTTCCATCATAAATATATCGTTTGTTTGCTTTCCCGCTAATGTATTCCTTCAACTGTTCATAAGTGCCATGTTCCTTCTCTATTTCTACTATTTGATTTGTCCATGTATTAGAAATAGCACGAGCTGGGGCACCTATTGATCTTTTGATGACCACAGTGCTGGACTCTGAACCTTCTATAAGTCTTTGTTTATAAAGTTTATTTGCATGCACACATTCCTTAGTAGCAATAAACCTCGTTCCCATTTCAATTCCCTCTGCACCCAAGCTAAGCGCGGCCATAAGTCCTCGGCCATCCCCAATACCTCCGGATGCGATTACTGGTATTGAAACAGCATCAACTACCTGTGGGATCAATACAATTGTCCCAATATCATCCCTGCCAAGATGTCCGCCACCTTCCTGTCCCACTACCATAACGGCATCGGCACCAAGCTCTTCTGCCTTTTCAGCCTGCCTTCTCGCTGCTACAAGTACTAATTTTTTTATTGAAGTACCTTTTAACTGTTCAAAGATAGGTGCAGGATTTCCACCTGTCATTGATACAACTGGGACGTCTTCATCAATTGCAACTTGAAGCATTTCTTCAAAGGGTCTATTATGCTGCCCAATTGCGTAATTAACACCAAATGGTTTATTTGTTAGCTGCTTAACCTTCCTTATTTCCTCGCGAAGCTGTGTTGGATTTTCTAGAGACATAGCGGTAATCTGCCCAAGTCCACCAGCATTGGAAACAGCCGCAGCGAGCTCAGAATAGGCTAGATAAGCTAACCCTCCCTGAATAATGGGATACTTGATACTAAGAATTTCAGTTACTCTCGTTTGCCAATTCAATTTGACCCCTCCTAATTATTGTTATCCTCATATTTCGCTCCCAAAGGTTAATTTTCCTGTTTTATTGAGAAACTAACATAAAAACTCGAAAAAGTGGTGTACCATTCTTACAAAAAATCTTTGCAAGCAGTGGTATTAGTGCTATAATTCATTTGTTTTGTGAATTATATAATAAAGCAATTTATATAAAGAGGTGTGAAAATCAATTGTCTCAACATCAAACACCGTTATTTAGCGGTTTATTAGAGCACGCAAAAAAAAATCCTGTCCAATTTCATATTCCTGGCCATAAAAAAGGGGTTGGAATCGACCCGGATTTTCGAAATTTCATTGGTGATAATGCACTATCGATTGACTTAATTAATATTGGTCCACTCGACGATCTCCATCAGCCAAAAGGAATCATTAAACAAGCTCAAGATCTAGCCGCTGAAGCTTTTGGAGCAGATCGAACATTCTTTTCAGTTCAAGGAACAAGTGGTGCGATTATAGCAATGATAATGGCTGTATGTGGACCAGAAGATAAAATCATTGTCCCAAGAAATGTTCATAAATCTATCATGTCAGCGATTGTATTCTCGGGGGCAATACCTGTATTTATTCATCCAGAAATTGATGAGGATTTAGGTATATCCCATGGCATCACAAATGACTCTGTCGAAAAGGCGCTTAAACAGCATCCAGATGCGAAGGCAATCCTTGTAATTAACCCAACCTACTTTGGAATTTCCGCTGATTTAAAAAAGATAGTAGAATTAGCGCACGCACATAATATTCCCGTCCTTGTAGATGAAGCGCATGGGGTTCATATTCACTTTCACGATGATTTGCCTCTATCAGCTATGCAGGCGGGTGCCGATATGGCTGCAACAAGTGTTCATAAGCTTGGAGGCTCTATGACACAAAGCTCTATTCTTAATGTAAAAGAGGGGCTTGTATCTGCAAAGCATGTTCAAGCCATTCTTAGTATGCTGACAACCACTTCAACGTCTTATTTGTTACTTGCTTCTCTTGATGTCGCTAGAAAACAATTAGCTACTAAGGGAAAAGAGTTAATTGATAAAACAATTAATCTGGCACAATCAATTAGAAAAAGAATTAATGAAGTCGATCATTTACATTGTATCGGTGAAGAAATTCTTGGATCCAAAGCAACCTTTGACTATGATCCAACTAAATTAATTATTTCTGTTAAAGAATTAGGCTTAACAGGATACGAAGTTGAAAAGTGGTTAAGAGAAAAGCATAATATTGAAGTAGAAATGTCTGACCTATACAACATACTTTGTATCATCACAATAGGTGATACAGATTATGAGGGAGATATTTTAGTCAAAGCATTAAAAGAGCTTGCAGAGGAACGGGAACATCGGAAAGAAAAAGTCGAACCTATTCAAGTTCTGCTTCCTGAAATTCCAATTCTTGCTCTAACCCCAAGAGACGCGTTTTATGCTGATACGGAAGTAATTCCTTTTGAGCAATCAGAAGGAAGAATTATTGCCGAGTTTATTATGGTTTATCCTCCTGGAATTCCGATTTTCATACCTGGAGAAATCATCACAAAAGAAAACCTTCATTATGTTAAGGAAAACCTTGAAGCCGGCTTACCTGTACAAGGACCAGAAGACGATGAAATCAAAACCATACGTGTTATAAAAGAATATAAAGCAATAAAATAAAAATACAGGATTCCATTAGGAATCCTGTTTCTATTTTAAGTATAAATATTTTATCGTTCATCTTCGGAATGGTGATTATCGCAACAATTACATCTAGAATAGAGAACTGTTACTTTTTCATCTTCGAAATGATCAATTGTTGAGTCACAAGCTTGGCAGACGATTGTACCCATCTTTTCAATCCCCTTTTCATTATGAAATGTTCATTACATTGAAAACGTTTTAATATCCTTAAGACAATAATAATATAACACATTGGAATTATCAAGCCTAAATTGTATGTCACATTCATTTATTTTTTACACAAAAAAAAAGGCTTATTAATAAGCCCTTTCTGATTAATTACTCATATTGGGTAACAAATGGGATTTGCGGAAGTGTAGAACTGAAGAATTCTGCCAAATCAGCAGCTTGTTGTTTATCTGGAATCCGGAATACATTTTGAAGGTATTCAATATCTTCAATTTCATTAGGGTCGAGGAGGGTAGAACGGCCAGTTTGCATGCAGACAACTAAAGGTTTACCAAAAAACATGTTCGTGTAGATAATGCCGAAATCATATCGGGTATGCTCTGTAGTAAATCCAATAAACGTTACTTTTACATTTTCATGTTCCTCATATAGCTTTTCAAATAATTCCATATGAAACCTCCTTCTCCAAAATAAGTATTTAGAATATTATTATAATTCATTTTATTAAAATTAACAAATGACATTTTTGTGTCTTATTGTTGTCATCACTGTTTTTACAATGCTAGAATGAAAGAGATAATATATGTAACGAATAGGGGGGCTTATGATGGCTGAGAACGCATACATAAAACTAGTTCCTTCATCTGCAAAACAAACCATTACTGTGGACGAAGTAAAGGAACTCTTTTATTATTATAAAGATATTACTGGAAAAACAGGGAATCAAGTTGATTGGCAATACGGTGAAAATGCCTTTCCTTACGATGTTAAGGAGAAAAATGAAGGCAAAGAAAAATGGTTTTATTTGTCTTCTAGTCATGAAAGGTATTATGCCATTTTAATTGGTGTCGATCAGGAAAAAATTCGTGATGAAGACGGTAATGAGAGAATCCAAACATACATACAGGTTACACTTCCAGAGCAATCTACATTCGGTGACAAAGGTAAGGCAAATGAATTCTGTAAATTTCTAGCTAAGAAATTACAAGGAGAACTTCATCTTTTTAACGACCGTATCATGTATTATTATCCACGAAAGTAATCGCCTCTAACTCCCTTAATGGGAGTTTTTTAGTTTGTTACCAGTGCGAGTGTATAATGTATTGAAGTGTAGATGACAAGGCTTAGAGAGGTTATAAAGAGTGTTTTCGATGATGATTTAGTTACTTTGTTACATAGCATGAATGCTAAATAAAAAAAGACAAAAAACATAATAATTTTATATAGTAATTGATCATGCTCTGACAACCATTCTATTAGTGTAAAGGCACTCCAAATGATTAATTGTAAGATCATAATTACATATACACGCATCTTTTATCACCCATCACCACTAAAGTCGTTTTCTTAGGCTGTGTTAAACTTGGTTGTTGATTTGCGCTACAGGCACTTCGCTTTCCGCAGGCGGTTCGGGAAGCCTCCTCGGCGCTAAAGCGCCTGCGG
>NZ_JBALNQ010000001.1:0-28773 GCF_036961885.1 Neobacillus niacini | reverse complement strand
GTCTCCCCTGTCCCGTCCTCCTGCAGGACATTGAATTACATCCTTGAGTTTGCCCACGCACGAAGAAAATGCGATAGCATTTTCGAGGAGTCTCGTGCCTTCCGCACAAATCAACAATGTTATAAAATCATTTAACCATTTAACAAAGCCTTTCTTAAATATATGTATGAAATTAGTAGATATATATATTTTTCGATAAAAAAAAAGTCCTTTCCATTTAATAAACGGAAAGGACTTTTTTATTATTTTAATACATGTATTGGAGTTCCTAGGGCTACTTCAGCAGCTTCCATTGTGATTTCTCCTAATGTTGGATGAGCATGGATCGTTAACGCTAAGTCTTCGACTGTCATCCCTGCTTCAATTGCTAATCCTAACTCAGCAATCATATCTGATGCACTTGCACCGGCAATTTGTGCACCGATCAAGACACCATCTTCTTTACGTGATACTAATTTAACAAAGCCATCTGCACTATCTAGAGATAATGCTCGTCCATTCGCAGCAAATGGGAATTTTGAACCTATAACGTCCATTCCTTCTGCTTTTGCCTGTACTTCCGTATACCCTACGCTGGCAAGTTCAGGATCAGAGAATACTACTGCAGGGATACCTAAGTAGTCAATGACAGCATTATGACCTGCAATCGCCTCTGCAGCGATTTTAGCTTCGTAAGATGCTTTATGAGCTAATTGAGGACCTGCAACAACATCACCGATTGCATAAATATTCGAGACATTTGTTCTGCATTGATTGTCAATTTCTATCAATCCGCGGTCTGTTACCTTCACACCAATTTGGTCAAGGCCCATTTCGTCCGTATTCGGACGGCGTCCAACCATTACAAAAACATAGTCTGCTTCGATTTTCTTTTCTTCACCTTTTACTTCAAAGGTTACAACAACACCATTTTCAGTTTCTTCTACACCTTTAGCCATTGCCTTTGTATAGAATTCTGCGCCTTTTTTCTTCATAGTCTTTTTAACAAGGGCAGCCATTTGCTTTTCAAAGACACCAAGACCTAAAATCTCATCGGCACCTTCTAAGATAGTTACTTGAGTACCAAAGTTAGCATAGGCACCACCAAGCTCTATTCCAATAACACCGCCGCCAATAACTATCACTTTTTCTGGAACTTCTTGTAGATTCAATGCACCTGTTGAATTTAGTACTCGTTTTGAATATTTAAAAGTTGGAAGCTCAATTGGACGAGAACCTGTTGCGATAATGGCATTTTTAAAGTTGTATGTTTGGGCAGAATTTTCACCAATCACACGTAATGAATTACCATCGACAAAGTATGCTTCTCCACGTACAATCTCAACTTTATTTCCCTTTAATAAACCCTCAACACCACCAGTTAGCTTTTTCACGATTCCAGCTTTAAATTCTTGAACCTTTGAAAAATCAACTGTTACATTTTCAGCTTTAATTCCGAATGAATCGGAGTGTTTCGCTACTTCGTAACGGTGACCAGCAGCAATGACTGCTTTTGAGGGAATACAACCTACGTTTAAACAAACTCCGCCAATATATTCCTTTTCAACAATTGTAACTTTTTGTCCTAATTGTGCTGCACGAATTGCAGCTACGTAACCGCCAGGACCAGCACCAATGACTATAGTATCGGTCTCAATTGGAAAATCTCCTACTACCATTTATTACGCCTCCATTAACAATAGTTCTGGATCGTTCAATAATCGCTTAATATGATTTAATGCATTTTGAGCTGTAGCTCCATCGATCATTCTGTGGTCAAAGCTTAATGATAATGCTAAGACTGGAGCAGCAACGATTTCACCATCACGAACGATTGGTTTTTCTGCAATTCTACCTACACCAAGAATAGCTACTTCAGGGTGATTGATTACTGGTGTAAACCATTGACCGCCAGCAGAACCGATATTTGAAATCGTGCAAGAAGCACCCTTCATTTCATTAGGAGCAAGCTTTCCGTCACGTGCTTTTCCAGCTAATTCATTAATTTCATTAGAAATTGCAAACACTGACTTGCGGTCGGCGTCTTTAACAACTGGTACTAACAATCCTTTTTCAGTATCAGCGGCAATTCCAATATTATAGTAATGCTTATGAATAATTTCACTAGTTGCATCATCAAGTGAGGTATTAAGTGCAGGGTACTCACGTAATGCACTTGTTAATGCTTTTACGATATATGGTAAGAATGTTAGCTTAATGCCTTTAGCTGCAGCCACTTCTTTGAATTTTTTACGATGCGTAACAAGTTTTGTTACATCGACTTCATCCATAAGGGTTACGTGTGGAGCAGTATGTTTAGAATTCACCATTGCCTTAGCAATTGCTTTACGGATACCACTCATTTTCTCGCGAGTTTCAGGATATTCACCTTGTGGAATTGGAGCGGCTTTTGGTGCTGCTGCCTCCGCCTGTGCAGCTGCTGCAGGAGTTTCAGCCACTTGCGCTGCCGCTGCAGGTGCTCCGCCACTTAAGAATGTGTCAATATCAGCTTTGACGATGCGTCCATTTTTACCAGATCCAGGTACTTGAGTAATTACCACACCTTTATCACGCGCATATTTACGAACAGATGGCATTGCAATAATTTTGCGATTAGGGTCTACTTCCACTTGTCCTTGTGGTTGTGTTACTCCGATACCATATGCTGGTGGTGCTGGTGGTGGCGTAGTTTCTTGAGCCGTAGCTGCTGCTGGTGCTGCCGCTGGTTGTTCTTCCTGCTTTGGTGCTTCTTCAGCGTGCTCGTCACCCTTAAATTGTAAGTTTTCATATCCTGGAGCATCAAAGGTTACTAAAACTTGACCAACTGTTGCTACAGTTCCTTCGGCAACTTTTACTTCAAGAACAGTTCCCTCAACAGGAGAAGGTATTTCAACTACTGCTTTATCATTTTGAATTTCGCAAAGGATATCATCTTCTTGGACTTTATCACCTGGCTTTATGAACCATTTAACAATCTCGCCTTCATGAATACCTTCACCGATGTCAGGCATTTTAAATTGGAATGTGGTTGCTGTTGCGCTCACTGGGATTCATCCTCCTATTTTAAATAGATTTTACTTTTCCCTTAGTTATTAGAACGTTAATACTTTTTTCGCTGTTTCAATTATGTCTTTGTAATTTGGAAGCCAAACTGCTTCAGCTTGTGGGAAAGCAAAAATAGTATCTGGCGCTGTTACACGAAGTACAGGTGCCTCTAAATTTAAAATAGCACGGTCGTTAATTTCAGCAACAACGTTTGCTGCAATTCCAGCTTGCTTTTGTGCTTCTTGGACTACAATGGCTCGACCTGTTTTCTCAACAGAAGCAATGATCGTTTCAATATCAATTGGACTTACAGTACGCAAGTCAATAACTTCTGCAGAGAAACCTTCCTTCTCTAATTCTTCAGCAGCTTTTAATGATTCATGAACCATTGCACCATAAGTAATGATGGAAATATCAGTTCCTTCACGTTTTACATCAGCCTTACCAAGTGGAATCGTGTATTCACCTTCAGGGACTTCTTGACGGAAAGAACGGTATAATTTCATGTGTTCTAAGAAAATAACTGGATCATTATCACGAATTGAAGCGATAAGAAGACCTTTTGCATCATAAGGAGTTGATGGGATAACAACCTTCACTCCAGGCTGTTGAGCCATAAGACCTTCTAAGCTGTCTGCATGCATATCTGGTGTATGTACGCCGCCGCCAAATGGTGAACGAAACGTAATAGGTGCATTAAATTTACCGCCAGTACGATACCGAAGACGTGCAGCTTGACCAGAAATAGAATCCATTACTTCATAAACAAATCCGAAGAATTGGATTTCTGGAACAGGACGAAAACCTTGTAAGCTCAGTCCCACCGCTAAACCGCCAATTCCTGATTCAGCTAGAGGTGTATCAAATACACGATCTTCACCGAATTCTTTTTGTAGACCTTCTGTTGCACGGAATACGCCGCCATTAACGCCTACATCTTCACCAAAAACTAAAACATTGGGATCATTTTTCAATTCTACACGCATCGCGTCAGTAATTGCTTGAATCATTGTCATCTGAGCCATGGCTTACTTCGACTCCTTTGCAGTATAAATTTCATATTGTTCTTTTAAGTTGAAAGGCATTTCTTCATACATGATAGAAATTAAATCCGTTACCTTTTGTTTAGGAGCTCCATCAGCTTTTTTGATTGCCTCTTTGATATCTTCTTTTGCTTGTTCAATTACTTCATTTTCTTTTTCTTCACTCCAAATTCCTTTCTTTTCAAGGAATTTACGGAAACGTACAAGTGGATCTTTCTTTTCCCACTCATTATCAAGCTCTGCTGTCCGATAACGCGTTGGGTCATCTCCAGCCATTGTATGTGGTCCATATCTGTAAGTTAGTGTTTCGATGAATGTTGGTCCCTCACCGTTAATCGCACGTTCGCGTGCCTCATGAGTAGCTGCATACACAGCTAATGGATCCATACCATCGACTTGGATACCAGGGATACCTGCTGCTACTGCTTTTTGAGCTAGTGTTTTCGCAGCTGTTTGCTTATCAACAGGAGTTGAAATCGCAAAACGGTTATTTTGAGCAATAAAAATGGCTGGAGCTTTGTATGCACCTGCAAAGTTCATTCCTTCATAGAAATCACCTTGTGATGTTCCACCGTCACCTGTATATGTAATAGCAACAGCTTTTACGCCACGTTTTTTAAAGCCTAGTGCAACACCAGCAGTTTGAACATACTGAGCACCAATAATGATTTGAGGGATTGCCACATTGACTCCGTCAGGAATCTGACCGCCTGCCAAATGACCTCTGGACCATAAAAATGCTTGGTATAAAGGCAAGCCATGCCACACAATTTGCGGAACATCACGATATCCAGGTAAGATAAAATCTTCTTTTTCTAGAGCAAACTGAGAAGCCAGCTGTGATGCTTCTTGTCCTGCAGTTGGTGCATAAAATCCAAGTCTTCCTTGGCGGTTTAATGAAATGGAACGCTGGTCTAAAATACGTGTATAAACCATACGGCGCATTAATTCCTGGAGCTGTTCATCGCTTAAGTTAGGCATTGCTGCTTCATTAACAACTTCGCCTTCTTCATTTAAAATTTGAAGCGTAGTAAACTGATCTTCTACTACTTCAAGTACTTTCTTAGCATCGACCTGAGCATTCTGGGTTTTAGAAGCCATTCGTCACATCTTCCTTTCTTTCATTACAATAATGTAAAAATAATTCCACTCATATTAGATTACCCTAAATCTAAAACAACATTTATGATTAATATTAAATTAACCAGTTAGTACTGTACTATTATTTTTCGGAAAATTAATGGTACAATATTTATTTCCATTATGAGTGTACATCATCTAAATTAACTCGTCAAATACTCTGCTTGATTATTTTACACCATGTAAATGTTATTAACTTTAATTTTTTTCTTAACTTCTGTACCACTAACATCTTATTACTGTTACACTAAAATGTTTTCGTGCTATAAAAAAAAATCGACCATTTTAGCCGATTTTTCACTCATCGTTTTTTAGATTTAGCCCTGCCTCTTTATAAAACTCTAGTTTTTTCTCATTATATTGTGCAGTGTAATCATTAAATTCTTCATTTTTCTCGAATACCTTTTGATAAGTATTATTTAGTTTAGTAACTTGTTCTTCCAGCTTGTCGTAAGATACACTTTCATTTTTTAACATTATATACAAATCTTTATCACTATCTAAGGCCATTAAATATTCTTTAGAAAGCTGACTATGTACTTTATATCGATCGGTCATTATCATGAATAGTTCTTCTGCCTTTTTCTTTTGTGCTGAAATCGTTATTTCATTCTTTATTTCTTTTGCTTTCTTAAATTCGGTTTTTGAAGCGTTGATGCTTTCAATTTCTTTTTGTAAAAGCTCACGTCTTTTTTCGATTATCGAAAGTGCTTCGTCGGAAAGCTTAACAATCTCATCATGCTGTTTCATTCCTAGTGCCATAATCTGATTATATATATCCTTTTCTTGCTTTTCTAATGATACAAGTGGCTTTTGCTGCTCCTCAAACTCTCTTTCTGCTTCCACAACGTCTTCTAACACTTGATACATTTTTTCAGCCGCAGGTTCTTTGTTAATGCAGCCTGATAATAAGATCATACCTGCAAAAACGGAAAAAATAATTCGTTTAAAACTAAAAATTGACAAGTGGCAACCCCCTTACTGACTACAATTCTTACTATATCTATACTTTTTATTTTTGACAATAACCATTAAGAGATTAATCGGCGACATCTTTATGATTGGTATACTTACAATTAACATTTGAGGAATTGTCTGATAAACTAATGAATATCAATATTTAGTTTTATAAACAGGAGTGAATGGAATCATGTTAATGATGGATGATATCATTCGAGACGGCCATCCTACACTAAGAAAAGTAGCATTAGAAGTATCAATGCCGCCATCGGAAGAGGAAGTAGAAATCCTTAAAAGTCTTTTAGAATATGTAAAAAACAGCCAAAACCCTGAGCTTTCTTCGCAATTAGGATTAAGACCTGGGATCGGTTTAGCTGCACCACAAATAAATGTTTCCAAACGGATGATTGCTGTTCATCTTCATGATGACAAGGGAAATCTATACAGCTATGCTTTGTATAATCCGAAAATCGTCAGCCATTCTGTCGAAAAGGCTTACTTAGTTTCAGGCGAAGGGTGCCTTTCTGTCGATGTAGAGTTTCCTGGGTATGTTGAAAGATTTGCCCGAATTACAGTAAAAGGGGTTTCACTTGAGGGTGAGGAAGTTAAACTCCGTTTAAAAGGCCTTCCAGCGATTTGTTTTCAACATGAAATTGACCATCTAAATGGAATTATGTTTTATGATCACATCAATAAACAGGACCCATTTAAACCAATTGAAGGGGCAATCGCCATTGAAAGATAACAGAAGAGCAAGAGCCCAACTGCTCTTGCTCTTCGATCTGTTTAAATAAGTCCTAGTTCCTTTAATCCATTCCATATCCCATCTTTAGAGACATCAGTCGTCACTAAATTTGCCAAAGCTTTAGCCTCTGGGACTCCGTTCCCCATTGCAACACCCGTCCCGACAGCTTTAAGCATTTCTAAATCATTTAAACCATCACCAAATGCATAAACATCTTTCAACTCAAAACCCAGCCTGTCGATCATCTTCTTAATCCCTTCAGCTTTAGAACCACCTTTAGGTAATATATCAACTGAATAGGGATGCCATCTTATAAAATCAAATTCAGGGAAATTTTCAAAATAAAACTTTTCCTCGTCTTCCTTACAGAAAAGCAGGGATTGATAAATTTCTTTCTGGACATAAAATGATTTATCTTCTTCCGGATGAGGAAATAAAAGACTGCCCATGCTTGTTTCAATATATGGATGGTATTTTGTTGTGGCCTTCATGGTTAATTCATTCATAAAAACCAATGGATGTTCATTAGCGTTTGTTTCTTGAAGGAAACTTTCTAGCTTTAACTCATTTAGAGGATTTCTATAGATCGCTTCATTTTCAAATACCACGTATTGACCGTTAAAACTAACATATGAATCAATATCTAGTTCTTTTTTTAAGTTAGTAAACATAAAAGGTGCCCTTCCAGTCGCAATCGCTACAAACACACCATTTTCTTTTAATAATTGGATTGCCTTTTTTGCACTGCTCGGGAGTTTTTTCTCATGGTCCAGCAATGTTCCATCTATATCAAAAAAAACAATTTTCTTCATATATTTTTAACTCCTCTTTGCTTTAATAATAAAATTAGCATGTTTATAAATTCCCTCTTATAAACACTAATAATTACAAGACTAATTGTCAATTTATTAAACTTTCACAATTCTTCCATCTTTAACCATGAAAGAATTCTTGTCTTTACCATATAATATTAGTATAAAATAAAAAAAATCTTTCATATTCTAACCTCGCTTGCTTTACATTGGACAAGGATCGTTTAAAATAGGAAGTAAGGAGATGATCCACTATGTTAAAGAAGCTGAGAAAGAAGCTCTTAAAACAGTGGAAAGAATTACTCAGAAAAAAAACAATTGCTTAACAACACCTTTTTCGAGCCCTTCAAACTTGCGAAGGGCTCCTTCCTTATTGTAAATTGATAATCAGTGCATTTATTTACATATTTTTTCTAAAGGTCTATGTGTTTACTTTTTAGGTAAAGAGTGAATTTAAATGAAAAAAATGTAATTATTTTATATAATAGAAAAAGTCATGATCGATTAAGGAGCGAATTTATTATGGTATTTAAAGTTTACTTTCAAGAAAACAGTAAAGAAGTCCCTGTAAGAGAGAATACAAAAGTTCTCTATGTGGAAGGAGAATCGGTTAGGGACGTCAGAAAAAAAATTGCGGCACGGGGATTTAACGTTGAATTAGTACAAGCGGTAACAGGAGCATTTTTAGAATACGAAAAACTAAATGAAGATTATAATGTATTGGAGATTTGATATATGAAATTTGTAAAAAATGATCAAACTGCTGTTTTTGCTTTAGGCGGTTTGGGGGAAATTGGTAAAAATACTTATGCAGTACAATTTCAGGATGAAATCATTCTGATAGATGCTGGAATTAAATTTCCAGAGGACGAGCTATTAGGAATTGATTATGTAATTCCAGATTACACTTATTTAGTAAAAAATGAAGATAAAATAAAAGGATTATTTATTACACATGGACATGAGGACCATATTGGCGGAATCCCTTATTTACTTCGTGAAATAAATATTCCTATCTACGGTGGTAAGCTTGCATTAGGCCTAATTAAAAATAAGTTAGAAGAACATGGTCTCTTACGAACTGCAAAGCTTATTCCTATCCAAGAAGACGATGTTATTAAATTCCGTAAAACGTCAGTTACTTTTTTCCGAACAACCCACAGTATTCCAGATTCATACGGTATTGTCGTAAAGACGCCTCCAGGGCAAATTGTCCATACAGGCGACTTCAAATTTGACTTCACCCCAGTTGGTGAACCTGCTAATTTAACCAAGATGGCAGAAATCGGTAAAGAAGGCGTTTTATGTTTACTTTCCGATAGTACAAACAGTGAAATTCCAGAGTTTACAATGTCAGAGCGACTTGTCGGTGAAAGCATTGATGATATTTTCCGTAAAGTTTCGGGCCGCTTGATTTTCGCAACCTTTGCATCCAATATTTACAGACTGCAACAAGTTGTTGAGGCTGCCGTTGCCAATGGGAGAAAAGTAGCCGTTTTTGGCCGCAGTATGGAATCCGCAATAAATATCGGTCAAGAACTCGGCTATATAAATGCACCTAAAGAAACGTTTATCGAATCCAATCAAATTAACCGACTCCCTGCAGATAAAGTCACGATTCTATGTACTGGAAGCCAAGGTGAAGCTATGGCTGCCTTATCTAGAATTGCGAATGGGACTCATAGACAAATTCAGATTATTCCTGGGGATACGGTCGTATTTTCATCATCACCAATCCCTGGAAACACAATTAGTGTTAACAGAACGATTAACTTGTTATTCAGGGCGGGTGCTGAAGTTATTCATGGAAAACTCAGTAACATTCACACATCTGGACATGGTGGTCAAGAAGAACAAAAACTTATGTTACGCCTAATCAAACCCAAATTCTTTATGCCGATTCACGGAGAATATAGAATGCAAAGAATGCATTCCAAGCTTGCAGTTGATTGCGGTGTGGAAGAAAGTAATTGTTTCATCATGGACAATGGTGAAGTCTTAGCTCTTTCAGATAACAGTGCGCAAGTGGCAGGCAAGATCCCTTCTGGATCTGTCTATATTGATGGCAGTGGTATTGGCGATATCGGGAATATTGTTTTACGAGACAGGAGAATCCTGTCTGAGGAAGGATTAGTCGTTGTAGTGGTAAGCATTAACATGAAGGAATTCAAAATCGCCTCAGGTCCAGATCTTATTTCCAGAGGGTTTGTTTATATGCGAGAGTCAGGGGATTTAATTAACGACGCTCAAAACCTAATTACGAAGCACCTAAATAAAGTCATGGAACGCAAAACAAGTCAGTGGTCAGAAATTAAAAATGAAATTACTGATACGTTAGCACCATTCCTATACGAGAAAACAAAACGCAGACCAATGATTTTACCAATTATAATGGAAGTTTAGAAAAAAGGAAGCGCCCCATTCGGAGCGCTTCCTTTTTTAACTCATTACTTTTCGTTCAAATCTGTCGATATCATCGTCTGTGCCAATAACGATTAATACATCATTGACAAGAATATCTTCATTTGCTTTTGGTGAAACGATGATATCCATTCCTCTTTTAATCGCTACAATATTTAGACCATATTTTTTTCGAATGTCTAAATCAATAATGGTATGACCGCTTATTTTGCTGTTTGCGACGATTTCAACAATACTATGTTCATCAGATAGTTCAAGATAATCTAAAACGCTGCTTGAGGCCATATTATGAGCGATTCTTCTTCCCATATCTCTTTCTGGGTGAACCACTTTATCGGCACCAATTTTCACAAGAACTTTTTCATGATAATCATTTTGAGCCTTAACCGTAATATGATTTACTCCAAGCTCCTTTAAAATTAACGTAGTTAAAATACTCGATTGTATATCATCACCTATTGCGACAATTACATGATCAAAGTTTCGAATGCCAAGACTCTTTAGCACTGCCTCATCGGTGGTATCGCCAACAGCAGCATGAGAGGCAATCATCGCAAAGGAATTTACCCTTTCTTCGTTTTTATCAATTGCCAGTACCTCAAAACCTTCATCAGAAAGAGTTCTGCAAATACTCCCGCCAAAACGGCCTAAACCTATTACTGCAAAATTTTTCTTCACTAAAACTCCCCCAGCAAAAAATCAATTAACTATTTTCATTTTAGCATATCCAATATATTTGAATATACCAATTTACTCGTTCCGATTTCTCCTCGACTTTTTCTTTATATAAAAGTAAATGCTTACTACAGCAACTGCTAGGATTATTAATATTGGTAAATTACCTAGTAGAAAGACTACCAGTCCTGAAATGCCAGCTAGGAGCATATTTGTGCTTTTCATAAATTGTTTCTTCGTCTTGTCCCAGGTATTAAGATCGCCATCCTCAAGGTCAGGTACAATGACTTTATTTTCATAAAGAGAGATGTGTACGGTTGACAGAGTGGTTTGATTTTCTAAAAACTTCATTCTCCCTAAAATCGTTTCGATTTCCTCTTGAACTTTAGCAAGATCTGCTGAAATCTTTAAAAGATCCTCTGTCTTTTCTGCTGATTGCATGAAGGTAGTTAACCGCTCTTCAACTACTCTTCTCGATTTTAGTTTCGAGTCAAGGTCAACATATTCTTCGGTCACATCTGTACCAGTGATCCGTCTCTGTAAAACCTCTGCGGCCTGCCCCTCTGCGTCACGTAAAAAAGCTTGAAAACTCTTTTGAGGAACCCGAACTGTAATACTGCCACTTACTTGTTCAACACCATCCTTAGAGATATTAGACTCCGAGATATAGCCACCATATTTTGTTACATGGTCTTCGATGGATTGTAAAGTTTGTTCAAACTTCTTCACCCTCAACTGTAAATCCGCTTGATAGATGACCATTTGATTAGGGACTTCGATATCCATTGGGGGAGCTTCCCCTTGTTTTGCATTGTTATCAAATGATATTTCTGATTTATTCGGCATATCAGCCTTGCCTGAATACATTTCTCCACTACTACTATCACTACTAATCTTTGCTTCTTCACTTTTACTGCTTGAACTACAGGCAGCGAGGAAGAGCACCATCATGATCAAAATAAATAAACCCAGTAGTTTTTTCATATAACGGCCCCCTTTATGTCTTATTAATACCGACGATAAAAAACTTACTTGGTTACAAAAAAGCAAAAAAGACTGCTCGTCAAAGCGAACAGTCCTTTTTGCTGTAAAGATTATTCCGTTTTTTCTAATTCATCCAATACACGATTGACTCTTTTTTCGAGCATTTTCATGCCGCTTCCACCTGCTTGAAAATGGCGAAGTTTTCCCTCACGATCGAATACATAGTAAGCAGGAACATATTGATTTTCAAAGGCCTCAGCTAATTTATGTTCACTATCAACAAAAATTGGCTGATTAATTCCATGTTCTGCGGCAACCTGTTTTATTTGATCGAGGTTTAAGTCCTCCTCCGACCTGGGCATATGCACAGCTACCACATTTAATTTATCTTTATATTGGTCACGGAATTCGTTCACTTGCGGCATTGCTTCTTTACATAAGTGGCAGCTGACTGACCAGAAATGGACAAGCGTAGGTTTTTCACCTACTAAGTCACCCTTCGTCACTTCTCCATTTAACCATTCAACAGCACCAGTTAATTCTGGCATTGGCTCACGTAATTTCATGACATATCCCCTTTCTTTAAAAAGACCTAACACCATTTGTTAGGTCTCCTAAGAATTAAACATTCAATGTAGCTTGACCTGGCTTCCAATTAGCCGGACAAAGTCCGCCTGTTTGTAGTGCTTGAAGTACACGTAATGTTTCATCTACATCACGGCCGATATTATTGTGGTTAACTACAGAATACATTAACTCACCTTCTGGGCTGATAATAAACAAACCACGAAGTGCCACCCCTTCTTCTTCAATTAAAACGCCGTAATCACGGGCAACAACGTGGTTAGTATCTGCTGCTAGCGGATAGTTAAGTTCACCTAGACCATTGTTCTTACGGTCAGTATTAATCCAAGCAAGGTGTGTATGAATGGTGTCAGTAGAAGCACCGATAACAACTGCATCTAAATCATCAAATTCTTCAAAACGATCTGAAACTGCGGTAATTTCTGTTGGACAAACGAAAGTAAAGTCCATTGGATAGAAGAATAAAACAGTCCATTTGTCATTTTTCATGTTTTCTTCAAGACTTACTTTCCCAAATTCTTTGTTAGGTAATACTGCATCCATTTCAAATCTAGGTGCTTGCTTAGCTACCATACGTTCTGGCATATCTAAATCCCTCCAAATAATTAATAATAGTCCCTTAATTGGTTTGCCCTTTTTATATCAAGAATAAACGACGATTATGTAACAATCTTTTCTATTCTAAAAATTCATCGATTACCTTGATAGCTGATGTAACTAGTGAGAATGTTGATAGCAACGTCAATTGCCTCTTCCTTTGGGTCTAACTTCGAATGGTGAAGTCCATATGTCGAATCCACTCCTAGCCAAAACATTAAGCCTGGTATTTCCTTCAGCATATATCCGAAATCTTCACCAGTCATTGCTTCCTTGCATTCGATCACTTCAACCGTAGTTTGAGTCTTCATGTATTGTATGAAATCTCTGGTAATTTCCTCGTTATTGTATACCTGGTGGTACATTGAGCCGTAGTCAATTACCGCCTCACACTCAAAGCCGGTCTCAATCCCTTTTACCACAGCGTTAATGCGATGTTTAACTTTATCCATAGACTCGTCAGAAAGTGTTCGAATCGTCCCCTCGAGTCTAGCCCTTTCTGCAATTATGTTCTGAACCGTCCCGCTTGTTATTTTACCAATGGTGATGACAGCACTATCTAATGGATTTACATTACGAGAAATAATGGTTTGGAGCTGTCCAACGAGTGAACAGGCAGCAATCACCATATCATTTGTTAAATGCGGGTAGGCTGCATGTCCACCCTTTCCCCTTAAGTCGATAAATAGTTCTGATGTATTCGCAAATAATAACCCTTCTTTAAGTGCAATCGTTCCCACAGGGTATTCTGGCGCGATGTGTAAGGCAAAGATAACATCAGGCTTCCATTCCTGCATAATGTCGGACTTTAGCATTGGTTCAGCACCGCCTGGACCCTCTTCTGCAGGTTGAAATATAAACAAAAGGTCATCGGCAATAGGATTATTCACATAATGTGTTAATACGCCAAGAGCAATACTCATATGAAAGTCATGTCCACATGCATGCATTTGTTCATTATGAAGTGAAGAAAACTCCAATCCAGTTTCCTCATCGATTGGAAGACCATCAATATCTGCTCGATAGCCAATTGTTTTCATAGGATTTAAACCCTGAACTTTGACAAAAAGTCCAGTCTTCCATTTTCTAATGGAAATTCGCTCTTGTGATAAGGTTTCTATGTACGATAATAAATAAGCTTGAGTTTTAAATTCTTTAAATCCTAATTCAGGGATAAGATGAAGGTCGCGTCGTATTTTAACAAAAGGATTCATTCTATCACTCCTTAATCCTAGAAAGAAAGCGTGGAAAATTTCCACGCTCTGCATTGTCTCATGTCTATAATTGGCGAAGTTCTTGCATGATTTCTGTTTTTGATTTTGTTTTTTCATCAATATCTTTAATTTTTTTCGCTGGAGTACCGGCTACAACTGTATACGGCGGCACATCTTTAGTAACTACTGCACCGGCAGCAACTACTGATCCTTGACCAACTCGAACACCTTCTAAAACTACAGCATTTGCGCCAATTAGCACATCATCCTCGATAATAACAGGCTGTGCGGACGGCGGTTCGATAACACCAGCCAAAACGGTACCAGCACCAATATGGCAGTTCTTACCGACTGTAGCTCTGCCCCCAAGGACAACACCCATGTCAATCATCGTTTTTTCTCCAATAACCGCTCCAATATTAATAACAGCCCCCATCATGATAACAGCATTATCACCGATTTCGACTTGGTCACGAATCGTAACACCTGGTTCGATACGAGCATTAATATGTTTCGTATTTAATAATGGAATCGCAGAATTGCGGCGATCATTTTCAACTACAAAATCTTCAATTTTTGCTTGGTTTGATTCTAGTGCTGGGTTAATATCAGCCCATTCACCAAAGATAACTCCAGTATTACCATTTATAAAGGTTTTAGTATTGCTTCCAAAGTCAATTCCTTCCAAATCACCTTTCACATAAACCTTTACGGGTGTTGATTTTTTACTATTTTGAATAAAAGAAATAATTTCGTTTGCATCCATCATTTTCATTCTATTACCTCCAAATATAATTAAAATTTACTTTACCAAACAAAGGTTTGGAATACAAGAAATTAGCTGCTTGAACTGCTATATTCTTTAATAAGGTCCACAAATGCCTGGACTTGTTTTAGTTGAAAGGAAGACTCATATGCTAATAACCATGTGTCGCGTTTAAGCGCATCACCATTTTCATCAAGTAACGGAACTTTATAAATTTCTTTTTCTGTGTTATTTAACGTAATGCCTGGTAAAATGGAATATCCTAAACCATTAAAGGTTAATTGCTTACACGTTTCAATTTGGTCAACAACAATGGTCCTTTTTGGTGATGTTTTAAATTGGCGCATCCACCAATCCTGGATTTCTTGATAATAATTAGAATCACTTTTAAATTGGATAAATGGCCTATCCGTTTCCAATAGCTGTTCAGGTCTTGTAATGTCGCGATCAACCAAATAGAGGGGGTCGCTGAATAGTTTAATTTTTACCCCTTTCCAATCTGGCATTCCCCGAATTATACCGATATGTACCTGATCATCATATAAGCTTTTTAAGATTTCACTGCTCCAGCCAGTAATGAGTGAAATTTTTGCTTGGGGATAAGTATCACTAAACTTTTTTAAAACCGGCGGCAGCCAATTTTGACCAACGATTGAAGCAACAGCAATTTTCAACGTTCCTGCTACTCCAGATTGAAGTGAGTGTATCGCCTCTCGAACCTTTTCTTCTTTACCCAGAACGTCATTTACAAATTGGATAACAAGCTCTCCTGCCGGGGTAAGTGCCAATCCTTTTTGGGAGCGTATAAATATTTTTGTTCCCCACTCTTTTTCAATTGTTTGTAACCGTTGGGATAGAGCCGGTTGTGAGACAAAAAGCCGCTCAGATGATTTACGCATATTCATTTCTTGAGCTAAAACAGATAATAAGTGAAATTCAGAAATTGAAGACAAAGCCATCCACCTTTTTGCATTAATTAACTTCCGCCTAACTTATTATATAAAGTAAATGAAAACTTTTCATTACTAAGCTATAGATTTGAAAAAATTAGCTCTACCCATTACGCAGAGCCTTGTTCTTTTTTGGGTATGAAAGAAATTAGAACTAAACTAAGTAAAGCAAACATAAGAACGACATAATATACCCAATGGAGTGATTGAGTCAGCCCCTCCTGTAGCAATTCCCGTCCTGCTTCAGATAAATGGGATTGCTCATTGTCCTTTAATAAAAGGTTTGCTGAATCCACTGTTAGTTTTTCTGTCAAGTTACTCGCATTTTCACTTAGATATTTGCCTAGCCGATTATTAAGAATACCTCCAAGTAATGCTGCACCAATTGTGTTTCCAAGGTTACGCATAAACATATTGGAGGCAGTTGCAATTCCTCTTTGCTGCCAGCTTACCGTACTTTGAATGGACACAATAAAAGCGGTTGATGTTATTCCCATGCCAAACCCCACAATAAAGGATCCTAAAGCAGCCCAGAGAGGTCCTATAGAAGCAGTCATGGTCACAAATACAACACTGCCGATAACTAAAGCAGCACCTCCAATAAGTAAGCTCTTACGATATCCCATTGAAAGAATCATTTTTCCAGAAATCACCGATGCAATTGGCCAGCCAATTGACATGGTTGTTAAGGTGAACCCTGCAACTATCGGTGTTTGTTCCATTACCCCCTGAACAAATGTGGGGAGAAAACTCGAGATTCCTATTAACATAATCCCTGTCGTTAAAGAAGTAATATTTGCGACAAAAATAGACCGTTCCCTCCAAATATTAAAAGGCATAACAGGTTCTTTTGCACGGCTTTCCTGATAAACAAATATACAAATTGTAACAATAAAAAGAACCATCAGGCTTAGTATTTGCCAGGAGCCCCAAGACCATCGTCCACCACCCTCAACAAGCAGCAACATTAATGATGAAACAGACACCGTTAGTAAAAATGCCCCTATGTAATCAATTTCATGTTTTTTCTTTTCAACTTTTTCGCGCAAGAAAATTCCTAGACCAATTAAAGAAAGAATACCAAGTGGGATATTTAACCAAAAAACAAATTTCCAGCTTACATATTGAACTAATAATCCCCCCACGGCGGGTCCCGTTACAGCAGAGATTCCCCAAACGCTTGCTAGATATCCCTGAACTTTTGCTCGTTCCTCCCCCGGGTATATATCGCCAACAATCGTAGTCGCAATTGGTGTAACAGCGCCAGCACCAAACCCCTGGATTAATCGGAAAATAATCAATGATTCCATTGATGTTGCAAAGCCGCAAAGAATGGACCCAATTAAAAATACAATGATTCCAAAAAAGAGAATAGGCTTTCTGCCAAAAAGGTCAGATAGTTTACCATAAATAAGGACTGTTACCGCATTCATTAATAAATATGCAGAAAAAACCCAGCTGTATAGAGTAAACCCTCCTAAGTCAGCGACAATAGCTGGCATGGCGGTTGAAACAATCGTGGCTTCAATTGCACCCATAAACATCGCAAGCATTACTGCAGCTAAGACGAGCGGTCTATTTGTTTGCCTTTTTTTAGATTTAGAATTTGAACCAGCCATTTTTACACCTCGAATATATTATAAAGTCTGTGTTCGTAACGATTGTTTAAGAAAAGAGCCATAATAAAATAATACAGCCCCCTACTGGGAGCCTATTTATCACTTTTATTCATCTTGTTTACATCCAAATTTAATTGCATTAACACCGTACTCCTTGGCAATATCCCTTCAAAATAACCATCTTCTGTATCAACACAAAGAAAAGGATGGTTTACTAAGAGTCTAAGACAAGTTCTAATGGAAGCCGTTATTTTTACTCGTGGAACAGAAACATTCATTACTTCTTCCACTCTTTTTTTTTCGAGTTGCTCAAATTCAATTCTTTCCATTCCAAGAATCGAGTCCATGATAATGGGCGTACTAATCAAGCCATGTAGTTTATATTGGGGATCAAGCACAGGGATTGCTGTATATCCACTTTTCGTTAAAACCAGCAAAGCATGTTCAAGATTATTGCCGACTTGCACGTGAGCAACACGTTCAGAAGGAATCAATAATTTCCGAATATCTATTTCTAAAAATTCACCACTGTGAAGACTAATCATCGCCGAAAACTCCTCAATGTTTGTTTTACCACATGTATATTCTACCATAGTTTTCAGAGAACTGGTTTTTTTTATAAAGGCTCTTTTCTTAAACTTTGTTGCTTTTTGTATCAAAATTTAATGATTAACAACAATCGTTACGAAAACAGCCTTTATGAAAAACGTAAAATATCAGTGACGACAGGACTTAAAAAAGATAGGAACCGTAAACGGTTCCTACTGAATTAGATCAAATATTTCGATTGTAATCATGTCTACATTATCAAATTGATAACGTTTTGGTTTTTCCTTGTCATTATATATTTCTAATTCAAATGTTTCTGTTTTTGGATGAAATGTTACTTGACACTTTCTTTCGCCATTCACTTCGAAATAGCGTTGTGCCGGTTCTCCTCCATTGGATTGTTCCTGAAGGTTTTTTAAGCGTGTTAATATACCTTGAAGCTGTGACATATGCTCCGTCTCCTTTCAAACACAAGCAAGCTTTCTACTGTTATGTTTCTCTTTTGACATATTTCTATCCTAATGGATTTTTTCCAATACTGAATATGCCAATATTAAAAGAATAAGTTAACATACGGCATTTGTCCAAATAAAAATGAATAAAATGGGAAGTTTTTTTCAAAAATGATGATAAACTTTCTCTAAGAAAGACTTAGGTATATATCAAATAAAAAAATAGGCCTTCATTGAGGCCCTATTGTAAAAAGGTTATTGCTATAAAAAGGACGATAAAAAGTACTAAAGCAAAAAATATTCCATATGACAAAAAAATTGGATTGCTCAGATAAACATGTTTTTGTATCGGTTTAGGAATTTTTGTATCCATTTCTCCCTCAACCGCTTTTTGTTGTCTGCCAACTGACCAAGTATATATAAGCGCAACTGCAAGAATACCAACAATAACGATTGAGAGTGCATTAACAAATAAAGTCATGAGCGATTTCTCCTTCATCAAGTTACAATTAGGCTCTTTTCTTAAACTTTGTTATTTTTTGAAACAAAAATAAATGATTGTGCTGTGCTTCCGCAGAATTCAGCAAAAATTTAATAAGAAAAGAGCTTGCAAACAAAATTCAAAGAAGCAAAATAACTATTGCCACGTTAAAATCGGCTTTAAGATTTTAACAACAATCGTTACGAAAACAGCCTACAATTAAAATTCCACTCGATGAACTATTCTATACTTAACAGGTCATAATAATTGGTCATTCTCAAATAAATACTGATAGGCAATATCTATAAACAAATAGTCATTTCCGTTAATTGGAATAGAGAATGTGCGAATGGACTCACCTGTCTCAATATCACTATATAAATCAGATAATATTCCCTTACCCTCATTCCTCATTTTAAAAATATTTTCTAAAAAATAGGGACGCCAGCTCCAATTTTTCCCGATATATTTCATTTGGGTAGACCAGCCACTTTCCCCCTTAAAAATATTCGAAGATTTTTGAAAGCCATCTTCATCACATACATACATTCTGAAAGCAATTTGATCCATTTCTTTTATGAGTGAGACGAATAACTCTTCAAAGTTTGCCTTCTTATTCTTTCCTAAAATATCTTGAACTTTATTTTGAAAAAATTCTGCAGCTGAATAAATGGCTACCAGTTTCCTTTTCTCATAGGCGATAAAGTCATGGAATTTTTCCTTTAACCGCTCTTTTTGTAATTCCCGATCAATAAATTCTGATCCCGGAGATTGAAGATAGTAACCTTGATAATATCTCCCGCCATTTTTCCAAGCAAATTGAAGCTGGTAACTCATTTCTATATTCTCAAAAAGTAATGTGGCACCAATTTTCCTTGCTAATAAAGACAGTGAAAATAATAAATCTGTATAATTAACAGAAATTGCATTTGATTTTAATGCATGTAAATTAATTTTAATAATTTCAGGATTTAACTGACTAATTCGTTCAAGAAAATTTGAATCACTATCTATACTTGCAATTGCAACTTTAATTCCATATGTCCGGTAATATTGTAGTAAATGATCTAATTGAGAAAAATCACCCTTATAATTGCCCTTAGAGATTTCAAGAACAATTCGCTTTAAGTTCAATCCCCTTTTTTCAAAAGCCAAGAGTTCATGTAGAAATGGCTCTCCATGCCGAAACATGAGTAGATCGGCGTCACGATTCAAATAGATACTGACATCATCTTCTAGCTCGAATGCGAGTTCTAGAGCTTTTTTAACTAATAATAGATCAACTTCATACTTATATTCCTCTGGAATTTGATCATCAAGGAAAAAATTGCCCAAACTGATGATATTACCTTCTGCACGGTATCTACCTAAAACTTCATAAGCAATGACTCGCTGCTCATCGGCACTAAAAATTGGTTGAAAATAAGGAATGACATTTTCAAGATCCGTTAGGATATCCAATGCATCCATTCAAGTACCCTCCGCAAAAAAGATTTTCCTCATTATACCATACCCTTATTTACAATACGCTTAGTAAGGATAACTTGTTCTTTTCCAATAGGATTGTTGTATTTTTTACCCATTTTTGAATATGAACTATTGTATACCTTTTATAGAAAATTTTTCTATGGCATATCACTTGCAAAACAAACCATAATTAAAGAAAATACAAGATGACTCATTATTTTACAAAGATAAAAAAACGGAGATAGGTTGGTTGATGAATAATGCCCCAAAAAATGAAAAGGAGAACTTTTTTAAAAAGTACAATTGGTACAGTTCTCACTGTTCTCGGTCTTGGTTCAGGCGGTTACTTCTATGCCAATCGAATTGAACCTTCATTACTTGAAATAAATAATATTGATATCAAACATTCATTAATACCCAGTAGCTTTACCGGAGTGAAAATTGTCCAATTTAGCGATACTCACCTGGGCTTTCATTATACTCTAAACCAATTAGAAAAATTAGTTAACAAAATCAATCACTTGCAGCCTGATTTAATTTTTTTTACAGGTGATTTATTGGACGAACCCAATAAATATAATGAAATAAATAAAATTGCTCCAATTTTACAGAATTTAAAGGCAACAATGGGTAAATATTGTATTTATGGCAATCATGACCACGGTGGTTATGGTTCTGAGATCTATAAAAACGTTATGGAACTATCTAACTTTACTGTCCTGCTAAATGAATCCATACTTATCAAACAAAAAGATGGAAGTACTATATCACTTCTGGGAATAGATGATCGAATGCTTGGAAAACCTGATTTAGAACATGCAATGAAACAGGTTCCTGAAGACTCGTTTAAACTTCTCTTGTCACATGCACCGGATATTGCGGATGAGGCCCAGACCTATCAAATCCATTGGCAGTTAAGTGGCCATAGCCATGGAGGTCAGGTAAAAATACCTTTTGTAGGTGCACTCGTAATCCCTCCTTTTGCACAAAATTACCCTGAAGGTTATTATTCCATTGGTGAAAGTAACCCATTGGAATTGTATGTAAATAGAGGGATTGGTACAACCAGGCTCCCTTTTCGTTTTATGGCAAAACCGGAATTAACAGTATTTACATTGTTATCATCAGCAAATTAAAAATTCCTTGCCATTTTTGATAAGGATTTTTTAATTTTTTGATACCATTTCTACAATAATGTTTTTACTTTCTTTAATTTCTATTTTACAATAAAATAATAATATATGACTTGGTCACTATAGTTGGTTAACATTAAGGTCGATACACATAGGAAGGAGAACATATTTTGACTTATGAAGAAAAACACCCCTATTCAAAAGGTAAGCTAACAATCGATAACCTCTCACAAGCTCTCTTTATTGTTAATCGCCATGCAAAAACAGCTCCAAACCCCAAATATTTGTACAAATTAAAGCATGAATCATTAAAGAAATTAGTAGAAGAAGGAAAGGCAAAAAAAATAGGACTTCATTTTTCGGAAAATCCTCGGAACAGTAAACAGCAATCGGATGTCCTCGTCGAATGTGGCGCTTATACTTTTCATATACCACCCACAAAATCTGATTTTGCAGAACTTCCTCATTTGGGGAAATTGGATGGAAATGTTAGAAATCCAAAAACATCACTTTCACTTAGCCAAGCTAAAAACGTATTACAGACATACACTGGGATTAGGGAAATCGAACAACCACCTTCAAACCCACGAAATAACCGTCCATACCAAAAACCAATTTTCAAAAAGCTAGGAGAAAGATATACCTAAAGTGGCCAGTCATACTGGCTCTTTTACGTTTTTCCCTATACATATTTTTGCTATGGATATTTGTTAATTTTGTGAATTCTTTCACTAGGTATAGACCCTTTTAATCTTCAAGCTTACAATAGAAACATAGGAAGAATAAATCATAAAAGAGGTGCCTTAGCCATGAAAGGAACAGCGATTCTTTTTCAGGAAAAGAGTATTACATTTATTGAAGATGTTGAACAAACCGTATTCGAAGAAATTAAAGATCAATGTGGCTGTGATCAATGCAGCTGCAAGCTAAATAATAAAATCGTTACTTTTGGTTCCGTTTCTCCAGTTTTCTGGCATGAAGATGAAATTGATTGGGACTATGGTTATTGAGTTTCATTAAAATTTTATAAAATCCACCTGAAACAGCCTGAATGAATTCCAGGCTGTTTTTACATGCTTCTCTTTTGTGGAATATTTCTATAAATCTGTTTATAATCAGAGTATTCATGAAAGCAACGGAAGGATGAACATGGGTGGAACATTTAATTAATTCTAAGGTTCAAAATATAGAAGTTTCAGGTATAAGAAAATTTTATAATATGGTTTCTCATATCGACGATGTCATTTCTCTAACAATTGGGCAGCCTGATTTTCACACACCAGAGCATATAAAGAAAGCTGGCATTAAAGCAATTGAGGATAATTTTACTTCCTATACACCTAATGCGGGTATCAGCGAATTACGTGTCGCGGCATGCCATTTTGTTTCCCAAAAATATGGTCTTAGCTATAACCCAGAATCAGAAGTCATCGTCACAATGGGAGCAAGTGAAGCTATTGATATTTCCTTTAGGACGATATTAACCGAGGGTACCGAAGTAATTTTACCAGGGCCAATTTATCCAGGCTATGAACCCATTATTCGAATGTGCGGCGCCGTTCCCATTCATGTCGATATAAGGAATAATCAGTTCCGATTTAATTTAGAAATGATAAAACCTTATATTACGGATCAAACTCGCTGTATTGTATTGCCCTATCCCTCCAATCCAACGGGAGTAAGTTTAACAGATTTCGAGTTAAAGGAAATCGCAGAGTATTTGCAGGACCGTGATATATTTGTACTTGCTGATGAGATTTACAGCGAATTAATTTATGAACAGCCTCATACTTCAATCGCTTCTTTTCTGAAGGAGAAAACAATTGTAATTAATGGATTATCAAAATCTCATGCAATGACTGGCTGGCGAATTGGTTTCCTATTCGCACCTGAGAATATCACTAAGCACATCTTAAAGGTACATCAATACAATGTATCGTGTGCGAATTCGGTGGCTCAGAAAGCAGCTCTAGCTGCCTTAACAGCGGGAATGGATGATGCCCTCCCGATGAAGATGGAATACAGCCAAAGGCGTGACTATGTTTATAATCGTCTAACCGAAATGGGACTTAATGTGGTCAAGCCAGATGGCGCCTTTTATTTCTTTGTAAAAATTCCCGATTCAATGAATTTAAACAGTTTAGAATTTGCTCTTGAGATGGTTCATCAAGCAAAGGTAGCTGTGGTCCCGGGAAGTGCTTTCTCTAATTATGGCGAAGGTTACTTTAGATTATCGTTTGCTTGCTCACTCGAAACGTTAGAAAAGGGATTAAATCGAATGGAACAATATCTAAACATAAAAAACCCTCACTCCTAAACGTGAGGGTTTAAATGATGTTATTGTCCTTCGTATTTACCGTTATTTTTAGATGTTTTTTCTTTTTTTGCTTTATCCTTATGAATCTTATTGGTTGCTGCTGAACCCATTTCATGAGCGAATTCTTCATTTAAAACAGCAGAATCAAAACCCTTTTTGTTTTTTTGCTGGGGATCATTCTTTTTCGTTCGTTTTGCCATTAAAATTCCTCCTAATTTTACTTCTATCCTAGTTTTTGAAACCAGGAGGAATTTATACGATTCGTATCAGGACTTCCAATATTTATATAGAGCCTGGGTGCCACTATTTTCTTCACCCATTTCAACGAGTTGATCATAAAGAGATTTTGCCAAAGCTAAACCTGGAACCTTCATTTCCATGTGCTCTGCTTCATCTAGAGCAATTTTCATATCCTTAATGAAATGCTTTATGTAAAAACCTGGTTCAAAATTCCCATTAAGCATTCTTGGAGCAAGATTACTTAATGACCAGCTTCCTGCCGCACCAGTGGTTATACTTTTTAAAACTGATTCTGGATTTAATCCTGCCTTTTCAGCGTATATAACAGCCTCACAAACCCCAATCATATTCGAAGCAATAGCAATCTGATTGCACATTTTTGTATGCTGTCCCGCTCCAGCTGCTCCTTGATACACAATATTTGTTCCCAACAGGTTTAATATTGGTTTTATTGATTCGAAATCTTCTTTCACACCGCCAACCATAATCGACAGCTTGGCTTCCTTAGCACCTACATCCCCGCCGGAGACGGGTGCATCAATCGTATGAATCCCTTTATCCCTCGCAGCTTCAAAAATCTTCATTGCAAGTGATGGTGCTGATGTCGTCATATCGATTAAGAAGCTCCCTGGTTGACCATTCGTAACAAGTCCATTTTCTCCTAAATAAATTTCTTCCACATCAGAAGGATAGCCAACCATTGTAATAATAACATGGGCCTTTTCCGCCATTTCTTTTGGCGTTTCAATCCATTCTGCTCCTTTTTCTAAGAGTTCACCTGCTTTTTCCTTTGTTCTTGAATATACAATAAGTTGATAACCTGCTGACAATAAATGTCCTGCCATACTTTTTCCCATAACACCGGTTCCAATAAATCCAATGACTGTATTTTCTGGTGTAAACAAAATAATCAACCCCCCCGAAATTTTATTTGATCCTCTCTATTATATAATTATTGACGCAAAAAAACCGGAACAAAGTACTTTCCGGTTATCGTGCTCAATCTCCAATTAATGCACCCTTATAGTTTCTCCTAAATAAAATCAGATTAAACTATAAATTTAAAGCTCTGACGAAAAGTTAGTTAAGTAAACACGGCCAAACACTTCTTGATTATTGTATATTTCAATAGAAACCGCATTATTTTTTTCAATCATATTCTGTAATTCATGTATGTGTAAATCTTCTTTTAAGGGAATCGGATCCATAAAAATATATTTTTCACTTTTACCCTTTACCTCTAAATACTCACCATTTAGAACTTGTTCTTCACCATAAATAATTTCTCGTTTGCCAATTGCCTCGGCTAATTGATCATCATGAATCGTAACCTTCACTTTATATAATTCTTGTCTTTCTAAAATCTCATTATTAATTCTAAAGCGAAATTGAAGTTCGTTATTTTTTGTCAACAGGGCATCTGCGTACCGGTTCACAATTAATTCTTTTGAAAGTGGCAATCCACATCCTGTAAGTGTTGTTCCTATAAGAATCATACTTACTAAAGCAAAAACGATTTTTATACTTCTCTGCATCATTGAACACTCCTTTATGTTTTTACCTTAACCAAATACAATTGGTAATAAACGTAAATTGAGGTTGATTAGTGGAAGAATCACTGTGTTGTAAAATAGAAAAAAGGACAGAATGTTCTGTCCCTCTAATAACCTTATTTTGTAGCAGCGTTAACGGCTTCAATTACTTGAGCAGTTGTTTGCATATTTAAAACTTGTTTGGCTAGATTCTCCATTTCAACTTTGTTTAACTTCTTAATTTGTGAACGTGCTTTTAAAATTGACGTTGCACTCATAGAAAATTCATCTAACCCAAGACCAAGAAGAAGTGGAATCGCCGTTTCATCTCCTGCCATCTCACCGCACATCCCTGCCCATTTTCCTTCAGCATGAGCAGCATCAATAACCATCTTCACTAACCGTAGAATTGATGGACTATAGGGCTGGTACAGATAGGATACACGTTGATTCATACGGTCTGCGGCCATAGTATATTGGATTAAATCATTTGTACCAATACTAAAGAAATCTACTTCTTTAGCAAATTGGTCAGCTAAAACAGCCGTTGATGGGATTTCGACCATTATTCCTAGTTCAATGCTATCCGAAACCTTTTGACCAGAGGCATTAAGTTTTTGTTTTTCATCTTCAAGGATAGCCTTAGCTTCACGAAATTCATCCAATGTTGCAATCATCGGGAACATAATTTTTAAGTTACCATATATGCTTGCACGAAGAAGCGCACGGAGCTGGGTACGGAAAATATCCTGCTCCTCCAAACATAAACGAATAGCTCGGAATCCTAAAAATGGATTAAGCTCTTTTGGTAATTGAAGATATGGAAGCTCTTTGTCGCCGCCAATGTCTAATGTACGAACCACAACTGGCTTATCCTTCATTCCTTCTAAAACAGCTTTATAAGCCTCAAATTGCTCTTCTTCAGTAGGAAGCTGATCTCTCCCCATGTAAAGGAATTCGGTTCGGTATAAACCTACTCCCTCTCCACCATTTTCGATTACACCCTTAAGATCATTAGGAGTACCGATATTAGCAGCTAATTCAACATGATGGTCATCAGCTGATAGTGTTTTTTCATTAACAAGCTTTGCCCATTCAGACTTTTGGGCCTCAAATTGCTGATGTATGTTACGGTATTCTTCGACAAGTTCAGGGGTCGGGTTAATATGTACCTCACCTTTAAGACCATCGACAATAACAAGGTCCCCATTGGTTATTTCTTCTGTTGCTGTTTTAGTCCCTACAACAGCTGGAATTTCCATAGAACGTGCCATAATCGCTGAATGGGATGTACGGCCACCAATGTCAGTGGTAAATCCTAAAACGTATTGACGGTTTAATTGAGCAGTATCAGAAGGGGTTAAATCCTCTGCCACAATGATCACTTCTTCCGCAATCATACTTGGATTTACCAGTTGTACGCCTAGTAAATGTGACAAAATACGTTTTGTTACATCTCGAATATCTGCTGCTCGTTCTTTCATATACTCATTATCCATTTGTTCGAACATCGAAACAAACATATCAGCCGTTTCTTTTAATGCAGCCTCTGCATTAACTTTTTCTGACTGAATTTTATCTACAATCGGTCCATTTAACTCTGGATCAGTCAAAACAAGCAAGTGTGCTTCAAAGATAGCGGCTTTATCGGCACCAAGTTCGATTTTTGCACTGTCACGAATTGCTTCCAATTCTACTTTAGATTTCTCTATTGCTGTCTTAAATCGATTTACCTCAGAGGTTATGTCTTCTACTGTATGTTTTTCAAACGATAAATTCGGTTCTACTAAACGATATGCTTTTGCAATGGCAATGCCATTAGATGCAGCAATTCCCTGTAAAAAAGTCATTACTCAGCCAGGCCTTCTTTTTTCAATAGTTCATCAAGACTTCTTATAGCTTCTTCACTGTCACTGCCTTCTGCACTGATTGAAATATCAGCACCTTGTCCAATTCCTAAAGACATAACACCCATAATTGATTTTAAATTAACTTTTTTACCTTTATATTCTAAATTGATTTCTGAATCAAATCTGCTTGCTGTTTGTACTAGTAGTGTTGCAGGTCTAGCGTGAATCCCTGTATCAGCTGTTACTTTAAATTGTTTTTCTGCCATGTTAAATCAAACTCCTTCTCATTAATGTAAAAAGAAACGGGCAAGTACATAACTAACCTTTTATACTGAACTAATTGTTATATTTTCTCCAATTAGATACGAAGTATGTAAACTGCCAGCTTCATTTTATTTAGAACTACATACTTTGCTAGGATACCATTTTCAATAAATACAGACAACCTATAACTCTTAATGAAAGCGCATTATAAAATCAACATTTCATTTTTTCGAGAAAATTTACTAATCCGTCAAAATTTCCATCAATTTTCAGCTTCTCGGTTCATCTAAGTATTGATATAACACATCGCCGCCCCGCTGCCCAATACCACGAAAATGTTTAAAGTCATCCCTTTTGACAAGAAATTGGCGAAATTCCATAAAATCCTCCTTCTTTACATAGTATTCTGTTAGCTTACCTGTTTTTAAATTTTCCAAAATTTCATTAATGTTCTGTTCATTCATACCACTGCACCACCTTTATTTACATTTTATTATAAGTGAAAAAAATAGTCGTAACTAAATTTAACTATTTTCGAGAAAATCTTTCAATTTTGCAACCGATTACATTTTTTCTCATATTTTTTATAGAATTAACATAATTGTCTAATAAAAACCTTTACGAATCATTAAAAGTAGTGCAAACTGTTATGTAAATAAATATATATAGTTTGTCAAGCAAAGGAGAGAGACTAGTTGAAAAAAGCAGAAGTAGGAAATATCATTGAATTCCGTGGCGGATTAAAAGGGATTGTTGAAAAGGTAAATGAAAACTCTGTAATAGTCGACCTAACATTAATGGATAATTATCGAGATTTAGAATTGGATCAGCGTACGGTTGTTAATCATAAAAATTATAAGATAGTAAAAGAAAGCGCTTATTAATTTAATAGTTTTGTAGAAAAGGCAGCGATTTGCTGCCTTTTTGTTTGGCTTTTAAACTTGGCTGTTGAT